>CAYSNP010000025.1:0-24836 GCA_964432485.1 uncultured Christensenellaceae bacterium | reverse complement strand
ATTGTAATCCAATGAGATATGCCCTATTACCAAAGTATCGTATTGTGCTGCCATATTGCCCTCTAGTATTTTATTCTTATTGTTTATTTTATAAAAAAAAGCGGCAAATTACAATAGAAATACCGCTTATTATCTTTATTGTTATACTATTACAATTCTAAAAATTGAAAATTATGTGCCCTGAAATACATAGTAAAGTGATTATCAATGCGCAACCGGCTAAGGTGAAACCTACTGCTTTCAGGACAGCTCTTGTAACTCTGTCCACAATCTCTCGCTCCGTTGAATATGGTTCTGAAATTATATAAGGGGTATGAATGTACTTGCCTTTAATATTATCATCATCATCTCTTTCTGTGGTTGCTACAGGGATATCAGAAATCTTTGTTTCTATCCTTCTTAGAAGTCTAACATCTGTAGAATCCCTTCTAAAGTTCATTTGATTGTATTTAAGTATATTGTCGACTGCCTCAGGTGGTAAAAATTGTTTATTAGCTAAATACCTTGCAGAAGCAACATGCCTTCGCATCATTTCTTCATGCATACCGTACGGAACAACAATAGTTTGTTTTTTGCTCATTTCCATCTCCCTAAAGCTAAAATCATTTTACAGCATTTTCCAGCTTCTGTCAATAGCTTAATGATAAAATAAACAAGTTGTTTTAATTTTAGACTGATAATGCTTTTCTATACGCACTTTTTACAGCTTCTGCAACCTGTTTAGGACGCAGGCTGTCTCCTATATTATGCACTTCGGGAGCTATATGTTCCTTTACGCAATCATAGTATAGCTGATTGTTGCTTTTGATCCCTGTTGCTAAAATAACTAAGTCAGCTTTAATGCTTTGTTCTGCAAGTTCTTCCTTAATTTTAGGTGCTAACGGATTAAGCACATTTTCAGGCAAAATCGGAGCCCAAGTCACCAATGGATTGGGAACATTTTTAGCAATATTTCTATCAATAATTACTTTGCTGCCTGTAATTTTCTTAACTTTAGCCATATTGATTATATCCACACCTGCATCGTCCAGATAATGTATTATATGCCCCCTGTTGGCGGTACATAACCCGTTCATAATATACTTTTCCATTTCGATAACAGTAACATTCTTGCCTAGCTCATAAGCTAAAAAGTAAGCTGTTTCCGCTCCTACAACTCCGCCGCCAATCACCACTATATCTTGAGCGGCACTTGCTATCTCAGGATTGTCAAGCACATTAATGGCAAGCACCACATTTTTATTATCTATCCCTTCGATAGCAGGCAGCATTTGCACTCCGCCCGTAGCAATAATAATAGCATCGTAACCCTTATCCTTTAGCAGAGAAATATCGGCAACTTTGCCCATAAACGCTTGAAACTTTGGATTGCTGCTTAACTTTGCCAGCTTATCTTGCAAAAATAGTAAGTAGTTGGCAATTTCATACTTAATCTTAGGCTTGCTGCCGGGGATTAACATACCGCCGCCAACTTGATTTTTTTCGTAAAGGTCTACGCTGTGACCTCTTTGGATAAGTATATCTGCTGCAGTAATGCCCGCAGGACCCGCGCCTATCACCGCAACTTTTTTTTCGACTGTCGCACGGGGGACTTCTTCGGGAGTAATACTTTCAAAAGAACAACGGGGATTGACAGCGCATTGAGGATGCCCGCCTTCTACAAACTCATTGATACAAGACTCTTGACAACCTATGCAAGGAGTAATATCCGCACATTTGCCCGCATAGGCTTTTTGTGCCCAATGGGGGTCTGCAAGCAAAGGCCTGCCTAACATAACCATATCGCATTTTCTATCTTTGAGTGCCTGTTCTGCCATATCTGGATACCCTAACTTGCCAACTGCGACTATTGGTACTTCTAGGCCTGTATTGGCCTTGATATTGTGTTCTCTAAAGTAGTCTTTGGCAATTTTGGCAATATCTATAAAGCAGGCAGGAGGCATTGAACTGGGCGGATGAGGCAGCCACCAATTGTCATAGCATCCTAAATCCACATCAAACATATCTACGCCCGCACTTACCAAATTGCCCATATACTCCAAAGTTTGTTCAATTGTTCTTTCATTCTTAAACTTCTTTAAGCTCTTTACAGTATCCATGCGTTCTGCATAAGTGGCATTTAGCGCAAGCGATAAGTTTATGCGATACATTATCGGATATTTGTCGCCTACACGCTTGCGTATTTCTTTAACTGACTCTATACCAAACCGTTGAGGGTCTTTATACTTGCCTAGCTTGCGCCTATTAAAAGCGGTGTTTGCCATTTGCTCAAAAAGATAGCCCTCATGAGCATGCAAATACACTCCATCAATATTAGCGGCCTTAGCGTCTGCGGCGGCTTGTCCTAACTTGCGGATAATTCTGCCGCATTCTCCGTCCGTTAACGGTCTGCAAGGAATCTGGCTAATATAGTAATTGGGGTTAAAAGAAGCGGAAACGGGCAGTTTTAAGGAGTTAAGCAAGCATTGAGGATTACCTACCCTGCCTAAACCTGCGCTTAACTGTATAAATAAATGCGCACCGTGCGCATGCACCCCTGCGGCAAGCTCCCGCCATCCGGCAAAAACCGTTCTGCTCCTGTCTATACGAGGGAAGTATACCATTCCGCCCGGCTCGATAATGCTGGGGTCTATCCCATAGCTTACCGGTATCAGCCCCGTAGTAATCAGCCCTATGCCGCCCTTGGCGCGCTCGGTAAAATATGCAATTAACTGCGGATTGGGACGCCCGGTTTCGTCACACATAGAAATATTACCGATAGGTGCCATAACTAATCTGTTTTTAAGGGTAAGAGAATTGACCTTAATTGGCGAAAACATCCTATCGTAGGGATAAAGATTGTTGGTCATTTGAGGCAAAGTGATTTCCTCTTTTACCCAATTGCCATAGTAGTTGTGCAACTGCGACAACTTATCTTTAAATAAACTTTTCATATAAACCTCTAGTTAAAAATATCAATTTTATTCCTGTAAATCTTGCAGCCAAATTGAGTTTGCCGCATCAGAAGGAGCGCAAAAATAACCTCTTGGCGATAAATTGACAATGCCAATATTTGCACCGTCTGGCATACTATTACGCTTAAATTGGTTACCTATAAAGCGTGATATAAACTTTTTAAGCGTATCCTTAATAGTGTTGGCATCATACTCTTTTGCAAAGGTATGCAAGGCAAGAGCTTTTAGCTTGGCAGGATTTGCTCCGTAGGTAAGAAAGTGATATAGGAAAAAGTCGTGCAGTATATAGCTACCCAGTTCAGTTTCTGTTTTCTGCATAATTTCGCCTTTATCTCCTGTCGGCAATAGCTCAGGGCTTATTGGAGTTGTCAAAATCCGTTGCAAAACTGCTTTTAATCTGCTGTCCGCTTTGCTTGCAGAGTAAGCAATAAGCTCTTTTACCAATGTCTTAGGAATGCAACTGCTGACTTGATACATAGCCATTTGGTCGCCTGCAAAGGTGGTCCAGCCAAGTGCTATTTCGGACAAATTGCTGGTACCTACTACAATACCCCCTAAGGAGTTTGCCAAATCCATTAATATTTGCGTACGCTCTCTAACTTGCGCATTTTCGTAAGTAATGTCTTTGACCTGAGGATTGTGACCTATATCCTTAAAGTGTAATTCAACCGCTTTTGTAATACTTATCTCTTTAAAGGTTGCTCCAATGGCATCAATCAGCTCTAAGCTGGATTGATAAGTGCGTTTGCTAGTGCCAAACCCCGGCATAGTGACCGCTATTATTTTATCGGTTTTTTCCCCTAAAAGGCTGCAAGCCCTAACGCATACCAAAAGCGCAAGGGTACTGTCCAATCCCCCCGATACGCCTATTATTATATTAGTATTGCCTAAATGCGCAAGCCTGCGTGCAAGCCCATGCGCCTGCATATCAAGGATAGCCTTACAATCGGTATCATAAGTATCCTTTTCAGGAACAAAAGGTGTCTTGCTATACTTGCGTAAGATATTGTTGCTATGATTCTGCAGTTCGCATTCTATCTTACGAATCTGCCAAGCAGGCTCTATTTTGCTGTGAACATGCAGTTTTTGCGCATTTAGCCGCTCAATATCTATATCGCAACAGGCTAGCTTGTTATCAAAAGAAGGAGAGGGAAAATCTTGCAGCAGCTCTCCGCTTTCTGCAATAATTAAATCGCCGGAAAACAATAAGTCAGAACTGCTTTCGCCTACTCCCGCCCCGGCATATATATAGCCGCAGCATCCTTTTTGCGATTGGCAAGCTGCTTGTTTGCGCCTTTCTGCCCGTTTTGCCAAGCTGTCGCTGCCGGCGGCTATATTGACAATAAGGTTAGCTCCTGCCGCCAAATAGCTATTGCCAGGCGGGTAAAGTGCGTCAAGATCTGCCCCTAGTTCTACTCCAAAGGCCAGCTTGCCGCAAGTAAATAACAAATCTATGCCAAAAGGTACTTGCTGACCCAGTATCTCCACTACCGCATCTTGCGCTTGCTTGCTGCTGCTAAACCATTTATGCTCAAGAGGATTGCCAAAATAAGTTTTTGGTACAGCTCCTAGTATTCTGCCTTTATTAATAACTAATGCAGTATTAAACAGTCTGCCGCTAACAGCTAGCGGCAAGCCTAAAACAATTGTCATATCCGCATCAACGCTGGCTTTTACTATTGCGGACAGCTCTGAAAGGCATTGCTCAATTAGAACATTTTGAAAAAATAAGTCGCCGCAAGTAGCGCCGCTAAGTGCCAATTCCGGAAAAGCCAGAACTTTAATAGCTTGCTCTTGCGCCTTTTCTATTTGTTCTGCTATCATTGCCGAATTATATTTAATGTCAGCAACTTTTAATTTTGGAGCGCACGCCCCTGTTCGCAGGAATCCATATTTATTCATAAATTACCCTTTGACTTACTAAATATTAACATATTAGCCAACTTTTATTATAAACTATCCATAGCTAAATGTAAAGATAAATTGGACAGAGGCAAACAAAGACAATATGCTAAAAAGATTGACAATGTATTTATTTTAGTTTATATTGTTTTTTGAGGCTTTTACAATAATTGCTTTATTAAGGAAATAAATGCTAAAACTATTTAGACTTCTTAAACCGTATAAATGGGTACTGATTTTAATAACGCTGCTGGTTGCCGGTCACGCTATGACCAATCTTATACTACCTGACAGAATGAGTATGATTGTTAGCGAAGGGATTAAGATTGAGCCCCAATATGAGCAAACTCCTGATGGACAAGATATTTATATAGGCGCGGCGAGCTTTGATATTACTAGCATTGATTGGAGCGAATTAGATTTTTCGCAACTGCCTCAAGGCTCTGGCAATCTTAGCAATATGGAAGATATGCGCTTGCCTTGTTTCGCATATAAAGATGCGGGCATATTAGTTACAAAAGAAACAGGCGGCAAGCATTATGCCATAATTGTCGGCTTGGAAATGGATAATGACGGCAATACGATAACAATTTTCAATCCTTTAAATAACAGTTCTATGCCTATGCCCCGCTTTTTGCGTACCGTAGACGGAAAACAAGCCTCAGACCCTAAACCCGGTACGCTAATGCTGGACGCTGACGGCAAGCCCGAAACGCTGACCAAACAAGTAAGCAATACGCAAATTATTTTGAAATACGGGCTACAAATGTTGGCTTTTTCACTATCGGGTGTGCTTTGCGCTGTGGGAGTTGCTTTTTTCTCAAGCAGGCTGGGCAATAGCTTCGGCAGAGATATTCGCTCTCTTTTATTTAGCAAAGTGCTTGCTTTTTCGCAAGTGCAAGAGGATAAGTTTTCTACTTCCAGCCTAATTACACGCTCTACCAACGATGTTACGCAAATACAAATGGTACTAATCCAAGGTTTGCGTATGATGTTAATGTCGCCCATAATGTTTTTTGGCGCATTCTTTTTATCGCTTGCCAGAGATGCAAGGATGACTTTGCTTATCTTAGCGGGAGTACCTGTTGTGGTGCTGCTGATTTGGGGAGCGTCTAAATTAATTATTCCGCTATTTAAGATAATGCAGAAAAAAATTGACCGTCTTACCTTGGTTGCCCGAGAAGGCATAACCGGAGTAAGAGTAATCAGAGCGTACGGAGCGGAAGAAAGAGAAAACAAGAAATTCAGTAAAGCTAATAAAGAGCTTACTGATATAGCTATAAGACAAGCGCGCATAATGTCCTTTTTAATGCCTTTTATGACTATTTTTATGTCATTTACCACATTAGCCATACTGATTATGTCTGTTATTGATATTGATAAATTGCTTGCTCAAGGAGTTATGGATTTCAATAAAATAGCAGATATGATGGCAATTACTCAATATGTAATGCAAATGATGTTTAGCTTAATTACGGTAGCTATGATTTTTATTATCCTGCCTCGTGCAGTAGTGTCTGCAGGCAGAATAAATGAAGTGCTCGATGAGCCAACCTTGGTAGCTAAAGGCAAACACAAAGGAGTGCCCGAAGGGACTGTGGAGTTTGACAATGTAAGCTATACCTTTGAGAAAGCGGAGCATCCTGCGCTTTCGCAAGTTAGTTTTGTTTGCCCTAAAGGCTCTGTTACCGCTATAGTCGGCTCTACCGGCAGCGGAAAAAGCACGCTTGTCAGCTTGTTGCCACGGATATATGATGCCAGCGAAGGGCAGGTGCGAATTGGCGGAGTAAATGTGCAAGAGTTGGATACTGCCTCGCTGCGTCGTCTTATAGGATTTGCACCGCAAAACGCCAGCCTTATCAGCGGCACAATCAGGAGCAATATCCTATTTGGCGCACTTGACCAAAGCGATGAAAATATGATAAATAGCGCGCAAATAGCGCAAGCGGAAAAGTTTATTTTAGAAAAAGAAAACGGATACAACAGCATAGTAGAACAAGACGGAGCTAACTTTTCCGGCGGACAAAAACAAAGGTTGGCAATAGCCCGAGCGGTAGCAAGGCATGCACCGATATTGGTCTTTGACGACAGTTTTTCCGCATTGGATTTTGCTACGGACGCCCGCTTGCGTGCTGCACTTAACAAACAGCTAAAAGGGACAACGCAAATTATTGTAGCTCAAAGGATAGGCACTATCTTAAATGCTGACAATATCATTATGTTACATGAAGGCAAAATGGTAGGACAAGGCACTCATAAGCAATTGCTTGCCAAGTGTCCTGATTACCGCGCCCTTGCTCTTTCGCAAATGAGCGAAGAAGAGCTGGGCATAAAGGAGGCGTACAATGGCTGAACCTGCACAGCAAACCAAAATGCGTCGACCTGGCCCTAGAGGAGGATTTGGCGGCGGGCCTATGCATATGGGCATGGCAGGCGCTAAAGCTAAAGACTTCAAAGGCACTCTAAAACGCCTCCTTTCTTACCTAAAGCCTCAATTGCCCGCACTTATTATAGTGTTTGCAGTTGCCATAGCATCTACTGTAATTATGGTACTCACGCCTAAAGTGCTTGCAAAAGCTACCAATGCCCTGCAGTTGGGCATTATGCGAGGCGCAATAGACAAAGAGTATATTTTTAAGATAATTTATTCCGTAATGGGACTGTATTTGGCAAGCGCCTTATTTAGCTTTGTTGCATTCTTTATTTCCGCTTCTATGTCCCAGCGAATAGTTTACCGTATGCGTGAGCAGTTGCGAGAAAAACTGGCAGGGCTGCCTGTCAGCTATTATGATAAAAACAGTACGGGCAATATCCTTTCCCGACTTACCAATGATGCCGAAACTATAGCGTCCAGCTTGCAGCAAAGCCTTATCCAATCTATAACCGGACTGATTTCTATGGTAGGCATTATTATTATGATGTTTACAATTAGTTTGTGGCTAACTGCTATCATCTTGCTAACCTTACCTTTATACGGAGTAGTTACAATGGTTATAGCCCGTCGCAGTCAAACTAAGTTTCAAGCGCAGCAAAATAAGCTGGGAGAGCTGAACGGATATATTGAAGAAATCTTTGCCTCCTCAAAAATAGTGCGCTTATACAATAAAGAAGAAGATAGCCTGGAACAGTTTTCTATCACCAATAATCAACTTAATGAAGCCAGTAAGGGAGCGCATTTTTTATCGGGTTTAATTATGCCGTTGCTACGCTTTATCAGCAATATTTCTTATGTGGGGATATGTATGGTAGGCGGCATCTTAGCAGGAGCTGTCAATCCTTTGCTTTTAGGGGATATTCATGCCTTTTTGCAGTACTCCAATCAGCTGGGGCAACCCATTATGCAAACTGCCAATATTGCCAATACTATTCAATCTACAATAGCGGCGGCGGAACGCATCTTTGAAGTGCTGGATGAGGAAAGCGAACCTGCCGATATTGAGCAGCCCGCAAGCGTGGCAAGCATTAAAGGCAGGGTGGAGTTTAGGGGGGTAAACTTTTCTTACACTCCTGATAAAGAGCTGATAAAAGACTTTAATCTAAGCGTAAATATTGGGGATACGGTAGCTATTGTAGGGCATACTGGAGCGGGCAAAACTACGCTGGTCAACCTTTTGCTGCGCTTTTATGAAATTGAGGAAGGCAGTATAGAAATTGACGGGGTAGATATTCGACAATTTACCAAAAAAGATTTACGCTCATTGTTTGGTATGGTGCTGCAAGATACCTGGCTGGAAGGGGGCACAATTGCAGAAAATATTGCCTATGGCAACCCCGACGCAAGCAGGCAAGAAATTGAAGCGGCCGGCAGGAATGCCTATGCAAACCATTTTATCAGGACGCTAAAAGACGGATATGATACTGTATTAGGCGAGGAAGTCACTACTATCAGCCAAGGGCAAAAACAGCTGCTGACCATAGCCAGAGCTATACTTAAAAACCCAAAAATCTTGATATTGGACGAGGCAACCAGCTCTGTGGACACTATGACCGAAAGCTATATCCAAACTGCTATGGCGCAGCTAATGAAAGGCAAAACTAATTTTGTAATAGCGCATAGACTCTCTACCATTCGCAATGCCTCTTCTATAATAGTAATGGATAACGGAAGTATTACAGAATATGGCAATCATAAAGAGTTGCTTGAGAATAAAGGGCATTATTACGACTTATATACCAGTCAATTCAAGTAAGAACAATATAGCTTGTTATTGGTGCGTACCTTGCACTGTTTTACCATAACAAAACAGAACAAGGAGCAAGGCTCTGCAAACAAGGGGCAGGGCTCTGGGGTCTGGATTGCTTCACTCACGTTCGCAATGACGGAATAGCAAAGTCATTGCGAGGAGCATAGGCGACGAAGCAATCCAGGGCATGCGCCAGCACCGCTTTATTAAATAAAGTCACCGTATTTAACCGCCAAATAGGCGGTTTTTTTATATCTTTTTTGCCTGTAAAAAAACTCTTTACCCTTTGTATAGAGCAAAAAATTAAGGACATAATTTAATAAAAGTAAGGAGCGGCTATGAAAGGTAGAATCTTAGCTTTATTGGTGTGCGCAGCAATTGCAACAGGCGCAATTATCTGCAATGAAAAAAGTGCGAAAGCGGACTGCATTAGGATACATATTAGGGCGGCAAGCAATTCGCAATATGACCAAAGTATAAAATTGGCGCTAAGGGATGAGGTAATGGCGCATCTTACGCCGATTTTAAGCAGTGCGCAAAATAAAAAGCAAGCTAAAACCTTGCTGAAAAAAGAGCTTAATAACCTTACTAAGTTGAGCAATGAGTATTTAGCGCAAAACAATATAGAATATACTGCCAATTGCTATTTATCCAAAGAGGAGTTTCCTGCACGCAAATACGGGGAGCTGATATTTGAAAGCGGGGAGTATGACGCCCTAATAATCAGCTTAGGGGAGGGCAAGGGCGACAATTGGTGGTGTGTTGCATATCCGCCCCTATGTTTTGTGCCCGAAGGAGATGGAGAAGTGATTTATAAGTCCAAAATATTAGAAATTATAGAAAGCTATAAGGAGAAGCATGGCTTATGAGAAAAGACATCATACAAAAAGTGCTTGCCTATACCCTGGTTTTTGTGCTAGTAGCAGTTAGCATATTATTATTTGCAAATTTTGACAATAAGCGAGTAGCGGAAGCGCAACTGATTAGGCAAGGGAGTACGGGCAGCACCGTAAAAGAAATTCAAAGGCGGCTAAAGGCTTGGGGATATTATACAGGTGGTGTGGACGGTATATTCGGACCGTTGACCGAAGCGGGGGTGCGCTACTTTCAAAGAAAGCACGGGCTGGCTGTAGACGGTATAGTAGGGCCGCAAACTGCAGCGGCTATAGGTGTGCCGCTGCACAACAGCGGCACTAACAGCGCCAATCTTAACCTTTTGGCACGCTGTGTGCATGCGGAAGCCCGAGGCGAACCGTATACAGGGCAAGTTGCAGTAGCGGCAGTAGTGCTTAACAGAGTAAAGGACAGCCAGTTTCCCAATTCGATTAGCGGCGTAATTTACCAGCCTTATGCTTTTACTTGCGTTGCTGACGGGCAAATCAACCTTGCGCCTGATGCTACTTCTATCAGAGCGGCTCAAGATGCGCTCAATGGTTGGGACCCTACTTACGGTTGCCTTTTTTATTACAACCCTGCAACTGCAACTAATGCTTGGATACGCTCTAAAGAAGTAAGGCTGACCATTGGGCTGCATGTCTTTTGCGTCTAAGAAAAACTAACGGTGCATATACATCGCAATACATTGTTAGGCTACATTTTCCTAGGTCATGTATATTGGGATACACTCCCGCATGATTGCCTCGCTCGCCTCGTCTTGCTTGCATCTGCACCGTTATCAACAAGTTTGTGCCTATAATGGCACATTGACATTGGAGGAATAAATATTAATATGGAAAAGAAAAAATGGGCTTTTTATATTACTGCCGCTGTTTTGGTAGTTGGGCTAAGCATAGCGCTAGGTTTTGCCGCTTATAGACATAATCGTTATAAAAATCAGTTGGAATCGCTATACGAGAAATCTTATTACAATGCGCTTAATGCAGTAGGCGACCTGGATATCAGTCTTGCCAAACTGCAAATAGCTGTAAATAAAGAGGAACAGCAGGCATTGCTAAAAGATATTTGGAAGGATACTTCTGTGGCGGAATCCAACTTCTCTCAACTTGCTCTTAGGGACGAATCTATTGACAGTATCATAAAGTTTATTAATCAGTTAGGCGATTATTGCTACTATCTTTCCGTAAAGATAGATGAAGGCAGCGTAGGAATCAGCAATGAGGAAGCGCAAAATCTTGCAAAAAGCCATGAAGTAATATCCGCAATGCAAGAGGCAATGTACCAAGTACAAGGCGAAATTGAACAAGGCAATAAACTTATGGGCAAGTTTAATAAAGACCTTAACTTTTTATCGGCGGCTGTGGCAAAAATCAATACTTCTACTGCTGAACATCCAGGATTGATTTATGACGGGCCTTTTAGCGACGGGCTGTCCGATAGAGATGCAATTGCCATACAAGGACTTGCCGAAATAAGCGCACAAGACGCTCAAAGTAAGATAAGCAATTACTTTAGCGAAAAAGAAATCACTAACCTAAAACATTCAGGAGAAGCAGGAGGCAATATACCCTCTTATATCTTTAGCTTTAATATAGAAGGCAAGCCTGCCACCGCATATATAAGCAAAAAGGGAGGCTGGTTAGTGCTTTATAATGCTTATAAAGAAGTTAATGCTGTAAATTATGAGGAAGATGAATGTATAGATATTGCACAACAGTTTGTAACGGATGCAGGTTATCCTGATATGACGCCTGTATGGGTGAATAATAACAATTCTACAATTTATATCAATTTTGCCTACCAAAAAGATGATGTAATAGTATATTGCGACCAAATTAAGGTTAAAGTAGAGGCAAGCAGCGGCGAGGTTATAGGGCTGGAAGCTAAAGACTATATCTATTGCCATAAGGAGAGAAGCTACACCCCCGAAAAGACTCTTGCACAAGCGCGAGAAAAAGTCAGCTCAAAAGTAAATGTTACCAATGAGCGATTGGCATTTATCCCTACCGAATGGAACACAGAAAAATTGGTATATGAGTTTATTGGCAAATATGAAGACAAAACATATTATATTTATGTCAATGCAAACACCCTAAAGGGCGAAGGTATATTGTTAGTTGTAGAGGATGGCGGACAGCTAATTGTTTAAGGCTAATCGACAATAAAGCTAGTTAGCTGCCCTATTTTTTCTATTTTACTTGTCACCTTGTCGCCTGTGTTAAGGTATTTTGGAGGGGTAGAGCCTAAGCCTACCCCTTTACAAGTGCCTGTTAAAATAATATCTCCGGGATAAAGAGTAATCCCCTTAGAAAGGTCGCTGATTATATAATCAATACTAAAAATCAAGTTAGCGGTGTTAGATGATTGCCTTACTTCTCCATTGACAATAGTTTGTAAGTTTAGCTTTGGCGGATAGTCTATAATACTTTTATGCGCTATATAAGGGCCCATTGTTAAATGTCCGTCAAAAGATTTTCCCTTAAACCATTGGCTATGTTGAGCTTGAAAGTTGCGCATAGACCAATCATTGCAAATAGTGTAACCAAAGATATAATCTGCCGCTTGCTCTTGCGCAATGTCCCGCCCTTGCTTTGCAATAACTACGGTAAGTTCGGTTTCGTAATCTAGCTTGCCGCTATATTTGGCATATCTGCTGACTGCGGCTAAATTACCTAATGCGGGATACGCCAGCTTGGTAAAATGAATGGGATGAGTGATTATTCCGTCTTGCGCACCTGCCAGCATTGGGATTTCTTCCAAATGGTCTCTGTAATTCTTACCCAAACAAAAAGCATTGCGTGGAGGATAGGGGATAGGTGCGGCAAAAGTATAGTCTTGAAGCGAAAAAGGCAAGCCTGCTTGCAAATGTTGGCTGATAAGGTGTAATTGATTTTCGGAATAAGAGCGTATAAACTCCAATAAACTGTTACAGCCAAATAAATCTATAAGAGAACAATAGCGCTCCTTGTCAGCACTTACCGCTATAGGGCAGTTTTGACCGTCTTTTACAATTGTAGCAAAATACATACCTTACCTCCATAAAGCCAATATACCACAAAAAGAGCAGGCTTTTCAATCAATCTGCTAAATTAATGTAGCGGGAGTTATATCGTAAGGGAGAGCGTTTAATTCTTTTATAAAAAGTGCCCGAATATATCCTTTATCCGTTGCGGTAGAATGCACAAAAAAGTCTTTACCGTAATAATACTTGGCCAACTTAAAATATTTGGTATTGGTATGCAAGGCTATAGCGTTATATCCGCACTCTATACACTCCTCTATTGCATGGCCAAGCAGTCCGCTGCCTACGCCCTGCCCTGAGCTGTCTTTATCTACTGCAAAACGATAAATATATGCAAGTTCAGCAGAAAGCCTTTTTACTCTGATGCCGCCAATAATCTTTCGGTTAGAAAGAGCGACATATACTTCATTATGCTTTATATCGTGTAGCACATCCTCTAGCTTTTCTTGCAATGCTTTTACTTCAATTGTCGGCAAAAGCTCGCTCTTGTAGTCCAGAAATGCGCTTTTTGTTACTTCAAGCAATTCCTGTGCATGCTTTTCTTCCGCTTTAATTATTCTCATCTTGCTCCACCATAGTACCTATGCCCGAATCAGTAAAAATCTCTAACATAACGGGGTGAGGCATACCGCCATTGATAATATGAACATTCTTTACCCCGTTTTCTACCCCATCAATACAAGAGTGCACCTTGGGTATCATACCGTCGGTAATAATGCCTTGTTTGATAAGTTGCCTTAATTGGGAAGGTGTAGCAAAATGGAGCAGCACTTGCTTGCCTTGTTCGGTCTTATAAACCCCGTCTATAGCAGTAAGATAAATTAACTTTTCGGCTTTTAGGGCTTTGGCAACCTCGCTTGCTACGGTATCCGCATTGATATTTAGGCTTTCTCCATCCGCGCCCACCCCAAGAGAAGCTATAACAGGAATATATTCGTCTTTAATTAGCAAATCTATTAGCTTTGTGTTTATCTTTTTAATTACTCCCACATAGCCTAAATCTACACCATCTTCTACTTTTGCCTTTTCTGCTTCTATTAAGTTACCGTCTTTGCCACAAATACCTATTGCCTTAACGCCTAACGCATTGATTTTTGCAGTAATGCTCTTATTGATTTTGCCTGACAGTACCATTTCGACAATTTCTATTGTGGCTTTATCTGTTATGCGCAGTCCGTTATGGAACTTTGATTTAATATTTAGCTTAGCAAGCATTTCGTTAATAGCAGGACCGCCGCCATGCACCACTACAGGGTTGACGCCTACAATTTTCAGTAGTGCAATATCCTCTAGGATAGTTTGCGCTGTAGCTGAATCCATTACATTTCCGCCATACTTAATTACTACTGTTTTGTCTGCAAGTTTGTTTATATACGGTAATGCTTCTGCTAAAATATTTGCTTTTTCTATTAAATTATTCATTATAAATACCTTCCTAAAAACTCTAACCCTGTCTGCTCCGCAAGCCCCAGCATTATATTGGCGTTTTGTACCGCTTGACCGCTTGCGCCTTTTATTAAGTTGTCCAGCACGCTAACCAGCACCACTTTATTGGTGCGCTTATCTATGCTATAACCTATCCTGCATATATTGCTACCTGCTACACTCTTAATGTCGGGCAGCCCTTCCTCTACTTTTACAAATGGCTTGTCAGCATAATATTCTAAAAGGGCATCTTGTATATCTTTAGCACAAACACCGCTGTTTAGGCTACCGTATATGGTAGAAAGGATACCCCTAGTTATGGGTAGCAAGTGCGGCGAAAAGCTGACTATTACTTGCTTGCCTGCCGCTATTGTCAGCTTTTCTTCTATTTCGGAAGTATGGCGATGAGTGCCTAGGGAGTATGCCTTAAAGTTGCCTGCAAGCTCAGTAAACAAATATTCCTCCGCTATTTTTCTGCCTGCGCCGGACACTCCGCTCTTGGCATCTATAACAATATTGTCAGTATCAATTAATTTTTTTGCAAGCAAAGGGTATAGGGGCAAGATAGCGCTTGTAGTATAACAGCCCGGGTTGGCCACCAAAGCAGCAGACGCTATTTCTTTGCCGAAAAGCTCGGGCAGCCCGTATACCGCCTTTGTATTAAGTTGAGCATTTGCATGCGGGGTCTTGTACCATTGCTCGTAAGTAGTCACATTATCATATCTAAAATCAGCGGATAAATCCACCACCTTTACCCCTGCCTTAATATAAAGCTCTGCGCTTTCGAATGCTTGAGTATGCGGCAAGCATAAAAAAACTATATCGGCCTCCTTTGCAATCTGCAAAGGGTTGTTAGCATCAAAAAATCTATCCTGCAAAGGCGTAAGTGTGGGATATAAATCCGTTACCTTGCGCCCTGCCATAGATCTGGATACCATATACTTTATACTGATATCTTTATGTCTTGCCAAAATGGTTGCAAGTTCTAACCCCGTATAACCGTTAGCGCCAATTATTGCAGCTTTATACATTATCCACCTCTTTTGGCTTATATTATACATATACGCTCTTATAAAAGCAACTAAATATACATAATTAGTTATATTATATGAATATTTATACATAAATAGATTAAACAGCGCAAAGCCTTACCAATTTAAGCAAAAAAATTGTCTGTAAATCTAATTCATGCTATAATTAGTTTATAAAAAATGGGAGAAGGTATAATGCAAAGAATAAAAATGGTAGAATATGCTGATTGCAACACCCAACAAAAGCAGCTTTATAACGGACAAATTACTGCGCATGGCAGAATTACCAATATGAAAAAGACCTTGCTCCACTCGCCCTTATCCTTTAAGGTGCTAATGGAATGGTATCCGCTAAGAGATGAAGCCGCTAAGTTTTTGGGCGATTTTGGGGTAAATATCTTTTGTCATGCTATTTCGTCACGCAACAATTGCTTGATTTGCTCTACCTTTTTTAGAAAAATTCTAATAGATAACGGACAGAATCCTGACAATCCCGTTCTTTCATACAGGGATAAGCTGTTAATAGAATATGGTTACGCACTTGTAAGCACCTCTCAAAAAGTGCCAAATGCGCTTTTTGCTCAATTAAAAAGAGAATTTAGCGAAGAACAAATTGTGTTGTTGACCGCTTTTGGCGGTATGATGATAGCCACAAACCTTATAAATAATGCACTTGAAGTGCCTTTAGATACATACCTGCAAAGTTATACAAGGAGATAGCAATGGGAGAATTCTTAAATAAAACTGTCTTTATCACCGGAGCGGCAAAAGGGCAAGGCAGAGCGGTAGCGCTTGCTTTTGCTAAAGAAGGGGCAAATATCATTGCTTTTGATTTAGGTCAAAGGCTAGCTTACCCTGCTTATAACAATACTTGCTTAGCTGATTTGGCGGCACTTGGCAAAGAAATAGAAGCCTTAGGCGCAAAGGTTGCTACTTTTTGCGGAGATATTCGCAATGCCGCCGATGTAGAAACGGCGGTTACAGAGGGCGCAGCAAGGTTTGGCAGTATTGATGCTTTATTTAACAATGCAGGCATTTGCGCTTATGGTTTTGCTCATGAGCTTACAGAACAAGAATGGGACAATATGATAGATATTAACTTAAAAGGGGCTTGGCTTGCCGCAAAATATATTATACCTTATATGCAAAAAGCAAAGAGCGGAGTTATTATAAACAATAGCTCGGTTGGCGGGCTAAGGGGCATGAAAAGGCTGGCCCATTATGCCGCATCTAAATGGGGCATGGTGGGGCTTACCAAATCTTTGGCAATAGAGCTTGCGCCTTATAATATAAGGGTGATAAGCATCCATCCAACAGCGGTCAATACTCCTATGAATGACGGGCTGGCTTTTTTAGAAGGCAAAACTCCTGAAGAAATAGCGGTTGCATCTGCAGGAAACCTAATGGATGTGCCTTGGATTGAGCCCGAAGATGTAGCAGCGTCGGTGCTGTTTTTGGCAAGTAAAAAAGCCCGTTATATCACGGGCAGTCAATATGTGTTAGATGCAGGGCTATTGACTAGATAACCTTACTCTTCTTTGTCTTGCATACTTTCTTCTATTTCTTCAGAAGTTAAAATAGGCATTCCGTTTACCTGATTGGCAATAGAATACTTGCAGGTGTGTATTTTTAACTTGTCCTCAAGAGAAGATATCCTTTTATTAAGACGCCTTAGCTCTTCTAATATCGGGTCGGGCAATTGGTGGTCAAGCTCTTGGGGTTTCTCGCCTTTAATGCGCACTATGCGTCCGGGCACGCCCACAACTGTACAATGAGGGGGCACATCCATAAGCACTACGCTGCTTGCGCCTATTTTGCACCCGTCGCCAACAGTTACAGGTCCCAGTATCGTTGCGCCTGCGCTAACCATTACATGGTCGCCTAATGTGGGATGCCTTTTGCCAGTATCTTTACCTGTACCGCCTAAAGTTACCCCTTGAAAAAGCATACAATCCTTACCTATAATAGTAGTTTCGCCTATTACTACGCCCACTCCGTGGTCAATAAAAAAACCTTCGCTAATTTGAGCGGCAGGATGAATATCTATAGCAAAACGGTTGCGTGCCCTCATACTAATATAGTTAGCAATCCGCTTGCAGCCCTTATTGTAAAGCCAATGCGCAATCCTATAACGCAAGATTGCTCTAAAGCCGCTATAAGTAAAGAAAACTTGCCATTTGCCGGTAGCAGCCGGGTCTTTGCGCAGGGCGGCATCTAAATCTTTCTTAATTATTTCAAACATACTATCCTTTTTTATGTTACAAGTGCCAATGAGTGTGACTTTTAAGAGATAATTTTATTCAATTATATAATAATCTTTTAAGATTGGCAATTAAATGCCGCTTGCAAAAGCAAGCGGCACTATAATTATTTTGTTACTTTGCAAGGCTAATATGCTTATTTGCCTTTGCTCATTTTAGCTTGTGCTTTCTTTATATCCTTTTTAGACAATGCTTTGCCGCCTTGCGCAGTAGGTGGCGCGGCAGGGGCAGGGGCAGCTGCTCCTGCAGGCATTAGCCCGCCCAGCAATGCAGGATTTAATTGTATTGGAGCCATACCACTACTTTTAGGCTTTTGGGGAGCGGGTATCATTGAGCCTATTTCGGTAGGAGTTTCTTTCTTTAAAAAGGTATGCGGCTTGTTGCCTTTAGGCACATAGCTGGGCTTTAGGCGCAATCTATTTCTAAATAGTATCGGCAAGATAAGCATACCCAGCAGCAAACCTAAGGATATAAGCGGAAATAGCCCTACATTTATTGTACCTACGCTGCCTAAGAAAGTATGGCTGTCAAGAACTAAATAAGTGGAGAAACTTTCCTTTAACACCTCAAAGGTTTCCGGCCAATCGCTAAAGCTAATCCCGTCCACCACCAATAATGCGGGTAGCATCACCGTTAAGGTAGAAAAGAGCAATGCAAGGAAGGTCATTAAATGCAGCTTGCGGGATGTATAGGTAAAAAATCTTACAATCGTCTGTATAAAGCAAATCAAGAAGAACAGTATTGCTGCCATTAGACAAAAGATAGTGCCATAAGTTGCCAGCCATCTTAAAATTGTAGAGGCATCATAAGTGCCGTCAGCCTGACGCTGAATAGTGATAGCTTCTATCCTGTCACTATCTCGCATAAACTTGATATGATACCAGCAAGTCTTGTTCTTTACAAGCGAAAGGTCTTCAATAAAGTCTACCCTGGGTTTAGCCATAAGCGGAGTATAAAAAAATGCTTTAAGCACATCTAAAGTAGTTATTGTAACACTAGTCATACCTAAATCTTCGTATAAATACACCTTTTCAGGAGTAATCATAACGCTATGGCCTTCTTCAAAACTTTCCTCTTCATATAGCTTGCCTATTGGCAGCTGCGGCTTTTCTCTAGTTGCCTTCCAAGTGCCTGTAGGCCAATTGCCATCATTAGGCACACGATAATCCAGCTCATCAGGCCCTAGTTTAAAAGTCAAAATATTGCCCAAATGCAACCCTGTGGTGTATTCTATAGATTCTAAGTTTTTAGCGGGAACAAATACGCCTGATAAAAAGATGCCAATAATTGCTATCAGCAAAATCAACGAAATAAACGGTAACAATATCCCATAATAGCGAGTCTTGCGAAAATAGCCTTGATAATCAAAGTTTACTTCGCTAAAGGCATCTACATATCTGCTGACTTTAGCAGTTTTAACTTCTGAGACTTCTTCAGCAGCTGCTTCCTTTTTGCTCTTTTTAGCATCTTGTCCATATTTTGCTTCGAACTTAGCGTCACGCTTTGCTATCTTGGCTTGCTTTTCCTGAAACTTTTCTCTGCGAGCTTCTTCTCTGGATTGCTTTTTCTCTTTTTTGCCCTTCTCCAACTCTTTTTCAAGTTGTGCCCGCATTTCTTCTTGGCGCATTCGTGCAAGTTTGCTTGCCTCTTGAGCATCTAGGAATTGATTGAGGATAATATTGCCGCAATAATCGCCTCTTTTAATCTTTGTATAAATATCACGATACTCAGCTCGTTTGGCTTTAAGACGATTCCTTTCCGAAGGGCGCCTACAATCCCTAATTTCTCTTTTTATGGAAATTAGCTTCTCTTCTATGATAGAAAGCAAATGAGCATCATTCCTTTCATTCCATAAGGAGGCGGGCTCCATATTTTGATCTTGTCTTTTTCTGCTTGCCATTGCTTATGCTCCTACTCTAATTAACTTATCCTTAAATAAAGATAGATAGTTATATACTATTATAAGCGCAACCTTTATAAAATTCAAGTACCTTTTTAAATAAATTTTCTAATAATACTAAAGGAAGGCATATTTTATTGCTAATTTTTGTATAGTTAAGGAAAATTTACCAAAAAATACTTCAAAGGTATTAAACATTGAATTTAAAAATGGCCACATCGCCTTCCTTAACTATATAATCTTTGCCTTCGCTCCTAACCTTACCTTTTTCTTTAGCGGCAGTATAAGAGCCGCATGCTATCAGTACATCCCAAGGTATAACCTCCGCCCTGATAAAGCCCCTTTCGAAGTCAGTATGCACCTTGCCTGCCGCTTGCGGCGCCTTAGTCCCAACAGGAATAGTCCAAGCTCTTGCCTCCTTTTCCGCTACTGTTAAAAAGGTTGCTAACGAAAGCACTCTAAAGCCCGCTGAAACTATCCTGTCAAGTCCGCTTTCTGCCAGGCCTAACTCTTGCAGAAATTCTTGCTGCTCCTGTAAGGGCAAATCCGCAAGTTCCGCCTCTATTTTAGCAGATACGACCACACACTCGCTATTGTCACTGCTTGCATACTCCTCTACTTGCCTGCTATAAGTATTGCCTAGCACCTCTGATTCCGAAACATTGGCGCAGTAAATAACTTTTTTTTCTGAAAGCAAGAAAAAGAACTTTGTTACTTCCTTTTCCTCTTCTGTTAAGTTGCAGTTGCGGGCACTTATCCCTTTTTCTAAAGATAGGGTTAGCTTGTCTATAATATCTATTTCAAACTGATGTTTTTTATCGCCTTTAAGGGCAACTTTAGTTTTTGCCAATCTGCGACTTAGGGTATCCAAATCGGCAAGTATAAGCTCCGTATTTATGATTTCTATATCTCTTACAGGGTCAATGGAGTCTGCTATATGAGCAATATTGGAATCTTCAAAGCACCTTACCACATGTACAATTGCATCCACTTGCCTAATATTTGCAAGAAACTTATTGCCCAGTCCCTCCCCGTGCGAAGCTCCTTTAACTAAGCCTGCTATATCTACAAACTCTAAGGTAGTGTAAACCGTCCTCTTGCTGCTGTATAACTTTGCAAGTGCATCCACTCTTTTATCTTTTAGAGCTACCATCCCTATATTGGGCTCAATAGTACAAAAAGGATAGCTGGCACACATTGCGCCTGCACGGGTCATTGCATTAAAAAGGGTGCTTTTGCCTACATTTGGCAGCCCCACCACGCCTAATTTCATAAATACCTCTTAAAGTTACGCTCCTATGGTTATATTATATAGCAGCTGACTAATAATGTAAAGCAAGGAGCAAGGTATGAGTTTGATTGATGCACTTATTTTAGGTTTATTGCAAGGGCTAAGTGAGTTCCTGCCTATAAGCAGCAGCGGACATTTGTTTTTAGCCAACCGCCTGCATATATTAAGCGGCGAAGTTTCGCTTTTCTTTGCTGTAATGCTGCATGTAGGCTCTTTGGCAGCAGTAATAGTAGTATTTTGGGACAAAGTCAAGTATGTTGTTAAGCATCCCTTATCCCAGCTAACAAAAAATATTGTGATTGCCAGCATTCCCACCGCTATTTTGGCGGGATTGGCATGGTACTTTCTCAATGATATATTAGAGGGAGCATTGCTGCCTTTAGGATTCTTCCTTACTACCGCTTTTTTAGTTATTACCGCTTTTTTGCCGCCTAAAGATAATGCGCTTTCAAAGCGCAATGCCCTGCTTATAGGTATAGCGCAAGGTTGTGCTGTACTGCCCGGCCTCTCCCGCAGCGGCAGCACTATTGCAACAGCTCAAATGTGCGGAGTAAACAGGCAAGAAGCAGGGGAGTTTTCTTTTTTGATTAGCATACCCATTATTATAGGCAGCGCAATAGTGGAAGGGCGAGAGCTAACTAATTTCAGTTTTAATATCAGCCTATTGCCAATAATAGTTGGCGTGCTTGCTTCCTTTGCAAGCGGTTACTTTGCGCTTATGGTACTAAAGGAAATAATAAAAAAGGCAAAGCTGCATTACTTTGCGCCTTATACCCTTGCACTAGGCATATTAACCTTATTTATATAAGACAATATTGCCTATAAGCAAAATATTCCAAGTTATTACTTGCTCAAATTGTTAAGTAACCTTAAAAGTATTGCAAATTAGGCTAAAATGTTTTATAATTTCATTTGTGAAACTAGCCATAGGCGTTTTACAGAAGTTATATGTAACGGAGTTAGTAATGAAGAAAAAACTAGTTTTATTTATTTTATGCCTTATAGTTATAGGGTCATTGCTCACAGGCTGTAATAATATGAAACAAAAACCAATAAGCAGCGATTTTTCAAAAAAGGATATTGCTTCTAACGGGGGGCTGGCAGTACAATACGGTAACTATATTTACTTTGTAAACGGGATGTCCGCCCAAGAGGCTAGCAATAGCTTTGGCAAGGTTACAAAAGGCGCAATAGCACGGTTAGAGCTGGATTCGCAAGGTAAAATTATTGAGGGCTCAACAAAGATTATTATACCTAAAATAGTATTTGCTACAGAGAAAAATAACGGTTTGACCATTCAGGGTGATTATATTTATTACTCCACTCCTTCCACGGAAAAAAACTCTCAGGGCGAGCCCAAAGTTGACGAAATGTGGCTGTTAAGAAGCCGCCTAGATGGCAGCAAAACCGAAATTGTTAAGAAATTCAAAGATTTTTCTGTAACCTATAAAGTAATGGATGGTCATATTGTATATGATATAACCAATGAGGACGGAGAAAAGGAGTTGCATAGCATCAGCCTTAATGAAAAGAAGTTTCCCGATAATCTGTTGGCATCTAAGATAACTTCAAAAATCTTTGTGACTGCACAAGACGGAGTAAATCCTTTAAGGAATTATGTATTTTACACTAAAGCAAACGAAAAAGAAACCGATTACTCCAATGTAGTTTATATTGCCAGCGGCAGCGGCAGCGTTAATAAAAAGGTTATTGAAAAAGGCAGCTATAGTGCAGACAAGCTATTGCATCCTGATGGATATATGCTCACCATAACAGATACGGTAATAGTAGGCAATGACACCATTAAACTAATCTATAACAAGACGGATAGAGGCGCAAACACCATTTCCATGGGCACTTATTCTTATGATTTTAAGGTAAGCGAGGATTTTGCTTTTAATGAAGAGGGCGAAGTACGCTACTCTAACGGTGCAAACTATAGCAAGCTAAGGTTTCTTACAAACAAATATATTTTAGCCAGCAAAACTGATAAGATAGAATTGTTGACCCTTTCTGATAAAACGGTAAGCGTTAGGCAAGAAGTTATGAGCTTTTTACCTACTTTTTATGATTTTGAAGCAATTGATAACAGTTTGGTAACAACTTATTTTAAAGATAATAAGTTTTATAAAATTAAATTGTTTGATATAGACGAAAGCGGGGCGTACTCCTTAAACTTGGGCACAGCAATGCTCTTATATGACTCAAGTGTATCCAGCACTTGGCTAGACCCCGAAGTGATAGGAAGCTACCTATATTTCTTTAACAATAATATCTCCAATAATACCTATGCGCTTGATTTAAGCAAGGTTGAGCCTCGAAACGAAAAATCCCGCATCCCTATGCTTATAGGTATTATGACTGCAGAAGACGAAATAGAAGCAATGTAAAAGTTGATTAAAGCATAACCTGCATATATCTTATAATTACAATTTATCTCCCACTATAACGCCTATCATAACGGAGGCGTAAGAACTCCAATTCGGCGCAGTCTTATATGCGCTGAGCGAGCTTGAATTTTCAATAGTGATAAAAAAGCCTGTTCTGGCGGAGGTATTCTGCCCAAATGCTGTGGAGGAACCCAAAACAGGCGGCTCTTTAGCATATATCACCACATAAACGTGCGTATGGCATTCCTTAAAAGCATCGCTCCCTATAGATTTTATACCTTTTCCTATTTCAATTGTTCTTAGATTTTGAGATTTATAAAAGGCTTCGTCTCCAATTGTATGCAGGCTGTCGGGGAATTTTATTTTTAATATATTTGTATACCTAAAAGCGGATTCTCCTATAACCTCTATTCCGTAATTGAATTCCAAATATTCAAGCGCATCGTTTTCATAGGTGTCTACATTAAAGGCCTCGTCTTGAATGATTATTACATTGGACGGAATCTTCAGCTTGGCACTCTGTGTGAAACCCACCCTTTTGCAGCCATAAAACGCTCTTTTGCCTACCACCCTAACTCCTGTCCCCAATTTGACATTATATACCCATTCGCAGCTTTCAAAAGCGTGCTCGCCTATGCTGGTAACGCTGTCGGGAATGTCGACTACTCCTAAGTTTATGCACCTGTAAAAAGCCCTTTTATTAATTGTGGTAAGGCTGTCGGGCAATGTAATTGAACTTTTATAAGAGTTGCTGAAAGCATTTTCCCCTATGCTTAAAACAGGCTTATCATCAATTGTATTTGGGATAGTTAAGGACTCCTCTTCCTCATCATCGCCAGGGTAGCCGGTGATTTTTATGCAGTTGTCCAACTCAAGATAATTAAACTCGCTGTTAGTGCCCTCTTGCGCCCAGCCTACATATAAAGTTATATTTTCCAGCGTAATATCGGTAGCAAAATTCCATTCCTGCTCCAATTCCTCAGACGATGCTCCCTTCCACCAGCCTGCAAAGACAAAGCCCTCTTTTTCAGGGGTGAGAGCGGGTTTTTCTACATATTCGAGATAATTGACGGTTTGCGCTTGGGGCGTTTCCCCTTCGCCTTGAGCAAGGTCAAAGGTAACGGTAAACTCCAATAATGCCCACCTTGCCCAAAGAGTCATATAGTCAGCAATCGGCGTATCAAAATCCCATTGCTCTCCGCCTGCAGCGTTAGTATACCATCCTTCAAAAGAATATCCCATTCTCTCGGGCGCTTGAGGCTCGGACACTTTTTCTCCTATTTCTTTATATTGAATTGGCAGCTCCGGTGAGCCGAAAAAACCGTTTAAATTAAAACCTATACTCCGCAGGTTTGGATTGGCAGGGGGATTGTTATCTTCAGGAGGGGGTGCCTCTGAGCAGGCGGCCAACCCTAAAGTCATTGCTATACAGATAAATATCAAAATTAAACATTTTTTCATAGTTATTCTCCTTTATTTATTGGTAATAAAATTATAACATTCTTTAATAATATTTTTTGAAAAAAATAATTTTAGGAAAAAAAAAGTAAATAATTGCGTAATAAGACTAGTTTTCTTG
>CAYSNP010000024.1:0-25775 GCA_964432485.1 uncultured Christensenellaceae bacterium | reverse complement strand
CTTATCTTGTAAAATAGCCGCTTCCATCAAATATCTCGTTTCTATTTTATAGTTAAATATAATCAGAATAATTACTAATGCCAAAAGAACTATTCCTGTTGCAAGTTCAAAAGAAGGAGTTGTCAAATTCTTTATAGCACTTTCCACAACATGAGCCGTGCCCCCAAGTACTATTATCCCAAAAATTAAAATTTTATTGATATCTACAATTTTTTTAATTTTTGCCTTAATTTCTTTAAGCCTTTTCTTGTTTTCCATATTTGTCCTTATTCTAAGATATAACTAGCTTTTTCTAGTAAACTGCAGCTTTTTTGATATAAGGAGTCCAACTGCTCGCAGCTTGTTTTGCTTTTATGTATAAGTGCCAGCTTTTTTTGAGTGGTCTTATAAAGCTCTTGATATTCCGTGCTCTCCGGCCTTAGCCCATCGGATAGCTCTTGCAACATTTGCGAGATTTGCCGAGCCAGCAAAATTATTGTGCCCGACCTTAAAATATTAATATCCTTAAAAAGGGTATAAACAGATGCATATTTATCTTTCCATTCGGTATAAAGCTCTATTGCTTCTTCTTTATCCTTATTGCTTACCAGCCCAAAAATACTATTGACTAAAAAAAGTATTTCAGAAGCATATAATATACCTTTTTTTGAAAACCATATTAATATACTTACAAGCATTAGGGCAATCAAGACTGCTCCGCCTATAACAAGAATCGCTAATCCGGAATTGGTATGACGGCTTATTGCGACCGATACAATGGCTATTAAAGATACAATTGAAAAAATTATTATATTTATACGGTCTTTTTTTATTTTATAATCTTCCATCAGCTTTTTCAGCTTTTCATTTTTTTCTATTTTTTCCATTGCTTGTCCTTTTTAATTATTTTTATAATAACATTATTAAATGCAAAAAGCAATATTAGACTGCAAATTGAGCGTGTTTAATCCTTAACATTGCCAAAGAAACTTATATTGACAATTGCTTATCAATAGCTTAAAATAAAGAAAAAAACAGGAGTAGACAAATGGATCTGAGCGGCAAAAAAGCGGTAGTAACAGGAGCTTCTTGCGGTATTGGCTATGAGCTTGCCAAGTGTTTGCTTGCTGAGGGCTGCAAGGTGCTGGGCGTGGCAAGAAATATGGCAAAAAACGATATATCCCATCCTAATTTTCTTAGACTTGATATGGATGTTGCCAGTCCTGACGGAGTGGATAAAGTGTTTGAATATGCGCTTGAGCATTTGGGCGGGATAGATATTTTTGTAGCTAATGCAGGTTATGCCTTTTATGAAAAGCTAGGTGCACCAAATTGGGAGCATTATAATAAAGTCTTTGACTTAAATGTATTTAGTGCGTTTTACAGTGCGCAAAAAATGAAGCAACTATACCCTAAGAGCCCGTATAGTGTGGTGATTACTGCAAGTGCAATGGGGTTTGTGTCTTTACCGGGGTATGCGATGTATTCTGCCACTAAGGCGGCACTTAGAGGGTTTGCCGATGCCTACCGCTATGAGCTAGAAGCGGGGCAAAAGATACAAGTTGTATATCCTATTGCAACAAAAACTAACTTTTTTAAGGCGGCGGGAAATATACCTATGTCTTGGCCTTCTCAATCAGGGCTTGCGGTGGCCAAAAAGATAACAAAAGGACTAAAAAGCGGCAAGTCAAACATACATACCAGTGCTATTTTTACTTTTTTCAAACTGCTGTCTTCCCTTATGCCTTTTTCGCTGCGCATTTACAATATTCGCAATAACAATGCCTTTAAGGCTTGGCTGGCAGAAAGAGAGATAGCCGACGATTAAATTTAGGGCAATAGCGCAACCTTATAATAATGGAAAAGGGTACAGCGCTTGCAAACACCTATGGCAAATGCTATAATAAGCGTATGAAATATTGCAAAAGTGTGCTGCAATTCTTTTTTATACTCGATAAAGGTAAAAGGCTGTTTTACTTTTTAATAATAATACTGCCTTTATCCTTTTTGGTATCTATGATTTTTCCGTTGGATACCTATACCAGCTGGATAGCCTCTTTTAGCACCCCTTACCCCACTTTCGGCTCATTATGGCTTAGCTTGCAACCTTCCTTTCGCTGGCCTGTACTATTGCTTGCTTTACTTGGGCTGGTTATAGCCTTTTCGGCATATTCTACCCTTACCTTGCGTTGCTTTAGGGTGGGCAGATTTACAATAAAAGGCTTCTTTCGCAACGCAAATGAAAACTTTTTTGCATCCTTTTACTTGCTTGCAAGCATAATTACAATATATATGTTTTGGCAGTTTGTACTGGCATTGCTTTTATTCTTATGCCAACAAGCAATCTCTCTTACAGCGGTTAAATTGTTTTCTTCCATTACGGTTCTGATTTGGTCAGGAGTATTTTTACCTTTAATTCTCCCTATGGTAATATGGTTTCCTCTTATGGCTATCAATGGATTGCCGCCTGCAAGAGCATTTGGCAGAGCTTTGCAAAAAATAGGACATCACGGCGGGCGCATTTTGTTTGCCCTAGCATTTATGGCGGTGGTGATTGTGGGGTTGGGCATAATTAGTGCTTTGGTGGGTAACGGAGCATTTTCTTTAGTTTTTAATGCCATAGCTTTTACCTTTGGCTTTTGTTATTTTGCAGTACTTAATATGGCTGTTTATTTTGATATAGAAGGGTTGGTGCGAGAAGATATTACCCGCAGCCTTTATTTTTCGAGGTAGTTATGATAGTTAAGAATTCGGTATCCATATTTTTAAGCAATATCTCCCTTATATATAAATTGCTTATCTTTATGATGATTGTGCTTATAATAGCCATTGCGCTTTTTATAGGGATAATCGGGCCCGCACTAAATAAAATCTTTGCCGCTAGCGACCTCACAACCCTTATAGAAACTTATAACTTAGAAAATATTGATAAAATCACCTATACAGACCTATTTGGAGCATTGCTACAAGACTTGAGAGGGGTTTTTAATATCAATAAATCAGTAATATATAGCTCTTTGGCTTGGATAAGTTTGGTTTATATGCTGGCAAGATTCTTTTTTACCCTTAGCCAAGTCCCTATTGCCAAAATGATATTTGATAAAATGAGCAGCAATTTTAACAATGGTTTTTTGCCTACCTGCATTCAATATTCTAAACAGGCACTTGTGTATGCGCTAATTAGTTCTCTTATTTCCGTACCGCTTGACCTGGCTGTTATATGGGGGATAATAGCGTTGGGGATAAAGCTGTCCAGCGTGGTCAACTTCTTTGCTATTGCTTTTTCGGTAACTTTTCTATTGCTGTATGCCGCTTTGCGTACTTCGCTGCTAAGTCAATGGGTGCCCTTGATTATTGCAGAAAACTTAGGTGTTATTGATGCGCTTAGAAAAAGTATTGTGCCCTCTCTTGCTTCCTTTAAAGATATTTTTTCAGCTTCGCTAATCGTATTTGTACTGATAACTTGGTCTGCAAGCGGCGGACTCAATCTTATAACTTTTGGCATTGTGCCTATCTTTATTTTCCCTTTTGCTATGGTGTTTTTGAATATTATGAATATGGTCAAATACTTTAATAACAATAACAAAAAGTACTATGTAGACCAAACCCGTATTGAAGACCCTTCTAATTACTTGTAAAATCTGCGCAAAATCGTCATTGCAAATATAGCGTTCAATGCACGCTATGCATTTTGGCTCACCCTTAAACTAAGCAATAATATTGATTATTTTACCTTTAAGATAAATTACTTTTTTGATATTTAGCCCTTCCAGCAGTTTTGTTTCACTTTTGATTGCAACCAGCACTTCGTTTTCTTCCGCATTGCTGTCTATGATAATCCTGCCCTTTAGCTTGCCTTTGATTTGAATAGGTATCTCCACTCGGTCTTCTATTAGCTTTGACCTATCATAGGTTGGCCAAGATAGCCCTTCAATATGCCCTCCAAAGTAAGATTGATACAACTCGCTGGTGATATGAGGCGCAACCGGATACAGTAAGGTAAGCAGCGTTGCATATTCCTTTTTTGTGGCATATCCCCTTTTATAAAATACATTTATAGCGCTCATCATAGCGGCAATAGCAGTATTAAACTTGAGCGCATCGTAGTCCTCGCTAACTTTTTTAATTAAAGCATCTAAATTGAAATCTTTAGTTTGGGTATCCTTAATCATATTTTGGAGAGCCCAAACGCGATTAAGAAACTTATAACTGCCTTTAATACCTTCAGGCGACCAAGGAGCGCTTTTTTCATAATCTCCAATAAACATAATAAACACTCGCAAGGTATCAGCGCCATATTCTCCCACTACATCGTCAGGGTTGACCACATTGCCTCGTGACTTGCTCATTTTTTCGCCATCCGCCCCTAAGATTAGCCCTTGCGCTGTGCGTTTGGCATAAGGCTCTTCATATCCGACTGACCCAATATCATAAAGGAACATATTCCAAAACCTGCTATAGATAAGATGCCTTGTTACATGCTCCATCCCACCATTGTACCAGTCCACTTGCCCCCAATATTTATATGCTTGGGGATTGACAAGCCAGTTATTGTCTTTGGGCGAAATATAACGCAAAAAGTACCAACTGCTACCTGCCCATTGAGGCATGGTATCTGTTTCTCTAAGTGCTTGTCCGCCGCAGCTAGGGCAAGTAGTTTGCACCCAATCTTTTACTTTTGCAAGCGGACTGGCGGCATCTTCTCCGGGCGTAATATCTGATATATCCGGCAAGATTAACGGCAAATCCTCTTCATTTAGCGGCACTTGTCCGCATTTTTCACAATGGACTATTGGGATAGGCTCTCCCCAATACCTTTGGCGGTTAAATGCCCAATCTTTCATTTTATAATCTGTTTTAGCATGCCCAATCCCTTGCTTTTGCAGATAATCTATCATTGCGGGGATAGCATCATTAACATCTAAGCCATTCAAAAATCCAGAATTGACCATTGTGCCGCCTTCTTTGGCGGCATACGCCTCTTTTTCAATATCTCCGCCGGAAATAACTTCAATAATAGGCAAACCGTAAGCGTGAGCAAACTCCCAGTCCCTTTCGTCGTGCGCAGGCACTGCCATAATTGCGCCTGTACCGTAGTCCATCATTACATAATCGGCTATAAAGATAGGGATTTGGGTATTAGTTACAGGGTTAAGAGCATATATTCCTTGCGCTCTAACACCTGTTTTTTCTTTGGCAAGATGTACTCTTTCCAGCTCCTTTTTGCCTTTGGCTTGAGTGCGATAGGCTTGTATTTCCGCTTGATTATGCAGCACGCTAAGAAACTCATCCAACATTGGATGTTCTGGGGATACCACCATAAAGGTAGCGCCAAAGATAGTGTCCGGGCGGGTGGTGTAAACTGTTAAATTATATTCCTTACTTCCGTCGGTGACCTTAAATATTATATCAGCACCTTTGCTTTTGCCTATCCAATTTTCCTGTTCTACCTTTATTTTATCCAAGAAATCCAAGTCTTTTAGATTGTTAAGCAACCTTTCCGCATAGCTTCTTATCCGCAGAAACCATACATCTTTTTCCTTTTGCACCACTTCAGAGCCGCAACGGTCACAAATACCGTGCTGACTTTCTTCATTGGCAAGCACCACTTTGCAGTCGGGGCAAAAGTTAACCAGCGTGGTGGACTTGTAAGCCAGCCCTTTTTTGAAAAGCTGTATAAAAATCCATTGCGTCCACTTATAATAATTGGGGTCGGTAGTGTCAATAACTCGGGAAAAATCAAAAGAATAACCTATCTTTTTTAGCTGTGCATCAAAAATCTTTATATTGTTGTTCGTCACTTCTCGGGGGTGGCGGCCTGTTTGCAGCGCATAATTTTCGGTAGGCAGTCCAAAGGCATCATACCCAATGGGGAACAGCACATTGTACCCTTGCATACGCTTTTTGCGGCAAATCATTTCCATTGCGGAAAAGGCACGGATATGTCCTACATGCAAGCCCGAACCTGAAGGATAAGGGAACTCAATCAGCCCATAAAACTTCTGTTTTGCCGCATCTTCTTTGGCATCAAATATATGATTCTCGTACCAATAATTTTGCCATTTTGCTTCAATTTTTTTGAAATTGTATACAGCCATTTTTTATCCTTTACGCTTGGAATTACATTCCATAACTATATCAAATTCCCTAGCAAAAGTCAAACACCTTTCAACTTCTGGAAAAAAGTAAGCAATATTACTGTCTGCTGGTAAATGTATGCCCAAATAAATACTTGCTAAGCATAAAAAACCGCCATTAATATTGCTTTTATATGCAATTTTTGATATAATTTTGCTTATGAATATGTTGAAGCCAAATCAAAAAAATATAATTAAATTCATAGCTTGGGCATTAGTTATTGCAATATTGCTCCCTTCTATGATTGTTATTGGCATATATACTTTTTATCCTTTTAAGACTCCCGGCGATATTATCCCCAATCCTACGGAAGAACCTTTGGTGTATTCGCAGCAAGATCGCAACGCTTTTAAGGCATACTTAAATGAGTTCCTTAAAATAGGGCTATTCCCTTTGGGCGACACTGCTTTGAATCAATTGGCAGGATTCTTTCTTACTGCATTTAGCCGCGCGCGCATCCCTGCGGAAAAAGTGCTTGCCTTTGGACAATATTTAAAGGATAACAATAGTCAAGTCGCCTTATATATAGAAAAACTACTTGGCTACTTGGAAGAAGATCAATCACAATTCAAACTTAAAGAAGAGGTGGACGGATTAACTTTTTTTAATGAGCTTACAATTATTGTTTCTGCCATAATGCAAATACTGGACGCTTGCAACTTTAGCGTAGAGGAGACAGGCAGGGTTTACTTTGAGTTTTTATACCAAGTTGGCAATGTAGAATATCATAATGCATTAACAGAATTGGGCAAAGGGGGCTTTGTTACTTTATACAACAGCATATATGCTGCATTTATTCTTAGCAAGCTGGACTTGTCAAGCGGATATAGCGATAATGATCTTGAACAAATGCGCAGCGCATTTTATCAAGTGGGCTTTGACTATATCCAACTTTATAGCAAGTTAGGGGACTATGCTATCGAAACAGTATTAGGTACAAAGTTTTTGCTTATTCCTGAGGACAACAGCGAAATTAGCGAAGAGGAGATTAACGTATACAATCAAGCTATGCAATCTTTAGATGGCTTGTGTAGCTTTTCATTGCTAGTTTTCAGCGAGTTTTCTGTTAGTATCAGTAATGAGTTTTACAGCAATAGCGCAAAGTATGCAGAGCAAGACTCATCTCAATACTTGATTTTAGCCGCTTTGCAAGGCGCAAGAAGTGCCAAAGTTGCGCTCCTTTCAGCTTACAGTAATGACGCTAATGAAAAAATCAAAGACCAGCAAGCCTTAATAGACGCTTATGCCAATGCTTATAAGCAATCTCGCAACTTTATTGCCTCAATAAGAGGGCAGGAGGAATATAATATAGACCATTCTCAAGATATTAAGGATTACTTAAAAAACATCTATGATTTAGCTGAAAATTATCCTGATATTACCACTTTGCAAGATGTGCAAGAGCTTTCTCCAGCGCAGCAAGAGGAGCTGCTTGCCAAGATTGACTTGCTACTGCAAATTGATGAGCAGGTGCTTACCTTACCGCAAGAGCTAAGCGGTATACTGCTAGCCAATATCCTCTTTAAGATTCTGGATATAGAAGGCTTCTTGAAAAGGCTTGCAGAAAAAGAATTGATGGAGGGATTAGGATAAATGCTGAAGGTAAAGAATATAAGCAAAACATTTGATGGCAAGCGTATGGTGCTCAAAGATGTAAGTTTGGATATCCAAAATGGGGAGTTTGTATCTATTATGGGCGCATCGGGCAGCGGCAAAAGTACCTTACTTACCATTATGGGCGGCATTGACAGGCCTACTTCTGGCGAAGTTTACCTAGAGGATAAATGTATTAGCAATTTGCCTGAACGGGAGCTTGCCATACTGCGGCGCACTAAAATAGGGTTTGTATTTCAATTCTTTAATCTTGCTCCATATTTAACTGTGGAGGAAAATATTTTCTTACCAATTATTCTTGACCGCAAAAAAATAAAAGACTATAAAGATAAAGCTGCCGAAATTATGGAGTATTTGGGGATTAGTACCCTTAAAGATACCTTGCCTACGAAGTTATCCGGAGGAGAGCAACAGAGGGTAGCTATTGCCAAAGGGCTGATAGCTGCTCCTCAAGTTATTTTGCTAGATGAGCCTACCGGCAATTTGGATAGCGCAAGCGCAGAGGATATTATGCAATTGCTGACTAGAATTAACTCTGAGCGGCGCACTACCATAGTTCAAGTGACGCATAGCGAGCATAATGCCGCTTTTGCATCTAAGATTTTGCATATTAAAGACGGGCAAATAATAGAGTAATGAATATTATATTAAAACACACCTTCAAAAGCATGCGCCAAAACAGGGCGCAAATAGCTATGATTGTAGCCACAGTTATGGTGGTTGTAGGTATGTTTTTTGCCAGTCTTTCTATGTTCGATATCTTTTTTAATATCAATGCCGCAGAATTTGCCCGCCTTGCCGCTGATGCGGATATGATAGTAGGCGAGCATTATAACGGTAAGTTTTATTCTCCCGGTGAGTTGGAGAGTTTTCTTGCTCCTTTTGCCGATAATATAACATATAAAAAGAGTTTTATTAAAATGAGCGGCGTACTAAAGACCGACAGCGAAAATATTGGGGTATTGGTAGAAGCTACGGATTTGGAAAAATATTTGGAAAATGCGCCTTTATACGGCAAATATACCAAAGAGGAACTGCCCTATCCCAAAATTGTGGTAAGTCAGCGTTTTGCAGGAGAAAACAACCTGCAGCCAGGAGATATGGTAGAAGTATTTTTAGGCACAATAAACGATTATAAAAAGTTTAACATCTATGCCATAAGTGATAATGTAGGTATTTTTGCTTCAGGAGCGGCTATCAATGTGCTTATAGACCTAAAGGATGCCGAAAGTTATGCAGGACTGGTCAATGTTACTTTGCTAAAATTTAAGGATAAGCAGATTTATACACAAGTAGAAACAGTTCTTGCCGAACAAATGTCTTCAATAAGCGTAGGAGAGGCACTTAATACCACTTATAATAGACAAGTAGCTACTAATAACACTTTGCTTTTTGCTATTGCATTACTATTTATAGTGGGTATGATGGTGCTGATATTGGTTACCAGCTACATAATCATTGTAAAGTCCCGCTTATCCGAAATGATTATTTTCAAAACAGCAGGCGCAACCCCAGTACAAACAACCTTGATTATGCTACTTGAAGCGTTGATTTACGCTGTTGTCGGAGCATTTTTAGGGCTGGTAGTAGGCAGAGGAGGTATGGCGCTGGCAGAGCATGCCTTGCTTGCCAACTTTACTAGCACCATTACTTATGAATGGTGGAAATGGGTGCTTGCTTTTACAGTAGGTATTGCGGTCACATTGCTTTCCGTCCTTATCCCTATACTTAAATTAAGCAAGCAATCTATTAGAGAAGCAAGCGCTGGTTCAGTAAAAGAAGTAAAGATTGCCAAGCCGCTGTTTTTAATAATTATATTAGCGTGTGTTGCTGTAGTAATTGTTGCTATGCGCTCTTTGCCTACTTTTTATGTATTTGCCTTTAGCGGTCTGCTTATTGTATTGATTGCTGTTTTTATTATTACAAGCTCATCAAGAGTGCATTTATGGGTATCCAAACTTGCTGCTAAGGTATTCCATAAAGGCATTTTCAGATTATCAGCCGCCACTACCAAACGCAATGCAGCGGCGCATAATGTATCTATTTTAGTTGCAACAGTAACAGCTTTTAGCTTTATGGTAGTGGCAATAATCGACTTTGTCAATGTAATGCTAACCTTATCTCAAAGCCGCTATACCTCTGATTATGTGGTGGAGTACCGCTATGAAATACCGCCTGAGCGAAAAGAGTTGCTAGGTTTAGAAGGCGAGCTTAGGGAGCATACAGGAGTAGAAAGCGCATACCTTTTAGCTAGTGTTGGGCTGGAGTGGAAAGATGCTGAAGGCAAGTATGCCAATGCAGATAAATGGATTAACTTGGTAGGGCTTGCCAATCTTAGTTATTTGCAATCAATAATTGCAGACTCAAACAAGATAGAGTATTTGCTTGAGGAATATATTGCCAATCCGCAAAGCGTAGAGAATCCCGCAGTTTGCAATGTAGACATTATAAAGCGGTTTAATCTTAAAGTAGGCGATAAGCTATGCTTTACAATAGAGGAGAAAGACGGTAGCAAACGGGATTATCAGCATTTTGTTACCATAGTGGGTATTGATTATACCACTACAGAATATGATAAATATATCTATACGGATTTAGAACTGCTTTATGATGAGCAAGACAGCCTTCAATTCTCCACCCGCTACTTAATAAATGCGGAGCAATCCGCCTATTTATCACTGCGAGAGTATCTTGAGGGCAATGAGGAGCTAGGGAATCGGGCTTTTATCTTTAAATATCAGCGTTGGCTATATGCTTCTGCACTGGGGTTGGGCGGAGTGCAGTCCCTGCTTACCTTATTGCAGTTCGTTATTGTTCTAATAGCTTTTCTAGGAGTTGTCAATATCAGCATAGTCACTTTTTACGATAGACGAGCAGAGTTCAACATTTATAAGTTTAGCGGTATGAGTATCCGTGATTACCTATTGCACGCTCTGGGCGAAAGTGTTATAATAGGGCTGTCCGGTATATTAATAGGAGCGACAATTTGCGCTTCTCTCTACCAAATGATGCCCGCCTTGGCAATAATAGCCGGCAAGTATATGATATTTTCTGCAATTAATGTAAAGTTAGGGGTGGTGCTTGCCGCTTGCTTTATGCTATTTTGCTCGCTGTGGTATGCTATTGCAAGAGCAAGCAGACGCCAATTCAATTCAATGAAAAGCCAAAATCAAAGGTTAATATAGGAGCCACTTATGATTTATAAGATAAACAAAGAAAATTACAAGACCTTTTCTACTTTTGAAGAAAATAGGTTAAAACCCAGGACATACTTTATCCCCTTTTCTGAGATAGATGAGCTGACAATTACTTCACCTATGAACGAGCGGTACTATTCGGATAAAATTAATTTGCTGTCAGGGCAATGGGACTTTGCCTATTTTGATAAAGTCAGCGCATTGCCGACGGAACTAGATTCAAGCATACAAGCCTGGGATACTGTTACTGTGCCTTCTACTTGGCAGCGCACAGGGTATGAGCATCCTGTATATATCAATATCCCTTATCCTTTTCCTGCAAAACCTCCGCATTTTCCTACTGATTGTCCCGTTGGCGTTTACCGAAAGACATTTGCCTCAAAAGCCGCATCCCGCCATATATTAACCTTCTTAGGAGTGGCAGGCGCACTTGAAGTATATGTTAACGGGCAATGGATTGGCTATGGCGAAGGCAGTCACAACAGCCAAGAGTTCGATATAACCGCAGCGATACACACCGAGATAGGAGCAGAAAACGAGCTTTTGGTAGTGGTTTTTAAGTGGTCCAACGGTACATATTTGGAATGTCAGGATATGTTTAGAGAAAATGGCATCTTTAGAGATGTCTATATAACAGCAATTGGCGAATATGACTTTATGGATATAAAGATTACTCCTAAAAAAACAGGTTTTGGCTGGGAATTGCAGACAGCTACCCTATTTTATAATAAAGATAACGATTTCACAGCAATTGCCAGCTTATATGATGGCGAACGCCTAATTGCGGAAGAATATGTAGAAGATAACTATGGGGAGCTGACCAATTTGCAAGTACAAGAGTGGTCTGCAGAAATCCCTGCGCTTTACGAACTTTATTTAACAATTCTTAAAGATAATAAGGTGGTAAGCGTAGTTCGCAGTTTGGTAGGGTTTAAGACTGTAACTATCGATGGCGAAGTATTCAAAATCAACAATAAAGCGGTAAAACTGCTAGGCGTCAATCACCATGATACGCATCCTACCAAAGGTTATGCTGTCAGTATAGAGGATTTGGAGCAAGATATAAAATTGCTAAAAGAATACAATTGCAATGCTGTGCGCACAGCGCATTATCCTCCCGACCCTGCATTCTTACAAATGTGTGATATGTACGGGCTTTATGTTATTGACGAGGCAGATATAGAGTGCCATGGCGTGCTATCTAAACGCAGAGGGGCTATCAGCAACAATTCGGCTTGGGAAGGGCACTTTATAGATAGAGCAAAGCGTATGGTGATAAGAGATTACAATCGCCCTTGCGTAGTTATGTGGTCACTGGGCAATGAGGCAGGCGGTTGGCGCAATCAAGATGCTTGCGCTAAAATGATAAAGAAAATCAGCCCTCTTCCCGTCCATTACGAAAATGTATACGGTCCTGTACGCTATCGTTATGATGTCACCAGCAGGATGTACACTCACCCCAAAGTAGTAGAGCGCATAGGTCAAGGCAAAGCAGGCAAGCGATATGCGGGCACTCCGTTTTTCCTTTGTGAGTATGGTCATGCAATGGGGGTAGGCCCGGGCAGCCTAAAAGAGTATACCGCCGCCTTTTTTAAGTATCCCAATCTTGCAGGAGGCTGCATTTGGGAAATGGTCGACCACGCTGTACAAGGTTGGTCTCCTAAGTATAAGTATACTTATGGCGGGGACCATGGGGAGCAAATCCACGACTCCAACTTTTGCGTAGACGGGCTATTTTTCCCTGACAGAGCGCCGCATACCGGAGCTTTAGCAGTAAAAGAGGCATATTGTCCTATTAAAGCGCAACTGCTGGCGCCTGATGTTTTTGCGTTTAAGAATGTCAGAAGTTTTTTGAGCACACTAGATATAAGGATAAGCTGGCAACTGCTTAAAGAGGGCAGGCAAGTTGATGACGGTACTTTTATTATAGATATTGCGCCCGGCTCCAGCATAGCTAAGAATATTACTTATAAGGATATGGACAAAGGCGCAGAATATGTGCTTCGCTTTACTTATTCGTCACTTGACAGCAGTGCTGTTATGGGGCATGATGAGTTTTTAGTCAACTCAAGACCTTTGCAGTATACTGTAAAGGAAAGCTCATATAAAAGAAGTATAGAAGGCAACAATTGCACAATAGAGTTTGAAGGCGGCAGCTTAGTTTTTGATAAAGCAAAGGGCAGCCTTGCCGGCTATAAAATAGGCGATACCCAGCTGCTGAATACTAATGAGCCTCTTATGCCGATTTTGGTGCGTGCCAATATTGACAATGATAGGAACTTAAAAAAGATTTGGGAGTATTTAGGGCTTTACAGCGCAAAATATAAGGTTAAAAAAGTAATAGAACAGCTTGCTCCCGAAAAAGTAATATATAAAGTTACAGGCACACTAAAAGGCAAAGGGCTTGCCAGGTTTAAGGTATGCTATATTTATGAGTTTAATGCAGACGGCAGTATTAAGCTCACATGTTCGCTTTCCAGCCCAATTGTAAAGGGGATAGGGCTGCCCAGGTTCGGCTCTTGCCTAAAGTTAGCCCGAGAGTTTGAAGAGGTGGAGTACTATGGGGCAGGCGAAGCGGAAAACTTGCCCGATTTCAAATCACATGCGCATTTGGGTATTTATTCAGCCAAAATAAGCGAGCTTGCTCAACCTTATATAAAACCTCAAGAAAGCGGCACCCATACCGATATGCGCTGGGTAAATATAACCAACGATAAGGGCATAGGTATCACTATCCATGCCGACGAAAATCCATTTATCTTTAATGCAAGCCACTATACTATAGATAATATTATAAGTGCGGCTCATCCCGAAGATTTGGAGGAGGCCAATGCCTCTCATATCTATATTGATGGCTTCCTTTCCGGCGCAGGCAGCAACTCTTGCGGCCCTCAACCAATGGAACAATACAAAGTCAAACTAAGCAAGCAACCGCTAAAATACTCTTTCTATATTATCCCAAAGGTAAAGTAGTTATCTACCCTCCGTCAAGTGGGTGGACAGGTCAATTTCATTAGATTTTCTTTTTATTCATAAAGCCTACCCCTTACCTACCTGGCTCCACTCTTTAGCGAGTTCGAATTTTAGGCCACTGTCGATGGCTTTAAAGTGTTCTCTGCCGCAGCGAATTTTGAAGTTCTCTGCACCTTTTAGTTGAAGGGTAGCGGTGCTGCCTTTGGTTTCAATTATAAAGTATAATATTTTTTCGCCGTCTACCGTTTCATAGTAGACCGCCCAATCGGGGCTGTAATTACCGATTGGCGTGGAAATTTTGAATCGTGTCGGAATCTTGAAAAATAATTTAACATCAGGGTCTCGGTCAAGAGCCTCTGCGAACGGCTTTTCTACTGTTTTAGAGTCATATATCACATGGTCATAGACAGAGTGTTGCACGGCAACTGCGTTGTGGTCTAAGAATGCAAAGGCTTCCTTTTCGTCTGCAAAATTGAACACCTCATACCATGTATATTCTTGCCCCTCTAAGCGCGTATATTTAACGCCATCCTCCATCATAACATCAATCTTTGCCGCATTTATAATAGTAGTTATAGCTTCTGTGAAAGCTTGCGGATTGTTGACAAAGTCTGCCCATCTGCTTGCAGCAAGCAAAATGTCACCAACTTCTCTCTTAGGCATTTTGCAATCCGTTGCAATCTGTGCCATAATGTCGGGCAACAAAAACTCCTGCTCTGTATCTGTATAGCGTTGTCGTGCTTCCTCATACGAAACGCCTGCTTTTACTATATCAAGCCGCGCTTCCTCTTTGCGTATCCGTACTGGCTTTATGCTGGGCATTTCGGAAATTTGCTTTATACATTTTTCGTGCAGCAACTTAATATCCATATCCATGCGGAATATTGTTTTTTGCTTCATTCTATCCCATATTGCTATGAATTTGGGCGACGAAAAGACTCCGTCATGCCTTTTTATAGACACCTGCTTGCGAAAAGGTCTTATCTCTACCTTTTTATCTGCCGCCATAATGACCGAAAGCACCTGCTTCCGCGCCGCCTCAAATTGTGCGGGTAAATCTACTGTTCCTTTTTTTAGCGCATTCTTGAGCGTATCTTTCATTCTGCCGCTGCCGTCTATATAATTCTTTTCTTGGAAATGTTTTAGAAGCTCTCTTGCATCGCTATAACTTAATTTTTTAGGCTCTGTCGACGCGCTATCGGTTGCTGTCTCTTCCAGTTTATATGAAATATTCACGAACATACCGATATCCAACACTCCGAACTTAACACCTAGCTCCTCAATTTCAGTCTGCAATTTCGCTGCGAATTCCGCAAATCCCTCATTACTTATGATGTGCAAAATATTGACGCTCTCATCCTCTATGCGTTCGCCGCTTTGATTTACACAAAGTCGTAAGCCCCTCCCGATTTTCTGTCTGCAAGTAAACGGCGTTCTGTTTTCTATTAGCGTGCAAATTTGGAATATATTAGGGTTATCCCACCCTTCTTTGAGCGCACTATGCGAAAAAATAAATCTAAGCGGCGTATTAAAAGACAGCAGTCTTTCCTTTTCTTGCATAATCAAGCTATATGTATTATAGTCATCCATAGTGTCGCCTTTAGTATCCTTAATCATGCCTTTCTTATCTTTACTAAAGTAACCGTTGTGTACGCTTGCCGCGTTCTGCGGGAATTGCGCTCTTATCTTTGCAAACTTAGGTAGCGCAATAAGCCGTTCATATTCCTCTTCAAATATGCGGGCGTAAATACCACGATTATCCTCGCTGTCATAGACTCTATACTTTGCCACCTCGTCAATAAAGAATAGCGACAATGCCTTAATACCTTTACTCAAATACCTAAGCTCTTTTTCAAGATGTATTTGTATCGTGCTTTTTATCTGCTCACGCTTCATAACAAGTTCATCTATGCCGCCGATTGTCTTGCCTATCTCTAGTGTCTCAGTATTAGAGAACTCCACACTTTCTGCACCCGCTGTACAATCAATCCCCACTATTTCGTAGCCGTCATATATGTCGCGCCCTGTCACCTCTTTCAAATTAGTGTTAGAAGAAACAGTTATGATTTTACGTGCAACAAGTATTGTTTTTGGGTTGCGTATATCCACCTCAACCTTCGCATAAAAGCTACTCTTTTTTCCGACTTCCACAAGGCGAATATATGGCTTGTTATATCCTCCCGCCACGCTATCTGAAGCTATGCAAATCTGTTTAACAATTTTCTTTTCGTAAGCATCCACAGGCGTTAAACGATAAATTGTGTTGACTTTTTCTTTGTGCGTTGCACTGTATCTAAGTTCACAAAGTGGATTTAAGTTCTTGATTGCCGCCCGTGCCTTTGCCGTATTGTCTATGCTTTGCGGCTCATCTATTATAAGAATGGGGCGGCATTCCGCCATAAACTCTCTCGCCGTCTTATCCATTCGGTCGCTCTCTTGGTTAAATAAATTTGCGTCTTTGTTTATCGCATCTATGGTAACAATCATAACTTCCAGCGTACTCGAAAGTGCAAAGTCACGCACCTCATTTAGCTTTTTGGAGTTATATATAAAATAATGCGCTTGTCGTCCATCGTATTCTTGCTTAAAATGCGACTCCATAATCTTAAAACTATGGTAAACGCCCTCTCGTATTGCCACAGAAGGTACTAAAACCACAAACTTATTAAAACCGTATAGCTTGTTTAATTCGAATATGGTCTTTATATACACAAATGTTTTGCCTGTTCCAGTTTCCATCTCTATATTAAAACGATATTCCGATTGCCCATCTATCTCGGCAATATCGGTAAGCGGCAGCAGGTTCGCTTCCTGCACAGCGTTCATGTTTGCCTGTATCTGTGCTTTATCAATCGTAAGCGCGTTGCCGTAGCCGAACAAGTCCGCATCGCCCACTCGGTAGTCCACAAGGTCTATCTTGCTAACGCCAAAAACCGAAGGCGCGCCCGTCTGCCCCTTAAAAAGCTCCGCTGCCGCATTTACCGCATCTATTTGAAATTGTTGTTTTTTAAATTTTAGTTTCATGAGTCAAATTTCCTTTTGTAGACTTTAGCCATTTGTCTTTCAAAATCTGATGCGAAATATATTGAAACCGAAAGGTTACCTCCGTTTGTAAAACCCAGCTTTTCATATAGTGCGGTAAATGCTTTATTGTGAAAACAAAGAATGGTTTCGTTTTTCAAATAACCATTTTTCACTAAATCAAAGAAAACCTTGGAGTATCCTTTTCCGCGATAATCGGGGCGTATATAAAAATAACTCAAAAATATGCCTTGCGAGCGTGTTTTTTCTGTCAGCATAAAACCTGCTTTTTTGTTGCCTACAAGAAATACAAATGCTTGATTTCTAAGCGTTTTATATTTAGATAAAATATGTTTATAATTTTTACACTCTTGCATTTCATCTAACAAAGAAATATCCTCTGCCGTAAAAAGCCTTATACTTACGTTCCCCATTAAAACAACCTCATTTCTTGATCAGCTTTTTTTAGTATCTCGTTGCAGTTAGTCATTGCATTGGTATCAGTAAAGCAGCGATCTGCAAAGAAAAGTGTTCTTGCACCCAGTGCAGGCAATGCCTCCATTTGCTCTATTGTTAAATCATCTTGCATACAAACCGAAACTTTGTATGGATCTGTTGTTTCATTGCCTAAATGGCTAATAATATAAACAGTCACATCAGCCACCACAACTTCCTCTACAGGCAAGGTCAAAGGCAAGCTGTATTTGAGCATAATCTCGTATACCATATCAACAGGCGTTCGGTCAGGGGTCAAATAGTCATAATGCTCCCGTATACGGTTTGCTAAATCTTCATAATCACGAGTATAAGCGTTGTTCCACTTTTTAAGATTAGATGTATCAAGTTTAAATACCTTGAAGCCATAGTCTACATTGCGAGAATAGCGATAATCTGTTATTTTATTATTTTCAAGAACCATGTCCCTGCCCGTATTTTCTATATAATATTTATAGGCGGCATCTTGATTTTTAAATGTTATGATTAATGTTGACTTCTCAACAATATTTTTTTTAGCGCGACGAATACGCTCTTTGCCGATTTCGCAAATATTTTTATAACCTGCTTTGTATGCCTCTGATTTTTCATCCACAAGTTCAGGTATTTGTACGCAAATAAATTTACGCTTACCCCCATCCTCTGCATTAAGTTGCATAACAGCGTGGGCGATTGTGGCAGAACCTGAGAAGAAGTCGAGAACAATGTCGTCTTTACTTAGGTTCGCAAGGGTCATCAATCTACGTAGTAAACGAACGGGCTTTGGTCCGTCAAATGCCCCTGCTTCAAGTAACGCAGTAACTTCTTGTGAACCCTCTTGGCTGTGCCCCACTTCCTTATGGAGCATTATTGAAGTTGGAGCCATTCCCTCATATTTCAACTCATTAAGGAACCTTTTTATCCTTGGCGTTCCATTCCCATCAGGACCAAACCAAATTCTATTATCAGCAATGAGTTCCTCAATCTTTTCTTTATTAGTACGCCAGCATCGTCCTGTTGGCGGCTCAACAAGCCGTCCCGATGGTGTTGTAATGGGAAAGTCATATTGAGCGTTATAAGTCTTAACTGAAATGTCGCTTGACATCCAGTCACCTCGTGTGTCATTATCTGGATTTGAGTATCTTGCATTAGCTTCTTCCGTTCTGTCAAGCCTGCCAATATTGAATTCGGTTATAGACTTTACATACATGAGGACATAGTCATGGCTATTTGAAATATATCTCGCATCATTCTTTGGTGAAAACGCTCTTTGCCATATTAGTTGCGCAACAAAATTATCCTCTCCAAATACCTCATCACACAACTTTTTTAAGTTTGCTGCTTCATTGTCGTCTATACTTATAAAAATAACGCCATCAGGCTTTAGCAGAACTCTTGCCAACTTTAAGCGCGGCAGCATCATATTAAGCCAATTGGTATGATAGCGTCCTGCGGTTTCGGGATTGGACTTTGCTGCTTCACCAATTATCTGCTTGTAGTTTGCTATGCTATCAGAAAAATCGTCCTTATACACAAAATCGCTACCCGTATTATACGGCGGATCTATGTATATCATTTTAACTTGGTTCATATAACTGCCCGAAAGCAGTTTCAGCACCTCCAGATTGTCGCCCTCTATATATAGATTTTGCGTATTGTCAAAATCTACGCTTTCCTCCTTACAAGGTCTAAGTGTTCCTGTGCTGCGTTTTTGGGCTAGTCTTATGCTGTCGCACTTACCCGCCCATGTGAACGAATACTTTTCCTGTGCGTCCTCGACAAATTCACCAAGTATATTTTGAAGTGCATCAAAATCTATCTTACCATCCTTAAACACCTCAGGAAAAACGCTTTTTAGCTCCTCAATCCTTTCCGCCACTAAATCAAGGGTTAATCCGTCAATTGTTTTCATGTTACACCTCTTTACTTTTTGCCGTCGCTTTTAGGTAAAGCGAGTAATTCGTCTTGTTTTACTTTTACGCTTAGCAACGTTTCAAGTTGTTTTTTCGCCGTCTTGTTCAGCAGTACGATACGCTTCTTGGGCGGCATTCCTTGTTCTATCAAAATAGCGTTGTAACTTTCTAAATTTGCAAGCACGAGTAGTTGCTCCACGCTTGCATAGTCGCGCATATTACCTTTTTTATCAGGGTTGCCCGCTTGCCACTCCCCCGCCGTTTTGCCGAACAAGGCAACGTTTAATATATCCGCTTCGTTGGCATAGACATATGAAATCTGCTTATCGGTAAGTGTAGGAACGATGAGGTTTTCCTTTATCGCATCCGTATGTATACAGTAATTTACTTTCGCAAGCTCGCGCTTTGCCGTCCATTCAAGAGCTTTTTGTTCCTCCGCTTTCAGCCTTTGGAATTCCTTTATTATATAGAGCCTAAATTCTACCGAAACCCAATTTGCAAACTCCATGGCTATGTCGTTATGCGCGTAAGTGCCGCCGTATTTGCCCGCCGTTGAAATAATGCCGATTGCTCCCGTCTTTTCTATCCATTTTGTAGGCGAAAGTACAAAGCTGTTAAGCCCCGCCTCTTTTCTAAACCCGTCGAATTCGACGGGGTTAAAGTTCGGATTGTTTAGCCCCTCCCAAATGCCTAAAAACTCAATCGTCATGCGGTTGCGCAACCAATTTTTTATTACGTCGTTCGGGTTTTCCGCATTTTTATATTTAGCTATGTCGGTAAGCGATATATAATTTTCTTTGTCTACGGCCTTATATCCAACGTTTATTCCCTTGACCGTTACTTTTTTAGCCATTGTAAGCCTCCTCGTTTTATGCCTCATATACCATCGCCCTTTCAATTGCGTCACAAAAGCGACGCCATTGAGCGTACCCCAAAACAGTTTGAAACTCTCACGCAATTATGTTATCATTATAGCATTTCTATATTGTTACTTGCAAGACCATTGATAAAGAAAATCTCCCGACAAGCAGGAGTCCACGAGCAAATACGAAATCATTGTGAGGGTATAAATAAGCAATGCATGCAGACGCAAGCACAGCTTAAATGGTGATAAAAGGAATTACTTTATCCTTTGTTCTATCTTAAAGAAATCTGTCCAGGGGTTGGGTAGAGTAAGGTGAGAGTTGATATTTGCAAGGGTGATGCTGTCGGGGGCAATGGAGTCCAGCTGTTGCCAGGAGATTGGGGCAGAAATGGTAGGGGATTGCTTTGCTCTTAGGGAATAGGGGGCTACGCTGGTTGCGCCTCTGCCGTTACGTACCCAATCTATAAAGATACGCCCTTTGCGTTTTTCTTTGCGCATATTGGAAGTATAGCGGTCGGGATAAAGTTGCTCCATGGCTTCTGCTACCCTGCGCGCAAAACCGGAAAAAGCTTCCCAACCGCCGCTAGGAGCAAAGGGCAGCACTATATGATAGCCTTTGCCGCCGCTGGTCTTTAGAAAAGAGGTAAGGGACAAGCGGTCAAGCACCTCTTTTAAGTGGCGCACACCTTGCCGCACTTGCGCTATTTCCATACCCTCATCAGGGTCAAGGTCAAACACCATTAAATCAGGTTGTTCCAGCGTATCTGCTTTGCTTGCCCATAAATGAAACTCTATTGTACCCATTTGTACCTCCGAAATAATGCCTTTGCCGCTATTGATATAAAAATATTCCTCGCTTTCGCCTGAAGAAGATGTAATTGTAAAAGGCATAATATCTTTACTGCTTGGCAAGGGATGCTTTTTATAAAAACAAGGCTCGGAAGTGCCTTTAGGGCATCTGACAATGCTAAGCAGCCGCCCTTCTAAATAGGGCAGCATTGCGCTTGCCACGCTTTCGTAATACTTAATTATATCTATCTTTTTAATGCCGGACTGTTCAAAAATCAGCTTATCAGGATTGCTCACTTTCACTCCCTGCACAATATTGGCATTGCCTTTTTGCTTGCTTGCTGTATCCTTTTGCTCTTGCTCTTGCTCAACCTCTAAAAGCTCTTTTTCCATTGTTACTGCTGTTGCCTCCTTATCCTCTCTTAACCCCTTATAGCTTGCCTGCCTTAGCAAGTTGTCCTCTGTCAGCCCATTATACTTTATTTCTGCCACCAATTCCGTCTTTAGCCAAGTGATACGCTCGCCGCTTCGTGCCTTTGGCATGGTAGCAAAGGGGTTGTGCTCTGCTTGCAATCCTTTAAACTTGTTTTGCAAATCTGCCGCTATACGCTCTGCTATTCCGCTCCCCGCTCTGCCTATATAGTGCAGCTTGTCCTCTTTGAAGTACCCCAAAAGTAAAGAGCTGACTCCCTCTCTTTTTTTATCCGAAAGAGTATATCCGCCTATAACAAACTCTTGCCTATTGTCGCACTTAATTTTAAGCCAATCATTGCTGCGCTGTCCGCAATATACCGAATCCGCCCTTTTTGCTACAATCCCCTCCAGCCCCAGCTTACAAGCCGCAGCAAAGATTTCGCTGCCTTGCCCTTGCAAAGACGGGCTAAAATAAAGCTCGCTTGGCGCACCTTGCAGTAAGCTTTTAAGTATTTCTTTTCTGTAACTTAGCGGCTTTTCTCTTAAATCCTTACCGTCCAATGCCAAAATATCGAAAATTATATATACCAAATTGGCTTGTTGCGGACGGCGCATATAGTTTTGTAACGCTTGAAAGTCTGTCTTGCCTTGCTTATCAATTATAGCCAACTCTCCGTCCAGCACCACCGCTTTGCCAAAAAAAAACTTGAGAGAGCGGAAACAATATTGCCAAATCGATGGGATAAATCATTGTTATTTCTGGATAGCAACCTTACTTTGCCTTGCTCTAAATAAGCCAAAATCCTATATCCGTCATATTTGATTTCATATACCCAACCGTCCTCTTTTGGCGGCGTAGCCGCTAACTGCGCAAGCTGTACGCTAGCGCTGTCAAAAGGATTGCTTATAGTTTTGGCTGTAGCGCCCTGCTCTATTTCCTCTTTAGTTCGCCCTGTTCTAATACTATCGGCAAAATGTTCTATCCCTGCTATGTCCTTAGCATAATCGTCTTTTTCTTTAAGTAGCAGCCAATTGTTTTTACCGTCTTTGCTACCGGCAAGTTTAACCAGCGCCCATTTGCCTTTTAGCCTTGCGCCTTTCAGCAAAAACTTTAGCGAGCCTTTAGCCCGCCCTTGTTCCACATCCCCCAAAGGCTGCCACCAACCCTCATCCCAAAGCATAACAGTCCCTCCGCCATATTCGCCTTGCGGAATAGTGCCCTCGAAATTGCGGTACTCCAGCGGGTGATCCTCCACCATAACAGCAAGCCTTTTTTCGGCGGGATTATACGAAGGGCCTTTTGGCACAGCCCAACTAAGCAATACCCCATTCCACTCTAACCTAAAGTCGTAATGCTCTCTGCGTGCCCAATGGCGTTGAATTACATATCGCAATGCAGATTGCGTAGTAATATTTGGCTCACTTTGCCCCTTAGGCTCTAAGGTTGCGCCAAAATCTCTTTTTTGATTGTACTCTTTTAATTCTGCCATAATATATTACCCTTATTATTAGTATTTAGCGGCTATTTATCCTTTCTTTTCATAGCGCGGACAGCGTTGAGCACCGCTATAATGCTTACTCCCACATCGCCAAACACCGCGCCCCACATGCTGACCAATCCCAATGCCCCCAAAACCAGTATAACCCCTTTTACCAATAAAGAAAAGGCTATATTTTGAATAACTATAAAGCGAGTTCGTTTGGCTATCTTAAGCGAAACTCCAATTTTGCTAAGGTCATCTGTCATAAGCACCATATCCGCCGCTTCTAAAGCGGCATCCGAACCCACTCCCCCCATAGCTATCCCAATATCCGCTCTTGCAAGCACAGGCGCATCGTTTATACCATCGCCTACAAATACCGTTTTGCTTTTTGCGCTCTTTGCAATGCTCTCTAATTGCTCTATTTTTTGAGCGGGCAGCAACTGTGCATAATACTCCTGAATCCCTAACTGCTCCGCTACACTTTTGGCGGCAAGCTCATTATCCCCCGTAAGCATGGCAACCCTTATCCCTTGTGCCTGCAATTCAGTTATTGCCTTATACGAAGTTGCCTTTATCTTATCTCCTATTGAAAAATAACCTGCATACCTGCCACCTATCCCAATATGCGCTATTGTATCTGCGCTTGCAATTTCATTTATAGGGATATTGTAAGAGCGCATAAGTTTTCCATTGCCTACAAGGACAACCTTATTATCTATAACAGCCTTAATTCCTTGCCCTGCAATTTCTTTATATTCTGTTACTGCCCTGCCGTTAAGCTGCCTGCCATAAGCCTCGCTAATACAGTTTGCAATAGGGTGAGAAGAATTGCGTTCCGCCATAGCGGCATAATACAACAGTTGCTCTTTGCTAAAGTCTTGCTCAGGCTGTATTTCTTTAAGCGTAAAAACCCCTTTGGTAAGCGTGCCGGTCTTGTCCAAAACTACGATATCCACCTTATTTAATGCTTCCAGATAGTTGCTTCCCTTTATCAAAATGCCTACTTTTGCCGCACCGCCAATGCCGCCAAAATAGCTTAAAGGGATAGAAAGCACCAATGCGCAAGGGCAAGAAACTACCAGAAATACTAAAGCCCGCCTTAGCCATAAGGCATAGCCGCCGCCGGCAAACAGTGGAGGAAGTATAGCTAGTAGCAATGCAGAAAATACTACAAAAGGGGTATAATATTTGGCAAACTTAGTAATAAAGTTTTCGCTGGATGCCTTTTTTGCGCCGGAGTTTTGCACAAGTTCTAAGATTTGAGTGGCGGTAGATTGCGCAAAAGGCTTGCTTACTTTTATTTGCAGCAAGCCATTGATATTGACAGATCCGGACAGCACCTCACTGCCTGTGCTCACATCTTGCGGCAAGCTCTCTCCGGTAAGTGCAGCAGTGTCCAAAGAAGATACGCCTTGTGTTACTATGCCGTCTAAAGGCACTCTTTCGCCGGGCTTTACTACAATAATATCCCCTACGCTAACTTGTTCGGGCGCAACTCTTTGCTCTACTCCTTGCGCATATAAGGTAGCATAATCAGGGCGCAGTCCCATTAAGTCGGCAATGGAGCGTTTGGAACGGGTTACCGCAAGCTCTTGGAATCCTTCACCTACTTGATAAAACAGCATTACCGCAACCCCTTCGGGGTATTGACCTATGGCAAATGCCCCAATGGTGGCTATGCTCATTAAAAAGTTTTCGTCAAAAACTTGCCCTTTGGCAATATTCTTTACCGCTTGCACAATTACTTGCCAACCTATTAGCAAATAAGCCGCCAAAAATGTAACTAGCTGAAACAAGAGCGGAAGCGTTACTGCCAACCCCAGCACAAACAGGCCCGCTCCAATATATTGCAAAATGCGGGCAATTTGTTCCCTTTTATCTTTTTGAGGCTTGGAATCTTGCCGCTCCTGTACCTTTGCATTAGGTTCAGCAGTATAGACAACCTTTTCTGCTTGTTTTAATAAATTCGGCAATGCTTCTTTATTATGCGCTTCTATTGCCAGCTTACCTGATATAAAGTCCAAACTTGCGCTTTTTACACCATTTAATTTTTGCACACGCTGTTCAATTAAGTTAGCGCATTGTGCGCAGTCTAAACCTGTAAGCTGCAAACTGCCTTTACCGCTTATATTAGTGCCTTGTCCGTTTTTATCTTTAACTAAAGTATCTTTCATGCTTCTCTTACCTTTATTTTGTTTGCTTTATATTATTTTATTAGCTAATATGAATAGTTGCTAAACTATTCAACTGTTGACGGAAAAATTAAGGCTAGCCCGCCCGTAATTTTTTCTTATTCTCCTATACTATTCCGCAATATGCTCTAGCCCTTGAGTAATAATGCCGCTTACATGCTCATCATCCAGCGAATAAAAGACATGCTTGCCTTCTTTGCGGCTTTTTACCAGCTTGGTTTGTCGTAAGGTGCGCAATTGATGCGAAATAGCGGATTTGGTCATATTAAGCAATACCGCAATATCACATACACACATTTCCGCCGCCAGTAGCGCATTGATTATCTTAATCCTGGTACCATCGCCTAGCACCTTAAAAAGGCTTGCAAGCTCCCTAAGCTCATTATCTTTGGGCAGTTTTGCCGATACCATATCCACCACCTCGGTATGGATAGCTATACAGTCGCACCTGTCTATCTCTTTATTGTTACACTTCATTATATGCTCCTTAGTTGAATAGTTGCTCAACTGTTTGTAAGATTATTATATAGGCTTTACCTTTTTTTGTCAATTACTTTAATAAGGTATTTTACAAAACTTTCTGATTTTTAGAGAATTAATCTTAAATTAATCGATTATTTAAGAATAAAAGTATATAATTAAGAATAAAAAGTGAAAGGAGTTTTTTTATTATGAAAAAGACTTTTAATAAAAAAAGTATGAGCTGTGCCGCTTACGCAGCA
>CAYSNP010000023.1:0-26903 GCA_964432485.1 uncultured Christensenellaceae bacterium | reverse complement strand
GCGGGAGCATTGCGAGGGTATAAATAAGCAATCCAGAGCTTACGCTAGCACAGCTTATACCCTCCATCGTCTTTGCGAGAAGCGAAAGCGACGAAGCAATCTAGGGCTTACAAAGCCTTGCCCGAACTAAACTAATTAAATTATATATAGTGCAAATTAAAGAAACTTTCTATTGCAAGACGTAAGTATTTTTTTGCACCTTCTAGTGCGGTATTGATTTCTATGCCACGGGGAGTAATTTCTACAATCTCGGCTATATTCAGCTCTTCTATTTCTTTTTGGGTTAGGTCGCATCTGCCGCAAAATACAATTATCTTTTTGCCATACTTGCCTGCCCTTGCACCTATGCCCGCTACCACCTTGCCTTGTACGCTTTGGGAGTCCAGCTTGCCTTCGCCGGTAATAATGTAGTCCGCATCTTTAGCGTGGACATCAAAGCTGGATGCGTCCAACAATAAATCTATGCCGCTCTTTAGCTGTCCGCCTAAAAAAGCAATCACGCCCGCGCCCAGTCCTCCTGCCGCTCCTGAACCCGGAATAGCGGCAATACGCTCCCCATCCTCTATTAAGCTCGCCATATACCTTAGATTGGCATCTAAAAACAGCACTTCCATTTCGCTGGCGCCCTTTTGGCGGGAATAAACTTGCGCTGCTCCTAAATCGCCATATAAAGGATTGGTTACATCGCACATAGCAGTTATCTTTACTCCTTTTAGCAATGTATCTGCAAGAGAGGTATCTATTGCTGTAATTTCCGAAAGGTTGCCTCCTGTAGGTATAAAGGTACTGCCATCCTTTTTATAAAACTTTGCCCCTAGCGCCGCCGCCATACCTGTACCCATATCATTGGTGCTGCTGCCGCCCAAACCTATTATAATATTGGTGATACCGTGCTTGACTATATCTATAATCATCTCGCCCATACCATAGGTAGTAGTGACCATAGGATTCTTTAACTTAGTAGCGGCAAGGCCGCAAGCGCTAGCCGCTTCCATTACTGCAAAGTCCCCAAAGTCCCCCCAATAAGCCGCTCTTTTTTCAAAATTGGAGTAAGTTACCTCTAGCTCTCTTTTAGTCCCCTCTACTGCGGCTAAAAAGCAATCTACAGTCCCCTCTCCACCATCTGCCATAGGTATAACAATAACTTCTGCGCCAGGATTCTTGACGGCAATAACAGAAGAAGCAATCTCTATAAATTGAAATTGGGTAAGGCTCCCTTTGAAGGAATCAGGCATTAATATTATTTTTGCCATACTTGTATCCTCCCAGTTTACCTTAAATTATACCTTTACCGCCAAAATTTGTCAATGGCAGCATAATAACCGCTTCTTAAATCGGTTCAGAAATATTTCGTTTATGTGCGCATCCCCGCTAAATTGATTTAATTATATTTTAATGATACAATAATCAAACTAAAAGGTAAGCTCGCAAGGAGGAAGCAAATGAGTAAATATAATCCCTTATGGGAGCATATAAAAGAAAATGGGAGCAAAAAGCTAAAAATGACTTTTGACGATATACAAGGTGTACTTGGCTTCCCTATAGACCACTCTTTTTTGAATTACAAAAAAGAGGCTTCCGCCTACGGTTACGAAGTAGGGAAAATTTCGCTAAAAGATAAGCCTGTTATTTTTAATAAGATTTAGAATATGCTTCTTATTTTATATCATTTGCGGGCGCAAATGCACCTTAATCACTTGCAATAGCAAGTGTATTTCACCATTTACAAAGTAAATGTATTTCACCGCTTGCAGTAGCAAGCGCATTTCATCACGCTTCAGCGTGTATAATTGCCCTGGATTGCTTTGTCGCTTATTTATACCCTCGCAATGCTCCCGCATTTGCTCGTGGGCTCCCACTACTGACTTGCCATTGGCAAGTCAGCTTAACGCGTCGCCTCGCGCAATGACTTTGTAATCCGTCTTTGCGAGCGATAGCGAAGCAATCCAGTCCCTCGTAGCCTAACCCCAAAGCCTCACCTTAATCACTTGCAATAGCAAGTGTATTTCACCATTTACAAAGTAAATGTATTTCACCGCTTGCAGTAGCAAGCGCATTTCATCACGCTTCAGCGTGTATAATTGCCCTGGATTGCTTCGGCACTATTGTGCCTCGCAAAGACGAAGGAAGCATTGCCATTTGAAAAATATGGAAAAAGTGATTGATAAAAAGATAATTTAGTGATAAAATAGCTATATATAATAAATAGGAGGCTAGTTATGAAAAAGAGTTTTGAAAAGTTTCTGGCTATTGCAACAGGTACTCTTAATATACTGTTTCTTGTATTGATAGGATTGGTTATATATAAGAAGATAGATGTTGGGCAGCTTGACAATCAAGTGCTGGTTACATTGCTATCAGTATTAGGTGCTATAAACATAGTGCTGGTTGGCTTTATTATTACCAATGCATTTATAGACAGAGACACGCTTGCGGCTGTACTGCTTTTTTCGGACAAATCCAGCTCTACCAAAGCAGGCATTAATGTTGTAAAGAAGATTGTAAGGCGCTCGGCTAAACAGCTAGGCAATATTAAGGTGACTAAAACTGCGCTGTTCTTAGAAGAAAACAACGGTTTAAGGATGAGGATTGCGGTAAAGATTAAAGAAGACCAAGTGGAGCATGCAGTCGACAAATTTCGCTGTTTGTTAATAGACGAATTTAGTAATATACTAGAGATAGAATTCAATTCTATTGACTTTAAGGTAACCGCTCTAAAAACAAATTACCGTGCTAACCTGGGCGAAGTAGAAAAACAAGCGCGCCAAATTCAAGAGGATAGAGCGGCCAAAGCAGCTAAAGAAAGAGAGCGCAAGCTAATTGAGGAGCAAGCGGAACAAGCACAAGAGGCTGCCAGCGAAGTTATTGACGATTTTGCAGAGTTAGAGGATACGGAGCAAGCGGAAGAGATTGCGGATCAAGAAGAGAGCGAACAAGCGCAAGCTGTCCCCGAGGCTGCTGAACCTGAAGCGTTAAATGATATTAAAGACGAACTGGACGGTGCAATAGAGGAAGGGGAAGTCGGCAGCATAACTACAGATATAGAGGAAGAGCCCGTAGCGGACGAAAAAGACTTAGGCCCTGATTCCAATACTAAAGCTGCTAAAGATAAAAAAGAATAAACTACTTTTGGAGGTATAACATGGCTTTTTCTAAAGATATGACAATATCGGAAGTACTAAAAGGCGGCAATGTGGAAGCCAAAGCAGAAGTGCTATATAACTTTGGTATGCATTGCTTAGGCTGTGCGCTGGCATCAGGTGAAACTATTGCAGAGGCGGCAGAAGTACACGGTGTAGATGTAGACTTAATAATAGCAGCCTTAGAAGATGCAGATAAGTAGCTGTATCGGCAAAAAGGGGGGAAACCTTAGCAATTTTCTATAAAATTGCATAGGAATAGAGATTAAGGCACAGTATATTGTGCCTTTTCTTATTTATAGAGGGATTTTATTAAAATTTAGCAAAAAAATGTTTGACAAGGGTATTCCGTAAATGATATTATTGTAAGGCTGTGAATTTTTGGGCTGTTTTTAGCAGAAGCAACAAAAACGGGGATAATCTCCCCAAATAAAATTAACGGCATGACACACACGGAGCGGTGTATTAGTAAAATCGTTATATTTTGTTGTTTTTTGTTAAAAATATACTTGTCCACCAATTCTAGGTATAAACCAGGAGGTATATTATGGCAGGTCAAAAGATTAGGATTAAGCTCAAAGCATACGACCACGAGCTAATTGACAATTCGGCTGAAAAAATAGTTGAAGCCGCCACTCGTACAGGAGCAAGCATCTCCGGACCTATTCCGCTGCCTACGGAGAAAGAAATTATTACAATTCTGCGTTCTCCCCATAAGCATAAGGATAGCAGAGAGCAGTTTGAGCTTAGGACACATAAAAGACTTATAGATATTTATAACTCGACATCCAAGACTGTGGAATCTTTGATGAAGTTGGACTTGCCCGCTGGCGTTGATATACAAATTAAACTATAAAGGAGGGCGTTATGAATAAAGCAATTATAGGCACTAAGTTAGGCATGAGCCAACTATTTACGCCCGAAGGACTGGTTATACCTGTTACGGTGATTGAAGCGGCTCCTAATACTGTGGTGCAAGTAAAAAATAAGGCCGCAGACGGGTATGATGCGCTTAAAGTAGCATACAAGCCCGCCAAAGAAAAAAAGCTAAATAAGCCCGACCTAGGACAGTTTAAGAAAGCAAATGTCCCTTCGCATAGCATTTTGAAGGAATTGCGTCTTGCAAACAGCGCAGATTATAAGGCAGGCGACACCATAAAATGCACAATCTTTGCCGAAGGTGAAGCTGTGGATGTTACCGGCATTACCAAAGGACGGGGATTTACCGGCAATATTCAAAGATGGAATATGTCCAAAGGTCCTGCCGCACACGGTAGCGGATACCATAGAGGAGTAGGCGCGCTAAGCGCAGGCTCAACGCCAGGCAAAGTGCATAAAAACAGAAAAATGCCCGGTCAATATGGCGCAGAGCAAGTCACGGTGCAAAATCTTACCGTAGTAAAGGTTGACGAGAAGCGTAATTTACTATTTGTTAAAGGCGGCGTGCCCGGCGCAAAGTCAGGACTCTTGGTAATAAAAGAAACAGTTAAAAAAGGCTAGGAGGAAGTGAGCAGATGATTTTGAAGGTTTATGATACCTCAGCCAAAGAAGTAGGCGAAATAGAAGTAAACGAAAGCGTGTTTGGAACAGAATACAATCCTTATGCCATACATCAAGTTGTGGTAGCGCACCTTGCCAACAAAAGACAAGGCAATAAATCTACTCTTTCCCGCTCTGAGGTAAGAGGCGGCGGCGCAAAGCCTTGGAGACAAAAGGGCACAGGGCGGGCAAGGCACGGTTCGATTCGCTCACCTCAATGGAAAGGCGGCGGAGTGGTTTTTGCGCATACTCCACGGGATTATTCTCAAAAAATTAATAAGAAGCTAAAAACTTTAGCACTCAAAAGCGCACTATCGCAAAAGATTAGGGCAGAAGAGCTTATTGTAGTAGATAAGATAGAGCTTGCAGAAGCTAAAACTAAACTGATAGCAGCAATACTAGGCAACTTTGGACTGGAAAAAAGGACACTGTTGGTGTTAAGCGAAAACGATAACAAGACTTTGCTTGCCAGCCGCAATATCCCTTTGCTAAAAACTTTGGAAGCCACTCTTATCAATGTTTATGACTTAGTAAACACAAGCAAGGTGCTGGTGACTTTGGATGCTATCAAAAAGATTGAGGAGGCTTACGCAGTATGAGCGCATACGATATAATTATCAAGCCCGTTTTGTCAGAAAAGAGCTATAACGGCGTACCTGATAAACTCTATACCTTTATAGTGGATAAAAGAGCGACTAAACCTCAAATAAAAAAGGCTGTCGAAAGTATCTTTAAGGTTAAGGTTGCAAGCGTTAATGTTGCCAACCGTCAGGGCAAGCTAAAGAGAATGGGACGCGACGAAGGCAGGCGTCCGTCATATAAAAAAGCATATGTCAAGCTGACTGCGGATAGCAAAGCTATTGAGTTCTTCGAGAGCTTAGCGTAACAGGAGGAAGGAAAGAAATGGCAATAAAGAAGTATCGCCCGACAACTCCAGGCAGACGCTTTATGAGCGTTCAGGACTTTTCTGTAATTACCAGCGAAAAGCCCGAGCGAAGCTTGCTAGAAAGTAAAAATAAGACAGGCGGCAGAAATGTTCAAGGCAAGATTACCGTACGCCATAGAGGCGGGGGCAATCGCAATAAATATCGTATAATTGATTTTAAGAGAAGAAAAGACGGTGTTCCTGCTAAGGTTAAAAGTATTCAGTATGACCCTAATCGCAGCGCAAACATAGCCTTGCTTGCTTATGCGGACGGCGAAAAAAGATATATCCTTGCGCCCGTAGGGCTTAATGTAGGAGATACTGTAATAAGCGGAGCGGGCAGCGATATTCAAGCGGGCAATGCTATGGCTCTTGCAGATATGCCTGTAGGCACAATAGTGCACAATATCGAAATGCAGCCCGGCAGAGGCGGACAAATAGCGCGTAGCGCAGGTGTAAGCGCTCAGCTTATGGCTAAGGAGGGCAAACTTGCAACCTTGCGTATGCCCAGCGGCGAAATGCGCTATATCCCCATTGCTTGCAGAGCTACCGTAGGGCAAGTAGGCAATATAGAACATGAAATTGTCAATATTGGAAAAGCGGGGCGCAAGCGCCATATGGGCTTTAGGCCTTCTGTGCGTGGCTCTGCTATGAATCCCAGCGACCACCCTCACGGCGGAGGCGAAGGCAAATCACCTATCGGTATGCCCTCTCCTATGTCACCTTGGGGCAAGCCCACCTTAGGATTCAAGACCAGAAAGAAAAAGAACAGGTCTGATAAGTTTATTATCAAACGCATAAATTAGGAGATAAAGTATGAGCAGATCTATTAAAAAAGGCCCTTATGTTGCCCCTCATTTATTGAAAAAAGTAAAAGCACTTAACGATGCCAACGAAAAGCGGCCAATTAAAACTTGGTCCAGAGCATCTACCATATTTCCTGAGTTTATCGGACACACCATAGCAGTTCACGATGGCAGAAAGCATGTGCCTGTCTATATTACAGAAGATATGGTTGGCTTAAAGTTAGGCGAGTTTGCGCCTACCAGGACTTTTAGAGGGCATGCAGGCAGCAAAACCTCAGGCGGCAGATAGGAGAGCGATATGGCAAAGAGAATAAAAGAAAAAGCAGAGGCAAGAGCAGCGCTGGCTGATAAGAGGCCGAAAGCTGTGGGTAAGTATATTAGGATTTCTCCTTATAAGGTAAGGGCTGTGCTGGATGTTATCAGGGGCAAGGGCTACACCGAAGCGGTAGCTATCCTTAACAATCTCAATAAAGCCAGCAGTCTACCTATCTTAAAATTGGTTAATTCTGCTGCGGCTAATGCCGAACATAATTTAGGGCTTAGCAAAGAGGACTTAAAAGTTGCGGAATGCTATGCAGGGCAAGGGCCTACCTTAAAGAGGTTTAGACCCCGTGCCCATGGCAGAGCGGCAAGTATACTAAAACGCACCAGCCATATTACAGTCATCCTTGATGACGCAAATAATTAGGAGGATAAGACTAAATGGGTCAAAAAGTAAATCCGCATGGGCTTAGAGTAGGTATTATTAAATCTTGGGATACTCAATGGTATGCCGATAAAAAGACTTTTGCCAATTATATTAAACAAGATAATCAAATCAGGGAAATGATTAAGAAAGATTACTACGCGGCCGCAATATCCCGTATCACCATAGAAAGAGCGGCAAGCACCATTACGGTAGGCATACATTGCGGACGCCCCGGAGTGGCAATAGGCAAGGAAGCCGCCGGCGTAAGAGAAATAAAGGCAAAGGTGGAAAAGATAGTACCCACTCTTGAGGTAAGCATAAATATCCTAGAGGTAAAAAGGGTGGATGCGGATGCTCAACTAATTGCAGAAAGCATTGCAACGCAGCTTGAAAAGCGTGCTCAATTCAGAAGAGCAATGAAGCAAGCTATGGGCAGAGCAATGAGAGCGGGCGTTAAAGGTATCAAAACTATGGTGTCAGGGCGACTGGACGGAGCAGAAATAGCCCGAAGCGAACAATACCATGAAGGTTCTATTCCGCTGCACACTTTAAGAGCGGATATAGATTACGGGTTTGCGGAAGCTAAAACTACTTACGGTATTATAGGCGTAAAAGTTTGGATTTATAAAGGCGAAGTTTTTACCAAAGCCAGCGCATCTATTTCTACAGGAGGTAATGACTGATATGTTACTGCCTAAAAGAGTAAAAAGAAGAAAACAATTCCGTGGCGTTATAAAGGGCAGAGCTACCAGAGGCAACAAAATTGCCTATGGGGACTACGGTTTGGTGGCGCTTGAAGGCGGCTGGGTGACCAGCAACCAAATAGAAGCCGCTCGTGTAGCAATGACACGCTATATCAGGAGAGGCGGACAGGTTTGGATAAATATATTCCCTCATAAGCCTGTTACTAAAAAACCTGCCGAAACCCGAATGGGCAGCGGAAAGGGCAGCCCCGAGTATTGGGTGGCAGTAGTTAAGCCTGATAGAGTTATGTTCGAAATAGCCGGCGTTAACGAAACTGTTGCAAGAGAAGCATTAAGGCTTGCAGCACATAAATTGCCTGTTAAGAGCAAGTTTATCAAAAAGGTTGAAGACACACAAGAAGGAGGTCAATATGAGCGCAACTAAGTTTTTTGAGCTTTCTAACGAAGAGCTTAATAATAAGTTAGATGAATTAAAGGCCGAATTGTTTAACCTTCGCTTTAAGCATGCTATTAAGCAACTTAGCAATCCTATGGTATTGGTAACTTGCAAAAGAGATATTGCAAGAGTCAAGACTATTATCAGGCAAAGACAGCTAGGCATCAGCGAGCAAGTAGTCAAGTCCACAGCCAGGAAAAAGGCCGCTAAGTAAGGAGATAGAAATATGGTAGAAAGAAATTTAAGAAAGACCAGAACAGGCCTTGTCGTAAGTGACAAAATGCAGAAAACTATTACCGTTCAAGTAGAGGATATTGTCAAGCACCCGCTTTATAAAAAGTATATCAAGCAAACAACTAAGTTTAAAGTGCATGATGAAAATAACGAATGCGGTATTGGCGATACTGTAGAAATTATGGAGACTCGTCCAATTTCTCGGGATAAGTGCTGGCGTCTTGCAAGAATTATCGAAAAGGCTAAGTAGGAGGAGAGCATGGTACAACCCACATCAAGATTAAAAGTAGCCGATAACAGCGGCGCAAAAGAAATTGAATGCATAAGGGTACTAGGCGGCTCTTTTGTTAGAAGCGGCGGAATAGGCGATGTTATTGTAGCCAGCGTAAAGAGTGCCATACCCGGCGGAAAAGTAAAAAAAGGTCAAATTATTAGGGCGGTTATTGTAAGGACTGCAAAAGGACTTGCCAGAAAAGACGGGTCGCATATCCGCTTTGACGACAATGCCGCAGTAGTTATAGACAGCCAAAAACAGCCTGTAGGCACCCGTATTTTTGGGCCTGTGGCAAGAGAATTGCGTGAAAAAGATTACATGAAAATAATCTCACTTGCGCCCGAAGTGTTATAGGAGGCTACAATGGCATCATTTAATGTAAAAAAAGGCGATTATGCTATGATTATTGCGGGTAGCGATAAAGGCAAGCCCTGTGTGATAGTAGGAATAGATTCTGCAAAGCGGCGTGCTCTTATCGAAGGGAAGAACCTGGATACAGTAATTAAAAAGCATGTAAAAGCAAGGAAAGCCAGCGACCGCTCCGGCATTATTGAACAGCCCGGCACAATTGATTTAAGCAATCTAATGCCTATCTGTGCCGCTTGCGGCAAGCCCACAAGGGTGCGCCATAGAGAAGTGGACGGTAAAAAGCAAAGGATTTGCGCCAAATGTGATGCAGTACTGGTGACTAAGCGTCCTACCGAAAAAAAGGCAAAAGCATCCGTAAGGCGCAAAAGTGCGATAGCGGCTGAAAAAGCGGCTGAAAAAGCTGCAGAACAAGCAGCTACCCAAACAGTTGAGCAAGCAGTAAAACAAGGAAAAGCGGAAGTAGTTGCAGAACCTAAAAAAGAAAAAGAAGAAGTAATTGTTGAGACTGCAGAAAAAGAAGAAGTAGTTGTTGAGCCTGCAGAAAAAGAAGAAGCAATTGTTGAGCCTGCAAAAGATGCAGGAGCAGAGCCAGCAGAAAATGCAGAGCAATCAGATGATGCGGCAACAGAAGATTTGCCAAGTGACGATAAAGAATAGGAGGACCATATGGCGGCCAAAAGTAATGCGGCTAGTACAGAAGCCAAAAAGGTTTATGTCAACCGCTTAAAGGAAAAATATCGTAGCGAAATAGTACCGGAGCTTAAAAAGACCTTTAATTATAAGTCTGTTATGCAAGTCCCCCGCTTAGAAAAGATAGTGCTAAATGCAGGTCTGGGCGAAATAAAGGATAATGCAAAGAGCTTTAATCAAGCTATGAGCGAAATAGAACTTATTGTAGGGCAAAAAGCGTGTGTGGTTAAAGCTAAAAGGTCTGTTTCTAACTTCAAAGTCAGGACAGGACATAATATTGCTACTATGGTTACCTTGCGTGGAGATAAAATGTGGAATTTTCTTGACAAACTTATCTCTATAGCTTTACCTCGAGTGAGAGACTTTAGAGGGCTTTCGCCTAAGTCTTTTGACGGTAGAGGCAATTACTCACTAGGTATTAAAGAGCAAATCACCTTCCCGGAAATAGCTTATGACCAAGTAGAAAAGGTGCGAGGCTTTGATGTGTGTATAGTTACTTCTGCCAAAACTGACGAAGAGGGCAGGGAACTGCTTCGCTTGCTTGGGCTACCCTTTAGAAAGTAGGAGGATTGAAGATGGCAAAAACAGCTATGATTCAAAAACAAAAAAGAAAACAAAAATTTTCTACCAGGCAGTATTCTCGCTGCTCAATTTGCGGCAGACCTCACGCTGTGCTTAGAAAATACGGCATTTGCAGAATATGCTTTAGGAATTTGGCTTATAAAGGACAAATCCCCGGCGTTAGAAAGGCAAGCTGGTAAAAAGGAGGATCAAATATGGCTATTATTGACCCCATTGCGGATATGCTTACACGCATAAGAAATGCATTAACTGCACGCCACGCTACAGTATTGATTCCTGCTTCTAAAATGAAGGTGTCTATTGCTGAAATTTTAGTTAAAGAAGGATATATTGCGGCGTACTCCATAGAAAAGGATGAAAAGGGTATACAAGATACCATAAAGGTAGACTTGAAGTATGGCCCTAATAATGAAAAAGTAGTTACAGGCCTAAAGAGGATTAGCAAGCCCGGCTTGAGAGTATATGCCAAGCATAACGAAATACCCAAAGTGCTAGGCGGTATGGGCATTGCTATTATTTCCACAAGCAAAGGCGTTATGGTGGGCAGAGAAGCGGTCGCCAACGGTGTAGGCGGCGAAGTGCTCGCTTATGTATGGTAAAGGAGGCAAGCAATGTCAAGAGTAGGCAGATTACCCATAGCGTTAGCAGAAAATATTAAAGTGGCATTCAATCAAGGTATTGTGGAAGTTAAGGGCCCTCTCGGCACTTTAACCCAAGCAATCAGGAATGATAAAATCAATGTGGAAATCGGGGAAAAGGAAGTTGTCCTCACCCGTAGCAGCGAGGAAAAGAGCGTAAAGTCGGCTCACGGTCTGTATAGATCCCTTATCCAAAATATGGTTACAGGAGTGGACAAAGGATTCGTAAAAGGTCTAATCTTAAAAGGGGTAGGATACAGAGCTAAAATGCAAGGCGATACCTTAGTGCTTGATGTAGGATATTCGCATCCTATCGAAATTAAAGCACCTGAAGGGATTAGTATTGCTTGCATTAACCCTACCGAACTAGAGGTAAAAGGCATAGATAAAACTTTGGTGGGACAAACTGCCGCTACCATTCGTGCTACACGCAAGCCTGAACCTTATCACGGATATGGTATCCGTTACCGTGGCGAGGATGTGCCCCATAAAGAAGGCAAGAAGGCAGGTAAGTAAAAGGAGCGCCAAATATGATTACAAAAATTGATAGAAACAAGAAAAGAAGCAAAATCCATAAGCGTATCAGAAAAGCTATTACAGGCACTCCCGAAAGACTGCGCCTTTGCGTTTTCAAGTCACTTAATCATACTTATGCCCAAGTTATTGACGATACCAAAGGACATACGCTGGCGGCAAGCAGCACTTTAGAAAAAGAAGTGGCAAGCAGCATTGCAAAAATGAGCAAAATAGATGCCGCTAAGTTTGTAGGTCAGCAAGTTGCAAAAAAAGCATTGGCTGCAGGTATCGAAAATGTGGTATTTGACAGAGGCGGCTATATTTATACGGGCAGAGTGCAAGCGGTAGCTGAGGGCGCAAGAGAAGCCGGATTGAAGTTTTAGGAGAGAAAAATGGCAAGGACTGAAAGATTTAAGAGAGAGGCTAAAGACGACTTAATTAGAAAGACCGTTAGCATTAACAGGGTAACTAAGGTGGTAAAAGGCGGTAGAAATATGCGCTTTGCCGCATTGGTTGTAGTAGGCGACGGTTTTGGTAAGATTGGTATGGGCTTTGGTAAAGCGGCAGAAGTGCCGGAAGCTATTGAAAAAGCTAATAAAGCGGCTCAAAAAGATATGTTTCAAATCAGCCTGGACGGCAATACCATTCCTCATTCTACAATAGGCAAGTACGGTAGCGGCCATGTGCTCCTGCTCCCTGCCGAGGAAGGAACGGGCGTGATAGCGGGCGGTCCTGTCAGAAGCGTACTAGAGGCAAGCGGTATCAAAGATATTAGGACAAAGTCCGTAGGCTCTAACAATCCTATCAATTGCGTAAAAGCTACAATTGCGGGGCTGCGCTCTTTGCGTTCGGCGGAAAAGATTGCGGCTCTTCGTGGAAAAAGTGTAGAAGAGATATTGAGCTAACGGAGGTAAGGCTATGGCTAAATTAAAGATAACCCAAACAAGAAGCACTATTGGCAGATTAAAAAAGCAAAAAGATACAATGGCAGCTTTAGGACTGAGAAAGATAGGCAGAAGCGTAACTTTCGAGGATAGCAAAGTTCTGCAAGGCATGCTAAAGGTTGTTGCCCATCTTGTTAAGGTGGAACAGGCAGATTAGGAGGTTATAACTATATGAAATTACATTCTTTAGCTCCGGCTCCGGGCGCTACTAAAGATAGAAAAAGAAAAGGGCGCGGCATAGGCTCAGGGCTTGGCAAGACAAGCGGTAAAGGACATAAAGGGCAAAATGCCCGAAGCGGCGGAGGCGTGCGGCCGGGTTTTGAAGGCGGACAAATGCCTTTGGTCAGGCGTATCCCTAAAAGAGGCTTTACCAATATCTTTAAGGCAGAATATACTATTTGCAATGTTGCAAAGTTAGAAATATTTGATAATGATACTGTAATTGACGCTCAAATGCTTAAAGAAAACGGGGTAATCAGCAAAATTGCTCCTGCGGGCTTAAAGGTGTTGGGCGAAGGCGCTCTTACTAAAAAACTAACAGTTAAAGCCAGCAAATTTACCAAGTCTGCACAAGAAAAAATTGAGGGTGCAGGCGGAAAGGCAGAGGTAGTATAAAATGTTGCAAACACTAAAAAATGCATTAAAAGCGCCGGATATAAGAAAGAAATTGTTTTATACTTTTTTGATTATTCTTATATATAGATTGGGTTGTTTTGTGCCTATCCCCGGTTTGAATGTAGGACAAATGGGCTTTGCCACGCTTAAAGATAATGACTTTTTGCAATTGCTGTCCGCTATTACCGGCGGCTCGCTGCAAAACGGTACTATCTTTGCGCTAGGTATTATCCCTTTTATTAACTCCTTTATTATAATGCAGTTGCTTACCTTGATTATCCCTAAACTAGAAAAACTTAGCAAAGAAGGAGAAGAGGGCAGAAAAAAGATTACGGAGTATACCCGGTATTTTGCGGTGCTGCTTGCTGTAGTTCAAGCCATTGGCGTTATGTTTAGTTGGAAGGCTTATATCAAGCCCGCTTTTGGCGATTCTCAAGCATCGGAAATCTTTACCATGATTTTTATAGTTATCATCCTTACCGGAGGCAGCTCGCTGGTAATGTGGCTTGGGGAGCGTATCACCGAGTATGGTATAGGTAACGGTACTTCGCTAATAATCTTTATTGGCATAATATCCTCCCTTGGCATGTCGCTGTTAGGGGCTATCAGTGCATTGCCCAACTCGTTAAAGGCCGGAGATACTACCGAAGTATGGTTTCTGCTGGCATTCTTCTTGCTGGTTATCTTGCTCTTTGGGCTAATAGTGTTTGTGGACCTGGCGGATAGAAAAATTAGCGTGCATTATGCCAAACAAATAAAAGGCAATAAAATGTATGGCGGACAGTCTACCCATATACCTATCAAAGTCAATGCCAGCGGCGTTATGCCCATTATTTTTGCAAGCTCTTTGATTATGTTCCCTCAAATGATTATTTCATTTGCAGGCTGGGGCGCAACTAAAGGGGGACAATGGTATATCACTTGGTTTGGTACAGGCGATGGCAACTTATATCCTTTGCTTGTATTTGTCCTAATTATCTTCTTTGCTTATTTCTACTCGCAAATACAGTTCAATCCCGATGATGTAGCAAAGATGATTCAAAGTAACGGCGGCTTTGTACCCGGTATCAGACCGGGCAAGCCCACAAGCGACTACCTTAAAAAGATTAACAACCGTATAGTGCTGTTTGGAGCGCTGTTCCTTGCTTTCGTTGCTCTTATTCCTACTTTTATTTTGAAGCTGGACGGATTCTCCAAACTTGGACTAAGCAAATCCTTTAGCGCAACAGGACTGCTGATTGCTGTCAGCGTGGCGCTTGAGTTCCAGCAGCAGCTAGAATCGCAACTATTAGTCAGACACAATAAGGGATTCTTAAAATGATACGAATAATTCTTTTGGGCGCACCGGGCGCGGGCAAAGGCAGTCAAGCCTCTCTTATTAAAAATAAGTACAATATCCCTCATATTTCGACGGGAGATGTGTTTAGGCAAAATATTGCGGAAAAAACACAGCTAGGCAAGTATGCGCAAAGTTTTATGGATAGAGGGGAGCTTGTCCCTGACGAAGTGGTAATAGATATTGTAGCGGAAAGGCTAAAGAAAGAGGATTGCCAGCAAGGATTTATACTGGACGGGTTTCCTCGCACCATTAGCCAAGCGCAATCGCTGGATAAAATCACCGAAATTGATTATGTGATTAATATAGAAGTTGACTTTTCGCTAGTGATAGGCAGGCTTGCCGGCAGGCGGGCTTGCAATTGCGGCGAAGTATACCATATAAGCACCTATCAAGGCGTGTTTTGTACTAAGTGCGGCGGACTGCTCTACCAAAGGGAAGATGATAAAGAAGCAACGGTTAAAAATAGACTTGCAGTATATGAAAAGCAAACCGCTCCGCTTATAGAGTATTACAAGTCAAAGAATATACTTTATAATGTAGATGGCAACAGCAATGTAGCCCAAACATTCAAGGAAGTAGAAAGGTTGATTAGTGGCAATTAAGATAAAAAGCGAAAGTCAAATACAGCTTATGCGCAAAGCGGGCGAAATTGTAAGGGACACTCTCAATTTAGTACAAGAACATGCTAAGGAAGGAGTTACCACCAAAGCCTTAGATAAGTTGGCGTATAACTATATTATTTCGCAAAATGCCGCACCAAGTTTTCTGGGCTATAACGGCTTCCCCGGCACGCTTTGCACCAGTATAGACCACGAAGTGGTGCACGGTATACCCAACCAAAGGGTGCTGCAAGAAGGTATGCTGCTTAAAATAGATACAGGCGCGGCCTTCAAAGGGTTGCATGCAGATGCGGCGCGCACCATACGCATTGGAAAAGTTAGCGCATTAAAGGAAAAACTTGCCCGTGTTACAAAGGAATGCTTTTTTGCAGGAATTAATATGATTGCCGAAGGCGTAAGGCTGGGGGATTTGGGCGCTACTATTCAAGAGCACGCTGAGCGCAATGGCTTTAGCGTGGTAAGGAGTCTGGTAGGGCACGGGATTGGAGAGGATTTGCACGAAGACCCTTATGTGCCTAACTATGGCGTCCGCGGCAAAGGGGAACGCATAAGCGCAGGTATGGCTCTTGCTATTGAACCAATGATTTGCGCGGGCGGTTATGAAGTAAGGGTGGCAAAGGATAACTGGACGGTTATTACCGCCGACAGCCAACCTTCGGCTCATTATGAAAATACTATTATAGTGACTGCTGAAGGAGTGGAAATATTAACTTTGTGAGGCAACAAGTATGTATCAACCCATAACGCTGGGCAGCGTGGTATATTCTCGGGCAGGTAGAGATAAGGGCAGATTCTTTCTTGTAGTTGAAATAGTAGATAGTGATTTTGTGCGTATTGCTGACGGGAAAACACGCTTGCTTGCCAAAGCCAAGCTAAAGAAAATCAAGCACTTGAAAAACGAGGGCGAGGTTATACAAAAGATTGCGGATAAGTTAGCAAATAACACTAAAATATTTGATGCGGAACTTTTTAGTGCGCTCAAAATCTATAATTAACGGAGGTTTGCATGTCTAAGGACGACATAATCGAAGTCGAAGGCACAATTACAGAGATTTTACCCGGTACTAAGTTTAAGGTGGAGCTGACCAACGGTCATACTATCCTTGCATACCTTGCCGGCAAAATGCGGGTCAGATACATAAAAGTATGCGTAGGTGACTCTGTAAAAGTGGCTATGAGCCCTTATGACTTAAACAAAGGCAGGATAATTTACCGCAACAAGAAATAGGAGGACAAGCAAATGAAGGTTAGGCCATCGGTAAAGCCGATTTGCGATAAATGTAAGGTAATTAAGCGCAACGGTAAAGTGATGATTATATGTAGTAAATATCCTAAGCATAAGCAGAAACAAGGCTAAATTATTTGCTATTTGCAAAACAATTATGCTATAATAGCCTAGTTCAAGTTTAGATATGGCGAAAATCGGTTACAATCGGGCAGAAAAGTGCAAAAAAAAGCCCGTTACCAAAAAGATAGATTAATTGGAGGTTATAGATGGCTCGTATTGCAGGCGTAGACTTGCCGCGTGAGAAGAGAATAGAAATAGGGCTCACCTATATCTATGGCATAGGCAGGGTCACATCTAACAAAATCTTAAAGGAAACTAATATAGATCCTAATACCAGAGTTGTAGACCTTACCGAAGACCAAGCTGCTCTTATCCGTAAATATATTGACAACCATATAAGGGTAGAAGGCGACCTAAAACGGGAAAATATGCTTAATGTTAAAAGACTGATGGAAATTGGCTGCTATCGGGGTATTAGGCATAGAAAAGGACTGCCTGTGCGGGGACAAAACACTAAGCAAAACGCACGCACACGCAAAGGCAAGAAGCGCACCGTCGGTCGCACTAAGAAAAAGGGTTAAGGAGAAAGATAATGGCTGTCAGGAAGTCAACAATAAAAAAGAGAAAAGACCTTAAAAGGATAGATAAAGGACAAGCTCATATACATTGCTCTTTTAACAATACCATCGTTACTTTTACAGATATGGGAGGCAATGCGATAAGCTGGTCTTCTTCGGGTAAAATTGGGCTGAAAGGCAGCAGAAAATCTACTCCTTTTGCCGCTCAAATGGTAGCGGAAGATGCTGCTAAGGTTGCAAAGCTCAACGGTATACGCCAAGTAGAAGTATATGTCAAAGGTCCGGGACAAGGCAGGGAATCTGCCATCCGTGCTCTGCAAACTGCAGAAATAGAGGTCACTAAGATTCAGGATGTTTCACCCATTCCTCACAATGGATGTCGTCCGCCTAAAAAGAGAAGATTATAATTGGAGGTTACCAATGGCTAGATATACAGGTGCGGATTGCCGCATTTGTCGAAGAGAGGGGACTAAACTATTTCTTAAAGGTGAAAGATGCTTCTCGCCTAAATGTGCAATAGTCAATCGCCCCACTCCTCCGGGTCAGCACGGGGCAAGGCGCAAAAAGAACACGCCTTACAGCATTCAATTGCGTGAAAAGCAAAAGACCAAGAGAGCTTACGGGCTGCTTGAAAAGCAATTCCGCAAATATTACGAAATGGCAGAAAAAATGCGTGGGGTTACAGGCGAAAATATGCTTTCCTTAATTGAAAGAAGGCTGGATAATGTTGTATACCGTATGGGTATCGGCTCAAGCCGCGCTCAGGCCCGACAATTGGTCAATCATGGACATATTACAGTCAATGGCAAAAGGGTGGATATACCCAGCTATCTCGTTAAGGCAGGCGATATTGTTGCAGTTAAGGAAAACAAGCGGGACAAGCCCTTCTTTGAGGAGCTAAAAGGCAGCAAAATCCTCAACCTTCCTAAATGGCTCACTTTTGACAGCGCTACGCTTACAGGAGAAATAATAGCGCTGCCTACCCGTGAGGATATTGACTTAACTATAGAAGAACATAAAATTATTGAGTTATATTCCAAATAGTACTCCCTTTTTTATAACAGGAGGTTAGAAAAATTATGATGGAAATGGTCAGGCCGGAAATTACCGCATACGAAAACGCAAACGGTGCAGAAGCAAACTTTGTCATTTCGCCGCTTGAAAGAGGTTACGGCACGACAATAGGCAATAGCCTAAGAAGAATATTGGCAACAGCGCTACCCGGCGCTGCTGTAATAGGCATTAGAATAGAAGGCATAATGCATGAGTTCAGCACTATCCCCGGCGTAAGGGAGGATGTTTGCGAAATTATCTTAAATATCAAATCTCTTGCGGTTAAAGTGCATTCTGATGACCCCAATTATACCCATAATGTAAGGCTGAAAGCTAACGCTGCAGGTACAGTTACCGCTGCTGATATTGACTTTCCGCAAGATATTGAGGCACTTAATAAAGGGCTTGTTATTTGCACACTTGAGGAAGATGGTGAAATTGATATGGTGCTTACCATAGCAAAAGGGAGAGGGTATGTTTCCAGCGAAAACAATCGCCGCCCTGATATGCCCATAGGCTATATCCCTATAGACTCGATTTTCTCGCCCGTGCTTAGCTGTTCCTATGCGGTGGAGAGCACCAGGGTAGAGCAAAGCATTGATTATGACAAACTTACCTTATCTGTTAAGACAAATATAGCCTCCAGCCCTAGAGAAGTAATATCTCTTGCAGCTAAGATTCTATGCGACCATTTGCAGCTTTTCATTAATTTGGTAGACGAAATGGGCGATTTGGAGACCCTAAAGGGCTTGGATAGTGCGGAACAGAACAAGGCACTTTCAATGAGCGTAGAGGAGCTGGACCTATCTGTTCGTCCCTTAAATTGCCTAAAGCGTGTAGGCATATTTACTGTAGAAGATTTGGTAAAGAGGACGGAAGAGGATATGCTTAAAGTGCGAAACTTAGGCAGGAAATCTCTTGACGAGGTTATAAGCAAGCTGGAAGCTATCGGACTGGGGCTGCATAAAAAAGACGAGCAAGGAGAGAAATAATGGCAGGTAATAGAAAGCTGGGAAGAAGGACAGACCAAAGGGTGCAAATGGTAATCTCGCAAGCCTCTCAGCTGCTTTGGCACGGTAAGATTGAAACCACATTGCAAAGGGCAAAAGAAGCACGCAGGGTTGCAGAAAGAATGGTAACTTTGGCAATAAGAACTTATACTGATACGGTAAATGTAAAAAAGCAAAAACTCAACCGCAAAGATGAAAAAATCGATGTGGACTTTATCAATGACGGACCTAAAAAGCTGGCGGCACGCAGGCGCATGCTGGCGGTGCTTGCTGATATTAAAGAGCCCAAAGGCGAAAAGGAAAGCAAAAGCGAATATAGAGAGCGTACCAGAGATATTAAATATCCATTGATAGAAAAGATATTTACCGAATATGCTCCCAAATATGCCAATCGCAAACAGGAGCTGGGACAAGGCGGCGGTTACACCCGTATTATTCGGCTTGGCAACCGCAGAGGCGACAATGCCGAAAAAGTTATTCTGGAAATGGTATAAAGCAAACCTAATAAAATAGTAAAAAGCACCGCAGGCAAGTGGTGTTTTTTTAATATTAAGACATTAAAATAGCTTTTGCAAAGATTCTTATATTTTTATAAAAACGCCTTTACGCTCAATTATATATTTTAATTTGCCGCCTGTTATGTTATAATTAAGGCGCTGTCACAGCACTTTTGCAACAAAAGTATGTAAGGAAAAAGAGTATGAAGTTTATTGGTATAGATATAGGCGGCACAAAATGCGCCGCTTGCCTTGCGGAGGTAAAGGATAAAGGTTTGACTTTCCTTAAAAAAGAGAGCTTCCCCACTCCGATAGGCCGCCCGTATGAAGTATTAGAGCGGTTATACGCTATTATAAGCAAATGGTCGCATGCTCAAAATGTAAAGGGCATCGGCATTAGTGTAGGAGGACCTCTTGATTGTACCAAAGGGCTGATTATGTCTCCTCCTAACCTAGTAGGGTGGGATAACATTCCCATAGTGGAATTTTTCCAAAGAAAAACAGGACTACCAACTTTTTTAAGCAATGATGCCAATGCTTGCGCGCTTGCGGAATGGAAGTATGGGGCAGGCAGGGGTGCGGATAATATGCTGTACTTGACTTTCGGCACAGGGCTGGGGGCAGGTCTTATCTTGGACGGTAGACTATATAAGGGCACAAGCGGTATGGCAGGAGAGGCAGGGCATATAAGGATGTCTTATAATGGCCCGACAGGGTATGGAAAAGTAGGCTCGCTGGAAGGCTTTTGTTCTGGCGGCGGCATAGCTGCTATGGGCAGAGAATATGCGCTTGCCGCACTTGAAAAGGGCAAAACTGTGCCGCTTTTGCAGCGTGCGGGGTCAGCAGAAAATATAAGTGCTAAATTGATAGCTGAGCTGGCAACGGAAGGGGATTGCGCTTGCGCTGAAATCTACAAAAAAAGCGGAGCTGTTTTAGGCAGAGGGCTGGCAATTCTTATAGACCTTTTTAATCCTGAACGAATAATTATAGGCGGCGTATATATGCGCAGCAGCCGCCTAATGGAAAGCTCTATGCGGCAAGAACTAGAAAAAGAAGGATTGCGGGAAAGCGTGGAGGTATGCCAAATCCTCCCTGCTGAATTGGGGGAGGCAGTAGGTGATTATGCGGCTTTGTCGGCAGTAATATATAAACTTGAAAACTAACGGGGCATATACATCGCAATACATTGTTATTTCAACAAGTCTTTGTGCCTACAACACATTGGAGGAATGAATATAAGAATGAATATAAGAATAAAAATAACGGAAAAAATTGCGGATATATTACATAGCACTTTGGAGAGATACCCCGCCTTAGTAGGGTTAGAGCAGCAAATTGCCACGGCCTTTTCAGTAATAGCGGAAGCGTATAAGGGTGGAGGAAAGCTATTGTGTTGCGGCAACGGCGGCAGTGCGGCTGATTGCTCGCATATAGTGGGAGAGCTAATGAAAGGCTTTTGCATAAAGCGGCAAATAGATAAAGATTTGAAAAAAGAATTGGAGAGAGCCCCTTACGGACAAAGGCTTTCTCAAAAGCTGGAGGGGGCATTGGGCGCAATTTCTTTAGGCGAATGCTTATCGCTTTCAAGCGCAACCGCCAATGATATCGGGGTTGAATTCGGTTTTGCTCAAGCTCTTTTAGGACTGGGGAAAAAGGGGGATGTACTTCTTGCACTTAGCACCTCCGGCAATGCGGAAAACTGCATACTTGCAGTAACGCTTGCACGCACTTTAGGCATAAAAACTATTGCGCTGACAGGACAGGACGGAGGTAAACTTGGCAAAATAGCGGACTTGGCAATAAAAGTACCGCCTAATATAACTTATCAGGTTCAAGAGTTGCATTTGCCTATTTATCATACTCTTTGCGCTATGCTGGAGCAATACTTTTTCGGATAAAAAAGAGCTTTTATATATTTTTATTCGCTTTTCGCAAAACTTCTAATTGTTCTAAGATTTCTTTATGGCGTTTTTCGCTTAAATTATAAAAATGTATAGGCAACGCTTGTAGTATGCACCCTATTGCCGGAACTATAGTAATCAATATCAGCATCATTTTGGCTATATCGGGATAGCTTGCGGAAAAGTTAAGGGTAAATATACTGCCTGCCGCTGCCGCCGCTTTCTTTTGCGCCTCTAATAACTTAATAGTGTCCGTATATTTGACCAAGCTCAAAAGCCCGTTGGACAATAGCAGCGTAATAGAGGCGGTCAGCTTAGAACTAAAGTTAAGTCCGGAAAAGAATACCCCGTCAAGACGCTTGCCGCTCTTCCACTCCATATAATCCACGCTATCGGCAACCATAGTGGTATGATAGACATCAGAAAAACCGCTAAAAAATCCCGCCGCTACCAACAAAGTGATAAACAGCCAAGTTATATTGCTAAAAAAGAATATTAAAAGAAAAGGTATTGCGCTCAAATAAGAACTTAACAGAAGTGCCCTTTTTTTTGTTAAGCGCACAGCCACGCTTGTACTCAATGCCATTGCAATAAGAGTGCCTCCTATAAAAGAACCGCCCAGCACTATTATCCATATTCCTTCTGAACCGTTCCCCAGCACCCATTTGCAAAAGTAAAGCCCTGCCGATGCCACCAGCATTTTGGTACATCCCAATATACTAGAGGATATTGCCAAAAGGAAAGGTTTGTTTTTAAACATTAGCTTTAAGTTTTCCTTTAGTCCGTTGTCCTTAGATGCAGAAGTATCTATTCTTTCCCTTATATGGCTAAAGGGGATGCGAAAGAGGATGCCTCCTATCACAGAAAGTGCCACAGCGGCAAAGAAATAGCCTTGCGCTTCGGAAAAATAGCCTGAATAATTGGCTTGCCCCGTATTTGCAAAAAGCCCTAAGTCCAGCTTGCCAAACATATCTTTGAGCGGAGCAAAGACCGCAATTATCACCGCTCCCAGAGAGCTTACTATACGGGCGGACGAAATGAGTTTAGCGCGCTTGTTTTCATCTGCTGTCATAAGCGAAGTCATCCCCCAAAGGGGCACATCGCCTAAAGTGTACAAAGTTTCCCACAGCAAAAAGGAAAGGCAAATATACAGCACTTTTGCTCCATCGGAAATGCCGGTAAACGGTAGAAAAAGAAAAATAGTTGCCAGCGCCATAGGCAGCGGAATAAACTTGAGGTAAGGACGGCATTTTCCCCATTTGGAGCGGGTCTTGTCCACTATCGTACCCATTATTATATCGTTGACAGCGTCCCATACCCTGGAAAGAGCCATAATAATAGCTACCACCGTTGTGCTTACAAGCAGCACATCGGTATAAAATAAATTAAGTGCCGCACCAATTAAAGAATAAATTATGTTTTGTCCAAACATCCCAACCAAAAAATAATTCCGCTCTTTAGTGCTGTAGTCTCCTATATCAGCAGTATCTTTTTTTGCAACCTGGCCATATGCCATTGATGTCTTTTTCATATGTCTCCAATTATTTAAATATTAAAGTTTTTATTTCATAGGGCTTGAAAGATAACTTTTCAGGATTGACAGGCTCAAGTATATTTTCCGTCATATCCGCAAGAAAAGCGTTTTTATAAGGCAAGCTAAACTTGAGGCAAGCAAGGCTTTGTTTTCCGCAGTCCTCATACAGCCTTACCAAATATCCTCCTTGCTCTGACGGTTTTATTGTTTCCGCTATAATATTTGCGGCACTCACCTCAACAATTGGAGGCAGCTCCAAAATCCCCTCATAAAATAGAGGAGGAATGCAAAACCCGTAAGCCGCATCTTTTACGCAGCGTAAAGCAGGGTCATTTCCATGGGGATAATAAGCATAAGTAAATTGGTGATGCCCCTTATCTGCACGGGGTGCGGGATACTGTGTGGAGCGCAGCAGGTTAAGGCTAACCAGTCCCTCTTTTGCTCTGTAACCATACTTGCTGTTGCTCATTACTGCAGAGCCAAACTCCGCTCCCGAAACATCCAGCCATTTATGTGCGCAAATATCCAATTGTGCCTTTTCAATAGGCGAGGACATACCTGTACTTCTGCTAATATTCCCCATTTGAATATCCGCAACTGACTTATCACCATAACCAAAAGGAAAGAAATCGGCTCGCAGCATTTTATGCGTTTTGCGCCAATCTACAACTGTTTTACACTCCATATAAGGACAACCCAATTTTAATATTATCCTTTGCGTAATTACGCTTGACCCGCTCTTTAGCAAATTTTCTCTAATTATACAAGGACCATCTTTGTAAATCTTGTAAGATAACAGTCGAAAATACCGTTTGCGCCTTTTATAATAGCTGTAATCTAGATTGGAAGCATTCCAAAAACGCCGCTTGTCCCTATATATAGTTAAGCGATTTAGTCCGCCTTTTGAATACTGTATGCCCGATTGCATATCTACAAGTGAGCACACCGTACCTTGCTTATCAAAGCAAAGGCGGATTATCCCATTGGATATACTTGACCCGTCGCTTGATAAAAGTGCGGTATCCATTGACTCTGATATTTTTATTTGCTGAGCAGAATAAGGCGCAATATCTAAAAATGTCCAACCGTAAGGGGAGTTAAACCAGCCCTTTTGCCTGACAGGGGATAGGTTAAGAGCAGAGTACGCTCCTTTCTCTGGCTTTCCTAAGGCATTCATCAGCGCTTCGGTTTGCTCTTGTAAGAGCGGCAAAAAAGCATTGTAACGCTCTACGCTTTCGGTATGCACCGCCGCTATTGAAGTGCCGGGCAATATATCGTGGAACTGCTCTAAAAGAATATGCTTCCATAGCCTTTCCGCCTTATCGGGGTCATAAGGCAACCGCTCTGCCGCTATCGCCCAAAGTGCTTCTAAATTATGCATGCGCATTTCCGCAAGCCGATTAAGACGCTTGTTTTCTGATTGAGTAGTATAAGTGCCTTGATGAGTTTCTAAATACAATTCGCCCTGATGTGTGCTTAAATTATCTCTTACGCTTTCCAAATCCTTAAAAAATTGTGAAACAGGTTGCACGGTAATATCGGGATAACCTTTTAGCTTGCTTGTTCTTATAAGTGTTTCTAAATGCCCCTCGCCCGCGCCTCCGCCTCCGTCGCTTGAGCCAAAAGGCATAAGGAAGCTCTTAACAATATTAGGATTGTCTTTGTTTTGCCGCAGTGCCTTTTTTACTGAATGCGGAGCGGCATCACTGCCGTAATTGCCTTCGGGCGGCATATGCACCAGAACTTCGCTTTCGTTATCTATCCCCTTCCATAAAAAAGTGGTATAAGGGAACTTATTGCACTCGTTCCAGCTGATTTTAATAGTGGAAAAGTATTTAAAGCCGCTTTTTGCAAGGATTTGGGGGAGCGAGCCGCAAAAACCAAACACATCGGGCAGCCAACAAATATCGGATTCTTTGCCAAATTCCTCACGGAAAAACTTTCTACCGTAATAAATTTGCCTGATAATGCTTTCGCCGCCTGTTAAATTCATATCGGCTTCTACCCACATATCGCCTATGGGCTCTATCTTGCCTGCGGCTACCGCCTCTTTTACCCTTTCAAATAATGCGGGATAGTTGTCCTTTATCATTTGGTATACCAAAGGCTGGCTGGCGCAAAATATGTAGTTAGGATACTTTTGAAAATTGAAAATAGCAGAGGAAAAAGTACGTGCCGCTTTTCTCACAGTTTCGTTTACTTTCCAAAGCCATGCCACATCCAAATGGCTATGACCAATAGCAGATACGCTTATATTAGTTTTATCCGTTTTTTGAAACTCTGTGCTTAACAAAAGGCGTGCCTTTTCGACAGAAGTTCTTGACAATGCGTAAGACTTGCTAAGCAAACGGGACAGCCGCTTTTTTTCAGCGGCGTCTTTTGCGTTTTGGCAAGCAAAGTAAACGGTTAGGTAATCATAATAATATGCTTTTATTTCCTGATTGAAGGTAAATACATTTGCCCTAATCAAACGGCTTTTGCCATAGCTTATGCCGCCCAAACCGTTATTGGCTGTCTCTACCCATAAATCAATTTTGCCTTCCTCGTAGCACCTTTGCGGGATTGGGAAAATCTTTTTAGATAGCGGCAGGGAAAAAATATCAAGTATGCCGCCTACGGTATTAAGTCCTATTTCAGGAGAACCGTCTTGTCCAAAAAGAGCGCCCTCTCCCCAAGTATCCAGCCAAATATAGGCAGAATCGGCGCTCAACCCCTCTTTTAGCTCTCCTTGTAAATGCAGCCATGCGCCTTTGCCCATACCGCCTAGCGCGCCTAGCCTATTCACCTTTTTGTAGGGATAATCCAACCTTTTTTGGTAAGGAATATGCTCTATATCAATATGCGCTTCAACTTGCAGTTTGGATATTGTGTTAACTGCTCGCCTCTTTATACAAGCCAAGCGTGCCAAATGACCTAATCCTAAGAAAACCTTAACATTTTCGTCTAAAATACCGCAACACCGCCTTTCCACAAGGCAACTAAACCTTGATGGTTGTAATATTGTTAAGTTTACCATATTTTTGGTAGATTAGCAATGCTTAAAAATATTAGAAAACTGCAAAAATATCGATGCGAAAAAAGGTATACTATGGTATCGGGTAATCTTGATTGATATCTCTTGGGGTAAAGTATCCTTTAATGCAATTAGGATTTCTTACACATATTTGGATATGGGTTTTTGATTTGAATCCTGAACCTTCATAAATATCTTCACCCTCTAAGAACATGCCTCTGACCGAATCAAATGCAAATTCTTTTTGCTTTAGCGATCTATTGCAAAGACTCTCAATCACTTTGCAATCTAGAAATCTTAAAATTTTATCTTTATTGCCATAAATATTTTTGTTTTCAGGCAAAGGAATATTGGCGATAGCTAACTCCTCTTTAAGGATTATGTACTCCTTGCGAACTATGTCTAAACATCTACTACCAGCAAGATTCAAGCAATTGCCTAGGTCTATCAAAGCACCTATTACAGCATAATCTTCTTTATGCTTATCCTTTGCCCATTTAACTGCTCGTTCTAGATTCTGCTCCCAAAAATAAATACCATTACCTAGCCAGTCATAGCTGTTTTTACTAAAGTCAAGAGATTGATTATCGAGAATTACTTTTTCGAATACTGAGGTATTACACCCATGAAAACCTAATACAAGATTAGGAAGTTTATTATACATTTTTTACTGGTATTCTTTACAAAGTTCGCCTTTCTTATTAATAATTTTGGCGTCAAGTAACGATTTTCTTATTTTTTTTACTTCAGCTTTTCTTTTTGGATCATCTGGACTAAGAGCAGCTATTTCTTTAAGCTCAACAAGCCTTTCGTCTTGCTCTTTCTCATAATCACTCTTGCGGGACAGACTGGCTTCTATTGCTTTATTAACATATTCAACCATTGTCCTCTCCTCCTTAGCCCTCATTTGCTTATTAATATCATTCATATGCGCCTCATATTAATCATTCAATTACTATTAATTATTATG
>CAYSNP010000022.1:3478-30588 GCA_964432485.1 uncultured Christensenellaceae bacterium | reverse complement strand
AAGCCCCCACAGGCTTAAACAGCGATTTGCTATATTTTAAGTGTCAAACTCCCGAGTCGACTTCTGCTTTTTATATATATTTTAGGAAGGGCATTTATTTGCAATTATTAATATAATGTGGTAGAATATTAATACCATCATTAAAGTGGGAAACTTTTTTTTAAGGAGAACTCGAATGACTACTAACAAGAATGTTTTAGACTTCATTAGCAAATACGAGAGCATCTTCTGTCCGGATAAAATAGTTTGGATAGACGGAAGCAAAAAGCAGAAAAATCAGTTAATTAAAGAAGCTACAAAAACCGGCGAAATTATTAAACTTAACCAAAAATTGCTGCCGGGATGTGTTTATCATAGAACAGCGGTAAATGATGTGGCAAGGGTGGAAGACCGCACATTCATTTGCAGCAAAACTAAAGAAGAGGCAGGCCCAACCAACAATTGGAAAGACCCGGAGGAAACTTTTGCGCTAATGCATAAGATTTCGGAAGGTGCAATGCGTGGGCGAACTATGTATGTTATTCCGTACAGTATGGGCAAGGTAGGGAGCAGATTCGCAAAGATTGGCATAGAGCTGACTGATAGCATTTATGTAGTGCTCAATATGATTATTATGACCAGAGTAGGCCCAAAAGTAGTAGAGCATTTAGGGGATAGCAATGACTTTACCAGAGGAGTGCACAGCAAAGTTAAGCTGGAGCTGGAAAATAGATATATTTGCCATTTTCCTGAACAAAACTATATTTATTCTGTAAACTCAGGCTATGGCGGCAATGTGTTGCTAGGTAAAAAATGTCATGCTTTAAGGATAGCCAGCTATCAAGCCCGTCAAGAAAATTGGATGGCGGAACATATGCTGATCCTTGGGGTGGAAAAGCCTGACGGTAAGACTATTTATATAGCGGCGGCATTTCCTTCCGCTTGTGGCAAAACCAACCTTGCTATGTTGATTCCTCCCAAAACTTATACGGATAAAGGCTATAAGGTCTGGACGGTAGGGGATGATATTGCATGGATAAGGAAAGGCAGAGGCAAAATGCTGTATGCCATCAATCCCGAAAACGGATTCTTTGGCGTAGCGCCTGGCACTAACGAAAAAAGCAATCCCAATGCGCTTGCTAGCACCAGAGAAGGTACGATTTTTACCAATGTGGTACTTAATTTGGATAATAAAACCGTATGGTGGGAAGGACTGGATAACAATCCTCCTGCCAATGCGGAAGATTGGATAGGCAACAAATGGCATGACGGAATGGTAGATGAAAACGGTAAAAAGATACTTGGAGCTAACCCCAACTCCCGATTCACCGCTCCTGCTAAGAATTGTCCTTGTATTTCTAAGAATTGGGAAAAACCTCAAGGCGTGCCTCTTAGCGCAATACTATTTGGCGGAAGGCGCGCTAAGACCACTCCGCTAGTTTATCAGGCAAGAGATTGGAAGCACGGAGTGTTTATGGGGGCAATAATGTCCTCAGAAACTACTGCGGCAGCAGCGGGCAAAGTAGGTGTGCTTCGCCATGACCCAATGGCAATGTTGCCTTTTTGCGGCTATAATATGGGCGATTATTTTGGCCATTGGCTTAAAATGGGTAGCCGTGATGCAAAATATATGCCTAAAGTATTCAATGTCAACTGGTTTAGACTTGATGAGAACGGCAAATTCATTTGGCCGGGCTTTGGCGACAATATGAGGGTGCTGGATTGGATAGTAGAAAGATGCGAAGGCAATGTAAGCGCGCAAGAGACTCCAATAGGTTATGTGCCTTATCCTGAAGATATTAACTTAGAAGGGTTGGACTTCTCTAGGGAAAAACTTGCAAGTATCCTAAAGGTAGAAAAGGAATATTGGGTAGATGAAGTAAAAGAAATTGACCGATATTTCAAAACTTTTGATAGAATGCCGGAGGAACTGCATCGCCAACGCAGAGCGCTAAAGAGAAATATAAAAGCAATGGAATAAAAAGTACCGCCTGTCGGCGGCATTATGTACATTGCTACGCAATGCATTATGTGTTGCCTAAAGGCAACATTATGTACCACCTAAAGGTGGCATTATGTATCAATGCTGACGCATTGACATTATGTATCGCCTAGCGGCGACATTGTATTGTAGTATTGACTTGTAGGTAAGGTTAAGCTATGCTATCGTAAGAGCTGGATTGCTTCGGCACTTTTGTGCCTCGCAAAGACGATGGGGTAAGAGTCATTGCGAATGGTAATGAAGCAATCCAGACTTCAGAGGGTTGCTCCTTGAATAAAATAACCTTACAACGCCTTGCTCCAGAGCTTCTCCTTAATCATTTGCGGACGCAAATGTATTTCACCATTTACGCAGTAAATGCATTTCATCACTTGCATTTAGGCAAGTGTATTTCATCACGCTTTAGCGTGTATCTTAGCCCTGGATTGCTTTGTCGCTTTGCTCCGCGCAATGACGGTAGAGCGCAGTATCCTTGATTAGCTTAAAAATTTAGCAATGTCCTCATCAGCGGCGGCAATAGTGCCTATGCCAAAGGCATTTTGAATTATTGCCTTTACATTAGCTGACCAAAAGCCGGGTAAGGTTGGACCTAAATGAATGTTCTTGACCCCAAGATATAATAATGCAAGCAAAACTATTACTGCCTTTTGTTCATACCAAGCAATATTAAACACTATGGGCAACTTGTTGATATCGTCCAATCCAAAGATTTCTTTTAATTTTAGGGCTATTAGCACAAGCGAATAGCTATCATTGCATTGCCCTGCATCCAGCACCCTGGGGATGCCGCCTATTTCGCCAAGATTGAGCTTGTTATACCTGTATTTAGCGCAGCCGGCAGTAAGAATAACAGTATCTTTAGGGAGTTTAGAAGCAAATTCTGTATAATATTCTCTGCTGCGTGCTCTGCCGTCACAGCCTGCCATTACAAAGAACTTCTTAATAGCTCCGGCTTTGACAGCATCTACAATATTATCAGCAAGTGCAGTAAGCTGTGCATGAGCAAATCCGCCGACAATTGTACCCTTTTCTATTTCTTCAGGAGCGGTCAACTTTTTGGCATGTTCAATAATTGCAGAAAAGTCCTTTTTACCATTTTTATCGGGCTCTATATGTACACAGTCGGGGTATCCTGTCGAACCTGTGGTATAAATCCGCTGTCTTATTTGTTCGTTGCGGGGTGGCACAATACAATTGGTAGTAAATAAAATAGGCCCTCCAAAAGTGGCAAACTCTGTGGTTTGCTTCCACCAAGCATTGCCATAGTTGCCTACAAGATGAGAATACTTTTCAAAATAAGGGTAAGAATGCGCAGGTAGCATTTCGCCATGGGTATACACATCCACGCCTGAACCTGCTGTTTGCTCCAGCAGTTGCTCTAAATCCAGCAGGTCATGCCCTGATATAAGTATGGCAGGGTTGTCCCTTACTCCTATATTAACCTTAGTTGCCTTTGGATTGCCATACTTAGAAGTATTGGCATCGTCCAGTACCGCCATTGCCTTAACGCCATACTCGCCCGTCTTTAACACTAGGGCAATTAGCTCATCTGCACTAAGGCTATCATTGAGTGTAGCGGCAAGAGCCTCATACATAAAAGTGTAAATGGAGTAGTCTTGCTTGCCTATATTAAGGGCATGTTCCGCATAGGCCGCCATACCTTTAAGCCCGTAGATTACAACTTCTCTCAAGGAGCGAATATCCTCGTTTTCGGTAGCCAAAACCCCTACTTTGGTAGCCTTATCCAGCATTTGCTCTTTATTACCTAAAGTAAATTGTACTGCATCAAGTGTGGAAGCAACAGGATATTTTGCCTTTAAGCTATCCCTATGGGCTATAATCTTTTTGGTTTGTGCTATTATTGCCTCCTCATCAAAATTGGCATTGGTGATAGTCATAAAAAGGGCAGAAAGCATATCATAGTTGATTGAGCCTAACTCCTCAGGCGGGAGTGCGCTATCCATAACTACAATAGATAGTCCTTTAAGCGAGTATATCAATAGGTCCATTAGTTTTGCAAGCGATTCGCTTTTGCCGCAAACTCCCTTTACCTCACAACCTGTACCCCTTGCTGTCTCTTGACACTGGTAACAAAACATAGCCATAGGTGCTCTCCTTAAATCTTTTCAAACTCATCTTTGCTTACATAACATTCCGGGCATACCCAATCATCGGGTAAATCTTCAAAAGAAGTGCCGTCAGGGATTCCCCCTTCGGGGTCGCCTATTGCAGGGTCATAGATATATCCGCATACAATGCATCTGTACTTGTCCATTTTGTCCTCCTATTAAGGTAATAATTACCTACTTTTTAATTTATTCTAAATTACCATAATAAGCACAAATTGTCAATTACTAAATTGCTTTCAAAGGGTACTTATTGGGATATTCTATGTGATTTAGTCACAGACAGTAAGGCGGGCTGTCTACTATACTGGATACATAGGACACCATTGACAACAAAGTCAAGAAATGTTAATATTTTTCTGTGAAGGAGGAGAAATAAATGGAAAACTATAACAAAATGCCACTAATAGGCGAACCAGCACCGGCTTTTTCTGCCGTGACCACACAAGGGATAATTAATTTCCCCGAAGACTACAAAGGCAAATGGGTAATATTATTTTCACACCCTGCCGATTTTACCCCCGTTTGTACCACCGAGTTTATGACCTTTGCCGCTATGGCGGACGATTTTGCCGCTCTTAATACAGAGCTGATTGGGCTAAGCGTAGACTCCCTTTATGCTCATATCGCATGGCTAAGAAAGATTCAAGAGATAGAATGGAAAGGTATGAAAAACCTAGAGGTCAAATTCCCTCTTATTGAGGATATCAAAATGGATGTTGCCAATAAGTTTGGTATGATTCAACCCGGACAGTCTGATACCCAAGCAGTAAGAGCGGTATTTGTAATTGACCCCGAAGGCAAGATTAGGACAATCCTGTATTATCCGCTTTCGATGGGGCGCAACTTTGATGAGCTCAAGCGCATTATCCTTGCGCTGCAAAAAGCTGACAAAGACAATGTGGCAACACCTGCGGACTGGCGTCCGGGCGACGATACAATTATACCTACTCCCGGCTCCTGCGGCACAGCTAAAGAAAGAATGGAATCAAAAGCTAACGACCAATATTGCCTAGACTGGTTTATGTGCTTCAAAAAAGAAAAGAAATAAACAAATTAAAGGAGAATAAATATGCTATTCAAATGCACGGTATGCGGTTACATACATGAAGGAGATTCTGCACCTGGTAAGTGTCCTAAATGCGGCGCTCCTAAGGAAAAGTTCGTAGCGCTTAGTGAGGAAGAGGCAAAGAAGATATATGTTTCGGACCGAACTAATGATATACATGCAGAGCTAATAATCCTGGCTATGAAAATAGAGAAACTTGCCAAAGAAGGCATAGGACTTAACCTTGACCCGCCTTGTTTAGCTTTATTTAATCAAGCAAAAGACGATGCCTGGATGCTAAAGCAAAAATGCAAAGCAGAAATTGCTTCACATCTAAGCAAAGGTAAGTGGTAAAAAATACTCCTTAATAATCAATTTGCGTGCCTCCTATATGCCATATAGGAGGCTTTAGCATTACTTTTTATTTGTAGCATAAGTTAAGGTATAAGGGCTACGCAAGACTGAGCTGCTTAGCACTCGGCTGGGCTGGGCGCAATTGCTTATAAGCTACACGCCGGCGGCATGCGCATTTTGCAAAAAGCAAGTATTTATACTTTATTGGCTTTACAGCTTGATATTTTTACCTTATAATAAGAAAGATTGAGGGGCGCTAGGAGGCACAAGGTGAGCTTTTACGGTGACTACCATACCCATACTTCTGCAAGCGACGGCAAGGGCAGCATGGAAGATATAGTGCAAGCGGCACTGGCAAGAGGACTAGCGGAGATTGCAATTAGCGACCATGGTTTTAGCTCTCCACGGGTAGGCGCTCTTACCTATGCCAAATTTCAAAAACAGCAGCAACAGTTACCTAAACTAAGAGATAAGTATCCCAAAATCCATATTCTGCATTCAATTGAAGCAAATATTCTTAACTACGAAGGTGCTATTGATGTACCTGAGGAGATAAGAGAGCAACTGGATATTTTAATAGCGGGCTTCCATATTAGCGCAAGACCTCCTTTTAAAGATTGGTATAATTTTATTTATAAAGGATTCAAATCAAGGCTCTTAAAACCTAGTGCGGAGCAAATACGCAAAAATACCAAAGCACTTATTAATTTAGTGAAAAAAAACGAAATAGATATATTGGTGCATCCCAATAGTGTACTTAAAACTAATATAAAAGAAGTGGCTCAAGCATGCGCGGATTATGGCACTTTTTTTGAAATTAATGTCAAGCATCTTAATTCGCTTATTCCTTTGCTGGACGATATTTTAGCTACTAATGTAACTTTAATTGCCAACTCTGATGCACATATCCCTGAAAGGGTGGGGATGCTTGCCAAGGTACATAGCTTCTTTATAGAGCATAATATAGAGCTATCAAGGGTAGCTAATTGGAATCAAAAGCCGAGTTTTCGGTCACAACAAAGGAGAGTGCGCAATGCCTAATTTTATTACACATAGCTATTTTGGAGATTTAGTTGTAAAAAGTCTAGAGCCTGATAAGCAAGAGTTAATTGAGCAACGCAGAGATTTATTTTATATGGGGGCAAACGGACCTGATTTATTTTTCTCTTTTAGGGAATTGAACTTCGGTTTGCCTTCACTTGCCAATCAAATGCAGTTCACCAAGGCTTTTGAGGTTTTTGCTGCCGCTGCCGCCTATCTTCAAGAGCACCCTGAGGACAGCGCGGCAAGCGTGTATTTTGTTGGACTGCTTTGCCATTACGCACTAGATAGCGTAGCTCACCCCTATGTATGTTATGCGGTGGACAACTGTTTTTTTGCTGATTACCCTGCTAAATATCAAAAGAGTATGCATACCATTATGGAAGTGTATTTTGACGAATATATTATTAAAAATAAACAAAATCTGCAACTTACCTCTTACAATCCTAAGAATCTTATAACAGCTAAAAAAGCTGACAGGCAAAAAATGGCGCAGCTTTATCAGGATATAGTTTTGCCTATTTACCAAATGAGCACTTCTAATAAGGCTATGTCGGCTTCTATTTGGATAGCATATTTTTTTCACAGAATTACCAATGATAAAAAGGGACGCAAACGCCGCTTATATGAGTTGGTGGAGCTGCCCATAGGCTATTCTAAACTCACTTGCTTTCTCAAACCTATATTTGATTCTGAAAAATATGACTTTTTGAACAACAATCGCCGCCCTTTTCGCAAGGTGCGAAATGAAAAAGAGCTTACTAGGGAAAACTTTGACGAAATAATAGCACGTGCGCATAAATTATGCATTGAGCTTATAAAAAAGTTCGATATTGCTTGCAAAGGCGGCACACCTCTTGACAGAAAAGACTTTTTAATTAACTATGAGGGCGTAAAAGACCCTAATTATTGCTAAAGGTATTAAAAACTCAAAACATAGTAACTATCAGCTAAGGGCAAGCTTGCCAATTGGTTCGCCATTTATGCGGTGTTGTGCTGTGGCGAGTGGCAAAGGCACGGTGGAAGTAACTCTTGTTTTCGTATCCGATAGCATTGATGATATCAGATATATCCATTGAGGTAGTGAGCAACAACTTTTCGGCAATAGACATCCTTTGTTCCAGCAACAAACTGCGAAAACTTTTGCCAAATAAGTTTGTGATAAGTCTGCTTAGATATGCATAACTGAAATCCAATCTTGCAGCCAGTTCTTGAAGGGTAGCGGTTTTATAGTTTTCGTTGATATAAGCAGATATTTCACGCTTTTGCCCCTCCGCTCTTGTCAAATTGTATGTACCGTTTATCAATGTTTCTTTATAAAGAGAAATATACCCCAAAAATAAGGAAACAGCTTGGGGCAGTATCGAATAATCTGAGCGGTGGTCGCCGCTTAAGGAGTAAACAAGGTTGTCCAACAAATTGCAAATAGGAAAAACATTGCCTATTCTAAACTGCAAATACTCCGGCCTGCCGTTTTGCTTAAAGTTTTCCATGATAAACTTGGCTAGCAAATCATCTTCTTTTAGATTGTTCCAAACAGAGGTCAAAAAGTTGTCCGACAAAATAAAGTTTATGCCAATATCCGCTTTGCCTGCACAGTCGAGAGAATGTTGGATATGGCGGTTCATAAACAGGATATCACCTTTTTCCAATATGATTTTATCACCGTTGATATAGTGGACGACCTTGCCATTATATACATACATTGTTTCCATATAATCATGCCCATGCAAGGGAAAGGCGGCAAAGCGTGTATGCAAGCGGATATCAATGGGTTTATCCTTTAAGAGATTTGCCCCTTGGATAATAAAGCTGCGAGAGGAAGTATAAAGCGATTTTTTTATGCCTTTGCTATATTTAAGGATTTCCTTTTCTTCCTCACTTACTTCAATTAATTTATCTAAAAACTCATGTCCCATACATTTACAATAGACTATTTTTATTAAAAAGTCAAATTCGGATACTTAATTTATCAATCAGGGACATTGTTTAATTAAAAGATAACAATTATAATATAGCTAGCACCTAATTAGTGAGGGTATTATGACAAATTCGGTCAACAGAACAACGATGCACGAAAAAATATCCTATTTTTTTGTAAACCTTGGCAACATACCCATAATGACATTGGTAGCTTCTTTCCTTTCCTTATTTTATGTTACCGTTTTGGGGATTGATGAAATCAAAGTGGGCACAATGTTTTTGATTGCTCGCACACTTGATGCGCTAAATGACCCGGCTATTGGCTTTGCTATCGATAGGGTGAAAGAAGGAAAACTTGGAAAATTCCGTAAAACACTGCTTGTAGGAACGATTATTTGCAGCTTGAACTACTTACTTTTATGGGTAGGACCTGCATATACTACCGGAGCAGTTCAGCTGGCGGTTGCTTATATTTCTTACTTGCTGCTGGGAGTGACATTTCCTATTATAGACATATCTCTAAACAGTATGTTGCCGGTAATGACTGATAATATTGATGAAAGAAATGTTTTAGGTAGCATAAAGACTGTTGGATATGGTATAGGCTCCGGCTTGTGCGGTATAGTTGCGCCCATGATGATATCAGCAATGAATTCTACAAAAGAAGCGTATCTTATTGTTATCCTAATATTTGTCGCACTTGTGGTAGTTCTTTCAATCGGGGGGACGCTCGGCATAAAACAACATATAAAATTTGATAAGGAAACTACTAAATATAGCATAAAAGATTTGGGCAAATTCTTTTTTGAAAAACCTGTTTTAATCACCTTTATTGTAGCCCTGTTTTATAATACAGCCAATAACTTTATTACGGGAACAAACGGTTTTTATGCACAATATGTCTTAGGGGATATTGGTATGGTAACTTGGTTTACTGTGGCTATGGGTGTAGCAATGGCACCCTTTATTTTCATTACACCAAAACTAGCAAACAAATACGGGAAGAAGCATGTATACGGTATAGGAATAATAATAAGCGGAGTAGGGATGCTGTTGAGATTGGTAAAAATTGACTCTTCATCCATAGGTATTGCTGTGGCAATTATATCTATGGCAATAAGCGGTATTGGCTCTGCGCTGTTTATGATTCTTTTCTATGGCGTACAGGCGGACAATATCGATTACATAGAATACAAGAGCGGAAAGCGTTCGGAAGGGGCTATTTCTGCACTGTCATCTATGATAACAAAACTAGGCGTAGCTGTTGGCGGTGCATTTCCGCTGTATATCTTGAGTTGGACAAAAACCGCAGAAGGTAGCTACAGTGCTATGGGATTTGGTTTGTCTTCTGCAGTAATTCCTGCTATTCTGTGTACGATAGGCGGCTTGATTTTTATCTTTTACTATACGATAGACAAAAACAAATTAAAGGAGATAGGAGTTGAGCTGCAAAAAAGGCGCAATAATACATAAGCAGCTTTTTAATGCAATTTTTGAATAATAATTAGGGAGTTTACTATGAAAGAGAGACGCTGGAATGCAAAATGGATAACAAATAATTCTTACTCAATTGGCAGAAAAGTTTCGCCCGTGCCTATGATGTTTGCAAAAAAAATAAAAAAAAGCGGAGAAATCCAAAAGGCAACACTATTTGCCACCGCTATTGGTATCTATCAATGCTATATCAATGGCAAAAAAGTGGGCAATTGCTACTTTGCCCCCGGATTTACTTCTTACGAGCATCAATTGCAATATCAAGTGTATGATGTGACGGATATGTTAAAAGTTGAAAATACATTATCAGCGGTTGTTGCAGGCGGTTGGGCTGTTGGATGCTTTACATATAGTTTGAACAATAAACTTTTTGCTGACAGACAAGCCTTTCTTGCTGAGTTGGTTATAGAGTACAAAGACGGAAGTGCGGAGACTATTGGTACGAACGCCTCTTGGGAGGTCAGTCAAAAAAGCAACTTCATTTATGCAGATTGGTATAACGGCGAAACCTATGATGCTACCGTTACCATGCAGCCATTGGATTTTTGCAAAGCTGATGAAATAGTAATCAAGGGCAATACAAAGCTATTTGAGCAATATGGTGAAAGCGTTGTTCAACATGAGATAATAGAGCCGAAATTTTGTTATCAGGCAAAATCAGGCGAATATATCTATGATTTTGGGCAGAATTTTGCAGGCGTTATCTCTGCGGAAATTATAGGGCGGCAAGGACAAAAGATTACCGTCCGCCATGCCGAAGTTTTGATGAACAACGAGTTGTTTGTCCGCTCGCTACGCACCGCAAAAGCCACAGCAACCTATATTTGCAAGGAGGGCAAACAAACCTATTCCCCTACATTTACATATATGGGATTCCAATATATTGGGGTATCCGGCATCACTCCGGAAGATATTCAATTGAAAGGTATCGTTTTGCACTCAGATATCCCCGAAATTGGCACTTTTGAATGCAACAACGCAGATATAAACAAATTGCAGCAAAATATCCGTTGGAGCGCTAAATCCAACTTTGTAGATATTCCCACTGATTGTCCGCAGCGAGATGAGCGCATGGGCTGGACGGGTGACCTTGCTGTCTTTGCATCTACTGCTTGTTTTAATTTTGATATGCGCCGTTTTTTGAATAAATGGTTACTTGATGTTAAATGCGAACAAGCAAAAGGCGGCGCTATTCCTAGAGTTGTACCCAAACTGGGAGACAATTGGCCAATATTTGCAACATCTTGCTGGGGGGACAGCTGCATTTTAGTACCATGGGCGGATTATCTTGCTTATGGCAATAAAGCTCTGCTGTCAAGGCAGTATGCAACTATGACAAAGTTTCTTAAAGCGGCAAAGTTTTGGTGCGAATTTTTCAGTATAGGAAAAACATCAAGGCGAATATGGAAACTTCCCTTTCATTTTGGCGATTGGTGCGCTCCTAATGAGCCGTTTTATAAATGGCTTTATAAAGGTAAATGGGTGGCAACAGCATATTTTGCCAACTCATGCAAAATTGTAGCGGAAATAGCTGATATTTTAGGAAAACCTGAGGATAAAAAGTATTACTTGAATCTCCATAAAGAAATTTGTGACGCATATATAAAGCGATTCACCAATGGTAAGGGCAAGCTTAAATACGAGTTTCAAACAGCATATGTTTTACCTTTATATTTTAATATGGTGGAGGGCGAGACCAAAAAGGCTATGGCAAGCAATCTTGTTGCCCTTATCAAAAAATCCGATTATCACCTTACAACGGGCTTTCCGGGGTCACCATATTTGCTTTTTGCCTTGTCGGATAACGGATATGCCGACATAGCGTATAAAGTGCTTATGCAAAACACTTGCCCCTCATGGCTTTATCAAGTTAAGGCAGGCGCTACAACTATATGGGAACGCTGGGATGCGTTGCGTCCTGACGGTACGGTTAATATCGGGACAAGCCTGAACACTAACAACAAAAATTCAAGAGGGGGTATGGTTTCTTTTAACCATTATGCCTACGGTGCGGTGGGCGATTGGTTTTACCGACGGATTGCAGGAATTGAAGCTACTAGCGGCGGCTATAAGACCTTTGATATCAAACCTATTGTTGGCGGCGACTTGTCGAGCGCTAAAGCTTCCACGCTTTCGCCATATGGAACAATATCCTCAAACTGGCATATTGATAACGGTAGTTTTATCTTGAAAGTATCCGTACCCAACGGCACAATTGCTACTGTGACTATGCCAAACGGAGCTACACAAACGGTAAGCGGCGGCGAGTATGAGTTTAGCTGCAAGTTATGAAATACTATTTAGCAATTGATATAGGCGCATCAAGCGGACGCCATATAATAGGCTGGAGGGATAACGGTAGTATAAAAACCCGCGAGGTTTACCGCTTTTCCAACGGTGTTGATAATATTGACGGTGATTTAGTTTGGAATATAGCCCGACTGTTTAAGGAAGTGAAAGCCGGGCTTAAAGTTGCATTTTCCATATATAAACAAATTGAAAGTACTGCTATTGATACTTGGGGTGTCGATTATGTTTTGCTTGATGGCAGCGGCAAAGAAATCCTGCCTTGCTACGCTTATAGGGACAGTCGTACAAGTCTGGCAATACAACAAGTGCATGCAAGGATGCAGTTTGATTGCCTCTATTTGCGTACGGGTATTCAGTTTCAACCGTTTAATACAATATACCAACTGTATGCCGATATGACAAAGGGAAGGCTAAAGGACGCTTCTGCATTTTTGATGCTGCCCGAATACTTTAATTATAAGTTGACGGGGATTGTCAAAAAGGAATATACCAATGCAACGACAACGGGGATTACGAACATCAAGTCAAAGCAATTTGACGAGGACATTATCAATGCACTAAAGCTGCCTAAAAATCTGTTCCTTCCTCTTGGAAAAGCAGGCGATATAGTAGGGGGCTTGTCTCAGGATATAGCTGTAGAAGTTGGCGGACAAACACTGGTAAAGCTTTGCGCTTCTCACGATACTGCAAGCGCATTTGAGGCAGTTGATATGGAGGAAGACTCAATTTTGATTTCCAGCGGGACTTGGTCACTTATTGGTGCCAAACTCAAAGATGCAAAGATAACTAAAGCAAGTAAGCGTGCAAATTTCACAAACGAGGGCGGCGTTGGCTATATCCGATTTTTGAAAAATATTACAGGCTTATGGTTTAATATAAAACTTAGTCAGGAATTTAACCTTAACTATCCAAAAATGCAGTCACTTGCGAAAACAAGCCAGTATTACAAGATTTTTGATGTTAATGACCCCGCTTTTAATGCGCCCGAAAGTATGAGCAAGGCCATTAAACATTGGTTTGTTTGTAGAGGTATTGCCCCGCCCAAAACACAAGCGGATTATATCAATTCTGTTTATTTATCCCTTGCGGCAGGATATAAAAAAGCAATAGAGGAAATAGAAGCACTGGCTGCAACAAAATATAATACAATTTACATTGTAGGCGGTGGGGCGTTAGTTGAAAACATCAATGCATATACCGCCGAGTTGACCGGCAAAAATGTAATTGCTCTACCTATTGAAGCTACAGCAATCGGAAACTTAAAGGCGCAAATGAGGTGATAAGATGACAAGGTATGAAGAAGCAAAAAAGATTTATGCAGCAGTTGGTGTTGATACCGATAAGGCTATTTCCGTATTGAAAAATATCCCCATTGCCTTGCACTGCTGGCAGGGAGATGATGTCATTGGTTTTGTTGGAAGCACCTCTTTATCAGGTGGAATACAAACTACAGGCAATTATCCCGGACGTGCGCGCAATTTTCAAGAACTAAAGAAAGACCTTGAATTTGCCTTTTCGCTTATTCCCGGCAAAAAGCGTTTGAACTTGCATGCAATGTATGCCGTAAGCGACAGCCCCATCAAACTGGATAAAATCACCGTAAAGGACTTTGAGCCTTGGTTGGATTGGGCGCATCCTCGAGATATACATATTGATTTTAATCCTACTTTGTTTTCCAGCAATATGGTAAAGGATAATCTGACACTGTCCAGTCCTGATATCCGAATAAGGGATTATTGGATATCCCATGTTAAGGCTTGTCGTTGCATTGCTGCGGAAATTGGCAAGCGTCAAGGTACGCCTTGCCTTAACAATCTCTGGATACCGGACGGGCTTAAAGATGTGCCTGCCGATAGGCTTACGCCACGCTTGCGCCTTAAGGAAAGTCTGGACAATATCTATGCTGTCAAATATCCCAAACAGCATTTAATTGATGCCCTTGAAAGCAAGGTTTTTGGTATAGGAATGGAGAGCTTTACCGTAGGTAACAGCGAATTTTATATCAATTACGCCGCACTTAACGGCTTGTGCTGCTTGTTGGATAACGGTCATTACCACCCGACTGAAAGCGTGGCAGACAAAATCCCCAGTTTCCTTGCTTTTTATGATACTGTTGCTTTGCATGTTACAAGGGGCGTAAGATGGGATAGCGACCATGTGGTTTTATTTGAGGATGAACTAAAAGAAATTGCCAAAGAAATTGTGCGTAATGATGCCACCCGTCGTGTGCTAATTGCACTTGATTATTTTGATGCGTCAATCAATCGCATATCCGCTTGGGTTACAGGAGATAGAAATATGCACAAGGCTTTGCTATACGCCTTGCTGCAACCCAGCGGTAAGATGAAAAAGTTGCAAGAGGAAGCAAAATTTACCGAGCTGATGTGTCTTTTTGAAGAAGTAAAAACCTATCCTTTCGGCGATGTATGGAAAGAATATCTTAAACAATGTAATGTAGCGGAAAAGTATTATCCCGCAATACAAAAATACGAAGCAGAGGTGTTATCTAAACGATGAAAAATATAGTAAACGCGCCTTTTTTAACAGAGATTTGCAAAACAGCAAGCAATATGTACCGCCTTGGCTGGAATGAGCGCAACGGAGGCAATATTTCGGTTATGCTGGACAAAAAGCAGGTTGCAAAGTATCTTGATGTAGGAAAAATAACCCGCTTGTTACCCATCAATTTTGACGCACATGAGCTTTGCGGCAAATACTTTGCGGCAACCGGCACAGGCAAGTATTTCAAAAATATAGCAGACAACCCTGAGACAACGCTGGGTGTTTTTCGCATATCGCAAGATGGCAAGAGCGCAGAATTGCTTTGGGGCTATAAAGATGGCAGTACATTCACAAGCGAATTGCCGTCGCATCTTATGAGCCACATTTCCAGACTAAAAGTAGACCCTGACAATCGTGTGATAATACACGCCCACCCCACATATACTATTGCGATGAATACCATTTGCCCAATAGATGAAAACGAATTTACTCACAAGCTATGGCAAATCAACACCGAAAGCATTGTAGTTTTTCCTGAGGGGGTAGGCGTATTGCCTTGGATGGTTTGCGGAACGAGTAAAATCGGGGAAGCAACAGCAAAAAAAATGCAAGAATATCGCCTTGTTATTTGGAGCAATCATGGGATTTTCGGTGCGGGCAAAGATTTGGACGAAGCCTTTGGACTTATTGAAACAGTAGAAAAAGCTGCGCAAATATATATGTTGACCCAAGGGGAGATGCGCCATAACTTAATTTCCGATGAACAGTTAAAATCAATTGCGGAGCGCTTTCAAGTAACCCCGAAAGAGGGGATATTAGCTTAGTGTAACTTTTAGAGTAAATTACAAATTACAGGCAGTAACATAAGAAACATTAGACGCAAATGTCTGTATCTCAAAATATTTACTAAATAAGTATTCCATAAATAATTTTTTTATGGTATAATATAAAAAATGTAAAATGGAGGGTTTTTATATGCAATCACCAAGAACTCAAGCATTTGTGAATATGTATGCGGCAATGGGTACTTTGGATAAATATGTGGAGCTCGACCCTAAAGCTAAAGAAATAGCATCTACTATGAATCTTACAATCCGCTTCAAAGTAAAAGACGGGCCGGATGCTGTGCTAGACTTTAAGGACGGGGCAGTTAGTATTGCTCCCTACGATGGGCAAAAGACCAATGTACTATTGTTTTGCACCGGTCCCGAGCAATTTAATAAGGTAGTAGACGGTAAAGCTATGCCTATTCCGCTAAAAGGGCTGGTAAATGTGCTAAAGTTTATGGCAAAGCCTGACCAGCCTTTTAATGTGCTTACCGCCAATATGGCAGACACTATGAGGAAGACTGAATTTGCCACCAAGGAAGAAAAGGCTCTTACCACCAGGCTTGCTTTTTATGCTATGACTGCTGCGCTTGCTCAAATTGCCAATGAGGACGAGTTGGGGCGCATAAGCGCAGGGAATATGGCGGACGGCGAAATTAGCGTAGGCATTAAAGACGATACTTATGTAACTTTGGCTGTTAAAGACCATAAGATTACTTATATCAAAAAGAAGGCAGAAAATGCCCGTGCCTTTATGGAATTTGCTGATATCGACACTACTAAAGGCCTAATTGATGGCAACCTGGACGCTATGAGCTGTATTTGCAATGGAGGCCTGGAGCTAAAAGGCTTTGTACCTATGTTGGAGCAACTTAACAAAGTTCTCAATTTAGTACCCAAGTATTTAGCATAAATCGGAGGTAGATAATATAATGAAAACATATACATATAAAAAGAATCAAGAAATGATGCAAAGAGCCCTTAAAGTTATTCCCAGCGGCGTGTACGGACACCTTGGGCCTGCGGAAGGGTGCATGATACCCACCAGTGCTTTCCCGTTTTTTTCAAGCAGGGCGGAAGGCACTTTCTTTTGGGACCTTGACGGCAATAGATTTATAGACTTTATGTGCGCTTATGGACCAAATATTTTAGGTTATAACGATAAAGATATAGATAATGCCGCCGCAGAACAATTCAAAATAGGCAATTGTATTACTGTGCCCTCTTCCATTATGGTAGAGTTTGCAGAATTGCTTACAGCAACAGTTAGAAAGGATTGGGCTTTCTTTGCAAAGAATGGCGGAGATGTGACTTTGCTTTCCACTATGGTCTCCCGTTTTTATACGGGCAAGAAAAAGATTATCTTTATCAATGGATATTATCATGGAGTTGCACCTTGGACGCAAAGAGCGGATAGCCCCGGCACGCTAAGAGAAGATTGCGTCAATTCTATATACATTGACTTTAATGATATAGAAGCTCTTAAAAAGGTAGTGGCAGAGGATAAAGATATAGCTTGCCTTATTGCAACACCTTATTTTCATGGCAATTTCAAAGACAATGTTACGCCTGCCGAAGGCTATTGGAAAGCTGTTCGTGAGATTTGCACAAAGGAAGGCATTGTGCTTATCTTTGATGATGTGCGTTGTGGATTCCGTCTTGACTTGCAAGGCAGTGACCATTTTTACGGTATTGAAGTAGACTTGATTTGCTTTTGTAAGGCAATAGCCAACGGATATAATATATCTGCCCTTTGCGGAAAAGAGTTTCTAAAGCAAGCGGTGGGCTCTATTATGTATACAGGCTCTTATTGGATGAGCGCTGTGCCTTTTGCCGCCGGCATTGCTACTATTAACAAGCTGGTAAAGGCAAGAGCTCCGGAGTATTTGCGCCAACAAGGCCTAAGATTCACCAAAGGCTTGGCAAAGATAGCAAAGGAAAACAAAGTAGACCTTTCTATTTCCGGGGAGCCTGCCTTGTTCTATCTGCTAATTAAGGACGACAATAGCTTGATTTTACACCAGCAATGGATTGCCGAATGCGCTAAGCGCGGGCTTTTCTTAACTAATCACCACAATCACTTTATCAATATGAGTATGAGCGACGAGATTATTGACGAGGCGTTAGATATTGCAAATGAAGCTATGAAAGTTATGGTTGCTAACAATCCGCAAGTGTATAGATAAACAGTCTTAATTATATTAGATTTAGAAAGGGCAAGGGATACTTTGCCCTTTTTATGCGCTAAAAATCATAGGAGGGAACAATGGATATTGCTTTGATTATTTTAGTAAGCAGTTGTCTGCTGGTTAATATCATTTTGCTGATAAAAAGTTTTTCTGCCAAAAGCGGCACGCTTAAGGGAGAGCTGGATAAGAGCTCGGAAAAAATTATTGCCACCTTTCATACTGCCAATCAATATTCTGTGGACAGGCTGGAAAAGGACAACAAGGACAGACAAGAGGAAATCAGCAAGTTTGTGGTAAGCAACGAAGAGCATTTTAAGGAAATGAAAAAAGAATTGGTAGATACCATAGAAAACTTGCAAACTAAGGTTGCGCTCTCGCTAAGAGAAACCAGAGAGGACAATATTAAAGCTCTGGATAAAGTAAGAGAGGAAAACAGCAAAAAGCTGGACGAAATAAGGGGCGTGGTAGACGAAAAACTGCAAGAAGGGCTGGAGCGGCGCTTTAACGAAAAGTTTAAGCTAATAGGAGAGCGGCTGGACAGCGTAAATAAAGGGCTGGGCGAAATGAGCATCTTAAGCGACAGCGTAAAAGATATGCAAGCGGTATTTAGCAATGTAAAGGCGAGAGGGAGCTGGGGAGAAAAGAATCTAGAAAGCTTATTGGATGAGACTATCCCGGGGCAGTTTTATACTCAATATAGCGTAAAAGATAACAGCGAAAGAGTGGACTTTGTAGTAAAAATCCCTATTGCAAACGGTCTAGCACTTTTACCAATAGATTCCAAGTTCCCGACAACTGCATTTACAGCATTGGAAGAAGCTAATTTAACACAAGATAAAAACGAAATTGATAAAAAGCGCGAAAGTTTTATTAAGGAAATCAAGAAAAATGCAAAATTAATCAAAAAGTATATTAATCCGCCTATAACTACAGATTATGCAATAATGTACCTGCCTAGCGAAGGTATTTATGCAGAGGTTATGCGTAATATTAATATTATTGAAGAGCTTAACCATTTGGGTATTATGCCAGCAGGGCCTAATAGTATATTAGGACTGCTTACTACCCTAAAAATGGGCTTTAGAAGTATGGCTGTTCAAGAATCTACAAGAGAGGTTATTGAAAGCTTTAAAGAAATTAAGAAAATGTTATCAGATTATGGCGGATATATAGATAATGCAAAGAGAAATATTAGGCTAGCTGGGGATAATATAGAAAAAATAGATAAGCAAAATATCTCAATTACTAAGCGATTGGGTGCGATCGAATCATTGCAAATAGAGGATGAGGAAGTACTACTTATTGAAGAAGTAGCAAGCGACTTATTCGAGCATTAAGTCACGCTTGGTAAATGCAAAGATAAAAAGTCTTGCCGCCACAGGTACAAAAGCAAGGATAAGCGATGTTATGGTCATAGCAATCAGCCCTTTACCTAACCGATAAGTTTGGATAGATAAAAAATATTTAATAAAGTAGTCAATAAAATCTTCTGCGCTTTCCATACGGGCTATTCTCAGCCCGGGCAACATCCCTATAATGCATAAGCATAAAAAGAATATCAGCAAGAATTTACCTTGTACCTTAGCTCTTACTCTTTTATCTTTTAACTCCTTAATAACTTTAACAAATACAAGGACTATGGTCACTATTAAAATAATTATCAAAATAGGTGCTGCAAGGGTGGCTATAAACCTATATACATCTGAAACAAACATATCGCTGGGGTCAAGGTCCACAGGTTGTATAAACTCTTTATAAAAATCTCCTTTTTTGCCGAAAATGGAAAGGGGATTGTAAGGATTGTCAAATAAACCGCCTAAAGTTTGTATGCCGTTGATATCTTTGTCTCCTGACACAAAAGGCAAAAATAAACAAGCAAACAGTAAAATTAGACAAATTGTATAAAAAATAGGCAAAACAATTCCGTTAATGTATTTTTTAGGCTTTTTGCCCGCTCTTCTAGTTTCCATACATTCCTCCATGGATTTTGTACATAACAATGATACTATATTATTTGCCTAAAAACAAGTAAAAAGAAAAAAATGCCCTTGTTGAAATAGGTAAATTACAGAAAAAGCGGACTAATATATACTAATTAGCGGTAATGTTTGTAATTTTTTTATTAATAATGTATAATTGTAGAAAATATTTATAAGTTTATAACAGGTAAAAATGAGTTTAGTAGTATATAACACTTTAAGCGGAAAAAAAGAAGAATTCAAATCTATTATGCCGGGACTGGTCAAAATGTATTCCTGCGGGCCTACGGTTTATACCTATGCGCATATCGGCAACTTGCGGACTTATATTTTTATGGATTTAGTGCGCAGGGTGCTTGCCTACAATGGCTATAAGCTGCTTGGCGTCATTAATATTACCGATGTGGGGCACTTGCTGAGCGATGCCGACGAAGGCGAAGATAAAATGGTTAAGGCAAGCAGGGAGCAAAAGAAACAGCCTTTGGAAATCGCTGAGGAAATCTCAAATATATTTTTTGAGGACCTTGAAAAGTTAAATATAGGCAAGCCTGAAATAATAGCAAAAGCTACTGACCATATACAAGATATGATAGATTATGTGCTGGAGTTGGAGCAAAGCGGATTTGCCTATGAAACTAGCGACGGTATATATTTTGATATAGCTAAGTTCCCCGGATACGGTAAGCTGTCAGGGCTTAATCTTGAGGAGCAAATTGCAGGGGCTAGGGTAGATGTCAATGTCGAAAAAAGACACCCTGCGGATTTTGCGCTTTGGAAAAAAGCAGAGCCCAATCATATTATGCAATGGCATAGTCCTTGGGGTATGGGGTATCCGGGCTGGCATATCGAGTGTTCGGCTATGGGACAAAAGTATTTAGGGCAAGTCTTTGATATCCATACGGGCGGGGTAGACCATATACCCATTCATCACGAAAACGAAATAGCGCAAAACGAAGCCCGCATTGGCAAAAAAAGCGTCAATTATTGGATGCATGGGGAGTTTATGCTGGTTGACGGCGGCAAAATGAGCAAGAGTTTGTCCAATACTTATACTATAAAGGAGTTGGAGCAAAGAGGTTTCGAAGGGCTGGACTTTCGTTTCTTTTGCTTAAATGCTCAATATCGAAAAAAGTTAAACTTTACTTTTGAAGCTTTAAAAGCGGCAAAAATCGCAAGGGAAAGACTGGGAGCGCAGCTGCTTGAGCATAAGGATGCGCCTGCTTCTGCAAATCCAAAGCTGTTGCAAGACTATAAAGATAAATTTATGGATGCTGTCAACGATGACCTCAATATCCCGCTTGCGTTAGGTATCTTATTTACTATGTTAAAAGAGCCTAAAAGCAAAGATATTTACAACTTAGCTATTTATATGGATGGCATATTTGGGCTTCGTTTGGATAAGGTAAGCGCAGCAGAAGCAAAAGTACAAGATATACCTCAAGAAGTTTTAAGGCTGGCCGAAGCTCGCTTTACAGCAAAAAAAGAGCAAAACTTTGCTCTTGCCGACAGCTTGCGGCAACAAATTAATGAGTTGGGCTATGCGGTTATGGACAGCAAAGAAGGTTATAAGCTGGCAAAAATGTAATTCTGCCTATAAATAATGCAATTCTTTTTAAGAAAAAGCAAAATAATAAAAAATCAGTATTGACAAATAAATCTATCTCGTTTATAATTATTATACTAATGCATAGTCGGGAGGTCCAAGGTACAATGAAAAGCAATAAGACGCTGTATGAAACTGCTTTAGAAGTTGCGCATAATGACAGGAAAGAAATTATGCAAAAAGACGATAGCAATAAGATACTTCTTTACAAAGAAGTCTTCGATCCTGAGTATACTGGATATGAGTATGCATATGAGGGTGCGCAGGTAGAAAGGGAAGAATATCTAAAGCAAGAAAATAAGAGTACCGAATTGCAAAAATATTGGGACCGTTACTATAATGGAGAGCGTAAACCTAGGTTCGCAAATGTACCTTATATGCAAGCACAATATCTAACAACCCAAGCAGATGCAGAAACAGAGGATACAAAAAAAAACATTGATATGAAAGATTTTATTTCAAAAAGAAAAGCTAGAGCAAAGTCCTTTTTTTGGGCAATAGTAGGTATCGTTATTGGAGCGGGAGCAGTATTTGCGGCTTATCATTTCTTCTTATAAAGATTAAGATTCTATTAAGCACCCGATGCATTGCTCGGGTGCTTTTTGTTTTATAGGCATAGGAGGAAGAACTTGGAAGCAAGGCTAAAGCCCAATAAGAAAGAATACTATAAATGCAACCTATATTATTTGCGCAAATTCTTTGGCGCAAAGGAATTGGTTATGATGGTCCTGCTGCTTGCGGCGGGGCTATTGTTGCGCTTTGTATACGGGTCTTGGCTTATCCTTATTTTATTTTTTATATTTTTAGCAGTAGCGTCAGTTGCTTTGCTTTTTTACCTTTATACTGCTTATAAAGGGTGGCAATTGGAGTACGAAAAGGCAAATATAACGGAGCTTGTAATTACCTTTGGAGAAGATACCGACTATACCGTTAAATTGCAAAATAAAGAAGGCGATATTGTCAGTACAGACCAATTCGACCTTAAAAATGCGGATAAGGTGGCTTTCTTAAAAGGCAAAACCTATCTTTTTCAAGGTGCTGCCACTATGTATTATCTTTTTCCTTGCGATTTTACTGAGGGTGATTACGAAAAGTTTAGAGAAAAACTTGCGCTTAACCTAGAGCGTCAAAAATTCAAAATGAAGACTAAGAGAAAGACTTTTCCTAAACCTTTAATTAAATAATTTTATTGCCTTGTTTGCAAAAGCTGACAAGTGACTTTCTATTTCAATATAATTGTCTTAACTTCGTAAGGTGTAAAGGAGAGAGCGGACAAATCTGCTTTTTCTATATATTCCTCCAACATATTTGCTTGCCAGCACTCCACATAATTTTGCACACAAGCAATCTTTGCAACAGTTGCCTTGCCTTGATTTTCATATATTCTTAACATAGTGCCTTGAGAGTCAAAGGTTTTCTTTATTGTTTCTATTACAATATTCTTTTGGTTACTGGTTGCAAAGGCAGGATATTCCAGCCCTTTGGTTACCGTAATAGGATTGTTAAAGGCATAGGCATACTCTTGGGTCATATTGTCCTCAAAGCTGCCTTTATAAGGATAAAGGGCATAGCGGAAGCGTTGCTCGCCCCTATCAGCATAAGGGTCAGGATAGACAGGACTCCTAAGCAAGTTAAGCGAAATCAGCCCGTCTTTTACCCTATGGCCATACTTACAGTCATTAATAAGGCTAATACCGTATTCGCCGTCTTCCAAGTTTACCCATTTTTGAGCGCAAATTTCAAATTGTGCCTTTTCTATGCTACTTTCATCTTTAGTGCTGCGGTTTAAGTTGCCGAATTGTATATCGCAACGCACTTTGTCCGAGTAAGTCATAGGTCTAAAATCCGCTCTTAGCATTTTATGAGTTTCTTGCCAGTTAACTAAAGTTTCGAACTCCACATAAGGCACGCCGGTGGTAAGGATAACCTTTTGGATTAAACTGCTTTTGCCATACTTATAGGTATTGGTGCGGATAACTTTTGGTCCGTCAAGTTCGGTAGTGTAACTGATTAGCTTAAATTGGCGAGGGCTCTTTTTGGTGTAATTGATATCAATATCCCACGCATCGTTGTGCATGCGCTTATCCCTATATACATTTAGGCGGTTTAGGAATATTTTGCTATGCTCAATGTTGTCTTGTTTGGTCTTTAAGCTAACTATATTGCCATCTTTGCCAAAAGTAATTTGCAGCAGGTCATTTTCCAGTACATTGTCGCTGCTGCTGGGTTGGATAATATCCTTTGCTTCATTTAGCGGAGCAATAGCATAAGCATTAAGCTCGGCACAATACCATTTGCCGTTGTGCTTGATATACTCGCTGCGGGCAAAAGGTGTGGTATTGACTGCAACTTGCTTGTCCAGTTTGTTTAAGCTATCCAATGCTTTTTGTTTAAGTGCTTCTAAGTTGTCCAGCAAAATCGCATAGCGTGCTTCTGTCTCTTTATAAACTCTGTTAATAGAAGAACCGGGGATAATGTCATGGAATTGATATAGCAATACCTCTTTCCAAATTGTATCAAGCTGCGCTTTAGGATATTTATAGCCATATGTATTGGCAAGCAGAGATAAAAACTCTGCATCGTGCAATGCTTGTTCGCATTTTCTGTTGTATAGCTTGGTCTTTCCTTGGGTGGTAAGGGTGCCTTGATGCCTTTCCAAATAAAGCTCTCCCTTGTGAGAAGTCATCTTATCACGGTAACCCTCCAGCTTTTCGAAAACTTTTGCAGCAGGGGCAAGCACAACTTTGCTCATACCCTTTTGCCTGACAGCTCGGGTAATGCTTTCCATATGCCCTTCGCTGGGTCCGCCGCCGCCGTCTCCAATGCCAAAGAGCAAAGAAGCTACGGGAATTTTGGCTTTTTCTGCATTTAGCTGTGCTGTTGCCTCCACGCTTACCGCATTCCCTTCCGCCACATAGTTGTCATAAGGCGGCATATGCATAATAATTTCGCTATCGTCAATGCCTTTCCATAAAAAAGAGTTGTAAGGCCATTTATTAAACTCATTCCAAGATAACTTTATAGTTAGAAAATACTCCATACCGCACTTTTTTACTATTTGCGGCAGGTTTCCGCTAAACCCAAACACATCGGGCAGCCAGCAAACTTTGGGCGTAAACCCAAATTCCTTTTTCCAAAACTCCATCCCATACACACTTTGGCGGATAAGCGACTCCCCGCAAGGTATATTGGTATCGCATTCTGTCCACATTCCGCCTTGAACTTCTATCCTGCCCTGTGCAACTTTTGCTTTAATCTTTTTATATAAGGCGGGATAGTCCTCTTTTACCCATTGAAAAAGCTGTGCTTGACTTGCGCCAAACACATAGTCATCATATTTTTCGATATTTTTAAGCTGACTGGCAAAAGTGCGGTAACCTTTACGGCGGGTTTCTCTAATTGGCCATAGCCAAGCCAGGTCTATATGCGCATGTCCGGTTGCATACACCGTATCAGGACCTTGTTCGCCCCAGTCATATTCCGCTTGTAGGGCATCCCTTGCCTTTTGCACACTTTCCGGGCTAAAGCCTTTCATAAGTTTGCCTGCAAGGGCAAGTGCTGTCCTAATCCTCTTTCTCTTTACGGTATTGCTAATGGCAATGGCTTGAGTATAAAGGGCATAATAGTCATAATACAGTGCCCTAATATCCTCCCTAACTTCTACAATATCCGCTCTTTTGAGTTTGGCATGCGTAACTCGTTTTACCAGCGTTTGATTGTAGCCGCCCTCCACCCAAATATTTATTTGCTCACCGCCCTGTGCACAAGCAAATAGTTCAAGCTCTTGCTTGCCGCTTACGGGCTGCACTACATTTGTTATATCGTATATCTTGCTAATGCCCGTTTGCGGAGTACCCTGCTCGTCAAAGAGAGAACCTTCCCAGTCCACATTGACAAGTGCGCTAATCTTTTTTCCTTTTGAGCTTTGAGGGACAGTCCCCTTAAAATTAAACCATGCACAATCATAGTTTATTCCCCAAGCCTCTCCTACCTTAATAGGTTGCAAGGGTTGCTTCTCTCTTTCTGCAAAAGGGATAGGTTCGGGAGCAACCACATAATGAGCTTGCAGCTCGCCTATTTTTGTGAAAACCTTTGATTTAATTAGCCCAAGCCTAGTATAATAAGGTGCTAATAATGCCCGAACAAGTTTATAAAGTTTAGGGTAAGACATACTTCCCTCCTTATAAGAAAAATTTTAACGAATACTTCTTTGCGGATATACTTCTAAAGCAGCTTTTAAGATATTCATAGCTGCTTGCAAGTCCTCTTTTTTAAGCACATAAGCCATCCTAACTTCGTCAACTCCCATCCCCGGGGTAGCATAAAATCCTGCCGCAGGAGCAAACATCACCGTTTTGCCATTTACATCGAACTCCTTTAGCAGCCATACTACAAAATCCTCTGCATCTAAAACGGGCAGTTTGGCAATTACATAAAAAGCACCCTTAGGCTGCTTGCATACCACGCCGGGCATAGAGCAAAGAGCCTTGTATACTATATCACGACGGGCAGTATACTCTTTATTGACAGCTTGGAAGTAAGCGTTGTCCGTTTTGTACAGCTCTATTGCACCCACCATTTCTAAGGTAGGCACACAAAGTCTGCTTTGGCATAGTTTTAGCACATTGGCAATTAAAGCGGTGTTTTTAGAGGCTATCGAGCCTATGCGTGCGCCGCAAGCGGAATATCTTTTGCTAATAGAATCTACAATAATTACTCTATCGGCAACCGCTTCACAAGAGCCAAAGGAAGTATACTCCAGCCCGTCATAGATAAACTCTCTGTAAACCTCGTCGGCTATAATAAATAGGTTATGCGCAAGCGCAAGCGCACATACAGCTTCTACTTGAGTCTTATCATAAACCGCACCGGTAGGATTGCCGGGGTTGGAAAGCAAAATCGCCTTAGTGCGGGGTGTAACATACTTTTCCATTTTGGCAAGCGGCGGAAGCGCAAAGCCTTCCTCTGCATAAGTTGCCATAGGAGCTATCTTTACCCCAATAGGCAGAGAAAATCCGTTGTAATTGGTGTAAAAAGGTTCGGGCACCAGCACTTCGTCACCTATATCGCAAGTGGCAATAAGCGCAAACATCAACGCTTCGCTTCCGCCATTGGTGATAAGGATTTGGTTTTGCAAGTATTCTATCCCGTACCTTTTGTAATAGTCTATCATAGCGTCTATAAGTTCGGGCATCCCTTGCGAAAAAGAGTAAGCCAGCACTTTGGAGTCAAAATGCTTTACAGCTTGAAAAAACACTTGCGGCGTTTCTATATCAGGTTGACCTATATTTAGATGATATACCTTTTTACCTTGCTTTTTGGCAGCTTCTGCATAAGGAACAAGTTTTCTGATGGGAGATGCCTGCATTTGCAATATTCTATTGGATAATTTCACTTTTTATACTCCTAATCTTAATATGAAACTACTTTAATAATTAAACACCAAGCAAACATGCTTGGCGTTTTTTCCAAAAGTTTGCCTTTTACATTATATCATTAGTAAATGCAAAAAGCAATAATTAAGATATAGATTGGCAGCTTCGCAAGGCTCGTCTTTGCGAGGAGCAGGGGCGACGAAGCAATCCAGGGCTTACGCTTGCACAGCTTCACTTACCACAAGGGGCAAGGCTCTGGAGTCTGGATTGCTTCGCATCCGCTCGCAAAGACAAGGAGCAACCCTCTGGAGTCTGGATTGCTTCGCATCCGCTCGCAAAGACAAGGAGCAACCCTCTG
>CAYSNP010000022.1:0-3378 GCA_964432485.1 uncultured Christensenellaceae bacterium | reverse complement strand
GAGTCTGGATTGCTTCGCATCCGCTCGCAAAGACGGGGAGCAGGGCTTACGCTAGCAATTCTTAACCTTATTTACAAGTCAATACTTCAATAAAATGCCGCCAAAGGCGGTACTTTTGCCCATTAAGTATTAATCGTCTAAAATCTCTAGAAAAATTTCCACAATATTGGGATCAAATTGAGTGCCTGCATTCCTTATAAGTTCCTCTTTTGCTTCTTGTTTAGTTAAGGCTTTGCGATATGCCCGCTCTTGAGTCATGGCATCATAGGCATCAGCAACCGACAGTATCCTGGCAAGCAACGGAATGTCCTCACCTGCCAACCCTCTTGGATAGCCTTTGCCATCCCACCTTTCGTGGTGAGATAAGATATATTCGGCTACCTCATTTAGCTCTAATATGCTTGTGGCAATTCGATAGCCAGTTTCGGGATGCTTATGTATTTCTTTCCACTCCCTTGTACTTAGCTTGCCCGGCTTTTCTAGTATAGTATTGTCAATAGCTATCTTCCCTATATCGTGAAGGGAAGCAAGTATCTCCAAATCATCCAGCTTATCGGTAGCAAGACTTAGCTTTACTCCCACTTTTTTGCATAACTCTCCTATTCTGCGCCCATGCTCCTCTGTTTCGTGGCTTTTTTCGAAAAGCAGCTGTTTAATAGAATTAAGCACATTATTGCGATAAAACTTAGAAGACAATAGCTTATTTTTATACATTTTATCCTCGGCAGTAACAAGCACTTCCTCGAACTTTTCTTCAAGAGAAGCCCTTGTAGCTCTGCCAAAGGAGACATTTAGCTCAATATTCTTTATTTTTAGTTTTTTACATTCTCTAATAATAGAGTTACGCACTTTGCGCCCTTCCTCCTCGTCTGTATTGGGAAGTAACGCTAAAAACTCATCTCCGCCCCAGCGGAATATAATATCCCCTTTGCGCCTGCATTGCTTTAGCACCTTTGCTATCATTATAATAGCTTTATCCCCTGCATGGTGACCAAATGCATCATTAATTAACTTTAGCCCTACCAAATCTCCCATTATTATTGTTAAGGGCAGGTATGCTTCGGATATTATTTTATTGTATGCTTTTCTAAAGAAATGCCTGTTGTATAGTCCTGTTAGAGAATCTCTATAGCTTAAATATTCAATCTTTGCTTGTTTTTCCCTTTCTTCGGTAACATCTTTAAACACTATTACCGCACCCAGAATTTGATTGTCGGGGTCTTTTATCGGAGAAGGTATTATACTAACTATCCTCTTTTGCCCGCTTTTAGATTTAATCACGGTGCAGCCTTCCTCTAGTGCGCCTTGCTTCAAAATATAGCTTAAAAGATCGTAACATCTATCCCCTGTCTGCTCATTATATACCTCAAATACCTCTTCTAGCAGTTGCCCTTGCGCTTGGGAGTTGCTCCAACCCGTAAGGCTTTCCGCTACAGCGTTAAGCAGCTCTATTCGTCCAAAGTTATCAGTTACAATAACACCTTCCCCAATGGAATATAAGGTGATTTTAAGCCTTTCTTTTTCTGAAAAAAGGGCTTTTTCCGACTCAACTTTATCAGTTACATCATTGTATATTGCTACAATTTCATAAGGAGAAACTTTGAAGATAGTATTGTCAAACCATCTGGCACTATCTTTATCTTTATACACTTGTGCAGGATAATGCACACTCTTGCCTGTTTGCCAAGCTCTGCGAAACGCATCAATTATACCAAACTCGTCCACTCCGGGACGCAGCTCCTTAATGGATTTGCCTATTACTTTATCTTCTACCCAATTTTCCACTTCTAAGCACTTTGGGTTGACCGCCTTAATAATATAGTCGTGGCTAGTTGCACCTTGATTTTGCACTTCATAAAAAATGATAGAATCAGGAGAATACTGAAATAGCCTGCTGCTACGGGCATTAAAAGTTTCCAGTGCTTTTTGAATACTTTTTTTAGTTCCATTTAATTTAGGTATAGCTATTTCATTAAATAATATAACTAAGTATTCGGGATCGGGCACAAAAGCAGTAACATTGTAGTAATGGCCATTGATTTCCAGGATTTCTTCAACTTCACACTTTTTTTTGCAGACAATTGCCTTTAGAAAAATAGGCAACCATTGCTCTTGTAAAAGTTTGGAGCGAAGCAGCCACTCTGTGAGTTTTTGCCCAATAATATCCTTGCCAAGGTATCCCATCTTTTGTTCAAAAGCAGGATTCACACTTGTTAAAGTAAAATTGATTGGCGCACCTTGAGAATCCAGAATGACTTTGTTTAGAGTAAAAGCTAAAGGAGAATTCTCAATGGCTTTGCTGATTAAATCCCTTTTATTCATTTTCTTACTCTTTTGATGTTAATATACTAAATACCTTAAATAAGATCCCGCCCTTGTTACCTTAATTATACATTAAAGTATAAAAATGTCAATATGTCTCGAAATTAGGTTTAGTTGTTGCTAATAAATAAAAAATATGATAATTTATAATAAGGTGGGTTATGAAGATACTTTTGCATTCGTGTTGTGCGCCTTGCGCCATAAAATGTGTAGAAATACTGCAAAAAGAAGGGGATACCTCGCTTTTTTGGTGCAATCCAAATATCCACCCATTAACAGAATACAGAGCCAGGCGGGCTGCGCTGGAAGCGTATGCAAAAGATATAGGTGTTGAATATATTGAAAAAGGCGACTACGGTCTGCAGGAATATTTGAGCGCAATATGGCCTAATACTAGCTCACGCTGTGCAACTTGCTATAAAATGCGGCTTGAGCAAACTGCAAAATATGCGGCAGAAAACGGCTTTGATGCCTTTTCCACAACTTTATTAATTAGTCCTTACCAAGACCACAATTTAATTATCGAAATTGCCAAAGCCGCCGCCGAAAAGTTTGGCTCAACTTTTCTTTATTGTGACTTTCGCCCTTATTTTAGAGAAGGGCAAGCGCAAGCGCGGGCATTAGGCATATATATGCAAAAGTATTGCGGCTGCATTTTTAGCGAACAAGAGCGGTACTCCAAAAAGAAAGGATAAAATCCCCCAACTCTTTCAATATCATTATTTAAGCAGTGCTACCGTAAGGCCTGGATTGCTTCGTCACTGGCGTGCCTCGCAAAGACGAACTAAAAAATCATTCAAGAGTATCAAGCCATACCGCTAAAGTCATTGCGAGCGGATGCGAAGCAATCCAGACTCCAGAGGGTTGCTCCTTGAATAAAATAACCTCACAACGCCTTGCTCCCTTGCCCCGCCTTAATCATTTGCGAAACGCAAATGTATTTCGCCACGCTTTAGCGTGTATCTTTGCTGGATTGTTAACTTTCTGCTCTACTCTTTTTTTTTCTGAATCTGCCGCCAATATTGAAAATACGGAAACCCGAAAACCTTGCTCTAT
>CAYSNP010000021.1:0-32203 GCA_964432485.1 uncultured Christensenellaceae bacterium | reverse complement strand
TGATGAAATACACTTGCCTAAATGCAAGTGATGAAATACATTTACTGCGTAAATGGTGAAATACATTTGCATCCGCAAATGATTAAGGTAAGGCAAAGGAGCAAGGCGCTGTAAGATTACTTTATTCAAGGAGCAACCCTCTGGAGTCTGGATTGCTTCGCATCCGCTCGCAATTTTTAATTTTACTTACAAGATAATACTTCAATATAATGTTGCCTTTAGGCAATACATAATGTCAATGCGCTAGCATTGATACATAATGCCACCGTTAGGTGGTACATAATGCATTGCGCAGCAATGTACATAATGCCGCCGTTAGGCGGTGCTTCGCTACGGGTCTGACTTGCTTTGTTTTTAGGTGCACCGCTTCTAAATGTAGCTAACACATTGACAATGCAGGAAAATATTGTATAATTAAGCTAAAGGTATTTTGGTTGTTAGGCGTAGTTATGAAATTGGAAGAAGCTATAAAAAACAGATTTAGTGCAAGGGTCTATGACGGTAAAGAGGTAGATAAGGAGAAACTTGCTTACGCTCTTGAGCTTGCAAGGCAATCTCCTTCCGCAAGGAATATTCAACCTTATAAGTTTGTGGTGTGCAATGAGCCGGAGCTGGTAAAAGAAGTTGCTCTTGCCACGCAAACTCCAGGAGCAAAAATCAATCGCTATACTCGCAATGTGCCTTGTTTTGTTGCTTTTGTGGGAGAGAAAGTAGGGCTGGCTAAAACTTTGCTAAAAAAAGCTCATATACATTATGATGATTTTGATATTGGCATTGCTGTGCAATCATTTTGCCTTGCCGCTACAAGCACAGGGCTTGATGTGTGTATAATTGGCTGGTTTTCTCGAAAAAAATTAGCAAAAGCACTTGCGCTCCCCCGCAACAAAGAAGTAAGACTGCTTGTGGCAGTAGGCAATGGCGGAGCGCAGTATAAAGAGCGCAAAAAGAAGGATTTTGACGAAATAGTAAGCTATAATAAGTTTTAGCTAGGAGAGCATATGATTTATTTGTATATTGGTTTAGGGGTAATTGCAACAGGCGTTATAGGATTTTATGCTGTGCTTTGCTATAAGTTTCTTAAACTTACTCTTATCCCTAAAAAAGAAAGCAACTGGGATTTTATGCTGGACCAAATAAAAAGAAAAGGCTATAAATGGGCTTACCTTGATATGGAGTATGAAACTGTTAAAATAAAAAGCCAATACGGTTATGATTTGTATGGCTACTTGTTTTACGCTAAAGAGCCCAGCCATAAATGGGTGATTGATTGCCATGGGTGGACCTCTAAGGGGATTGGGCAGTTCAAATATGTGGACATCTTTAGAGAGCTGCAATATAATGTGCTGATTGTCAATCATCGTTACAGCACAGAGAGCGGAGGCAGGTGTATTTCCTTTAGCCAGTTTGAGAAATATGATGTAATCTCTTGGATTGACTACATAAAAGCGCAAGATAATCAAGCCACTTTTGGTATATTTGGAGAAAGTATGGGGGCTACTACCGCTATATATGTTGCCAGTTTGGATAACAGAATAAAGTTCCTAATATCATATTGCGCTTATGCAAGCATAACTAAAATATTTTCGGAGGTGCTTGAGCAAAGGATGCAAGGCAAGAAAAAGAAGCTCATGCCCTTGTTGCTGTCTGCGCTAGTACCATATAAAGTAATTGCACGCTTGCTTTATGGAGTTAAGGTAAGCGAAATAGACTCTCGAGAAGCAATGAAAAAAGTTAGCGTTCCAACGCTAATTATGCATTCTAAAGCTGATACGCTGATAAATATTGCCAATGCCTATGACCTGTTAGCAATTAATGCCGACGCTGAGCTTATTGAGTTTGAAAATAGTCCTCACGCAGTAAGTTATTCTATATATCCTGAAAAGTTTACTGAGGGTATTAGGCAATTCATTAAGAAAGTAGAAGAAAAACAAATATAAACTATAAAAAAGGAGTATTATTATGAATTATACAGCTATGCTTATAGCCGCTATTGCGGCAGTTGTGGTGTTTCTTATCATTAGAGTTGCAAAGGGCGGTATCCCCGGGCTACTTGCTAAAACCGTTGCAAGTATTGGTTTTATGTGCCTTGGCTTTGCAGGACTTATGGAGCTGCAAGCCTATTCCAACTTTGGCGTCTTTATTATGATTGGGCTACTGTTTGGGCTGATTGGGGATATTGTATTGGACTTAAAGGTGATATACAAGGAGTCTAACGACATATACCTAAATGCAGGGATGATTTCTTTTGGGATTAGCCATGTAATATATTTTGCGGCTACTTGTCTGTTGGCGCTTTTCCTTGTGCCTTCCTATTCGTTAAAGATGCCTATAATAATTAGCGCGGCTATTACCATACCTATAAGTGCGGGGATACTGTTTGCAAGCAAGTTCTTGGATGTAAAGTTCGGAAAGTTCTTTGTTCATGCATTAGTTTACACGCTTTTGTTGGTGTTTATGTCAGTATTCAGCATTTATGTAGCATTTACCATAAGCGCATTTAAGCTGCTTGCAGTTGGTTTTGTGCTGTTCCTGTTGTCTGACTTAGTGCTTTCCACCCAGTATTTTGGAGGAAAACCTAACGATAAATTGCTAATCATTGTAAATCATGCGCTTTATTACGGAGCACAACTTTGTATAGCCAGCATCTTTTTCTTTATTTAGTATGGATTGCTTTGTCTTTGAAAGCAATGTAACAAATGTATATTACAATCTAGCTTTAGAGCATGCAATGGCAGAGAGCATTTACGGCGACTCTGCCATTTTATTTTTATGGCAAAATGCGGACACCGTAGTTATAGGCAAGCACCAAAACCCCTATAAGGAATGCAACCTTGCCGCTATGCGTAAAGATAATATCAGCTTAGCGCGCAGACCTTCGGGAGGGGGAGCGGTATTTCACGATAAGGCTAATTTGAATTTTTCTTTTATTTATACTAAAAAAGATTACGAACTATCGAGAAATTATAAGATAATTGTAAATGCGCTTGCTTGTTTGGGTATCAATACGGAAATCAGCGGAAGAAATGATATACTTTGCCAGAAAAAGAAGTTTAGCGGCAACGCATTTTATACTGTCAATCACGCATGGGTGCATCACGGGACTATTATGGTCGGTGTGGATATGAGCGCAATAGCGGCATATCTAAATGTCAGCAAACTAAAGCTAGCATCTAAGGGCGTGGCAAGCGTATCCTCAAGGGTTGCCAACTTATCCTCTATCCTGCCAAATCTAACGGTAGACAAGGTAAAGGAAGCAATAAAGGCGGCTTTTTTAGCTTGCCATAATCAAGAAAAAGCTCTTGAGCCAACAATAGATAAAGTTAGGGTGCAAGCTATTGCGCATAGTATTGAGCAACCTTGTTATTTAATGGGCGCAAAATATAATTTTGAACAACAAGCTACTTTTAGGTTCCCATTTGGTGAGATTGCGGTAACCATAAGCGAGGATAACTGCATTGAGATATATTCTGACTTCTTAAATACTGATATTATTTCCTATGCTAAAAAGTGCCTTGCAAAAAAAGTGCCGCTAGAGCTAAAAGAGGAGTTTAGCATAGAGGAACGAGAGGTAATTGAAAAAATAACAGAACTGGCTAAGGAGCTAAAATATGGAGTATGATTTAATTGTAATTGGAGCAGGACCTGCAGGTTATACTGCCGCACTTAAAGCGCAGCGAGAGGGGCTTTCGGTTGCACTTGTAGAAAAAGCAGAGCTGGGAGGAGTATGCTTAAATGAGGGGTGTATCCCTACAAAAACTCTGTTGCGGGAAGCAAAAAAAGCTAAAATTCGGGCTGTTAAGGCAGATGATACCCTTTTAGAGGGCATTTATCAAACAAAAAATGCACTAGTATCAAGGTTAAAAAGCGGGCTGCAAATCTTATTCAAAACTGGCAAAATTGAATGTATTAAAGGAGAAGCAGAGTTTATTTCTAACCATGCAATTAAAGTAGGGGAGCAAACTTTTAGCGCAAAATACTTTCTAATTGCTACCGGTGCAAAGCCCGGCATGCCGCCTATAAGCGGTATAGAGCATGCGCTTACTTCTACTCAAATATTGGCAGGGGAATATAAGCTGCCTGCCACTCTTGCCATAATTGGCGGCGGAGTAATTGGGGTAGAGCTAGGCAGTTTCTTTGCTACACTTGGCACAGATGTTACTATTTTTGAAGCATTGCCCAGGATTCTTACTACTTTTACTGAGGATGCCGTCAAGTATGCCGCTATGCTTATGCGCAGGCAAGGCATTAATATAATTACTAATGCCAAAGTTGCCAAAATTGAAAAAAGTGACAATAAGTATTTGCTGGAAGTTGGGGAAAAAACAAAAGAATATGACCTTGTGATTGTAGCTGTCGGCAGAGTGCCTAACTTACCTAAAGGACTGCAAGAAGCAGGTGTTTTGCTGGAAAAAGGTGGGATTGTAGCTCCTGGTATTGCTACCTCAACAAAAGGGATTTACGCTGTGGGGGATGTAGTGACAGGCAATGCTCAACTTGCGCATTATGCAGCTTTTCAAGCCTATAGGGCAATAGATTTGATATGTAATAAAATAAGCAGCTTTGCCGCTCCGCCCGTGCCGCAAGTAGTTTATCTTGATACAGAAATTGCTTCGGTAGGGTTGACGGAATTAGCAGCAGCAGAGCAAGGCTATAAAATATTGGTCGGCAAAGCAAGCACTGCGGCTAACGGAAAATCATTAATTGAAGAAAAGGGGATAGGCTATTACAAATCCATTTTCGATAAGGCTACGCATAAATTGCTGGGGGCAGAAATTGTAGCTCATAATGCCAGCGAGCTGGTTGGCGGAATTGGTGCGCTAATCTCAATGGGGGTAACGCTGGAGGGCTTGCTAAATACTTGCTGGCCTCATCCTACTGTTTCGGAAGGTTTTTATCAATCCTGTGAAAATATAAGTTTTTAGTAACCGTCAAAGAAATCAATCCCATCCATATTTGTTGCGCTTGACTCTTTTTGCGTTCCGCTGCGCATATCTATAATTGCACGATGTGCAATTTCTCTTTTTTCTCCTATAAAATTATAAAACATCATAGGGATAAGACAAATTATCCAGCTTACAATAGGGACAAGGGTAACTAGCATAAATATCCCGTTTAGGGTACCCTGAGATTGAGTTTGGGTAACTGCTTCGCCATTTATTAGAACTGGTTGGCGAAAGTCAATAATCTTGAGCGCATAAGCTGTGCCTGTGACTTGTATAGCGGTCATAAGTTTGTTCATAAGTGTTTGAAAGGATATGCTTACCCCTTCTGTGCGCCAGCCTGTCTTCCATTCTACATAATCTACGCTATCTGCTATCATGGCATAATTGATATTGGTAGCTATCCCGTAGGGGAATCCTCCTATAGCCATACAAATAAGGATAGCCGCCATGCTATTGCCTAAAAAGTACAACATTATATGTGCAAAAACTCCTATGGCAGTACATAAAACATATAGCTGACGATAATTCAACTTCTTGGCAAGTTTAGGAGTAAGTAGCATCCCTAAGTATCCGGTCACACCAAAAGCACCTAAAATAATTATATTGTAAGATGCATCACCTAAAAGATACACAGCTACATACATGCTTGCCACAATTGCTATAGCGCGCGCCGCACCAAGTATATTAGCTCCCACTACTATCTGTAAAGGTCTGTTAATTAAAAAGAACTTAAAATTATCTCGTAAGGAGGGAGCTTTTTCGCTTTGAATACACCTTTCATTTGTGCCAAAGAAGGCAAGAGCAAAAAGTGCCGCTCCCATAATCCCTATAAATAAACCTGCATTAAAATATCCTTTGCGATTGCTGCCGCCTGCAAGGAAAACAAATAAAGGTATAAGCAATATAGGCAATGCCCCGCCAATTGAATGAAATAGCCTGGAAAAAGAAATAAACTTTATCCTCTCTTCGGGATTGGGAGTCATAGCGGATGCCAGTCCCCAAAAGGGCACATCGCAAATAGTATATATTATACCAAAGGCAAAATATGTAATATATGCATAAACAATGCGGCCTTTTTCTGATAAGTCAGGCGCATAAAAAAGCAAGGTGGTAATAATTGCAAGAGGCAGCACCGTAGCAATAATATAAGGTCTAAGTTTGCCCCACTTTGTACGGGTCTTATCTACAATCACCCCCATAATAGGGTCATTGAGCGCATCGAAAACTCTGGCTGCACCCATTAGCACCGTTACCGTTACTGCCGGGATAATAAGTATATCGGTATAAAAAAATAAAATAAAAGAATTGACTATACCTATAATCATATTTTGACCAAAGCCGGAAGCAGCAAAAGAAAATACATTGGTACGAGTTAAGTAATTCTTATTATAATCTTGCATCTTTTTTCCTTTTTTTTAAGTTTTCGGTACCCAAAGCACAATGTATGGTACTCTAAACTTTATTTTTTCTCTGACGGTTAGCCTACTATAGCTTTATATTGATTAGGCTTGATTTCCACTTCGATACTGCCTACCGGGCCGCGCTCACCGTCTTTATTCCAAACAGTAGTGCCCTTTTTGTCCTCAATTACCGCCTTGTCTACCCATTCTATTACAATATTTTTGTTTTGCTTTACCTTATCCATTTTCTTAAAGATAGTCTTGGCCGTATCCCATAGCGTGCGAATAAAAGCAATAGGTCCGTTGCCGCGCTTGACTATAGCAAGCCCGAATTTATCCGCATTTTGCTCATAAGCGGTATTAACATGCAAGCCGCCTAAGTACAGCCCGTGCAGACAAGCTATAATAGTTATGCGTGCATCGTGCACCTTGTCTGTTGTAACCTTTAAGTAAACTCCCCATCTGCATTTATCCTTTAGAAATGCCTCTAGGTAATATGCCAGCCTGCCTATCCTTCTTTTGGTGGATTGCTTGGCGGTGTAGCTGGAGCTTGTAAGCATACCTGCAGTAACCACATATACCGCAACTTCGCCATTGACAAAAAGTGCGCTTCTGTCTGCTACTTTGCCTGCAAGGATTACTTCTATCGCATCTTTTACCTGTACAGGAATATTGCAGCACTTGGCAAAATCGTTAGTTGTGCCTGTGGGGATATATCCAACTATCGGCTTGACCTCTTCTGCAATAATGCCTTGTATTACCTCGCTAAATGTTCCATCTCCGCCCACAACAATATAGGTATGATATTTTCTTGCATTTGCTTTGCTTATTTGGATAGCTTCCTTATGTTCTGAAGTGCTAACAATATCCACTTGCTGATATTTTTCTAGCAATCTCTGCTTTATATAGCCTAACTCTTGTTCGGACTTGCATTTGCCGCTATTGGGGTTGTTGATAATTAAACAGTTCATTTTTTCCTCTTTTTGTGTTATATATTTGCCTAGCTATAAGACATAGTAGTAAAAAGCAAAGTATAAAAAAGCAGTTGCCGCAATATTGCTGATATGCCATACAAAATGGGTATAATTGACAGATTTCTTCAAATAAAAGCCGCCGCCTGCAAAAATAATAGCAAAACCTGCGCCCAGCAATTGATAAAACCCTTTAGGATAAGGCAAGCTATCTACAAGAAGCCCTACTAAAATCAGCAAAAAGCTAGCTGCAATTAAAATAAGCGAATGCTTTTTGAATCGTTGAACGCAAATGATATTAAGTGCAACATTGACTACTGTTGCCACAAAAATTAATGCCAGCATAACAGAAGCAACGCTCCCTTGGGATACCACAATCAGCAATGGGGTAGCCGCCCCAAACAAAATTAGGGCAACCATAGCATGGTCTGCTTTTTGCCAAATCCTTTTATGCAAAAGGTTGCGTGTCCCGTGATAAATAGCACTAATCGTATAAACACCTATTAAACTTAAAGAAAATATCATAATGGCAAAAATTGTAATGCTATCCTTGCCCTCTACTTTTAGAATCATAAAAACTAGCCCTACTGCAGACAAAACAGCGGCAAAAGCGTGGCTTATGGTGTTTAGCCGCTCTTCTTTAGGCTGATATAAGTGCATTTTTGGCCGCTCGTTCATTGCTGCTCCATCAAGGGGTAGTAAAATATCTTATTTATTATAACCGATAACATCTATAGATTCAATACAAATCGATTATTTTGTTTGCATAATAGCTTAATTGTGCTAAAATATGTAGAGGTAATTATTACGGTACAGCTATGAAGTACAAAATTATTGATACACACGCTCATATTTTTCCTGATAAAATAGCAAGCATTGCATCTGCAAAGATTGGTGCTTTCTATACCTTACCTATGTTACATAGCGGTAGCGTAGCAGAACTGCTGGCTCTTTGTGCGAAAAATAATATTGAAAAAACAATAGTGAGCAGTTGCGCTACTAAGGTAGAGCAAGTAAGCTCTATAAATAAGTTTATTTGCGCAAGTGCGCAAAACCCTAAATTGGTTGGGCTGATTGCCTTGCATCCTGATTTAAGCACTACGGAGTTAGACAGGCAAATAGCCTATGCTCTTGACAATAATCTTAAAGGTGTTAAGCTGCATCCTGATTTTCAGCAGTTTAATATTGACAGCAAAAAAGCGCAAAGCCTCTATGCCGCACTTGAAGGCGTATTGCCGATTTTATTTCATGTGGGAGATGAGCAAAGAGATTACTCACATCCAAGACGATTGATTAAAGTCTTAAAAAGGTATCCCAAACTACAAGCTATAGCCGCCCATTTGGGAGGTTATACTAAATGGGATGAAGCAGCTTGCTATGCTGAAGTTCGCAATTGTTACTACGATTGTTCCTCTGCGCTATGCTTTATGGATAGGGATAAAGGGGCAAAATTAATAGAGTTTCTTGGGGTTGATAAGGTGATGTTCGGCTCGGACTATCCTATGAGCAATGCAGCAAAAGAAATAGAAATACTGCTTTCATTGGGCTTGGATGATATCAGTTTAGAAAAAATATTTTATACAAATGCTAATAGGTTTTATGGCGGACTATTATGAGGTAATGGAAGCAATGTGAGAGGCAGGGAGCAACCCTTTGGGGTCTGGATTGCTTCGCTAACGCTCGCAAAGACGAGGGGCAAGGGCTCTGCTAAGCAAAGAGAGCAGTGCTTATGCGGGACTGGCTTCGCTGACGCTCGCAAAGACGATACTACCGTCATTGCAATGAACGATAGTGAAGAAGCAATCCAGAGCACACGCTAGCACTGCTTTACCCTTACATATAAGTTAATACTTCAATATAATGCCGCCACTAGGCGGTACATAATGTCAATGCACTAGCATTGATACATAATGCCACCTTTAGGTGGTACATAATGCATTGCGTAGCAATGTACATAATGCCGCCGACAGGCGGTACTTCTCTGCGGGTCTGGATTGCTTCGCTGACGCTCGCAAAGACAAGGGGCAGGGCTCTGCTAAGCAAAGAGAGCAGTGCTTGTGCGGGACTGGGTTGCTTTGGCACTTTGTGCCGCGCAATGACGGATTGCTTCGCTGACGGCAAAATACATAAAAAACAATAGATACTCAAGGAAAAACAAATGAAGGATTTAACTAGTTTAAGAGTGGCAATTACAGGAGGAGCGGGGGGCTTGGGCAAGGCAACCGCTTTATTTTTAGCTGACAAAGGCATTACCGTTTATGCTCTGGATATCAATGAGCAGTTGCTTTTGCAAATACAGCATAAGGGCATTATACCAAAGAAAGTCAATATCTTAAATGCCGATAGCGTAAAAGCGGCAGCCGACGAAATAGAGCAAGAAGGCGGCCTGGACGCTGTAATTAATTTTGCAGGCATTATGGCCATGGGCTCGCTGGTTGAGGAAAAGGAAGCAACCCTGCAAAAGTTAATGGAAATTAACCTTTTAGGTATGTATATCGTCAACAAGTATTTCTTCCCTCTTATCCATGCAGCCAAAGGCAGAATTATTAATATCAGCTCTGAGATAGGATGGCTTAGCCCTCAACCTTTTAACGGTTTCTATGCCGCATCTAAATATGCTGTGGAGGCGTATACTGACTCGTTAAGGAGAGAAATGCTCTTTTTAGGCATTAAAGTTATCAAAATCAATCCCGGCTCTTTTAAGACGCAAATGCATTCGGCGGCGGAGGACAGCTATAACAAAATGCTGGAAAAGACTACTCTTTACAAGGATATAATAGCTAAGATGCGTTCGCTAATGCAAAATGAGCTTAAACACGCAAAAGACCCTGCAGTTTTGGCTGTAACAGTATATAAAGCGCTGATTGCTAAAAGACCAAAACTTGCTTATAAAGTCAACACCTCTAAAACGCTTTGCCTGCTCAGTTTTTTACCGGAAAGGATGCAAGATTTTCTTTATAAGTTTGTCTTTACCTGTATTTTGCGCTAAACTGTGCAGATAAAAATAAATTATAGTAAAATTATTAGAAAATCAGTTGGCAAAATCGAAAATATTGTGCTCTTGTTCTATCTTTTTGCTAAAAAATTTCTTTCTAATTGCGTTTTTTGCTATTGAAAAAATATACAATTAATGATATTATATATTATGCAATGGTTTCAGCAGTTGCAGTAGCGGTAAATTATGCATAATATTTTGATACAAAAAGCTAGCGAGCTGGGGCTGGCTCTGGATATAGACGCAGCGCACTCCTTGCTAGTTTTTAGTTCTATGTTGCAAGAAGCAAGCAAGAGCTATAACCTTACCGCAATAGTCGAACCTTATGATATACTAATCAAGCACTTTGTTGATAGCTTGAGCGCACATGACCTAATCCCTTACTCTGCAAGCGTAATAGATATAGGCAGCGGAGCAGGAGTGCCGGGGCTGGTGATTGCTATAGCCAGACCTGATTGCAAGGTTACCTTAATGGACTCGCAAGCAAAAAAGGTAGCATTTATACTTAAAGTAGCGCAAGAGCTTAAACTATCTAATGTCACAGCTTTGCACCAAAGGGCGGAAGAAGTAGGTGCTCTAAGGGGCACTTACGATATTGGCACAGCAAGAGCAGTAGCAACTTTGCCGATTTTGATAGAATATATCATTCCTTACCTTAAAGTGGGCGGGAGAATGATAGCTTACAAAAGCAAGTGTGACAAAGAGATTGCCTCTGCCGTCAATGCGCTTAAAGAGCTAGGTAGCACTATTGAAGAAACTAGGCATTTTGTGCTGGACAACACTTATAAAAGGTGCTTGATAGTTGTAAAAAAGCTGGAAAAAACAGCAACAAAATATCCGAGAAATGTGGGGAAAGCAAAGGCTAGCCCTCTATAAGTTACATAGGCAAAGGAGTGGAAGGTATGTCCAAAAAACGAATAGGCAAAGGCTTGTCCGCATTGCTCAATAATATTGAGGATACAGCGGTATCAGAGCTTACGCTAATCAGCACAGAGGAAGGGGAAAAAGTTTATGAAGTGGAGCTGGACAGGATAGCCTTTAATCCGGGACAGCCACGAAAACACTTTGGGAGAGAGGAGTTAGAGGAGCTTGCTCAATCTATTAAGGAATTTGGCATACTGCAACCTATAATTGCGCAAAGGCAAGGTGACGATTTTAGGGTTGTAGCAGGGGAGCGAAGGATAAGGGCGGCAAGGCTTGCGGGTCTTGACAAAGTGCCTGTAATAGTAAAACAATTAAATGCAAGGCAGGCAAAGGAAGTGAGCTTGGTAGAAAACTTGCAAAGAGAAGACCTAAATGCCATTGAAGAAGCGGAAGCACTTAAAGAACTGATAGACTTGTACTCTTTAACTCAGGCGGAGCTGGCAGACAAAGTAGGCAAAGCGCGCCCCAGCGTAGCCAATTCCTTACGATTGCTTAACTTGAGCAATGAGGTTAAAGAGCTGGTTCGAGAGGGACGCTTGAGCGCAGGGCATGCCCGCTGTTTGATAAGCATAGAGGATAAGGCAAAGCAATTAGAGTTTGCGCTAAAAATTATTCATAACGGGCTAAGCGTAAGACAAGCGGAAAAGATGGTAAGGGTATACCTGAATCCGGAGCTGGGCAAAAATGTGATGAGCGAACAGGAAAAACAGGAAATGGCAATGGAGTTCAAAGGACTTCTCAATGATATGAAAAGGCTTTTTGCCACAAAAGTAGGCGTTACCGGCAATAAAAGCAAAGGAAGGATATACATAGACTATTATAGCCAAGACGATTTGGCACGCATTTATGAGCTGGTCGAAGTATTAAAAAATAGCAGCCTATGATATTAAGGAGAATATAGGTATGGTTGACATTAATGCAAGGAAAAAGACTACCTTTTTCAGGTCAGGTTGGTACATATTAATTATTATGCTTGCAACCCTTGGAGCTTGGGTGACCAAAATCCCTTATATTGCTGTGGGAGTATATTGTGCAGCTATGCTGTTAATGGTGCTGATTGACCAAGAAATGACAGGACTTATACCTATTGTCCTCAATGCACCTTTTATTTTTGCAGACCCCTCGCTGGCAAACACCCGTGAAATGACTGTTATCTTAGTTATTTTAATTGCTGTCTTTATGATATGCTCGCTGATTTATTATGAAAAGCATAAACTTGTAATGCACTTTAACAGAGGGCTTGTTGCATTTTTGCTTCTTGGGCTTGCATTGCTGTTAGGAGGACTGCTAGACGGACACTTGCTCTCTAAGGGCTGGCGGTTAGGGTTGCAAATAATCTTGGGACTAAGCATACTATATCTCTTTTTATGCAATTTTATAAGGACCAATTGGAAGCTGAGCTTTGCTTATAGCTTAGTTGGTGCCAGTTTAGTGGTTGCAGCTGAGTTTTGGCTGTCTCTTATTTTGGGAGGCGGCAACTTTTTTGATAACTTGGTTGCCGGCGGCTTTCATCTTGGCTGGGGGGATGCCGGCGCTGTGGCAATGGCGTTGCTTGTGCTTGCGCCTTTTTCGCTATATCTTGCTATGCGTGCAAGGCGGCCGCTATTTTATTCCATTATATATTTTGTCAATATAGCAACCGTAATAGCCTCAGGGGAGTCTTTGGCATTCCTAGTAATGCTAATCTTTACCTTAATTATGTTTAGTTTTGGGCTTAGGCGGGCTCGCAGACCTAAGAAAATTATTTTAGAAGTGTCGGCATTGAGTGTTGTTTTCTTAGCGGCACTTGTGGCATTTCCGCTTGTGCGTCCTGTGGCAAAAACAATTTTCAATCCTGGATTGGGAGAGCTGTTAATTCAATGGGAAATTGGGATTACTGAATTTATTAATGGAAAAAAACTGTTTGGTATGGGCTTTCTTTTCAATTCCTTCCCCGAAGGCGGAGCTTTTTCAGCGTTTTGGTATCAAAGCAGTATCCTGCAAGTTTTGAACAATCTGGGCATTGTAGGATTGCTTCTCTTTGTTGCCTTTACTATCTTTAAGTATAAATTGCTTGCTTCTAACTTTACTATTTTTAGCAAGTTTTCTACTTTTGCGCTAATGATGGCTGGGACGTATGCGGCAATAAGCACCAATTACTTTCAAGCCTATCACTTATTGCCAATGGTTGTGCTGCTCTTTATAGCTTATAACGATATAGTCTTAAAGCCCAGGGGTGAATACGGAGCGGAGCGTTATCGGTTAAGAATAGACAATTACCGCTTTGTTTACGGAAAATCCAGCAGATATAAGGAACGGATAAAGATAGCCAATCCCAATTACAAATATTATAAAGTGAGGATGGCCACTAAAGGCAAGTTTTTAGATGATTATTGATTTAGGTTAACTTTTGATTGAAATTAAAAAGGGCAATTAATAACTGCCCTTTTTTTTATAAAAAATATTATCTAATTCTTGGGCTTTAGCGTAGGAAAAAGAATTACATCCCTTATAGAAGATTGATTGGTAAGTAGCATAACCATCCTGTCTATACCAATACCTAAACCGCCTGTGGGGGGCAGCCCATACTCTAGTGCAGTAACAAAATCCTCATCGTTCATATGCGCTTCGCTATCCCCTTTTGCCCGCGCTTCCGCTTGTTCTTGAAAACGGGCGCGCTGGTCAAGAGGGTCATTAAGCTCGCTAAAGGCATTGCCTAGCTCCCTGCCTGTTGCAAAGAACTCAAATCGCTCTGTCAACCGCTTGTCCTCCGGTTTGCGTTTGGCAAGAGGACTTACCTCAACAGGGTAATCTATTATAAAAGTCGGTTGGATTAGCGCTTCTTCGCAACAAGAATCAAAGACCTGGAAAAGCGCATTGCCCCAAGAGCAATCTTTTGCCAGCTCCACTCCGAAACTTGCCGCCTTCTTGATTATATCAGGCAGCTCCATATTGTCAAAATCTATGCCTGTAATCTCTTTTACGATGTTTAGCATACTAATTCGCCGCCATGGGATACCCAAATCTATGTTTATGCCCTGATAGTTTAATTGAGTAGTGCCTAAAACTTTTTGTGCGCAATACTTAAATAGCTCTTCGGTTATATCCATCATATCATTGTAATCGCTGTATGCTTGATATAATTCGATAGAAGTAAACTCAGGGTTATGCTTAACGCTAATACCTTCGTTTCTAAACAGCCTGCCTATTTCATACACCTTTTCAAAGCCGCCTACAATCAACCTTTTTAGATAAAGTTCGGGTGCGATTCTTAGGAACATATCTGTATCAAGGCTGTTATGATGAGTGATAAAAGGGCGGGCATTTGCGCCGCCGGCAATCAAATTAAGGATAGGAGTTTCCACTTCGATAAAGCCTTTGGCATCCAAAAGCTCTCTCATAGCAGAAATGATTTTACTGCGCTTTTCAAAGGTATCTTTAACCTCAGGATTGGCAATTAAGTCCACATAGCGTCTGCGGTAGCGAAGCTCAGGGTCTTTTAGTCCGTGAAACTTTTCCGGCAATGGCAGCAAGGATTTGCTAAGTAAAATATAGTTGTGCGCTTTTACGCTTTTTTCACCCTTACGGGTGGTAAAGACCTCGCCTTCTATGCCGATTATATCGCCAATATCTAATTTAATAAACTCCTCGTAGGCAGCTTCGCCTATCATATCTACCCTAATATATACTTGCAGCTTGCCTTGCGAATCAAGCAAATGAACAAAACTTGCCTTGCCCATTACCCGCTTGCTGATTATCCGTCCGGCAATCTTGACTATTTTGCCCTCATACTCGCTATATTTAGACAAAATGTCATTGCTTAGGGCTGTTTTTTCGTAAAGGGTGACTTCGTAAGGGTCTTTGCCTTGCGCCCTAAGGGCAGCAAGTTTTTCCAGCCTTACCGCTTTAAGTTCATTTTCGTCTTGTATTGTTTCTGCTATATGATTATCTTGCATTTATACTGCCTTTTACTTACTTATCTTTAAGATTTTTAAGTTGATAATACCGCCGGGGGTATTGGCTTGAACCAGGTCGCCTTTCTTTGCTCCCAAAAGTGAGCTGCCTATCGGGCTTTTTTCGCTAATTTTGTTTTCTCTGCTGTTGGCTTCCAGGCTGGAGACAATTTTATACTCTTCTTCTTCTCCGGTATCTACATCTTGTACCAGCACTTTTGTGCCTAGCCCTACTTTCTTTATACTAATGGTGCTTTCGTCAATAATTTGTACATTGCTAAGTTTAGCTTCAAGCAAAGAGATTTCACGGTATACTTGTATTTGTGCTTCTTTTGCCGCAGCATATTCTGCATTTTCCGAAAGGTCGCCAAATTCTTTTGCCTTTTGTATTGCTTCTGCTATTTCGGTAGAGGCGGTTGTTTCCAGATAATGCAGTCTTGCAGATAGCTCATCGTATCTTTGTTGTGATATTTTTTCCATAATGCCTCCAAGTTGTTTGCATTTTCTTTTTCGATAGACTATAGCATATATGGGCGTAAATGTCAATAAGTATTGTTGCTTTAACTCAAATTGCCATAGATGTCTCTTAATATCATTAATATTAAGGTTTTAATTATTTTGAGATAAACTTTGTATTTTTAATCGCATAATACAGCGGTATTCCTAAAAAGTATACTGCTCCTGTCTGCGAAAGCGCAATAGCGCCCATATTAATAAAAAAAGCTACATCTGAAGCAAATAGTAGCCAAATTAGAGGCAAGGCTATGGCATTGAACACTACAGGGGGAAGCAAAGAAAAGGCAAGTTTAGCCTTTTCGCCAACTTTTAGTCTGCGCCAAAGCAGTCTTGTCGCTACACTTGCCGCAAAGGTGGCAAGAGTGCCGAAAAGCATATCATACCAGCCAAAAGGGCTTAGCAAATTGGCAAGGGCGCAACCTAAAGTCAGCCCTACAATAGCCTCCGGCATAAAAATAGGCAATATTGTCAGCATTTCTGCCACTCTAAATTGCAGCGGTCCAAAACTTATTGGTTGCAAAAAGTAAGTTAAGGTAAAGTAAAGAGCCGCAATTATTGCAGAGCGAGCCAGTGCTATGGTGCTTTTCATTTGCTACGCTATATCCCTCTTTTTGAAAATAACAAAGACACTGCTTACAAAAATAGTCACATAAGATAGTAGCACTGCTAAATTAAGCCAAAAGTTGCTACCGCCATACAACATTGAAGAACCTATGGCAAAATAATCTATTAATGTAGCGGCGGAATAACTAAGCAGAAATCTGCCTACGCCGAATTGTGTCAGGATAAACATTGGAATGCTAGTAGTTATAATAATAGGAATCACTATACCCAGCACATTGTTTTTGGTCAAGGTTGAAATTGCCATAGCAAGGGTAATATATACCCAAGTTTGTATCAATATAGATAAAACAACCAAAATCAAGGTAAGATTGCTGCTTGCTGTAAATGCTTTACTGGCATTAAATACAAATAGAGAAGTAAATGATACACTTTTATAGGCTATTGCTCCATAAACAAAAGCTATAGCTATAGCACCGGCAAAAAATGCTGTAGCTACGGTTAATGCTGCCAAGAGTTTGCTTAAAGTCAGCTTATTGCGTGCTATCGGCCTTATCATTACCATTTTCAGCGTACCTTTTTTTATTTCTTTGCCATAGGCATTTGCACCGCAAACTATGCCGTAATAAAGGATTGCTGTACCCATCAGCGATAAGTATGTGCTCATAAACCCTTGCATAGTTTTGCTTGCTAAGGACTCAAAAGCAGAGTCAGTAGCACCCAAAAAAGGGCGCATAGGGACATTGTACTTTTTAGCATCCACAATATACCTAAAAGCAGTTACCCATGATTTAAGCATATATATTTGATCAGGTGAACGGTAAAAATATTTGTTTTTTACCGTATTTTTCCTAGTTTCTTTATAAAGAGCTTCTATATCTGCTTTGGCAAGCTGTGCTTCCAAGTGGCTAAGCTCAATTTCACCGTCTTCGTTTAATGACCCATAGACAGGGTTGTAACTGCCAAAAAAAGGTATTTCGGGCGCAGGAGGCTGCTCTTCTGCACCTGAGTCATTTTCTTCGCCTTCAGGGTTTTCTAAGACTTTGCCATTTTCTTCACCTTCAGGCAGTTGTGCTTCGTTCTCATACATTTCCGAAGTAAACTCCATAGTTATATTAAACATTGCGTTAATTAACAGCAGTGCCAACACCGCTATAGCTGCAAGCACTATTATCCCTTTTAGGGAAATCATTTTTCTGATTTCCCATAAATATAGCTTCTTAAACATTATGCTCCCCTCCGTTAGTCATTTCAAAGAAAGCATCTTCTAGCGATACTTCCTTTTTCTTTACTCCGTATACATTGACGCCACCAAGTACTAGCTCCCTAGTTAAGCTGGCTGCGGGCTCATTAGTGACCGCTATTACATCATTGCCGGAAATAGTTACTTCGATGCTAAACTGCTCTTTTAATATATCGAAGGCAAGCTGCGGATTGTCAGTAGCAATAATAATGCTGTCTACGCTTACTCCCCCTCTTAGCTCCTCTATACTCTTTTCGCCTACTATTACACCTTTATTAATAATGATAACCCTGTCGCACATCAGTTCCATTTCGGCAAGCTGATGGCTAGAGACCATAATTGCCATCCCTTCATCATGCGCAAAATGCTTGAGCATATCTCTGATTTCTTTAATGCCTACAGGGTCAAGCCCGTTGGCAGGCTCGTCTAAAATCAGCAGTTTGGGTTTCTTAAGTATGGCTTGTGCTATCCCTAAACGCTGTTTCATACCTAAAGAGTATTTTTTAACTAAGTCCTTTCTGCGCTCATACAGCCCCACAATCTTTAATACATCTGCTATCCTTTGCTCTACATTGTCTATGCCGCCGGTAATTGCGGCAAAATACTTTAAGTTGAGCTCTCCGCTCATATCCAAATATAGATCGGGGGATTCGATAACCCCGCCCACATTACGGAGTGCCAGCTCTTTTTGCTTTTGCACGCTATAACCTTCTATAAAAACTTCGCCCGAAGTGGGAGCGGCAAGCGAAGTAATTATTTTGATTGCTGTGCTTTTCCCTGCACCGTTAGGTCCTAAAAATCCCAAAATCTCGCCTTGACTAACCTCAAAAGATGCATTGATTAAGGCATTTATTACTTTGAATTTTCCGTTAAGTTGCAAGTCTTTATAAGTTTTGCTGACATTTCTGACTTCAAGTATCGTTTCTACTCCCATTCTGGCTAATTCGATCATTGACTATGTCACTCCTTTATTCTAAATTAATCTTTACCAGCGTTCCCTTGCAAAAACCTTTTCTTTTTCATCTAGGTCTAGCGCCAGCGTGCCGCCCGGATTCATTATATTCTTAGGGTCAAAATGCTCTTTTAGAGCCTTGAAAATCTTAAGCTGATTAGAGCCGATTTGACCTTCCAGGTAAGGAGCAAACAGCTTGCCTATACCGTGATGATGACTCATAGTTGCGCCTGCCTTCTGAATAGCGGACAGTATGCCCTTTTGATACTCCAAAAAGTCCTCCACGCCTTTATCTTTAGTTATAAAAATCCAATATAAGTTAGCCCCTTGCGGATAAGCATGTGAAAGATGTGTCATACAAACAGTATGCGGACGAGAAAGGCAATAATCCATAACTTCCTTATGCACCCTGCTCATATTATCCCAGTTGACGCTGCACTCCATAGTTTCGGTAGTAATACCAAAGTCCATCATTGCATCTCTAAGATAAGGGTCGGTAAATCTGCCATGCTCCCATTTAGTTACAGGGTATCCAGTAAGAGGGAAAGCTTTATGCGCCCTGCAAATTTTAGCAATTTTGCGCTTTTGATTGCTTGCAAAGCCTTTTTCGCCCTCTGACCAAGCTATCATTATGCTTTGCTTGCCTACAATATAGCCTAGCTTCCTTAGCAATTTTCCAAGAACGGGTATTTTGTCCACGCTGTACATTTTGGACATAACAGCTGTTTCGTTACCGTCACTAACCCTAAAAACTGAAGGGTAGCCAAACTCACTTTGCATTATTTCCCTTGCTGCCGCTTGCGCCTCCTCAAAAGAACGGAACATATAACAATATTTTTTTCTATTTTGTTTAGTTAAGCGATAAAAACGCAAAGTAACTTGAGTCAGCACCCCAAAAGTGCCTTCTGAGCCTATCATTATTTGGTTGATGTCAGGACCTGTTGCTTTTGCGGGATAGGTATCCGTAACAATAGGACCGTTGCAAGGAGTAATATACTTTTGTCCTAATACCATATGCTCAATTTTGCCATAATAAGTAGAGTTTTGCCCTGCCCCTCTGGTAACTACCCAGCCGCCTACTGTGGAATACTCAAAAGATTGAGGAAAATGTCCGCAAGTATACGCTCTTTTTGCGCCAAACTCCTCTACCGCATTATTTAACAATTGCTCTAGCCTGGGACCGCTAATGCCGGGCTGAACCGTAATAGTTTGATTGATTTCATTAAACTCAATAACTTTATTATAGTACTTGCCCAAATCCAGCGAAATACCTGCCTTAGTACATTCTGTACCGCGGGTAACACTAGAGCCGCCGCTATATATATAAAGAGGAACCTCTTCTTGGTGCGCAAAGGCAACCAGTTTTTCTATTTGCTCCTCAGTGCTGGGGTACAACACCGCATCAGGTACATTTTCGACAATCTTTTTTACCAATCTAATTACATCATAGCCGCTTTTACCGTAAGCTACTCTTAAACGATGATATTTGTCTGTAGAAATGTTATCTTTGCCTACAATATCCTCAAGTTGCTTTAGCTGTGCTTTGGTCAGCGTGATAGGTGCATCGAACTCTATCTTGTCATATCCTGTATCCTTTGGAGTTACAAAGTCCTCATCGGTCATATCGAAAGTCTCTTTAAGGACACCGTAAAGCGTCTCTTTGGGTACCTTAAATGCCTTTGGGTCACCCCACTTAGAAAGTTCTCTATAACTGCCCTCAGGTGCTTGCACCTCTTGCCAGTTTGGTCTGAATCCTTTATATTTTGACATTGTCTTGCCTCCTTTTTATTCTTTTAAGCATTTCATTGCCTTGTAAATGCTTCTTAATTTTCTATAATGATGCTTATATACATTAATATATATCTCATAATATTTTTTAGTAATTTCCTGATTGGGCTCAAAGGCTTTGCTATGATGTACCATATTTTGTATTGCCGAATCAAAACCGTCATAAGTGCCTAATCCCACAAAGGCGCAAATAGCCGCTCCCAACCCGCTGGTCTCATAAGTTTGCGCTCGCTTAACCGGGATGCCAAACATATCGGCAGTAAGCTGACATACTATATCGCTGCCTGCGCCGCCGCCTGAAATGGTAAGCGTCTTAATATCCATCTTGCCTTTGCGCTCCAGCCGCTTTAGCCCATCCATAAGCGCAAAATTAATGCCTTCTAAAATAGCACGATAGATATGGTACTTGGTGTGCACATCACTAAAACCTATTATTGCACCTTTAGCTTCCGGATACTTTAGCCCTGCACTCCAAAATGGCGAAACTATCAAACCGTTGCTGCCCGGCTCTATTTCCAAAATCTTTTGGTCTAATAGCTTTTCCGGGGCTATACCTTGTTTTTTAGCAAGTGCGCATTCTTCATAAGCAAAGTTTTCTAAAAACCATGTTACAGTCCAATACCCTCTAAAGATTTGCACTTCGGGATTGTAGCTGTTAGGATATACGCCGGGATAGGCAGGCAGAAAGGCAAAAGGCTCTACATATTTTTGAGTTGTTACTTGTACGGTTGCGGTAGTGCCAAAGCTCAATGCCGCTGTATGAATATCTACTGCGCCTGTACCCAGCGTTTCGCAACCTTTATCGCTGCCTGCACTTATTAAAGGTGTGCCTTCGGGTATGCCTGTCAATTCGGCGGCATATGCCGAAATCTCGCCAATCTTTACTCCGGGCTCTACAAACTCATAAAGCATAGAATTGGGGATATTGAAAATAGGAGATTTGTAATGACTGTCCGGCATCCACACTTTCTTTTTGTAGTCAAAAGGAAAATGCCCTATTATGCTGCCTAAGCTGTCTACCAGCTTGCCGGTTAGCAAGTAGTTAAGGTATGTAGAAAACTGCACATATTTATAAGTGTTTTTCCATAGCTCGGGCTCGTTTTCTATTATCCAATTGCTTTTACAGTCCGCCATATTCATATCCACAGTATCACGCATATTGCCTACTGCGCAAATAAAGCGGGTCTTGGCGGGAAGGTCGGCGCAACTTGCTTTAGCTTTGCGCTTGTCCAGCCACGAAATACATGCCCTTAAAGGCTGCAAATCTTTGTCAAGAGGAATTGCCACATCTCTAATTGTAGTAACCGCTACTGCAACAATATCCTTCCAAAGGGCGGGCTCCGCCGCCTTTAGCTCTTGACTGGCTTGAATAAAACTTTGCCAATAAGTGTCAACATGCTGTTCTGCCCAGCCTTCTTTTAGCGAAAAATAAGGCTTGTCATATACTACTTTTTTTATTGCCTCAAGACTGCCCTCTTGGCTAAATAACATAGCACGTGTGCTTTGAGTGCCGCAATCAAAGGTCAATACCAATGGTTTTCCCATATCCTTTCTCCTTTTTAAATATATCTTTTTATTTCTACAGTACAAATAACATTTGTGCCTGTGCCTGCCACATTGGTTATAATAGGCTCTCCTACGCTATACGGTTTATCAATTACAGCGGCATTTATGGCTTTCATAACTGCCGCAATATCTTTTTTAAGCACTTCGCCCTCTGTGCGTACCGGCACTACCGGCAAGCAGGCAAAAACGGATTTTATTGTGCTGGACAAGCTGCGCTTAGGAGCGGTAAGCTCTTCTTTTGCAAACTCTATCCCCTTTTTGCATTTTGCGCCCTTTACAATAATTTCACCGTCCTTTTCTTCTATCTTGAGCAGACAACTGTTGGGACAAACTATACAAACAAGCTCTTTCATTACAGCTCCTCCAATTTAGCAAGCAAGTTGTCACCTTGCGCCAAAGGCGGGATTTGGGCTTCCAATTTCACCATTTCGGGAGGCTTAAGGTTAGAAAGCCGCTTTTGCAATATCACTTGCCCATTAAGAGTCAATGTAAAGCGTGCCTTTGGCATATCCTTTTTTGCCCTAAAGTATAAAGGGACTTTTTTTTCATTACCCAAACTTATCCTTTGAGGCACTATATATAAGAATCCCTCTTTTTGCAAAGTAAGGAGCTTATTTGCTTGCCTGTTATATTCCGCTGCGGCACTGCCTGCAATTGCAGAGCATTCGGACACATAGTCCACTAAATCATGTACATGGAGCGCATTGCCTGCGCTAAATACTCCGGGGACGCTTGTCATCATGTTTTCATTTACAAGCGCGCCTTTGGTGGCAGGGTCTATTTCTACGCCCAACTGCTCGGCTATTTCATTTTCTGGGATTAACCCAACGGAGAGCATTAGTCCGTCGCACTCTATAATTTGTTCTGTGCCTTTTATAGGCCGAAAGCATTCGTCCACTTGAGCAACTTCTACGCTGTTTAACTTTTCCTCTCCAAATACTCTGGTTACCGTATGCGAAAGATGTAAGGGTATATCAAAGTCTATCAAGCATTGATGAATATTGCGGGTAAGTCCGCTGGGAGAGGGCAGTATTTCATACACTCCCAGAACTTTTGCCCCCTCTAAGGTAAGGCGGCGAGCCATAATCAGCCCTATATCGCCGCTCCCTAGTATTACGCATCTTTCAAAGGGCAGGCCGCCTAAAAGGTTGACATAGTGCTGTGCCGCACCTGCTGTCATAACTCCTTGAGGGCGTGAGCCTTGAATATTAACTTGCTTAGCAGTACGCTCTCTGCAGCCTGTTGCAAGCACAATGGCTTTTGCAAGCAAGCGTATCATTCCGCTGTTGCTGGTAGCCGATACTAAAAAGCCCTCCAGCACCCTTTTTATTTCGCATACAAAAGTTTGCAACTTTATTTCGATACCCTCTTGCTCGGTTACTTCTTTTAGGTAGCGTTCGGCATATTCACAGCCTGAAAGCCGCTCTCCAAAGCGAATAAGTCCAAATCCGTCATGTATGCATTGTTTAAGAATGCCGCCTGCTCTTGCTTCTCTTTCCAGAATTGTAACTTTTGCGCCTTTCTTTGCCGCTTCTAAACTTGCCGCCAGCCCTGAAGGCCCTGCGCCTATTACAAGTACATCCGTTCTTTCCATTACTTAGTTTCCCTTACTATAATGCTGCTTTGCCCGCCTTTTTTTGTTACTTCGCTAAGCGGTATATTCTTTTCCTTAGCTATAAGAGCAGTAATAATAGGTTGGCAAAAACCTCCTTGACACCGTCCCATACCCGCTCTTACTCTGCGCTTAATAGCGTCTATGGAGCAAACGCCCAGCGGATTGTGAATAGCTGCAAGGATTTCTCCCTTAGAAACCTCTTCACAGCGGCACACAATTACTCCAAAGTCAGGATTTTGCTTGATAAGCGCATCCCTTTCGGCAAAGTCAAGGCGGTTTACCTCGGGGATGGCCTTGCGCTTAGGATTAAATAAAGGGTTGGGCTTTACGCTGCCCAGCTCTTGTTTGACAAACTCTGCTATATCTTCTGCTATGGCAGGAGCGGCGGTTAGCCCCGGCGACTGAATGCCGGCGGCTTGAATAAAGTTAGGCACTTTTTTGCTGCGCTCTACTATAAAATCCTCTTCATAAGTGGGAGCTCTTACCCCGCCAAATGCGGTAATAATATCCGAATAAGACAGCATTTGCGCAATTTTGGCTTGTTTTTCTACCACTTCTCTAATATCCTCTGCGCTAGTGGTAGTATCTTCTCTATCTGGAGTTTCCATAGCGTTGGGGCCTGCTAAAATATTTGAATGCACTGTGCGTATCAGTCCTCCGCCTTTGGTATGGTCTTTGCCTGTGGAAATGACAAACTTGCCTAGCACAGATTTGGTGATATGCGCAACTTTTTTATCAAGTATCAGCTCCACCCCTTTGCGCGGATGAATGGTAAAGTGCCTATCTCCTGCCATTTCGGCTATAATATCCGAAAAGACTCCTGCGGCATTTATTACTACCTTAGGATATATTCTGCCCCTGTTAGTAAGCACGCTATATATGCGTCCTTCTCTTTTTTCTATCTCCAATACCGCAGTAGAAAGGGCTACCTCTCCACCGTTTTGTACTGCATTTTCCGCCATGGCAATTGTCATATTATATGGGCTGATTACCCCTGCATTAGCACAGAAAAATCCCCCATAATGTCCGCTTGCGGAAGGCTCTGCTTGTTTTAACTGCTTTTGAGAATAAAACTTAATGGGAACTTGGTTGGCTTTGGCGCGTGCTTTAATAAAAGGCTTGGTAAACTTATGCCATTTTTCTGTAAAAAGTACATATTGACCGCAGCGTATCAACGGTTCTTGCAAATCTTTGCTAATTTGGTCATATAGCGCATTGCCTCTTAGGTTATATTTCCACTTTAAGCTGCTGGCTTTAAGGTCAATACCCGCATGTATCATACCGTCATTGCGGGAGCTTTGCGCTGTTGCCACATCCTCTTCTTTTTCGCATAAAAGTATGCTTATATCGTATTTGGTAAGCTCTCTTAAAATGGCGCACCCTACTATGCCGCCCCCTATAATCAGCACATCCACTTGTTTGCCTTGATACTTATTGTCGGCAATATTGCTTATGCGCATAGGTTTGGGAGTATAGCCTTTCAGCTTAATATCATTTAGCACCCCTCTAAACAATTGCTTATCTACTGCCGCTCGTCCGCAGGCAACCGCTTCCTCATAGTTATCGACTTGCCCTTCCAGCTTAATACAATCATCTACAAGGCTAACTTTAATAGAAGGATTTATCTTGCGGATTGCCTTTTTTATCTTTTCGATTTTGTCCATCTTAACTCCCAAAACTCTAATAATTTTAGCATATTATATGCTTATTGTAAATACTTTTACCGCTTTATGCGCCTTGTCCTTAAAATGCTTTAATATAAAAGTATTCTTACCTTATTTATTATTATTTTAAGCTGATTGTTTTTATTTGCTTTAATTATAGTACTTTTTTGCGGTATAGCCTTAATTTTTCTATTGTATTGCTTGCCTTTTTATGGTATAATTTTATTTATGGTAGATATACAAAACATTTGGGAAGAAACTCTGGACAAGCTTGCCAGCCGCTTAAATGCTATAGCTCTTTCGCTGTGGATTAACAAGCTGACTCCCTATTCTGTAAAGGATAAATACCTAATTTTAGTAGCTCCTACACAGCATGCTAAGACTACAATAGTTCACTCCTATGCTGAGGACTTAAACGAATGCATAAAGGCCGTATATCCCTCCTTAGAAGGGGTAAAAGTCGTTTATGGTGAAGAAGTAGCGGATTTTTCAGAAGCTGATACTACCTTAGATGATGAGCTGCTTGTAATCAGCGAACCCAAAAAGGACTTAAACAGTACCTTCCTTAAAAGGTACACCTTTGACAATTTTGTAGTTGGCGAACCTAATAATCTTGCCTTTAGAGCGGCGCTTGCGGTAGCGCAGAATCCGGGCGGCTCGGATGGGTTTTTGAACCTTAACCCTTTATTTATATATGGCGGCGTAGGGCTGGGCAAAACGCATTTGCTACATTCTATCGGCAACTATATCAGGAAGCATTTTCCCAATTTAATAATTAAGTATATCCCTACTGAAGAAATATCCAATCATTTTTTTGAAACTATGCAAAAGGTGTCTACTGATAAAAATGCTTTTGTGGAGTTTAGGGCAAAATATCGCAAAGTGGATGTGCTAATGTTTGACGATGTGCAGTTCCTAAAGAAAAAGACGGGGCTGCAAGATATAATCTTCCAAATCTTTAATGACCTCTACCAAAAAGGCAAGCAAATTATACTTTCTAGCGATAGGCCGCCTAAAGAAATCCCCGCTTTGGCAGAAAGGTTGCGCAGTCGTTTTGAATGGGGCTTGATAGCAGATATTAATGACCCCGATTTGGATATGCGGATAGCCATAATACGTAAAAAGATGTTGGACGAAAAAGTGGCTGTGAGCGATGAAGTAGTTGCTTATATAGCAGAGACTATTGACACCAATGTAAGAGAGTTGGAAGGTGCGCTTACCAAAGTGGTGCTGTTCTCTCAACTTAAAGGCATTGCTTGTCCTGATATAGCGCTGGCTAAAGAAGCTCTTAAAGCAGGCAGGCCGCAAGAAGGCTCTGCCGATATTACCGGGGAGCGTATCATTGATTCTGTAGCCAATTACTTTGGCATAAGCAAAACTGAAATAATAGGCAAAAAAAAGAAAAAAGAAATCGTTGAAGCCAGAATGGTAGCGGTTTATATGGTAAATGAAGCACTTTCTTTGCCTTTGGTAACAATTGGGCAAATGTTTGGGGGCAGAGACCATACTACCGTTATTCATAGCAGAGATAAAATAACCGAGCAGCTAAAAACTGATACGAACCTTGAGCGAAAAATAAAAGATATTTGGACAATTATGGGCAGGTAGTTGTCCACAGAAAAACTTTGCGTTTGGGGATAAAATGTGAATAAAGAGAAAGGTTTTGCACATTTTTATCCACATAAAAAAACCGTGTTTTTCGCTCTTATTGGCTGTCTGTGCTCTTTTGCTTAAACTATTAAAGGTTTGTCAACATTTCTACAGTGCTTATTATAATTATACCTTTAATAATAAAATAATATTTAATAAAAAAAGGGAGTGGTAATATGAAATTTAAATGTAAAACAGAGACTTTTGCAAATGCCATCAGGCTGGTAAGTAAAGCAGTATCTAATAAAAGAACACTTTCCATGATACCTATACTTGAAGGGATAAAAATAGTTGCCAAAGAAGACAACCTTATTCTTTCCGCTACTAATATTGATATTTTTATTCAGAAAACTATTAAAGCAGAAATATTGCTAGAAGGTGAAACGGTGGTAACCAGCAAGCATTTTGACGAGTTTTTATCCCGACTTAGCAATATTGAAGAAATAGAAATAGAAAAGACGGAAAGGGAAAGTATTGTTATTAACTATGGCGAAAATAAAACAGAGTTTATGTGTGCTGATGCCAAAGCATACCCTGTAATGCAACAGGTGGATGACGATACTACTTTTAAGATTAAAGCTAAGGACTTAAAAGATTTAATAGATAAAACTATCTTTTGTGTCTCACAAGAAAATAGCCGCCCTATTCTAAAAGGAGCGTTGCTGGAATTAGAAGACGGACTGCTAAAAAGCGTAGCGCTAGACGGGCATAGGTTGTCTTATGGCGAAAAAAAAGTTAGCGAAGCAAAGGGCAGCTTGCGAAAAGTGATACTTGGCAAAAACCTTGCCGAGCTGGTAAAGGCGCTGGAGTCTGATGACAAGCTTGTTAAAGTAAATGTACAGCGCAATAATATTCTTTTTGATATGGATGATACCAAAATCACTATGGTAGAGTTGCAGGGAGAATATCTAAAATATCAGGAAGTTATACCTAAAAAGAGCAATATTGATTTAGTGATAGAAAAAGAAAAACTAATAAGCACTTTGGAGCGGACGGGCATCCTTGCCAGAGAAAACAATCGTAACTATGTTACAATGACGCTAAAAGAAAATATAATAGAAATCAATGTAACAGGGATTCAAGGCAGAATGACAGAAATAATTGCTGTGCAGCGAAGCGGAGAAGACAGAGAAATCACCATAGCTTTTAACAACAGGTATCTTTTTGAGCCAATTAGTAAAATTGACCAAGATTACATTATTATGAAGATAGAGCAGGAAAACAAACCTATCATTATTCATGCTGCGGGCGAAGCTGACCAAGGCAAATTTATGTATATGGTGCTTACTATCAGGACTTAATAAGCGCCGACAATCAAAGGGCAGCTTATACAAATATTGCCTGAGCGATATGCTATTTGCACATTGCATTTATTGCCCTTATAGTTAATACAAGACCCAAAACGAGGGGAATAACCATAATAAACAGTTAAGTCATCCAAATGCTGAATATCAATAATAGTAATACTTAAAATATCAAGCAAAAGCGCAATATCCTCCATAGTGCCGCCAAAGGAATAGGTTGCGCTTTTTTTATACAAATAAGTTTCACTTAAATAGAAATGGCGGTAAAGGCAAGAGGGTGCTTGCAGAAAGCTAGCGCGCCTAAATGAGTTAAGTTGCCCATTTAAGCAAAATAGGATTATTAAAATCAGTATTAAGATAAATAAAAAAAATTTCTTCATATTTAACTTGTGAAGAAATTATAGCCAAAAACGAAAAAAAGATACCTTTATTCAGTTAATTCTGTGCACCTGTAGCGGGCAAGGTCAACAGTTAAATCCTCTCTTACTTCAATACCTTCTTGCTCTAATAAGCTTTTTTGAATATGTGCGCCTCCAAAAGCAAAAGCGGGGGCAAGCGCGCCAAAGCGATTAACTACCCTATGGCAAGGGATTTCTATAAAATGGGGGTTTTGGTGCAAAGCCCAGCCCACCTGTCTTGCTGCCCTTTGTCTGCCGCAAAGGCGGGCTATATCGCCATAAGTGGCAACTTTGCCATAAGGTATTTTTTTAACTACTTGATAGACTTTTTCAAAAAAATTCATTTTAATAACTGTCTACAAAATCACCGTCTTTATAATATTTAGAAATAACGCAATCAGTATCAAGGTAAGAGTAAATATCGTGATAGTTAAACTCTGATTTAATAGCCAAGCGGCCCATAGTGGTGGCTTCCCATTTTTCATGTGCCTTAAACTCTTTAAAGTAACCGTTATCCCAAATCTCATAACTCATAGTAATTTCCGTATAATGAGCATCGGGCGCATCTGCTCCTTCTTGAATTATAGGACGGGTATTTTGGGTAGCTTTGTTTACTCCAAGTACCGGGTCAATTGTTTCTACATCCAGCGTAATATCAACGGTATATATGCCTTTTGCCTCATTATAAGCAACGGTTGCAGCTTTTATGGTATCCAAAGCAATAGTATGTGCGCTTTTTTCGTAAACGCCTTCTTGAGCAGCGTTAAAGATGTGTATGTCTTCGGTAATATCCTCATGAATCTTGCTCCAATTGGCATATGGCGCGCCGTTTTCGTCTGTGTTTGCATTAAGGGTCAATTGATATAGCCCATGCCCTAATTCAAGACTTGCATATCTGCGTTCTGTGGTCACAATCTGTAGAAAATAGTTGATAGTCACTTCTAAAGTAGGCAGAGCGGTAAAGAGAGGCACACTGTCTTTAATACGGTAATCAATGCGGTAATATTCCTCACCGTTTTTAATTTCAAGAATATTTAATAATATCTTGTTGTCCATACCCATTGCTAAATTACTGGTGGGGCAAATAGAATAAAATGCGCGGTAAGGAAGATTCTTATCATTGAGACAAGCTATGGTATAAAGCTGATAAGCTAAGGCTATCTCATCTACACTCATATCAATATTGGTTAACTTTTCACCGCTTGGACGCACTCCTGTGCCTCTAAGCCCAAAAGGATTTTCCGCAGTAACCAAGCTGGAGCCTTGTGCACCAAAGTTGACCATAACCGCTAAACCCAAAATCAATACTACGCAAATGAGCACTTTTACAACTTTCATTAGAATACCTCTTTAATCTTTAGATAATTACATTCCTTTTTATATCATAACTAGATAAAAAAGTCAATAGGGGGATACCGTTAAATTAGTATATTTTAAGGTAATTAAAGAGGGCTATATTGCCATAACCCTTTTGTCTTAGCTAAACTTAAACAATGCTATGCGCTAATAATAAACTATAAGTCTCTTTTTTGCATAAGGTCGTTTCTTTCACGCGTCGCACTATCTTGCACTTCAGCTCTCTTGCACTCCAATCTTTTAAAGGCTTCAGCTTTTTCTTTTTGTAATTCTGTTAAAGCTTTACTCTCTTGGTACTTTATTATAGCAAAGGCTTTAGCCTTTTCCTGTTGAGCTCTTTTAATGGCTGCTACCTTATCATTCTCTATTCTCGTTAAAGCCTCGCCTCTTTCCCTAGCGGCACTATCAAAGGAGTCTCTCTTTTCTCGGCTAGCTTTATCTAAAAATTCTTTTTTCTTACCAGCTATTTCAGTACCGACAATTTTGATATTATAACTTGTATATGGTATATTTCTAGCAACTTTTAAGAATTTTGCTGCATCTTGCTGCATCTTGCCAACAAGGTCAGTTGAGGCAAGTTGGGCTTCTTGAGCTTTTTTTCTAGCTATTTTTGCTTCAGCAACTATCTTAGCTAAATTCAGATTCCTTATAAATTTTTGTTGCGATTCATTTTCTATTTTAGCAATTTTTGCTTTTGCTCCAAATCTTATATCAGCAATTTTCTCTTGCGTCTCATATTTTATCTTAGCAATTTCATTCCTTGCTTTGTACATTATGTCAATAAGTTCCCTTTCTGCCTTTTCTTTTGCCATAATATTATTTATCTTTGCAATATGCTTTTCTTTTCTTTTTGCAATACGCTTTGTTTTAGCAGTCATTTTGGCTAGTTTTTTAGTAGTCTTTGCTACAATTTTAGTTTCGTCCCTTTGTGCTCTAGCAGATATACTAGTTTTATGAATCGGTGCAATTTTAGTAGAATATAACTGCTCTTCTTTAAGCTCAATAATCTTATCTTCATATGTTAATGTTCGCATCTCGATGGCAAGCTCTTTTTCATATTGTATTGATAATCCATACTTGTTAAGTTTGGTAAGTATAGCCAGCATTATAGCTGTCCCTAATGCGGCGATAACAGCAGAGCAATAAATGGTAAAAAGCATCATAAGCATAGTACCAATTGTAGTATAAAAGAAGATGCGAAAGAAAAAGAGCTCAAATATATTGGAAGCATAGTAAAAATTTTCTATAGGTTTAAGTTTTTCCTTCTTTTCTTTTTCCTTTTCTTTTTCCTTATTGTATTCTAATAATTCTATAATAAGCATAATAAGAGCTGGCAAAAGAGCAAAAAAGAATTGATGTAAAAGATATTCTAGAAAAGTAAAATCAAACAAAGTAAGGGTGGGAGAAAAGAAGTTAAAACGCCAAAATTTAGGTGGAAACAAAGATGCAAAACCAGTCTGCATAAGTAGACTAAGAACAATAGTAAAAGAAGCCATAAATAGTATAAAAATTAAAATTTTTGCAGAGACAATGTTTAAGATAGCAAAGAACTTATCAAGGTTGCTAGGTTTTTCATTGTTGTTTATATCTTTTATGTTCTTTGTTTTCCTTATTTTCTTTTTTATTCTGTCTAAGCTGAACAAATATTCCAACAAAGCTAAAACAGTTCTCTTATCATTCTCTTTTCTATTGCGACTATCTTTTATATCTTGCCGAATATCAAATATAATAGTTCTGATATTTCTATTACCATTTTCTATTTGATTATAAATGAAAGCAAGAACAAATATTCCTATGCCAGCGATTGTATAAGCACTTGGCCAAAAAACAGATACAAAAAAAACCAAAGGGATAGCTAGCCAAATTACGCGAATAAAAGAAAAAAAGCTAGTTTGAATATTTTTATTTTTAAATATATTGGATAAAGCAGATATAAGATTGCTACTAATAACCATTAACATTGCTGCATAAAAAGAAGCAAAAAACTCTTTAGATACATTTATCCGAGAAAATGATGGGGCAGTTGAGGGGATAATTGGAGAGGGAGGAATTGTTTGCAAATAGGATAAATATTCACCTAAAGACGAATAGCCACCAGTTGATATTGCAAAAAACGAAGCAATAATATAAAATGCTAAAGCAGCAACTAAAATAACCAGAAATCTTTTGATAATGTTCCAAGCACCTCTGCCAAAAATTAAAGTTTTAAGCTCGTTCTCTTCTTCAATCGATTTGGCTAAGTTAAGCATTTTTTTATCTTTTAGTTTTTTAGTAACAAAAAATATGCTGTTAAATCCCAATGAACCCCAATTTATAAGAGAAAAAAGGTCTTGTATTGTAATTGAATTTATTAAAAATAAATCTTCTGGGGATCTAGGTAAATGGAAAAAAAAGCTAATAAGGATTTTTAATTCTTCAATGAAAC
>CAYSNP010000020.1:14560-32226 GCA_964432485.1 uncultured Christensenellaceae bacterium | reverse complement strand
CAGACCGCCCATATCCAAATTAAGCCCAAATATTATTGAAGCTTTTTCTATAAGCGCACTAAGGTCCAGCTTTGAGGGATCCGGGCTGCCCAGTAGCGTAGTTATGGCTTTGAGAGCACCTAGCTCCGCACTTGTAAGCCCTTGAGTTAAGTCAACTTCACTTGAAAGCACTTTGGATAATACATTAAAAAGTGAGTCTTCATTGCTTATCAATAAATCAAGCAACTCATGTATAACCTCTCCCGAGCGCAAATTGACAAACCCCTCTTGAATATTGGCAGGCAACTCGTTAAAATCGTAAACATCAGTACTAAATACATAGGAAGAGTAACAATAAATAAAGAAATCAAATAAACTGGTATCCTCCGAAACTTGTATGTTGACTATATTGGTAGTTAACTCTTTAAGATACGCAAACAACTTATCTTGCCCGTCTGCAAACTTAGGATTGTCGCCTGTATATTCATAATCAGCCAGCCCAATTTCCTCTATTTGCCTAATAAAATTAGGAACAAGTTTATTAATTAAAGGCACAAGGCCTGCAAACAAACTGGGAATCTTATCAGTAAATCCGCTTAACAGCCCAAGTATTTCATCCATATCCAGATATCTATCAGTATAAACCTCTACTACATTACCCAGCATTTTCGAATGTGAGTACTTGTTTACATCAGTGCAAACAGTACCTGTGAAATATTTAATATCTCCTGTTGAATTAAGAAAAGTTAAAGGCAAGTAACCGCTATTTATTATATCAGAAAAATCTAGTTCTCTAATAATATGACTCTTTGTATGCAGTTTTTCTGTCCAAATATCTCCTTTTGTGCCTCTTTCGATATACACATTCCTATGTCCGCCGCCGCCGGAAAAGAGAGGACCTGTTTGTATATCGATCAGCCTATTAAGGTTAAAAGAAGTGTGTCCTGCAATATCATTAGCATGCACATGGCCGGTAAAGGCATATCTTACCCCAATATCTGCAAGATAATCGGTTGCTTGCAAATAGTTGTGTAAAATAAAGCCGGTGATAAGGTTATACTCCTCGGTAAAGTGCAAAGTAGCGCTATGGTGCAGTATAGCCAGCCCTGTTTTATTTACAAAGCTAGATTCGTGCGCTTCCAAAAAAGCAAAGGTCGAATCAAATAAAATCCCGTCAGTAACATGCCCTTCGTCTATATTAGAAAGCTCTTCATCAATAGATAAAAAGAAATAATCATTGTCATTGAGCGCAATATACGACAGCTGTCCAAAATCAAAATCGTCTTGGTCCTGGCTGTTATCCTCAATATACTGCCAAGCAAAGGAAAGATTGGCAGCATTGGCAGAGTTGACAAAGGCATCTCCATCTTTTTCATAAGGCAACAAGGTGGCGGCCAGCTCTTCTTCGGTATAAAATTCACGAGCCTGCTCATCTGTTATATCGGGGAATCCCAACGAGGAATATATAATGCTTAAATCTTTTCTGTTTACATTAGGAGCGGCTACCTGTGTACCGTCTGATAAAAAGCGGTAGGTAGCAGGATTGTAAATATCATGATTGCCGAAACTTACAAAAACCTGAAAATTCGGCTTGTTATAATCCGCTCTAATGCGGTTCTGCAAATCCCGCAAGGCATTGGCAACATCTATATGAGACTCCCGCTCGCCATTATAGGTATTGTCGCCGCTAAGTATAACATAATCGGGATTGGCTTGATAAATTAGCTCTAACTGATGCGCAAATACGGTGCTGGGCTCTGCTATTTTGATACCCAACTCTATAGCATCTTTATACCCTTTTGCAAAGGTTGGAGAGCAGTACCTTAAAGGGTAATAGTGCGGGTCAGTTATATGTATAATATAGAGATTATCTCTAACTGTATAATCGTCTGCACTGGCCGGCACAAAATTTGCCGAAAGTATGCCGATAGCGGCAATTGAAATAATAAGAAGTAAGCAAAATAATAACTTTTTATACGAAAAGGTGCGAATCATCACAATCTCCTTAAAAATGTTGAATATAATTCATATTAGCATAAAAATATAATTATTTCAATAGAAGCATACCAAATTTTACACTAACGATATATGTTCGATACTGTCTTTGCAAGGCACAAAAGTGCGGAATCTAATACCTTTGAATTATGGAAATTGTAAAAGAGTTAAATTGCAAAAGCAAACGCACCCTTTATATTGGTAGCAAGCATTTCGTCTGAGGTCAATATCAGCATAGCGGATGGATTAGAGTTTATTATTTCTATCAGAGCTTCTCTTTGTCTATGCTCTAAATAAGCGGTAGGTTCGTTAAGTATGGTAACCTCTTTTTTGTGCAAAAAAGTTAAACAAAGGGCAAGTGCTTGTTTTTCGGAGTTGCTTACTTTTTTTATATCAGTTCTTAAAAGCGCATGCAATTCTATTTCAAATGCTAAAAGCAAAGACTGCAGCCCTGCGCTCAAAAGTTTCTTTGGCAAGGCTGCCTTTAATGTTTTTTTATCTATATTGTTTATTAACTGCAACATTTCCTGCAAAGTATTTAATTTGGGATTGAGTCCAATACCTGCATTTGCTTCCTGTCCAAATAAGCTGATAATGCCCGAGGGCATATAGAATCCTTGCTGCAGGCTGCCCATTAGTGCATCATATAGGATAGCTGTATGGTCCTCTCTTGCGCCAAAAATCACACTTTTTTTCTCAGGACGCAAAAAGAAATTGATATAGCTTAGCCAAGCATAGTTATTTTGGTCATAAACCCATAAATCTTTAACTTCTAACAAATTGTTAGCATTTATTCGTCGGTAATCCTTTTTATACGGTACATATTCCGAATCATTATACCATTTGTCATCCTTAGGAATAACAATGCGCTCTAAAGGCTTTTCTTCTTTTACAACTTCTTCTGTAGGACGCACCTTTGCACCATAAGCTATCCTTATAGCTTGCTCAAAAGGTGCTGTGCCGCCTTGTGCTTTTTCTGCTTTTATCGAATAAATCAGCCCATTTTTAGTAAAAGTAATAAACTCGGCGCTCACTCCTTCGTTTGCCGCAAGTAAGTTTATTTCTTGTTGAATCAGCAAGTTTTCTGCTTTTAGCTTTTCTACCTCATCGGTTAATCTTGCCAGCTTTTGAGCAAACTGCGCTTCTCTTTCGCTTATTTCTTGTTTTAGTTGCTCGGTGCTCTTTAACCCTTTTGCCTGCTGTTGTCTGATTTGGCGCGCTTGCCGCTCTTTTTGCAATTGCAATTCTAACTCGTAAAAAGCATGTTTATACTCTTCTTCTTGTCTTTTTTGCAAATTTTCCAGCTCTTGATGTTTTAGCTCAATAAGCTCCTCATTGCGATTGATACGCTCGGCAAATTCTTGCTCCGTTTCTTGAATTTTTGCAATATAGGTATGGGTAGCTTTTTGAATTTCTTCACTTTGCCGCTCTAGGTCACGATTGATTTGTGCTTGTTTAGCAAGTTCTTTTTTATGTTCTCTTTTGGAAAGACTTAAAGGGATAGCCCGCTCCCACCAAAAGGGAATATCGCTGCCTTGACTTTGTTGTGCACCTGTAAAGAACTCCTCGGGCTCTACCTGTTCATACAAAAGGTGCTGCAATTTAGCAGGAACTGCAGGGGAAGGCTTTAGCCTCCTTTCCCTTCGCACCTTATTGGTAATTTCTGTCGATAACTTGTATCTTTCGCTTAGCGTCATCCTGTAAACCTGCACTTTTTTCTAGAATCTATATTAACAAATTAAGTTTTGCTTGTCAATAAAAGGGGATAGCCGAGCCGCTCCCAAAATTATCCGTATCCCTTTTATACTCCTTTATGATAATAAAGGCGGCAAAAAGATTAAGCCGCCCGTAGTAACTGTCTGTAATAAGCTGTCCTTATTTAGCATTAACGCCTATATTTAGAAAGAATATCGCTGCCTTCTAATATCCTGCGCGCATCTCGTACATATACGCTTTCTTGTCTTTTTGGCGACTCTGCCTTTTTAACTGCTTTAGGCATTTTTTTGGTAGGAGCCGCATACCCTTGCTTACGAAATTGCTCAGGAACTTGGATAAAGCCCGTAAAGTTGTCTTGATATTTATTTTCCTCAAAATCTATCAAGAAGACGTCTTTCCCCTTTAGTTTAAGATAACTGGTGATAGGAATAATGTCCCCCTCTCCAAAAGAAAAAGCTATTGCGTCTATTGTGCTAGAGTTAGCTATTTCGGTAGCATCTATAATTTGGCGGGTATCAAGACGGTTGCGGCGGCGACTTGCTATTGGTGTTACAGCCTCATACCCCTTAGCCGCTATGTACTCGTTAAAATCTCTGTTCCTTTTTGCTACATAGCTATAAAACTTGCAATAAACAACTTCAAAATCCCTTTCTATGCCCTCCATTAACTTTTGAAAACCCTCACAAGTAATCTTGAGCCAGGCTATATCAGCAAGTATGGCCAGTTTTGGTTTGTTCATTATTCGTCCTCCATATTTTTATATGTTTTTCTGTAAAAATAAAACAGATATTGTTGTGCATACCCTGCATATTTGCCAAAGATACCTGCTAGCTCTGCACTCATCTCTGCTCTGGTGCGTCCTTCTTTTCCTATTAGATGGCAATATGCTTTATCCAGCCAAGTATCCACAGGAAAAACTTCGTACCGCCCATAAGCAAACAGTAAAATGCAATCAGCTACTTTGCGCCCTATGCCTGCAAGCTGCATTAATGATGCTCTTGCAAGCTCGGTGGTATCCTTGTCTATATCTTTTAGAGCCCCATTGTTAATATCTGCTATTGCTTTTACTAAAAAAGGTGCTCTATATCCTGCGCCTGCTTTTATAAAGAAATCCGTGTCCGCTTCGCTTAGCTGTTCAAGGGTAGGAAAGGCGTGCCATCCACCCATGTCCTTGCCAAGACTTGCACAAATATTCTCTATAATCTTCTGAATCCTGCCAATGTTGTTATTGCTAGAGATAATAAAGGAAATTATTACTTCCAGCTCCCATTGACCCAGGATTCGTATCCCATAACCGTAGCTTATGGCATCTCGCATTAAGGAAAATTTGGCAAGTTCCTCCTTAATGTGAGTGTAATTATTATGCAAATCAAAGTACTTTATAAAGTAATTATTATTGTTGCTCTCTATTATAACACGCTTTGCTTCTGATTTCAATATGCAAATAAGATTTTTTGTTATTAATTGGTAACAATCTGGCAAGCGTGTATATCTAAAAACCTGTCCACTTTCTAAAATATGAGATAATACAAAATTACTGGTATCCTCTACAATAATTCTGTTACCTTGCGTATAAAAATCCATTTAATATTGTTAGAGTTAGGTTTTTAGGCAAAAAGATGAAAACATTAGTTACGCTTCTTGAGCATAAACGCTGACTTGCTTCCTGCTTTTACCGTATCTTTCAAACTTTACAACACCGTCAATAAGTGCAAAAAGAGTATCGTCCTTGCCTCTGCCCACATTAGTACCGGGATGAATTTTAGTACCCCTTTGACGCATTAATATATTACCGGCAAGCACAAATTGACCGTCAGCTCTTTTTATGCCCAGCCTTTTGCTTTTACTATCTCTACCGTTTCGTGTGCTGCCCATCCCTTTCTTATGAGCAAACAACTGTAATTTAATGAACATTTTCCTCTTCCTCCAGTCTTATATAATTAGGATAACCGACTGCCAAATCTTTAAGCCCCTCTAGCATAGTATATAGGATTGTATCTGTTTCGCTTAGTTTGTCCTTCTTTGTGCCATCTATCCTAATTGAGAGGTAACCATCCCTAACTTGGTACTTTGGGTCTGCATTAGCTATATTTTTGAGACCCAAAAGTGCGGTTTGTGTTATAGCTGATACTGCGGCGCATACCATATCATATTCGCCCGAGCCGCTAAAAGCATGTCCTTTTATCTGCGCCCAAACGATATGGCCTTGCACCTTAGAGTATTTGGCTACAATCATTTTGCAACTATTTCTACAATTTTAAGCTCTGTAAAAGGTTGCCTGTGGCCTTGCCTTTTACGAATGTTCTTTTTTGCCTTGTACTTAAAGATATTTATCTTTTCGCCTTTACCTATATAGGTAACTTCCGCAAGGGCATAAGCGCCCGCAACTTTTGGATTGCCAACAACAGTATCTTCGCCGCCAAGCATAAGCACATCCAGCTTGATTTTGTCGCCAAGCTCTGCCGCTAACCTTTCAACTTTGATAATATCGCCCTGGCTAACCTTGTATTGCTTGCCGCCCGATTCGCAAATTGCGTACATTCTTTGCCTCCTATCCCAAGACTCGCTAAGTCAGGCGGGCTCTTGCCACTTTTTAGCCTTTATTAAGCGGTCTTTCTAATTTATCATATTTGCATAACAATTGCAAGAAAAAATATAATAGATTGATATTAATTATTGGAATATTTATTAAAAACTTACTTGTTTTCTTTTAATTACTTATTTTATTGCGTATTGGCTTAACTTTATGAGAGTCAATAATTATCATTGTTTTGCCCTTTTCCACATTAAAATTGTAATTTTGCTCCTCTTGCTCAATACCGGGAAAAATCGGCAAACTAATATCAAAGATAATATCTGCACTTGCAAGTACATAAAACTCTATGCCATTGGGATTGATTACCAAATTGCGGATAGTGAATTTACCGCCTTTGCCTCTGATAACTTCTTTGTCTCCCACTTGCAAAAAAGTGACCTTTTCGCCAGAATTTACAGTAAAATTATAGCCCCAAATCTTGCAATTGGCAATGCCTGCATCATCTTTTGCAAGAGTGCCGAAGTGCAATGCTGGCCGTAGGTCCTCTCTAAAATACTCTGCCCCTATCAACTCTTCAACACCCAAAAGCCCCATTAGATTGCCGGATAATACATTATTTACCTGTTTTGCTCCTTTTGAGGTAGGTAAAAAGGTGGCAGGCACAGCCTTATGCGCATCAAACTCCCTTTGCCAAAGTTTGCAAGAGGACGCAGCAAGCTCTGCTCGCAAATCGCATACCCCGTAGCGCAGCAGTCCAAGGTAAATCAAGTAATTGATAAAAGGTACAATTTCGCCTCTGTAACCCCTATAAGGCTCGCTATGCTCTAAGGTAAAGCCGGAAGGCTTCTTGCCATAGTAAATATTGTTTTTAGAAATGGTGGGCAGCATAAACTCACCAAAGAATCTATTGGGGTCTTTTAAGTTTTGTATTACATGCTCCAGCCTTTCCAAATTGTCAATTACGCCCGCAGTAAGGGGCAAAAAGTTGGTTGCTCCGTAAAAAGGCACACTTTCTCCGCTCAAATACCTATCCATATACATGCCTAATTTTTTATTGTAAAGTTTGTCATTGATATTGCCTTTTAGCTCGCTGTGAAACTCCTTAAAAGCAGCGGCAAGCGCAGTATCCCCCACTGCTTGTGCCATTTTATAAGCTACTTCGAAAGCAATTAATTTATAGCAAGAGTAATCCAAGCTATAAGCTTGCTCCGCCTTAATTTCTTTAAGCGGAGAGCTGTCTTGCTTATATGCTATTTCTCTTTTGGTAAGAGGGTCGGCAAGCGCAAGCTCACCGTTGGGAATAAAATTAGAAAGAATAGTGGGCAATGTTTTTAGTATCACCTCTTTATCTCTGGTGCGCATATAGATAATCCAGCTTGCAAGCGCCCCCATAATTTTATCTGCACAAGATGCTTCGCTTTGTGCAAGCGCACTTTTATGCTGCCCAAGCAAACTGGCAATTACCGCTCCCGTAGCCATTTGGGTAGGGTCAAAATTGTAATAAAAATTGGGGATTTCTCTATTTTCTACAAATATACTTTCCATTATATAAGGGTCGTAAATGCGATTGGCGCAGCAATTGCTTACAATTTTGCTGATATTGCCCCCTAAAATACCCGTACCGTTAATTTTTTCTGTTGAAAACAAAATTTCTTCTCTGCTAATGCCCGCATTTAATTCGTTTAAGGTGGGTACATTGTCAAAGGTATTTTTTTCGTCAACTTCTAAAAATATTACAGCATGAGGCTCATTGCTGGTTAGCTCAAACTCAAATACAACCTCTTTTTTATTGTTGGAAGCTATTGTAGTACGGTTATAGCTTTTGGCAAAGAAATATTCCTTTTTTGCCTTTTTGTCATCCAAAACTACCTCATATCGGTCCCTAAACTCCACATCATAATCTTTGGCAACTATCTCGCCCTTAACTACCGCTCTTGCGCTGGCCACTCCGTTGACTATATTATTTTGCACACTTAGCTGCCCATCATCGGGCACAATGGGATAAAAGGCGACCCTGACTTTGGTATCCTTTATTGCCGAAAGGCTCATTACCAGCGCACTTTTTTTATAAGCTACAATACTGGCGGCAACCTCACCTACTGTAAAATATGCAAACTTATTGTCGCTGCCTATGGTAAAATATTCGTCTTTTAAGTCGGTTACATATTGGTGCTCCACCCATTTGCCTCTTTGCAAGCAAATAATTTTAGCACCCCAAACGCTGCCTCGCTTACCTATTAGCGCTACACCCGCTTTTTCGCTATAATGCAAGCCGTAACCTACCATACTGTCCCAAGGAAAATTGCTAATATTAATTCGAGGGCCTGTATCATTAACCTCGAAAAAATCTTTGAAAAAAGGAGGACGCCCTTTAAAACCGTATTCCCTGTTATAATACTTCATCCTAATTTGCCTCCAAAAGAGGGATTTAGTTTATTATATCTATTTTAAGCTAAACAATCAAGCCTTACCACAGCAAAGCCAAGCATTTTTCTTTTCCTCTAGGCTTAAAGAAAGGTTAAAGCGATAGTAGTCGTGCCTGCAATTCTGCTCTGCAATAAGATAAATATTTACCCCAAAAACACAGGTTTTAAAGTAATCTTGAAAGAATTTATCCTCTTGCACATACGCTAATAAGTTTTCGTTTATATGGATACCTATCTCTTTAGCGTTGGTTTCATCAATTAAGTCGCAAAGCGCGCAATTAATGATATAAGCTACCAGCAAATCACTTGCTACATCCCCTCTCCCCTGACAATATGGACAACTTTTGGTAGCTATACGCTCCATCCCGCATCTTACCCGCTCACGAGTCATTTCGCATAAGCCCAACTGTGTTATACCCAGCACCTTAACAGTAGAAAAATCATCCGCAGTATACTTTTCCAGCAGTTCTACCAGTTTTTCTTTGCTTTTTGCTTCCTTCATATCGATAAAATCTACTATTATAATGCCCGATAAATCTCTTAACCTAATTTGCCGAGCTATTTCTTCTGCCGCCGCTTTATTAGTTTCGTAAGCGGTCTCCTCTATATTGCTGCATATAAAATGTGCGCTATTTACATCAATTGTAACAAGGGCTTTAGTCTTTTCAATAATTAAATTGCCTCCATTTTTCAGCGGCACGGTATTGTATGCAACGGTATTTATATGCTCTCCTAAGTTAAAGTTGGTGTACATAGTCCGCACGCCTTGATACAAATTGACTTTCCCTTGCAAATTAGGCAATTCCACAGCTTGCAGGTCATTAAGATAGTTATAATACTTCTTACTATTTACCCAAACTGCTTCTATTTTGTCATCTTTACAAATAATATCTCTAAATTTGACCTTTACCAAATCTTCTTCGAAATACAGCACCCTCGGAGTTTTTTGTGCTGCAAAATTAGAAATTACCTCATAGTATTGGCGTGTTAGCTCTTTAGCTTCATTTAATATATAATCAATGGGATAGCCTTTAGCTTGTGTGCGTATAATAAAACCCACATTGTCATCCTTTTCACTTGCCAGCCCTTGCGCCAATGCCAGGATATGCTCATCCTTTTCCAGCTTACTGCTAAAGAGTATTTCCCGCTTTGCATCTATCAGCACCAAAGTCCTGCCCGCAAGGGTCATATCCAAAGCGACTTTTTCCACCTTGTCTTGCACAGCTTCCTTTGAAAGGCGCACCAATACCAAATCCCCAACTTGCAAAGGCTTGGCAATATCAGTACGCAGCAGGCCATAATTATAGCTTTCAGGCTTATACTCCATAAATGCCGCTCTGCCGCCAATATCTAAAAAAACGCAGCCCAATCCGTCACAAAGATTAACAACCTTAGCGCAATATATATTGCCAATATTGCGTTCTAGGCTACTAAAACTAAAGAATAGGTTATCCAAAACGCCATTTTCCAGTATCATCATACTGGTAACCAGCCTGCTGTAATCAATGAATATTGTCTTCATAACTCTAACTCCTTGAGATACTCGTCAACATTGAGCAATCCTTTTTCGCCTTGCACATATTGACTTATTCTGCTAGCGCTCTCCAATCCCAGACACACATCAAAATCTAAATTAACCTTTGTAAGCAACCTATCCAATCGCAGATTCTCGCTCCCTGTTGCAAGCCTGGCAACCAGCCTAGTGCCATCTACTTTTAAGCTGAGTATCTTAGCAGATATCTCTTCTTGTACCCTAACTCCTTTTTGGATATATTCTATAATACAGTCAGTTTGCGCCAACTGTTCTATCTTACAAGGTAAAGGCGTGCTTGCTTCTACTATATAATCACTTGCCACAATGCGTCCTGCAAAATTAGGATTCTTATTGCATTTTTTTGCAAACAACAATTTTATACCCTCTACGCTTACTTTATTAAAAGCAAGCAAAAAATCTTTTGCATCAATTGCTTCCGCCAGCTCTAGTGTAAAATATTCTGCTATGCTGGCTAGCCCTAAAGGCAATGGTGCATTGAACTTTAACAGCGGATAAGGATTGTAACCTTGCGAATATTTTATCCTTATACCTGCTCTGCGCAAAGTGCAAACAATTGTCTTTAGCATATCAATATGCGAAATATATTTGGCATTGCCGCATTTGGTAAACTTAGCGCAAATCATGCGCTTATACCCTGGCAAGGCGCTAACTTGTCCGCTCCGCACCCAATACATTTATATTTACAAGACGGGGTAGTTTGCCCCAGCAATGCTCTTTTATATTCTTTTGCAAGATATTTCTTACTTACCCCAATATCTATAAAATCCCAGAACAATAGCTCGTCTGTCGTCCTTTCTCTTATATAATCCTCTATTTTTATGCCTGTTTCGCTAAATGCCTGCTCCCACCCTTTGGCATTAAAATGCTCGCTCCAGCCGTCAAAAACGCAACCGTTCCGATATGCTGCCAATATTACTTTGGCAAGTGCTCTGTCTCCTCTTGCCATAACCGCTTCCAACTCGGCAACACGGTTGTCGCTGTAACTAAATCTCACTCCGGCAATAGGTCGCAGCTTTTCTTTAAGATAAAGACATCTGTTAAGTGCTTCCTTTTTATCTATTTGAGACACCCATTGAAAAGGTGTAAACGGTTTAGGGATAAATATATTGGCGGATACATTGATTTTTATCCTTTTATCCTTCCTTTTTTCTATATATAGCTCTCTAATAAGTGATACCATATCTGCAATACCGTCTATATCTTGATAGCTTTCCGTAGGCAAGCCCAACATAAAATACAGCTTAATTGTTTGATAACCTTGACTAAATGCCGCTGTCATAGTCTTTTTTATATCTTGATCAGTTATATTCTTATTTATTACATCTCTTAATCGCTGTGTACCTGCTTCGGGTGCAAAAGTCAAGCCGGACAGCCTTGCGCCTTTGGTAAGCTCTATATCAAAACTATCCAATCGCAAAGAGGGCAACTGCACCTTAACCCTTTGAGGCTCTGCAAGTTCTGTTATGCTTTTTACTAACTCCTCAATATTAGGATAATCTCCTGAGGAAAGGCTGGACAACCCCAGCTCCTCTCTGCCCGTATTGGCTATAAGCACTTGTGCCATATCTATTAGCTTGCCTTGTTCTCTGCACCTTATAGGGCGGTAGTAAAACCCTGCTTGGCAGAACCTGCACCCTGCCCAACAGCCTCTAAACAATTCCAACATCAACCTGTCATGCACTACCTGAATATTAGGCACAAGCGGCTTCTTGGGATAAGGTGCGCTGTTTAAGTCGGCAACAACCGCTTTTTTTACCGATGTAACGCATACACCATTTTCGAATGTACATAAAGAAGGCACATAAACCCCTTGTATTTCACTGGCTTTTTCAAGCAATGCTTGCCTGTTGCCCTTATACTGCTCTGCCAAAAGCGCAATTTTTAAAAATGCTTCCTCTCCGTCGCCAATCACAATAAGGTCAAAGAAATCTGCAATCGGCTCAGGATTAGCCATACAAGGACCGCCTGCAATAATAAGAGGAAACCGCTCATCTCTATCCTTAGCATAAAAAGGAATGCCCGCCAAATCCAGCATAAATAGCACATTGGTAAAAGACAGCTCATATTGGCAAGAAAATCCCAAAAGGTCAAATTGTGCAAGAGGTGTACGGGTTTCTAAACTAAATAAAGGAATATTGCCCTTTTGCAACTCCTTTGCAAAATCAGGCCAAGGCGTAAAACATCGTTCGCATACTATATTTGGATGAGAGTTTAGGATATCATACAGTATTTGTATACCCAAATTGCTCATAGCAATCTCATATATATCGGCAAAGCATATAGCCGCCCTAACTGATTCGCCTTTGTGCATGGGCGGGGTGTTATATTCTCCTCCGATATAGCGAGCAGGTTTTTCTACTTTTAGTAAGATTTCTTGTAGTTTTTGCTGATTCATTACTTTTTACATTCTATTGCCAATGCCGCTGCGCCAAGTATCCCCGCATCATTAAGCAGCTTTGCCCTTTTAACCTTTACAGCCGCCGCTTTTGCAGAATATAGGCATTGATTGGTATACTCTTGTAACATATCTATAAAATACTCGCCTTCGTTGCTTACGCCGCCCCCTATAAGTATGACTTCAGGCCGAAAAATATTGGCAAGATTGCCCAGTCCTGTACCTACATACTTAACATAATCCTCTATAACCTCAGCTCCTGCCTTATCGCCTGCACGCCTTGCCTCAAATGCGGTGCGTGCGGTAACTTTTTTTTCATTTTCTGCTATTTTTGCCAACAAGCTATCAGGACATTGTGCTATTTTTGCTTTGGTGTCTGCAATTAATGCAGTAGCAGAAGCATATTGCTCCCAGCAGCCGATATTGCCGCAATTGCAAACTCTGCCATCCATCATAACGCACATATGCCCCACTTCTGCACCCACTCCTTTATTGCCGGAATATATCTTGCCGTCTATAACTACACCGCCGCCTACTCCTGTACCCAAAGTGATAAGTACAATATACTTGTAGCCCTCTTTGTTGGCAAAGACTGCCTCGCCAAGTGCCGCCGCATTGGCATCATTGTCAATAACTGTAGAAAGGGGAACTTCTTTAGTAAAAAGCTCTACAATAGGCACCATGCTAAATCCTATATTATAGCTGTCTATCACCAGCCCCGCATCCGAGTAAATGCTGCCCGGTATGCCCATGCCCACCGCTCCAATATCCTCATAGCTTAGCCCATTGCCAAAAATTAAAGATTTTGCAATGGCAACAATATCTGCAATTATTGCCTCGCTCCCTTTTTCTGCCAGGGTTCTGCAACTATTTTTATATATTATATTGCCTTCTCTGTCCACAATGCCGGCTTTGATATTAGTGCCGCCTACATCTATACCTAAGTAATATTTTTGCATTTCAATCTTCTCCAAGTTTAGTAATTATCAATCGGGCATCCTTAGCGCACACAGGCGCATTGAATCCGCAAGGCAGCAAGTAAGTATCCCCTTTGCCCAACTCTTCTCCTGCCACTTTTCCGCTGCCGCTTATTACAGTAAAGGCTACAAAGCTATCCTTTGCGCCCAGCAATAGCTCGCCTTGCAAATGTACAATATAGGATGCAAAATAGCGGCAGCCCCCTAAATAAATCAATTTATTTTTTTCTATATCTTGATAATTTTTGATTGTTTGGGTATCCGTTACATTTAGTTTGGATACCTCAAGAGCCTTTTGTATATGCAGCTCTCTCAAATTGCCAAATTGGTCTTTACGGTTATAATCATATACTCTATAAGTAAGATTGCTATTTTGCTGGGTTTCAATAATAGTAGCACCTGCATTAATGGCATGCAGCGTTCCGCTACCGATAAAGACACAATCGCCCTCTTTTATTTTTACTTTATTAAGCAATTGCTCCAGCTTGCCTTCTTTTATGCTGCGCAAAAATGCGGGCTTATCCATGTCTTGTTTTAGCCCAAAATAAATAGAAGCGTCTGGCTCTGCTTCTGCCACATACCACATTTCGCTTTTGCCATAGCCCCCTTCCACCTTTGCCGCATATTCGTCGCTAGGGTGCACTTGAATGGAAAGGTCTTTGGCGGCATCAATTAACTTAACAAGTAAAGGAAAAGGCTGATAGTGTGCCGCTTTGCCAAACCAAGCGGGCTCTTTTTGCATCAGCTCTGCTAAGTTCAGTCCTGCCAGCGTTCCGTTTAATATTACACTTTCTCTTTCAGGATAAAGGCTAAGCTCCCAACTTTCTGCAATTTGCTCACCTTGTTTGCCCCAATTTTTTGCAAGTTTTTGCCCGCCCCAAATATAATCGGCGGTGTATCCTTGCAACTTTAGCGGATATTTTTGCATATTTTATCCTTTTTTCAAACAACAATTTATAGAATTGTTTCAATTATAGCAAAATCATAGCTTTTAGTCAATAAAACAAGTGCTTTGCTAAGAGTACAAAAAACTCCTGCACAAAGCTCTAAGAGCAGGAGTTTTTAGTCTTATATTTTATATTTTACTTCTTAAAGTTTAGTTAAAAGGTCTTGCAATACAGCCATAATATCATTGAGTTGAGCTGCATATTCAGGTGCGCCGATTATTTCAACATCGCCTGCTTCTACGCTTCCGACAAAATCTCTCTTTTTTAGCAGTACATTAAGTGCACCGTCTATACTAAAGAAATGAAAATGCGCAAAAGGTGCTTTCCTTTCGTATATACCTCTGCCTGCCTTGCTATTGCCGCCTTTAACTCTCAGATAGCAAGCTACCTGCGGATTGTCAATATCGCCGACAGAAAATTGATATATTCTGTCAGGCTGATTAGTCCAAGAGGATATGCCCTCCCAGCCCAGCTTATTAGCGGTAGAAAGAGCGGTAGTAATCATATAAAGCGACATTTTTACTTTTAGATACTTCTTTAGCTCATCTGTGGGGTCAACAGTAGGCATCATTAGCATAAGCTGCAACAACAGCAAAATGGTGTTAAGCAGCAGTTTTGGCTTAGTCACCAGCCCTTTGCCAAGACTGGAAAAGTCAGGCAAGGCAGTTTTGCTACCTTTGAACATCTTAACCATTTTAGAAACGGTATTAAAAGTAAGGGTAAGATCAGGTTTGCCTTCGTACATGCCTTGCACTACCGTAACATCTCCGTCTTTGAAATCAAGGTAGCAAGCTAAGTTGCCGGAATCATCATAACCGATGAATTGCACAATAGCTGTGACATTAGCCCAAGTTTTTGCCATTTTAGGACTATCTTTAAGCACCACCCTCATTACAGGGAAAGCTGCGTTAAAGAATAGTTTGGCGGTCAAAATTTCTTGTTCGGTTGCTTTCATTTTACCTCCCTCCGCCTAGACTTCGTCAGCCCAATCTTCGTCTGCTTCAAACTCCCTGCCCATTATTTCACGCACGCTGTCAACTATACCGCTGGTGTCCATTTTGTAATGAGAATAAAGGTCTTCGGGATAACCTACAAGGCTGTACTCGTCTTGCAAACCAAGTTTTGTAAAGGCACATCCTTTGCCACTTTCTGCAATAACAGAAGCAACAGCATCGCCAAGCCCGCCTATAACATTGTGCTCTTCTAAAGTAATTATACGCCTTGTACTCTTAACAGCATCTAAAATAATTTCCTTATCTATAGGCTTAATGGTATGCATATTAATGACCCTTACAGAAAGCCCGTCCATGCGTTTTAGCTCATCGCTGGCAACAGCGGACTGCAGTACACCTATGCCGCAAGTAATTATGGTGGCATCGCTGCCCTCTCTTACCAACTCACCCTTGCCTATTGTAAACTCAAAATCCTGGTCTTTATGATAAGGCGGCTCAAAACCGCGCCCAACCCTGATATATACAGGCCCGTCTATATCCAAACAAGCCTCCACCGCTCTGCCTGTTTCCGCACCGTCAGCAGGAACAATAACAGTCATATTGGCAAAGGAACGCATAATAGCAAGGTCCTCTGTACAATGGTGGGTAGTGCCTGCTTGCCCAAAAGATATGCCCGCATGGGTGGCAATAATTTTAACAGGCAGCTTTTGATAACATATATCCGAGCGCACTTGCTCTGCCGCCCTCATACTTGCAAATACTGCAAAAGTAGAAGCAAAAGGGATAAGCCCTGATTTTGCCAGCCCTGCGGCTACGCCAAAGAGGTTTTGTTCCGCAATGCCTACATTAAACATCCTATCGGGAAAGGCTTTGCCAAATATACCTATATTAGTTGACTTTTCCAGGTCTGCAGTAACTCCTACAATCTTAGGGTTATCCTCTGCCAATTGCCTAAGAACACGGCCATAAATTTCTTTGGCACTCATTGTATTTGCGTCATAACAGTTCCAAGTGGTACCTGTAACACTTTTCTTTTCTGCCATTATAATATCCTCCTTTAAGAATTGGCAATATCCGCTTTAGCTTGCTCTACTTGAGAGCTGTCAAGAGCACCGTAATGCCATACTACTTGATTTTCCATAAAACTTACGCCTTTGCCCTTAACGGTGCTTGCAATGATTACCGTTGGGCTGCCCTTATGCTCCCAAGCAGTATCCAAAGCGGCGCAAACCTTTTCCATATCATTACCGTCATCTACTTCAATAACATTCCAGCCGAAGGCTACCCACTTTGCTGCAAAAGGCTCTAATGACATTACTTCTTCGGTAGGTCCGTCAATCATAAACTTATTGCGGTCTACAATTGCAATCAGGTTGTCCAGCTTGTAATGATTGGCGCTCATCATAGCTTCGTAATTGCTCCCTTCGTTACACTCACCGTCGCCTAGCAGTACCACTGTCTTATAAGCTTTCTTTTGCACCTTAGCGCCAAGAGCCATACCTACGCCCATAGGTAGCCCATGCCCCAGCGAGCCAGTAGAGGCATCGCAGCCCGTCACTTTTAAGCTATCGGGGTGCATCCCATAAGGCGACTTAAAGTGATTAAAGCGCTTTAGCCCTTCCTTATCGATAAAGCCTTTAAGTGCCAAGCAGGGAATATAGCCGACTGCAGCATGCCCTTTGCTCAGCACAAAGCGGTCACGGTCTTCCCAACAGGGCTTCTTTGGGTCTACATTCAAATACTTGAAGTAAAGGGCAATCAAAATATCTGCGCTGCTTAACGCACCTCCCGCATGCCCTGAGCCTGCCCAAACAGTAGTGTCAATAATCAAGTTACGCAACTGTTTGGCTTTTTCTTTTAACTCCGCTACACTAATATTAGTCATAACATAGTCTCTCCTTACAATAGTTATTTTTGGCTGACAAAATACATTAAAGTAAGCTCTTGTCCCAAATTTTTCCTATTTTATATAATAGCATATTCACTCACATTTGTACATACCCTTTTTATTATTTTCAAATAAAAAAGTCCTCACTTACATTTTTCAGGCTTTATTACATCTGCTAAACATAGCAAAATTATTAAAATAAACAACCAAACCTCCAAATCTGACCGAATGAACTTTGCAAATCTGACCGAATGAGTTTTGCAAATCTGACCGAATGAACTTTGCAAATCTGACCGAAT
>CAYSNP010000020.1:0-14460 GCA_964432485.1 uncultured Christensenellaceae bacterium | reverse complement strand
TTTGCAAATCTGACCGAATGAACTTTGCAAATCTGACCGAATAGAGTTGCCAAATCTGACCGAATGTGATATAATATTACCGAAAAAAAGGAGTATACAGGTATTATGGCAATAGATAAGTCAAAATATAAACCACGGGTAATAGATAAGACTATTATCGAGTTTCTGGACACCTTTGGAGCTGTTTGTATTGAAGGTCCTAAATGGTGCGGAAAAACTTGGACTTCATCATATCACTCAAATAGCGAGTTTTTAATTGCTGACCCTGCTTACAATTTTCGCAATAAAGAGCTTGCAACCATTTCCGTTGCGACTACTTTAGAAGGCAAAACTCCCCGCCTTATTGATGAGTGGCAAGAAGTGCCCCAAATTTGGGATGCTGTACGATATGAAGTGGATAAAAGAGCATTAAAAGGTCAATTTATTTTAACAGGCTCTTCTACTCCTAAGCGCAAAGGTCTTTTGCATAGCGGAGCAGGCAGAATTGGAAAACTTAGGATGCGTACAATGTCACTATATGAGTCAGGCAATTCTACTGGGGTTGTATCATTAGAGGAGCTATGTAATGGCAACATAACTCCTAATATGACAGGCAAGGTAGATATACAAAACCTTGCTGAATATATTGTTCGTGGCGGTTGGCCTGGAAATATGGATACTTCTGTCAAAAATATAGCCTTATTGCCTGAATCTTATATTAATGCAATTCTTGATGATGATACGCAGAGAATTGATGGTAAAAAATATGATATAACTAGAATGAAACTGCTTTTGCGCTCACTTGCCAGAAACGAAAGCACCACAGCAACCAACGCAAAACTTATAAACGATATTAAAGAAACAGATGATGAGTCAATTGATAGCGATACAATATCGACATATTTAGATGTTTTTAGCAGAATGTTTTTATTAGACAATCAACCGCCTTTTTCCACTAATATTCGTTCGCCCATTAGAGTTAAGCAATCGGAAAAAAGGCATTTTTGCGACCCCTCTTTGGCATGCGCCTTATTGGGCATAACTCCTAAAAAACTAATTGGTGACCTAAATGCTTTTGGGTTCTTATTTGAAGCATTGTGTGTAAGAGATTTAAAAATATATGCTGAATCTTTTGGCGCATTACTTTACCATTATCAAGATTATTCCAATAGAGAAATTGACGCTGTTATTGAAATGCCAAATGGCAAATGGTGCGCTTTTGAAATAAAACTAGGCGCAAACAAAATAGATGAAGCGGCAAAATCTCTACTAAATGTATGCGGCAAAATAGTAGAGGGCGGGGGTATTGCTCCTAGTGTAATGTGTGTAATATGCGGCCTAACAAATGCGGCATACAAAAGAGACGACGGGGTATATGTTACCCCAATAACAGCTTTGAAAAATTAATATTTTACTCTTTTTAAGAACGGCCTTATAAGCGGGTCTGCTCTTTTTTATTTATGCAATAACAAAGTTCAATTTGCTTAATTGCGAAGAAAATTTTTATATAAGTTTAGTAAATTTAATAAAAACATTTGACAACACTAAGATTCTGACATATAATAGGTTGCGCTTGCTGTTTAGCAACATTAAAGATTAAGTTTAGTAAAAGTGAGGATTTTTATGAATATCGGCTCTAAAATTAAAGAAATTAGATTGCAAAGAGGTCTAACGCAGGAAGAGCTTGCCAGCCGCTGCGAGCTTACAAAAGGCTATATCAGCCAACTTGAAAACGATATAGCTTCTCCTTCTATAGCTACTCTTATAGATATGCTCAATATCTTAGGGGTAAGTGCGCAAGCCTTTTTTACAGAGGATACCAAACAAAAAATTGTATTTAGCAGGAATGATTTTTTCGAGTCAGAAAACGGAGACGGCACAACTATATGGCTGATACCCAACAGTCAAAAAAATCAAATGGAGCCTATCCTGCTTTCCTTGCCGCCCGAAGGCGAAAGTGCAATCCGCCCTCCTTTTGAAGGGGAGGAGTTCGGATATATTTTAGAAGGCAAGATTTCTATTGAGGCGGGCGAATTTAGCTACAAAGCTAAAAAAGGCGATGCCTTTTACATTAGCGGCGAAAAAGAGCACAAAATAATTAACAAAGGCAAAGGCATTGCCAAAATTATTTGGGTAACTACTCCAAGCAATTTCTAAGTAGGTAGGCTGATACATGAACGAAAAAATAATAGAGTTAAAGAATATAACTAAAGAATACGATGGAATACCTGTAGTTAAAAATGTAAGTTTTTCTATAAAGAAGGGGGAGTTTGTCACTTTTTTAGGACCTAGCGGCTGCGGAAAGACTACCACCTTACGAATGCTGGCAGGGTTTGAGCTGCCAACCAGTGGCAAAATCTTTTTTGGCGGAGAGGATATTACCAATATGCCTCCGCATTTGCGTCCGGTAAATACGGTCTTTCAAAGATATGCTCTTTTTCCGCACTTAAATGTATTTGGCAATATAGCATTTGGATTAAAGCTAAAATTAGTTCCTACAGGAAGCATCCATAAAGACAAATCCGGTCAAGAATATGAAAAACTGCGCAAGCTGACCAAAGAGGAAATCAATATAGCGGTAGCAAATATTCTAAAACTTGTTGACCTGGAAGACTACCAGCACCGCAATGTAGACAGTTTATCCGGCGGACAACAGCAAAGGGTGGCAATAGCAAGGGCACTGGTTAACGAACCACAAGTGCTGCTTTTAGATGAGCCTTTAGGTGCGCTTGACCTTAAAATGCGCAAAGATATGCAGTTAGAACTAATGGAAATGCATAAGAAATTAAATATTACTTTTATTTATGTGACCCATGACCAAGAAGAAGCACTTACTATGAGCGATACAATTGTAGTTATGCGCCATGGGGAAATCCAGCAGATAGCCACTCCTCAAAAAGTATATGATGAACCTGCTAACGCTTTTGTAGCTGACTTTATTGGCGAAAGCAATATATATTCGGGCATTATGGTAGAGGATTTTAAGGTAAGATTTATAGACACTTGCTTTAAGTGCGTAGATAAAGGCTTTAAGAAAAACGAGCCCGTGGATATAGTGATTAGGCCAGAAGATTGGGAAATTGTAGATAATGACAGCCCCAAAGCTATTGTTTTTGGACAGGTATGCTCTTGTATATTCAAAGGCGACCATTATCAAATTATTGCGCTTGCCAATGAAAATGAAGTGATAATCCATAGTACCGAACCTGCCGCAGAAGGCGAAAAAATAGGGCTATATGTCAAGCCCGCCAATCTGCACATTATGTATAAAGCGCGCCATGCCAATGAATTTATAGGCGAGGCGAGCGGAGAAAATCTTGTATATATTTTGGATACAGAAATAGAGTGTGTCAGCAATCTTGCCAAAGGGACACAGGTTAAAGTTACCATTCCTTTTGACGGGATAGAAATTATGGATAATGAGGAAGACGGCATAGTTGCCGCCAATGTAGTCAGCTCTATCTATAAAGGCAGCTATTATCAATGTATACTGCGTACAGATACCTATATAGATATCTTTGTAGATACTGAGGACGATTGGCTGGTAGATGACAGGGTGGGCTTGCTGTTTGATAAGTCTAAAATTAAGGTGGAGGTGAGCGGTGATAGCCAAACTTAAAGCCTTTCAATTCAAAAGGCGCACCTTTTCTTATCCTTATATAGTTTTTATGCTTATTTTTGTTGTACTGCCTTTGGTGCTTATATTTTTTAATGCCTTTTTGGTAGACGGAAAGCTATCTTTAGGGAATATATCCCGATTTTTTAGCGAAAAAGCAAGCGTAATAGTGCTGGGCAATTCTCTTATGGTAGGTTTGGTGACAACAATGCTTTGTCTATTGCTAGGTTACCCCGTTGCATATTTTCTACACAAATTAAATACAGGCAAATTAGTGGTGTTATTGTTTATTTTGCCTATGTGGGTAAATTTTTTAATACGAACGCTTGCAACTAAAGCAATTTTTATGGCACTGGAGATAAAACTGGGTATGGGCACAGTAATTTTTGGTATGGTATATAATTATTTGCCTTTTATGATATTGCCTTTGCATACCAATATTTCTAATATAGATAAGTCATTTATTGAAGCTAGTCAAGACTTAGGCGCAGATAGCTTTCAGGCTTTTACCAAAATAGTTTTACCCTTGTCCATTCCGGGGATAATCAGCGGTATTACAATGGTATTTATCCCTACTATTTCTACATTTGCTATAAGCGAATTGCTTAGCGATAGCACCATCTTTTTATTTGGGGATAGCATTGATACCAAATTTAGAATGGGGCTGTACGGTGTGGGAAGCGTAATGAGCTTAATTATGCTAATCTTAGTACTGGCTAGCAATTTTGTTATGAGCAAGTTCTATCCCGATGAAGAAGCCGGCAGGGGTGTATTATGAAAAAAATTATCCAAAAAGGGTATTTGGGCTTGATTTTGACCTTGCTTTATTTGCCTATATTGCTTATTTTTATTTTTTCTTTCTTTAATACGGGGATGTTTTCTTTTGCCAAAGGGTTTAGCTTTAATTCGTATGTGCTTATCTTTACTTCCTCAAAAACGCCGCAACTTATGTCTGCGCTAAAGAATACTTTTCTTATTGCAATAGTATCTTCGGTAGCAGCTACAATTTTAGGTTCTTTTGCATCTGTTGGTATCTTTAACCTTAAAAGAAAGGCGCGCAAGGTAGTAGAGAATGTCAATCAACTCCCTATTATCAATTCTGAAGTGGTAATGGCAGTATCGCTAATGATATTTTTTGTAACTTTTAAGTTTCCTGAGGGGTATGTCAGGCTAATTCTTGCCCATATCTCTTTTTGCACTCCTTATGTAATCCTTAGCATAATGCCCAAATTAGTGCAAATGGACAAAAATATCTACGAAGCTGCATTAGACCTTGGCGCAACACCTTTTGCCGCACTTATTAAGGTGCTGTTCCCTATTATGATGCCGGGTATAGTAAGCGGTTTTGCAATGAGCTTTACCATTTCTCTCGATGATTTTATTATAACGCAAATCAATAAAGGCACAGGCACGGGTATAGATACTCTTTCTACCTTTATATATTCGGATGCCCGTATTAGGGGGTTAGAGCCCTTTTGGTTTGCGGTATTTAGCATAATATTTGTTGTAGTATTAGCGGTATTGCTAATAATCAATATGCGTAAAGTAGGAAAAGAGCAAAAACTTATTGGCAAAAGGAGGTAAAATAAATGAAAAAATTACAAAAAACAATAGCTGCAATTATAGCAATAGGTATGGTGCTGGCTATGCTACTCTCATTATCTGCCTGTAATAAGGATAAAACAACATTTATTATCTACAACTGGGAAGAATATATTGATGAAGATATAATTGAGAGTTTTAAGGAGTATTACAAAAACAAGGAAGGTAAAGATATAGAAATTAAATATTCTACATTTGACACCAACGAAACTATGCTAACTAAGATTATCAATGGGGACGCAAAAGTAGATGTTATATGTCCTTCCGAATATGCCATAGAAAGGCTACTTAAAAAAGGTATGCTGGCTAAATTAGATATTGACAAAATGGAAAACTATGCAAATATAGACCCAATGATTACCGCTAATATTGATGAGTTCTTTGGTGAAGTACAAACTCCGGACGGCATAGTTAATATGAATGATTACTTTGTACCTTACCTATGGGGTACGCTAGGCATACTTTACAATACAGAAAAGGTAAGAGCCGAAGACCTGGCACAAGGTTGGGGACTACTGTGGAATAAGGCAAACAATCCCGAACTTAATGGCAAAATACTTATGAAAGACAGCATAAGAGACAGTATTGCCGCTACTGTATTTTATCTAAAGGAAATTGGTGGTCTCCCTGAAGCTCACAAAGACAAAAGCGCACAAGAGCTTATCAATGCTATAGATACAGATTTACTTGCCGCTGTTGAAAAAGTGCTAAAAGACCAAAAACCTATCCTTAAAGGCTATGAAGTAGATTTCGGACAAGAGGATATGATGCTTAAATATGCTTATGTTGACCTTGCTTGGAGCGGAGATGCGCTCTTTGCAATTGATGAAACTGAGCATTTGGCTTATTTTGTACCCGAGAGCGGGAGCAATATTTGGTTTGACGGTTGGGTAGTGCCTACTACCAGTGCTCATAAAGATATTGCTATGATGTGGATAGATTATCTTTGCAACCCTGTAATAGCTATGAAAAATATGATAGAAACAGGATATACCGCAGGCATAAACCCCGAAGTTATGCTAAACACCCCAGAGGTTCTCACCATTTTGCAAGACAATGAATACGATATTGAGGAGTTTTTTAGCAATCCAAATCGTTATCCAACTGAAGTAGAGCACCTTGGTATTATGGAAGACCTTGACGAGTTTAGCAGTCAAGCTGTGGATATGTGGGAAAGGGTAAAAGCAGAAAGTCATGGTCCGAATATTTGGATAATAGTCTTTTCTATCTTAGGCGGACTTATTATAGTAGGCGGAGCGGTTGCATATTTTCTTACCGCTAAAAAAAGGCGCAGGGTTACCGTTGCTCGGCCCGCAATTGCCAAAATGGAAGTTGCGCAAAAAGAGGTTGCTCCCAATGCAGAAGCAGAGCAAGCTCTTAAAGAGCCTGCAGAATCCAAAGAGCAAGACTCTGAAAATACACAAATAGATAATGACAAACCCAAAGAATAAGTGCAATAAACTCTTAGCTTTTACTGTCGCATAATAAAGCAAATGCTCCCCGTCATTGCGAATGGTAATGAAGCAATCCAGTCCCGCAGAGGCTTGCTTCTTGTTTGCAGAGCCTTGCTCCTTTGTCCCACCTTAATCATTTGCATCCGCAAATGTATTTCATCATTTACGGAGTAAATGTATTGCATCACTTGCATTTAGGCAAGTGTATTTCATCACGCTTTAGCGTGTATCTTAGCCCTGCCCCTTGTTCGCAGAGCCTTGCTCCTTGAATAAAATAACCTTGCAATGCCTTGCTCCTTGCCCCACCTTAATCATTTGCGGAACGCAAATGTATTTCATCATTTACGCAGTAAATGCATTTCACCGCTTGCTTTTGGCAAGCGTATTTCATCACGCTTTAGCGTGCATTTTTGCAGCCTTTACTGCCTACTCCCAGGCTTTACCAGAGGCAACCCCGTTTGGCAGAGAGGGCAAGAGCCTATATCATAATTTGCAATATTAGTCTGCCATAAAGAGTATAATGGTATCCCAAAGTCTATAGTTCCGCCGCTTCTATCAACAATTACTGCAACACCTGCTACCTCTGCGCCTTGAAAGCGAGCCAATTCTATTACCTCTTTTACGCTGCCGCCGGTAGTTATTACATCCTCTGCTACAATTACTTTTACGCCTTGCTTTAAGGTAAAGCCACGCCTAAGGGCAAATGTACCGTCTACTCTTTCTGCAAAGTAATTGTCACATCCTAATGCTCTTGCCAACTCATAACCCATAAGTATGCCGCCAAGAGCAGGCGAAATAACACAATCCACTTTCAAACCCTTGACTTTTTTTGCTAGAGCAGAGCATAAGCGTTCGCTAATTTTAGGATTGACAAATAATTTTGCGCATTGCAGATATTCGCCGCTATGTCTTCCGCTGGTAAGTAAAAAATGCCCCGTTTGCCTTGCGCCTGTGCTATCCAAAATTGCAATTATTTCTTTTTCCTTCACTATTTAGACCTCCAATGCCCCGGTCAGCTCGCTAATATTTGCCAGTCCCTCACTTTTGGCATATTGCTCAAGCTCCTCAATTATCTTTACAGGCAGCATAGGGTTGACAAGACTTGCTGTGCCAATTTGCACTGCGCTTGCCCCTGCCAGCATAAACTCTATAACATCTGTTGTGCTTGCTATCCCTCCCATACCTATAATAGGGATATGCACCTTATTATATACTTGCCATACCATGCGCAATGCAATAGGTTTGACAGCAGGGCCGGAAAGTCCGCCTGTAATATTGCCCAGCATCGGTCTTTTGGTGCGGTAATCTATTGCCATAGCCTCTAAGGTATTGATAAGAGAGATTATATCCGCTCCTTGCTCCTCTGCGGCGGCTGCATTTGCGGCTATATCTGCGGTATTTGGGGATAATTTAACTATTAAAGGCAAGCTGCAAGCGGCTCTTACCTTGCCCACAATTTTTGCAACATTAACCGCATCTCTGCCAAAACTTACGCCCCCTTCCTTTACATTAGGGCAACTGATATTAAGTTCAATCGCATCAATGGGGCAGTTGCTTGCCATCCTTGCAAGCTCGATATATTCTTCTTCAGTAGAGCCTGCAATATTGGCAATAAGAGCGCATCCGCAATCTGCAAGAGCAGGCAAATGTATGCGCTCAAACTCTGCAAAACCTGGATTTTGCAAACCTACGCTATTGATAATGCCTCCGTAAACCTCTGCAACTCTGGGAGGAGGATTGCCGCATCTTGGCAATAGTGTTATGCCTTTTAAGGCTAAACCGCCTAAGTTATTAAGAGGAAAGAACTGCGCAAACTCCCTGCCAAAGTTGCAAGTGCCGCTGGCAAGTATAATAGGATTGCTTAACTTTAGCGTACCTAACTTAACCTCTAACTTGCTCATAGCTCTACCTCTGCAATATTAAATACAGGCCCGTCAACGCAAGTGCGCACATAGCCGCTTTTGGTAGCGCAAGCGCATACCAAACACGCTCCAAAACCGCAAGCCATACGCTCTTCCATAGAAATATAGGTGGGGATATGCCCCGCAATCTTTTTAAGGCTGGCAAACATAGGGACAGGACCGCAAGCCAGTATTATATCCGGCTCAATCTTATCCAGTCCGCAAGCAAGAAACTTGGTAATAAGTCCGCACTTACCAAAACTGCCGTCATCAGTAGCTATAACAGTATGCACACTACTTGCCTTAAAGCGCTCTACTGTGCATACTTGCTCTTTGCTTCTAAATCCTAAATAAGAATAAAAGCGGGCTTGAGGATTGCATTTACAAATAGAATAAAGAGGGAAAACCCCCATTCCGCCTCCCAAAAGCACTACTTTGGTATCCCTTTCTAGCTTAGGAAAGCCTTTGCCTAAAGGTAGTATAACTTCTATTTCGCCTTGCGTTCGCTTGGATAGCGCCAGCGTGCCTTTGCCCCTTACAGTATATATAAAGGTAACTTTATTATCTTTGTAATCGTGTATACTTAGCGGACGCTTTAATATTGTGCCTTGCTTCTGCCCTACGCTAAGCATAGCAAATTGCCCTGCTTCAATTATTACAGCTGTTTCAAGTTCAATTACTAACTCAAAGGTATCCCGCGCAATTTGCTTATTGCTAATTATTTTTGCTGCTACTTGATTCATTTTGCCATCCTTACAAATTTTTCAAATAAAAAAGCCGCATCATTAGGGCCTGCTCCGCCGCAAGGATAAAACTGCACGCTAAAGCTGCCATTTTTATATTCCAGCCCTTCTATGGTCTTATCGTTCCAATTGATAAAAGATACTTTTGCGCCTTTTGGCAAGCGATCGGGGTGCACATTATAATTATGGTTTTGGCTAGCCATAAAGAGTTTGCCGGTAGCCAACTCCTTTACCGATTGCGCTCCTCCATGTCCGCACTTTAACTTATAGGTATCTCCTCCGCATGCAAGCGCAAGGATTTGATGCCCTAAGCCTATCCCAAAAATAGGTAGCTTGCCAAATAATTGTTTTATTGTCTTTATTTGCTCTATACAATCTTTGGGATTGCCCGGGCCGCTTGACAATACTAGCCCGCTGTAGCCGCCATTCAAGATTTCTTGCACAGATACCATAGCCGGGAAAATGGTAAGTTGCGCTGCTAGCCCAATTAACGGCTGCAAAATATTATTGCTAACTCCATAATCAATCACCGCCAGCTTAACCCCTTGCCCGCCTAAAGTATAGGGAGCGGAGCAAGTGACTTTTTCCACCAACCCTACTTCTTTATGGCAAGAAATATCGGCTATCTCTTGTGCAGTAGGCAAATCCGCACATATTTTACCGCGCAAGTTGCCTTTTTCTCTTATTATTCTAATAATTTCTCTGGTATCAACATCGGCAATGCCAGCAATATTATGCTCTTTTAAGTAATCATTCAAATTGCTAGTAGCCCGCCAATTGCTGGGGATTTCGCATAACTCCCTTACCACCAATCCTGCCAAATAAGGCTTAGTACCCTCCATATCCTCAATATTAATGCCATAGTTGCCAATTAAAGGATAGGTCATAACCACGATTTGCCCGCAATTGGCAGGGTCGACAATTGCCTCTTGATACCCAGTCATATTGGTATTAAAGACCAACTCTCCCATTGTCTCTTGAGCAGCGCCAATAAGTTTACCTTCAAATATGCTACCGTCCTCCAGCGCTAAATATCCCATTGCTTCTCCCTTGTGTCTGCCGCAAAGTCAGAATAATCTATACCTTTTTCTTTTAGTGCGCTCCCTATATCCTCTTTCATTGCAAGTGCGGCTTCTCTTGCCGCTTGAGCGGGCGAAAGGTGAACATACTGCTCTTTTTGATATGCGCAAAGGATAGCTCTGCTGGAATTGACTATTGCGCCTAGGCCTTTATTGTCAAAACTTACAACTATATCTTTAGCGCTTGCCCCTTGCGCTCCATAGCCCGGCACCAAGAAAAATACGCTGGGATGAGCTTGCCTTAATTTTGCCGCTTCCTCAGGGCAAGTTGCGCCCACTACCGCACCTATACTGCTGTAACCGTACTTGCCAATTAGCCCTTTGCCCCATTCTTGCACATAATCTCCCATAATTTCATATAACATTTTATTGTTTAGGCTAACAAAAAGATTTTGCAACTCTTTGCCTGAAGGGTTGCTGGTGCGCACAAGTATAAATATGCCTTTGCCATATTCTGCGCAATCTTCTATAAACGGCGCAATCCCGTCACTGCCCAAATAGGCATTGACGGTAACAAAATCGCTGGCAAATGCCGCTTCTCCCAATTCATTTTTGCCTAAAAATGCTTTGCTATAAGCGCGTGCAGTAGATGCAATATCGTTCCTTTTTACATCAGCAATTGTTATTAGCCCGCAAGAGGAAGCATAGGAAAGGGTTTGCGCAAATGCTTTCATCCCCTCATATCCATACATTTCGTAATATGCAACTTGCACTTTTACGCAAGGCAAAATATCACAGGTGGCATCTATAATTGCCCTATTAAAATCAAGGATACGCCTAGCGGCATCCGCATTGCTTGCAATCCCTTTGCAATCGGGAAGATAGCTTGCTTGAGTGTCCAGCCCTATTGCCGAAGGATTGTTTTTTTCTATTATTTTTTCTATTAGCTTATCAATCATTGCTTATCCCGAATACTTACTTTAGGTATCCATAATGCCACTTTAAGATACCTTAATCGTTATATATTACTTTGCCATCTGCTACAACTTGTCTGCCTTCTACAAAGGTATGCATACATTTTCCGTATACTTTTCGTCCTGCAAACGGAGTATTTTTACCTTTGGAAACCATACCTTGCTTTGTAATGGTAAATTGATTGTGCAAGTCAAAGATTGCTATATCGGCTGTTGCGCCTTCCTTTAATTCACTAGGTGCAATCCCTATTATATTAGCAGGGTTGTTATTCATTAGCTCAACCAATTTTTGCAGCGTAATTATGCCCGGCTTTACAAGTGCGGTATAGCATAGCGCAAAGCTATTCTCCACTCCGCTGATACCGTTGGCGGCATAAATAAACTCTACTGCCTTATCATTGATATGGTGAGGAGCATGGTCGGACACAATAGCGTCAATAGTCCCGTCCTTAATACCTTCTATTATTGCCAACCTGTCCGCTTCTGAGCGGATTGGAGGATTGACTTTGGCATCGGTATCCCAGGAAAGTATTGCGCTGTCATTAAGAATAATATAATGAGGACAAGTTTCGCAAGTGACCCTGGCCCCTCTTGCCTTTGCCGCACGCACCAGCTCCACGCTGTTTTTGGTAGATACATGCGCTATATGCGCCTTGCAACAAAGAGCCTCCGCAAGCAGCACTTCTCGAGCTACCATTACTTCTTCCGCTACACAAAGATTGCCCTTTAGCCCCGCTATTGCAGCATTATACCCTTCATTTGCCAGCCCGCCATGGACCAATGCCTTATCCTCACAATGACTTATGACAAACTTGCCAAAACCTTTGGCATATTCCATAGCTATACGCATCATTTGTGCACTTTCGACCGGCATACCGTCATCGCTAAAAGCCACAGCTCCCGCTTCGCTAAGCAAGCCAAACTCCGCCAAAGCCTTGCCTTCCAGCCCTTTGCTGATAGCGGCAATAGGATATACTTTTGCCAGCCGCTCTTCTTGCGCCCGCTCTAAAACAAACTCCACAATACTGGGGTCGTCACATACAGGCACGGTATTTGGCATAGCGCACACGCTTGTTATTCCGCCTGCAACTGCGGCAGCGCAACCTGAACGAATATCTTCTTTATACTCTTGCCCCGGCTCTCTTAAATGCACATGCATATCCAACAAACCGGGCAATGCCGTCAGCCCTTTTGCATCAATCTCTTTAGCACAAGCGGTATCAATATCCTTATCGATTTTGCTGATTATGCCTTTATCTATTAAGATATCCCATTGTCCTTTTCTGTCGTATAAATTACAGTTCCTTATAATTATCACAATCTTTTGCCTCCCCTTGTTAGCAGGAATAGCAGCGCCATTCTTATTGCTACTCCGTTTAGCACTTGTTCCTCTATTACACTTTCCAAGCTGTCCGCTATTTCTGAACTTAACTCAATGCCCCTATTGATAGGACCAGGATGCATTAATATCGCGCCCTTTGCCGCTCGGGACAATCTTTTTTTATCAATACCATAGTATTTGTGATACTCTCTTACGCTTGCAACCATACCGTTTTCTCTTTCTAGCTGCATTCGCAATGCCATAACAGCATTAGCTGCTTCTATGGCTTCATCCGCACTATAGTATACCTTTGCCCCCGTCCGCTCAAATTCAGGTGGGATTAAGGTTGCGGGTGCGGCAAAGTTAACTTGCGCCCCCAGCTTAGTCAGCCCCCAAACATTGCTCCTTGCCACTCTTGAATGCTTAATATCTCCCACTATTGCTACCTTTAGCCCTGATATATGCCCAAACCTTTCTTTTAGGGTAAAGATATCCAGCAATGCTTGGGTGGGATGTTCGTTCATTCCGTCTCCAGCATTTATTACGCTGGCCTTTACATTGTCTGCAAGCAGCTTAGGTGCTCCTGCCGCCTGATGTCTGATAACCATTACATTGGCTTGCAGCGCATCTAATGTTTTGCCTGTATCAATTAACGATTCGCCTTTTTGCACGCTGGAAATATTAACGGGTAAATTGGTAACGCAAGCCGAAAGATACTTGCCTGCTATTTCAAAACTGCTTCGGGTACGGGTGCTATTTTCATAAAATAAGGTAAATACGCTTTTATTCAGCAAATGCGGCACTCTCTTTACCCCTTGCACCAATATCTTTTTCATTTCGTTTGCAGTATTTAGTATTAGCTCAATTTCTTCTTTGCTTATTTCTTTTAGCCCTAACACATCTTTACTTTTCAGCTGCATATATAATTCTCCTGATTAGCGTAATATATTCTTAAAAAAGCGGGACTCCAAGCCCCGCTTATTGCTAATCTTCTCTATCCAGCAGTAGCACTCTGTCTATGCCATCAGTATCTGCAAATTCGACCTTAACTTCTTCGGCTTTGCTGGTGGGAAGGTTCTTGCCTACATAATCTGCTCTAATCGGCAGCTCCCTATGCCCTCTGTCCACCAGTACAGCAAGCCTAATAGCATCGGGGCGTCCCATTTCCATAATAGCTTCTATCCCTGCCCGCACAGTTCTGCCGGTATATAGCACATCATCGCACAGCACAATGATTTTGCCTACTATATTAAAGTCAATATCGGTAGAATTGATTACAGGGTGGTCAGCTATCAGCGATAGGTCATCTCTGTATAAGGTAATATCCAGCACGCCGGTTTTAATCTTGGCACCTTCGCTTTCTTCAATACACTTGGCAATCATTTGCGCAAAGGGCACACCTCTGGTGCGCACTCCCACTAAGGCTATATTTTCCGAGCCTTTATTTTTTTCTATTATTTCGTGCGCAATTCGGACAATTGCTCTTTTTATAGCCTGTTCGTCCATTATTACTGATTTTATGCGCATATCTTATCCTCCCTAAAAAAATATCTTGCTAGCCTAGCAAGATACTCTAAAAATTTATTACTGTACAAATCTTGCCGGTATCACCGTACCCATTTAAAGACTTCTCTATGAGTATACACCATCAGTATATGAATGTAAAGAGAAAAAAACAAAAAACTCTTGCCACCTTAAAAACTTAGCCGCTAAGCCTTGTAAATAATGCCAAAGAATATGGAATCTTATGTCGGTTGCGTAAAAAAAAGTAAATAATTGCGCATTTCAGACACTTTTGACACCTGCAAAAGTAAATATTTAATTCTTTATCAAAATTAGTTATTGAAATAT
>CAYSNP010000019.1:0-32592 GCA_964432485.1 uncultured Christensenellaceae bacterium | reverse complement strand
GAGCGCTTTTTGGAGCTGCTAGGCGGATTTGAACCGCCGACCCCGTCCTTACCAAGGACGTGCTCTACCTACTGAGCCATAGCAGCGCTTGTTAGTATTTTGAGCAATGCAAGTTATATTATATTGATACGGGGTTAAGATGTCAACAGTTTTACCCCTATTTTGTTTTACAAACTCTTAAATATGGTTTATAATATGCCTAGTAGGCAATAGGCAGTTTTGATACAGGTAGGGGTTTGATTATTATCGCCTCATTACTTGATTCTCATTTTATTAAGAGCTAAAAAAGTTATATGCCTGCTCTGTACACTATTATTTTAGGGCTGCCTTATGCGGTATCGCTTGTATATTATTGTTCGAATACGAAAAAATAAAGTTGACTTAAACGATTTTTGGGGGTATAAGAGGTAAAGTATGTCATTGATGGAAAAGGAACTTAAACAAGCTAGCGATACCATTAAAAATGTGCTCTTAACAAACAAGGAGACTATTGCAAAGATAGGCAAGGCATTTCGGGAGCGCAATCTTGGCGGCATTACTACAATAGCGCGCGGAAGCAGTAATAACGCAGTACAATATTTCAAAGCGCTAAATGAAATAGTAGGCGAAAAGATGGTTTCGCCCCTAAATCTATCCGTAGTAAGCGTCTATAAGTCAAAGGTAGACCTTTCGAATAATTTAGTAGTGGCAGTAAGCCAAAGCGGAAAAAGCACAGACACATTGCTTGCTATCCGTGAAGCTAAACGCACAGGCGCAATGACTGTGGCTGTCACTAATAATCCCGAAAGCGATTTAGCGGCGGAATGTGATTTCAACTTATATATTGCGGCAGATAAAGAGCTAAGCGTAGCGGCTACAAAGACTTTTATGGGACAGTTGGCGTGTTTGTATTTGCTGGCCAACGCTATTGTGCCTAAGACCGCAAAAATGAATCTTTCGTTAATGCCCGCTAAAATCAGAGAATTTTTAGCCGGCAGCGAAGATAAAATGCAAGAGTTTGCTCTTGTAACTAAAAATATTAAGAATGCCAGTATCCTAACCAGAGGATTTTTAATGGCTATTGCCAATGAAATGAGCTTAAAACTTATAGAAACATGCTATGTCTTTTGCAGAGCGTTTTCTACAGCTGAATTTATGCATGGTCCGCTTGCGCTTATTGAAGAAGGCACCAATGTAATAATGTTGGCCCCCAGCGGTGAGCTGGAGGAGGAGTTTATTGCTATGGCAACACGCTTAAGTTTGCTTGGAGCTAATATAATCAGCTTTACCGATATACCCAAAATTAAAGAAATATCCGCACATTGCTTTGAAATGCCCACTGTAAGCAGTCTTGAGAATCCTTTTATTTATACCTCGGCAATTCAACTTTATGCCGCAAGTTTGGCCAAAGTGCTGGGGCATAATCCTGATAAACCCCGCAATTTGCAAAAGGTGACAATAACAGTATAAGTACCACCACTATGTACCGCCTAGCGGCGGCAAAAGTACCGCCTTACGGCGGCATTATGTACATTGCTGCGCAATGCATTATGTACCACCTGACGGCGGCATTATGTATCAATGCTAGCGCATTGACATTATGTATATTGCTGCGCAATGCATTATGTACCACCTGACGGCGGCATTATGTATCAATGCTGGCGCATTGACATTATGTATTGCCTAAAGGCAACATTATGTATCGCCTTACGGCGACATTATATTGTAGTATTAACTTGTATGGGAGGCTGAGCGGTGCTAGCGTAAGTCCTGGATTGCTTCGGCACTTTTGAGCCTCGCAAAGACTTTGTAATTCGTCATTGCGAACGAAGTGCGGCAATCCAGACCCCAGAGGGTCGCTCCTTGCCTTACCAATCCCACCTTAACTTTTTGCCATAGGCAAAAAATCTCATTATGAGCTCTGCTCATAAGCTCATTTGCTTGCAAATATCACTTTGCAACTTGCCAGCAAAATATCATTTTTAAGCTGTGCTACCGTAAGCCCTGGATTGCTTCGTCGCCCTGCTCCTCGCAAAGACTGCTTACGCCTGCCCTGGATTGCTTCGTTTATTTATACCCTCGCATTGCTCCCGCAATTGCTCGTGGGCTTTAGCTACTGGCTTGCCACTGGCAAGCCAGCTTAACGCGTCGCCTGCAAAGACGGCTTGCGTAGGTCTGGATTGCTTCACGATGTTCGCAAAGACAAGGGGTTAGTTATGCATTACTTTCTTTATTGCTTTTAGGTTGACATATCTGCAAGAAGTAAAAGAGAATCCAAAGTCAAGACAATAGACAATAGCATAGAAAAATAGGATACAGTATTTTATTATGGGGTCCAGCTGCGTTAAGGTAAAGACAACAACCGTTAAAGTTGTAAGCGCAACTTTTAGTGCGCCCAATATATATTGCTTAATATAGAATCTATTGATACCAAGGAAGCCTAAGAAAAGGCCAAGCAATAGCGTAACAAAAGCATTCCTTGTTTTTACCGCCATTATTTTGTTATATGTATCTTCACCTAAGGGCACAAGCTCCGCTCTAAACGCACTTATCCTTTTGGGCGGAATAATATCGTCCAGCTCATAAAGCAATTTATTAATAGTTTCGTCTTTCATAACCTCACCTCGTACCTAATTATATAGCAACAGAAATATAAGTCAATGCTTGCCAACAAAAAAACTTGCCTTAAAACAGCAAGTTTTTCTATCTATAATTAGCGGCAAAACCTTATATTCTTGCTACTCCGCTCTCTTTTGCGGCGGCGGCAACTGCTTTTGCAACAGCAATTCCAACCCTTTTATCGAATGCCTTAGGGATAACATAATCAGCGGCTAGCTCCTTATCGGTTACAAGGCTAGCAATGGCAGCAGCAGCGGCTATCTTCATTTCGTCATTGATATCACTTGCCCGCACATCCAAAGCACCTCTAAAGATGCCGGGGAAGGCAAGCACATTGTTTATTTGATTGGGAAAATCACTTCTGCCTGTGCCCACTACAGCCGCTCCTGCTTTTAGGGCTAAATCAGGCATTATTTCAGGAGTGGGGTTGCTCATAGCCATAACAATAGCATCTTTTGCCATACTTACCACCATTTCCGAAGTTACTATACCCGGCGCGCTAACGCCTACAAAAATATCCGCACCTTTCATAGCGTCCGCAAGAGAGCCTTGCAACTGCCTTGGATTGGTATAGCTGGCAAGCTCAGCCTTTTCGGGCGAAAGCCTGGGGTCACCTTTGCAAATAATACCTTTGCTATCGCAAAGAATAACATCAGTCACGCCTAGCTTCATAAGCAATTTAGTAATGGCTACGCCTGCCGCGCCCGCTCCGCTAAATGTAACCTTGCAATCTTTAAGCTCTTTTTTTACCAATTTAAGAGCATTAATAACTGCGGCAAGACAAACTACCGCTGTACCGTGCTGGTCATCGTGAAAAATAGGAATATCTGTACATTCCTTTAGTTTACGCTCAATTTCAAAACATCTGGGGGCAGAAATATCCTCTAAATTAATGCCGCCAAAACTGCCGGAGATTAAAGCTATTGTCTTTACTATCTCATCTACATCCTTGCTCTTTACGCAAAGAGGGAAGGCATCTACATCTGCAAAAGACTTGAATAATACGCATTTTCCTTCCATAACGGGCATACCTGCTTCGGGCCCTATATCCCCTAACCCCAACACCGCTGTGCCATCGGTTACTACTGCCACCAGATTCCATCTTCTGGTGAGCTCATAAGATTTGTCTATATCCTTTTGAATCTCCAAACACGGTTGTGCCACCCCGGGAGTATAAGCTAAAGATAGCTCCTCTTTATTAGAAACGCTGGCCCGCGGAACAACTTCTAATTTACCTTTCCACTCGTAATGCAGTCTTAAAGATTCCTTTGCATAATCCATATTGTTTACTTCTCCTTTTATTTTTCCCAAGGGAATACATATTGTGCAAGTTTAAGCTCATCCCGCACCTTGCTAAACTCCTTTTGAACAGCTTCATTAATTGGTACGCCAGAGTCTTTTCTTTGTAGCCATACTAGCCATTCCTTTTCGCCAGCAGTATAGATGCGCTCCTCTCCCGGTGCTTTTTGTGATGCCCTAAGTGCACGCAAAATATTACCTGTGGTCTTTTTGAACTCCTCAGAGCCTAAAAAGGCTTCGGTATCAATTGCAATAAAGAAGTGTCCTAAATGATAAGGCACTTTGCTCCTGTCCTTAAATCCGCCAAGCATTTTTAAGTAGCTGCCTGCTTGCAGTGCGGCAGAAAGAGCTTCTACAACTACAGCGTAGCCATATCCTTTGTAGCCTGCCAGCTCCTCGCCAATTCCGCCTAAGGGTGCAAGAGCGGCATTGCCTTTGGTAAGGTCTATTAGGATTTGGTCAGAGTCTGTAAGGGCAGAACCATCTCTGCCTATAACCATACCTTTAGGGGTATCTTTTCCTAATCGGGCAAAGTATTCTATCTTGCCTCTTTGGGTAATGCTGGTAGCACAATCAAGCACAAAAGGAAAGTCTTCATCAGTAGGCAGACCAATCGTAAGAGGATTGGTGCCTAGCATATTTTCTACTCCGAAAGTGGGCGCAATAGAAGGTCTTGCGTTAGTGCCGGTTATACCTATCATATTTTCTTTTGTAGCCATAGTTACATAATAGCCCGCAATGCCATAGTGGCAGCTATTGCGCACCGCTGTCATGCCCATACCGTATTTTTTAGCTTTTTCTATTGCCATACTCATAGCTTTATGGCTTATTACCTGCCCCATACCGTCATGTCCGTCTATAACCGCTGTGGTAGCAGTTTCTTTAAGGATTTCAAAATTGGTGACAGGGTTTTGAATACCGTCTCTTATCCTATCAATATAAATGGGCTTGAAGCGATTAACGCCATGGGATTCTATCCCTCGCCTATCAGACTCTACCAGCACATCAGCACAAATCTTAGCATCCTCAAGGGGCACTCCCACCCCTACAAAGGCGTCAGTCATAAAGTTTGTTACACTATTCCAGTCAACTATATGTTTTGCCATTTCGTACACTCCCTAAAATAGTATTTATAGTAAGAATATACCATATTCCTTATAGCTTAGTCAAACACTTACAGCTAAAGCAGGCTTTCTCCGTAGCAACTATTTTTGTCCTTATAAAAAAATAATTGCAGCCGCAACTTTATAGCAAAATAATTGAAAAAAAGCATTCTTTTTGAATGGTAAAAAATACCAACTTATTTGTATTATTTTGCCATATATTGACATTTTTTCTGGTATATGATATTATTTGATTTGTATTGCATTTGGATGATTTTTAAGATAGTCAGGAGCTTGTAATTGAAGAAACAAAACAGGGCTAAAAGTTTAAAAAGCAATTTTTACCTGATACTGACAACTATTTTTGCAAGTTTATTTTTTCTTGTAGGCTATATTACTATTTCTTATAGGTTCTTTTTAGATACACCTCGAAAGCTAGAGAACTTAATTTATATACTTATTAGTTCTTTTTTTGCTCTTTTAGCTATTCTCATTATTTTTATTGTCAATTTTAAAGTATGTAAAAAGCTAAAAAAATATGCTTATGTAGATATCCTTACCGGCCTTGCCAATATGCATAGTTTTATTAGGATTGCCGATACCTTTATAGAAAAGCACAAGCACGATAGTTTTTTTGTGGCTTGGATTGATATATTGGGGTTTAACCTTATCAATCAAAGGCATGGGATGGATATAGGGGATAAAATATTAATCTCTATAGGCGAGTTTTTAAAAAGAAACTCGCTCCTTTATGTTGCCGCCAGGGTGGAAGGGGACAACTTTGCAATCCTGGTAAAAAAGGGCAGCAAGGAGCAAGCTAGGGAAAAGATTGTAAACTTATTGCAGCTTATTAAGCAAAAGATTAAAAAGGAAATGGATATAAATATAGAGTTTATTACAGGTATTTGTATTTATGGTGATGATATTAAAAATGGGGCGGATATTTTGGAAAAGGCGCATATTGCACAAAATATTGCAAGGGATAATCATTTGCCAATAGTACTTTTTAACAAAACAATAAAAGACAAACTATTGGAAGAAGATAAACTTGCCGAGGATATTATTGCTGGGCTGGGCAAGGGAGAGTTTTGCGTACATTATCAGCCTAAGTACAATATCCTCAATGGCGAAATGGTAGGAGTGGAAGCTCTTGCCCGCTGGTCGCATCCTGAGGAAGGGTTCATTCCTCCTGTTAGATTTTTAAATGTGGCAGCAAAAAAAGGAGTTTTGACTTTAATTGATGATTTTGTATTTGAAAGGGTTTGCGCCAATATTCAAAAATGGCATTCTGACTGTATATATGTACCTGTAAGCGTGAATTGCGAAAAGGAAATGTTTATCAATCAAACTATCTTTGAAAAGCGTTTTGCAGTTATGGAAAAATACGGTATAGGCAAAGGCGATATCCAATTCGAAATTACCGAACGGACAGCAATAGAGGACTATAAAAGGACAGCAAGTTTGTTAAAGGAGCTACAAGCCCGAGGATATACCGTTGCGGTAGATGACTTTGGTACAGGATACAGCTCGCTTTCTATGCTGCGCTCATTGCCGATAGATGCGGTTAAGCTGGACAAAAGTTTTATAAGAGAAGTAATGCTGGACGAAATGGATAGAAAAATCATATCCAGTTTTGTAGAAATCTTTAATATTTTAGGATTGGAAACTATTGCAGAAGGGGTAGAAACGCTGGAGGAGCTGGCTTTTCTAAAGGAATGCGGCGTTTGTTGTGCTCAAGGCTTTTTACTGGATTTTCCGCTTACAGAAGAGGATTTGTACCAAAGATTTAAGGCAAATAAGTTAAGGTTGTCTGATAAAGATGTGCTGGATATTATCACCGCTCAAGATACTCCCTCTAAGGAGAGATATGATGCGACCAGCCCTTCTTTTTATTACCGCAATATCTTAATTAAAGGCAAAATAGATTTCCTTGAGGTTGACTTGACCGCTAATTTGATAATTTATAACGGTCTTACAAAGCAAGGGAGGTTACTGTTTAGCGATGGCATTGGCAATTTGGCATCGGGCAAGTCGTATTCCATTGCCGCCGCTTATTTTGTAAAGACTTTTATTGCAGAAAAAGACAGAAGGAAAGTAGCATTGTTTTTAAGCAAAAAAAGTTTGCAAAGCAGTATTTCCTCAGGAAATTATAGGGGAAGTATTAGATTTAATTTGCTAAATGAAGGCAAAATCCTTAATTTGGGCGAATTAAGTGTAGTTTTAATAGAAGACAAAAACAAATCTTATGCTATAATAAAGTATAAGGATATCAAGGAGTAGCATTAAAAGTCTTTGCGGATAGCTTGATAATCCAATTTTAGAGCCAGAGGCAGTGTTGGTAAAAAAGATGCCTGCAGGCGCAATAATAGCGCTATGCTTAATTGTGATTATAGAAATAGTTGTGATACTTATGGCTACTATTACCTTTAGGGCTAATATTAGCGAGTCTTATGCTGACCTGGAAAAACATAGCTTAGCCAATCTCTCTAAAAATATAGATAGCTTTATTGCTATGAAGTATTTACAATTCCAACAATTGGACTTCTCAACGCTTAATACGCAAACGCTGGACGGAGTGGAATACCAAGAGCATTTTGACGGTATTGCTGTAATAGATAAGGATAAAAATATTGAACTTATCTATAAGGGAAGCAAATACTCAGACCCTTTTAGCGAGAATACTTTTAGAGAGTTTATAAAACCCAATGACTTAAATATTTTTACTTTATCTAAGCTGCTGTCTTGGTCTTTGCCCGGTAAAGAAAAGGTGCTTGCCTTTAAGCATACTTTTGAAAATGATCCCAATGTATATTTAGCACTGGCAAGTTATGAGCCTTTGGACAGGCTGGCGGCCTCTTATGGATTTGACAATGTTTTGCTGGTTACTCAAGGAGGCACAATACTTGCCTCTAATCAAGAATTAGATAAAGATATGACTTTTATAAATAATGAAATGCCTTCCTGGGTATGGGAGGATATTAGCATTGAGCAAAATCAAGAGCAGGCTAAACTTGAAAATATTGAACTTTTGGGCACAAAAGGAATGCTGGCGTATATTGCCCTTGATACGCGCCTGTATAGCGAGGGCTGGAGAGTGCTTTCCTTTACCAATCAAGCTAATATGCAAAAGCTGATAAATCGCCAAATGCAATCCTTTTATATCACTTGTGCGCTAATTTTTGTAATTAGTTTGATAGGTATTGGGGTATATGCATATTTCTATAAGACCAGATATGATGAGCGTTTTAGAGCGGTAGGGCTGGACGAAAAAACCCGCCCTTATGTGATTGAAATAGACGAATGGGGCAATATTAAAAAAAGTAATGATATTTTTGAACGCAATTTTAATGTGGAAAATATATTTTCGCATTTAGTGGACTTTGGGATTAAGGCTAAACAAATAGTAGACAATGCGCTTTCCTTTACTGTAAAGCTAAACGACTATGAGCAAAATGAGCATTATATCAATTTTTCTGTAGTTAAAGGGCATAAATACAATAAGGCAATAGGCAACGACAGCACCGAGCAAATGAGAGATTACTTCAGCAAGGTGGAGAGTTATAGAAAAGATTACTACACCGACTTGTACAATGCTAAGGCACTTAGGAGAGATTTTGACTTTCTTTCGCCCGTAGGAGAATGCCTTTATATTCAAATCACCGTACCGAGTATTAAGCAATATGTATTGAGTTTTGGCGAGACCTTTGCTCGCAAGATAAGAAAGAGCTTTGCGCTAAGGATGCAAAAGATTTTTGCCGACAATCCCAGGCTGTATTATATTGGGGATTCCAATTACGCTGTGATAATAGAGGGCAACAAAGAGGTGAATAGTTTTAGCGTCAATATTGCCGATATTATTCGCCCGCTCACGCAGCCCATTAAAGTTGACGACAATCAAGTAAGCCTAACGGTAAAAATGGGGATAGCGGAGTTTAACGGTAAAGAAAAGTTTAAGACGCTGCCTACTCTTTGGCTGGAAACGGAAGCGGCACTACAAAGCATTAAAGCTACAAGCAAAGCATACGCCTATTACAGAGATGCGCTTGCCACCTATGGCGACACTTACTTTGACAATAGAAAGACGCTGGAAAAGATTATCTTTTCGCCCGATGTTGCGCTATACTATCAGCCTCAATACAATTTAGAGGGCAATATTGTAGGGTTGGAAGGGCTTTGCAGGGTAGAAAACCATGTGTTGCGTGATATTACTACTGACAGATTTATTTCTTTGGTAGAAAAAAACGGACTAATAATAGAACTGTCTCGTATTCTTTATAAAAAAGCATTTGAGTTTGCTTATGCAATTAGGGAAAAAAATGTGGTGCTTAGCTTAAATGTTTCGCCTATTCAGTTGTTGCAAACAGGGTTTATTAGTGATTTCTTATCTTTGCTGCGCCGCTATGACCTTCCTCCTCATTCTATTTGTTTGGAAATAACAGAAAATGTTTTAATGGAAGATTTTGAAGAGGTAGTAAAAAAATTACGCATTTTGCGAAAAAATGATATAATAATTCAGTTAGATGACTTTGGAGTCAATTATTCCAGCTTGCTGTACTTAAAGCAGTTGCCTATTGACGGTATAAAGATAGACAGGACCTTTATTGCGGATATTGTTACCAATGAGTATAGCCGCATTATAGTAGGTAAGATAGTAGGTATAGCAAAAGAGCTTAACTTGACTTGTGTAATAGAAGGGGTGGAGGTTAAAGAGCAATTGGATATCTTATCAGAGCTTGGGGATATTGTTGTACAAGGCTGGTATTACTCTAAGGCTCAAAGGCAGGATAAGATTGGCTCGCTTTTAGGATATGATGATATTGACGCAGTAATAGAGACTTACGCTAAAGAGCGAGAAAAGGCTGACAATAGCTTAGAAGCTCCGGAGGAAGAATAATATGGTAGAATATATTCAAGGGCTGCCCGCAGATATAGCAATATTATTTTTAGCGGTGATAGTGCTGGCATTAGCCGGTTTGACAATTTTGCTGGTTTTTAAGACCCTTAAAGCACGAGGTCTTCATATAACCGAAAAGGGCGAAGACGGACTGCTGCTTATATCCGCAATGGATAAGGTACTGGATGAAAAAATCTCCAAACGCATAGGCAGACAATCTTTTACTCTTTTTGATATAGAAATAGAAGGTGCGACTGAAATAAAAAAGACATTTGGCAACTATCAATTCGATGCCACAGTAAAAGGACTGGTACAAAAGTTTAAGGCTATCTTTGTCCCTACTGCAAAAATTGCTACCGACGGAGCAGGAAAAATTCGTGTTTATACTGCGCAAAAGCTCAACCTTTTAGCTATCAATGATATTTGCAAGCTGTTATTGTTCGAAATTAAGAAGCCCATTAAGTTAGTAGGCCCTATGCGGGTAGATATAGCGGCTAATATCGGGGTTGCACGCTTCCCTGAAAGCGGCAAAAGCTATAAAGAGATAACTAGCAATCTTGAGTTAGCACTAGAGATTAGCAAGCGTGAAGGGGTGGATAAGTATCTTATTTATGATAGGGCTTTGGGGAGTTTAGAAAGTGAGGAATATAAGCATTACCGTGATATAAAAGATGCAATTCAAAAAAAGGATTTTGTACTTTATTATCAGCCAATGATTAACTTGGCGGATAAAGAAGTCTTTGGCATAGAAGCCCTTTTGCGTTGGGAGCATAAGGAACGAGGAGTGTTGCTGCCTAATGAGTTTCTGCGGGTTATGGAGCAATCCGGAGATATCAATTGGGTAGGGTTATGGGCATTTGAGGAGCTTATTAAGCAAGCGGAAGAAATGAAGCTGAAAACCCCGGACAATAAACTGCTGTTTTCCTTAAATATCTCTACAAAACAGTTGATTTCTCCTGCTCTTGCAGAAGAGCTAAGGCGTATAGTAAAAAGGCATAAGGTAAATGTGTTGGATTTTTGCTTAGAAGTGTCCGAATATGCCCTTTATCAAGATAATGTTGTTGCCAATACCAATATTGTGGACTTAAAAAAGATTGGATTTAAGATTGCCTTGGACAATTACGGACTGGAGTTTTCTACGCTGTCCGCTTTGGAAAAGCTGCCTCTTGATATTATTAAGTTAGACAAGCGGTTCATTGAAGAAAGCAGAGCTAACCTTATGCTTTCCAGCGTGCTGGAAATGGTGGTAAAATATTCTGCTGAGCGAGGTATTATATTGGTAGCGGAAGGGGTGGAAAATCAAGAATTGCTGGATTATGTTAATAGCAAAGGGATTACTATGGCGCAAGGCTATTTGTTTAGCCGCCCTTGCGACAAAAGACAAATTGTAAATGAAGTCCTGCTTACCCCTTGGAAAGGATAATATTATTTGTATCCTTTGGGGTTAAGAGTTTGCCATCTCCAAAGGTCAGCACACATCTCGTCAAGTGAAAGGGTAGCCTTAAAGCCCAACTCTTTTTCTGCCTTTGCGCTGGAAGCATAGCATTCCGCCGCATCTCCCGCTCTGCGGGGCGCAAATTTATAATTAATTTTTTTGCCCGATGCCCTTTCAAATGCTTGTACCATTTGCAGCACGCTATATCCTATTCCTGTTCCTAAGTTATAAACTTCATATCCTGCATCCGGCAGCTTTTCAAGTGCTTTAATATGTCCTTGTGCCAAATCCATAACATGAATATAATCCCTTATCCCCGTACCGTCAGGGGTAGGATAGTCATTGCCATATATACTTAGCTGTTCCAGCTTGCCTGTTGCCACTTGCGCAATATAAGGCATTAGGTTATTGGGTACTCCTTTGGGGTCCTCACCAATTTTACCTGAGGGGTGCGCACCTACGGGATTAAAATATCTTAGCATAATCATATGCCAGTCATTATCTGCATTGTAAGTGTCTTTCATAATGTTTTCTATCATTAACTTAGTTGCACCGTAAGGATTGATTGCAGCAGTTGGGCTATCCTCTTTAAGAGGTAGCTTCTTTGGCATACCGTAAACAGTGGCAGAGGAGCTAAACACTATGTTTTTTACATTGTGCTGCTCCATAACCTCTAATAAGTTAATTGAAGAAATAAGGTTGTTGCTATAGTATTGTAAGGGCACTTTTACGCTTTCGCCAACCGCTTTAAGTCCTGCAAAATGAATGACTGCATCTATGCGCTCTTTGTTAAAGATTTTGTCAAGAGCTTTCTTATCTCTGCAATCCTCTCTGTAAAAAGCAATACCGTTGCTGGTCAGCTCTTTTACCCTGTCAATGCATACCCTGCTGCTGTTGCTAAGGTTGTCAAGTGCCACTATTTCGTAGCCTTGCTGCACCAACAAAACTATGGTGTGACTGGCTATATAGCCCGCTCCGCCTGTTACTAATATTTTCATATTGTCCTCCTTGCCAATATTAAGAGGTTACTTTACTATGGTTACCCAGCCAAAGGGGTCTGCAATAGTTCTGTTTTGAATACCTGTTATCTTTTCATACAATCTTGTAGTTAGGGTACCCATTTGGTTGTTATTGACTACCAAATCCTTGCCATGCAGCCCAATCTTGCCTACGGGGCTAATAACCGCCGCTGTGCCTGTGCCAAAGGCTTCTTTAAGTGTGCCTGCATTGTATGCTTGCTCAAGTTCGTCTACGCTTATCCTGCGCTCTTCAACGCTAACGCCTTCTGCCCTCAGCACATCTATTGCGCTGGCTCTGGTGATTCCGGGCAAGATAGAGCCTACAAGCTGAGGGGTGATTACCTTATCCCCTATTACAAAGAAGATATTCATAGCGCCGACTTCTTCTATATATTTCTTTTCTGCCGCATCCAGCCAAAGCACTTGGTCGTAGCCTCTTTCGTTAGCAATATTGGCAGCAAGCAGGCTGGCGGCATAGTTGCCCATGCATTTTGCTTCGCCTGTGCCGCCCACCGCCGCACGCACATAGTGGTCTTCTATCATTATAGCAGTAGGTTGCAGCCCGTTGGCGTAGTAACTTGCTACAGGAGATAAAATAATAAAAAACTTATAAGTGTGTGAAGGTCTTACCCCCAAAAACTCGTCCGTAGCTACCATTGTAGGTCTTATATATAGCGAAGTGCCTGCTTCAGAGGGTATCCAATCCGCATCAATTTTAATCAGCTCTATAAGTGCCGCCATTACCAAATTAATATCCAATTTAGGCATACACATCCGTTCTGCTGTTTTATTCATCCTTATAAAGTTATCTTTTGCCCTAAAAAGGGACACGCTTCCGTCTTTGCCCTTATATGCTTTTAGCCCTTCAAAAATACCTTGCCCATAATGCAGTACCGCTGTTGCAGGATGCATGCTAAAATTGCCAAAAGGCACAATTTGCGGCTCTTGCCAAGCACCGTCTTTATAGTCCATAATAAGCATATGGTCGGTAAAGTGTCTGCCAAAGCCCAGCTTGCCCGCTTCCGGCTTATCCTTTTTGTTTTGCGTCAAAGTTATTTTCATTTTGATAACCTCCATTAATAACTAAAATATTGTTCACCTTGTAGGCTTAACGCCTCAGCATCTTGGGTAATGACTGCAACAGTCTCTTGTATTTGTTTTGCCTCGCTTTTGGCAAAAGCAAATCTTAATGTAACTTTATCCCCATATTGGGTATCCAAAACCTTGATTTTGGTTGCCGCAACTTTGAAAAACAATTCGCTTGCCGCATAATCCAGTTGTATGGAGGCAATAAACGAAGGCAGCATTTTTATTATTTTTGCCTTTGCAAGAGCGCCTTCAACTGCGCTGCGATATGCTTTTGCAAGCCCTCCTGTGCCTAACTTTACCCCTCCAAAATATCTGGTGACTACTGCCAGCACTCCATTTAATTTTCTTGCTTGCAGTACGCTTAAAATAGGTTTGCCTGCAGTATTTTGCGGCTCTTTATCGTCGCTAAACCTAAACTCATCTAAAGGCGGCAACAGTATATATCCATAGCAGTTATGTGTAGCGCCAATATGGCTTTCCCTTATTTTAGCAAGGTGCGCCTCTGCTTGCTTATGGTCTAAGACAGGGGCAAGCGTGGTAATAAACTTAGAGCGTCTGACTGTAAGCTCATTTGTCACTATATCGGCTATGGTTGTATAGTCCATTATTCTTTTTCTATCCGCAAATGCACCTTTTTCCCTTTATGCAGGTCAAAGCCTTGCTCTAGCTGCTCTTGCGTAATAGTTGCGTCAATATTTGTAATTTTGTCCTCATTTACTTTAACCGCACCCGATAAAATCAGCCTTTTTGCCTCAGAGCGGCTGGGCGCAACCCCTGTATCGGCAAGTATTTCATATATCAAAAGCGTATTGCCTTTTATTTTTTTAGTAGGCATTATTGCGCCATTGCCAAAAGCTCCTTTGGTCTTTTGTTGAGCTAGAGTAGCTTCCGCCACTCCGTGCACAATAGCGGTTACCTCAAAAGCAAGCCTTTCTTTAGCTAAGTTTATGCGCTGGTCTTTATAGCGCACCAGATTTGCAATTTCCTTCAAATCTATATAAGTTAGCAGCTTTAGGCAGTTTTCCACATCCTCATCTTTAACATTGCGGAAGTATTGATAAAAATCATAAACAGGGGTCTTTTTCTTATTGAGCCAAAGCGCGCCTTTAGCTGTTTTGCCCATTTTTGCGCCTTCGGAAGTGGTAAGCAGCGAAAAGGTAAGAGCATATGCGGTAACACCTTCTTTGCGCCTGATTAGGTCTGCGCCTGCCAAAATATTGCTCCATTGGTCATCGCCGCCGCATTGCAGCAAGCAGTTATATGTCTTGTAAAGGTGCAGGTAATCGTACGCTTGCATAAGCATATAATTGAATTCTAAAAAACTTAGCCCTTTTTCCATCCTTGCCTTAAAGCATTCGGCGGTAAGCATACGGTTTACCGAAAAATGTATGCCTATGTCCCTAATAAAGTTGACATAGTTAAGCCCAAGCAGCCAGTCGGCATTGTTGACCATAATGGCGGCATTGTCACCCTCAAAGGAAAAGAACTTGCTCATTTGCTCTTGAAAACAAGCAGAATTATGTTCAATAGTTTTCTTTGTCATCATACCGCGCATATCTTGTCTGCCCGAAGGGTCGCCCACCATAGCAGTCCCTCCCCCGACCAGCACAATAGGTTTATGCCCTGCCCGTTGTAAGTGCCCCATAGCCATCAGTGCTAAAAAGTGACCTACATGCAAGCTGTCCGCAGTAGGGTCAAACCCCACATAAAAGGGGATACTTTTTCCGTCAAGTTCTGCATATAGCTCTTCTTCATATACTGTTTGTTTAATATATCCTCTGCTTTTTAGAAAGTCTAATATATGCTCTGCCATATCCCCCTCCTTATTTTATTTTGCTGCTTATCAGCTTGCCTAATATGCCAATCCCTTGTTCAATTTGCTGTTCTTGAGCATTGGAATAGTTAAGCCTCAAAGTGTTATGTCCGCTTCCGTCAGCAAAAAACGGCGTACCGATAACATAAGCAACTCCCAACTCTACCGCTTCGCTAAACATAGCAACGGTGTCTATATAGTGCGGCAATTCTACCCAAATAAACATACCGCCTTTGGGATTGGTATACTTTGCTTGGCTGGGAAAATGCTTTTTGATAGCGGCAATCATAGCGTCCTTTTTAGCTTTATAGACAGGTTGGGCTTGCTGTATCCCTTTATCTATATAGCCATAACGCAAATATTTATCTACTATTGCTTGACATAAAGTAGAGGTATGCACATCTGTGCCTTGTTTTGCTATGGTGAGTTTGCGGACAACTTCCTTAGTGCCTATAATCAAGCCTACTCTTATACCCGGAGCAATAGTTTTAGAAAAACTCATAGTAAAAAGTACATTTCCGCATTTATCAAAAGATTTAATAGCAGGTAGCCGCTCTCCCTCAAATCTAAGCTCACTATAGGGCTCGTCCTCTAATACCATAACGCCTGCTTGTGCAGTACAGCTCGCTATTGCTTTTCTTTTGGCTAAGCTCAGCTCCTTGCCCGTTGGATTGCTAAAAGTGGGAACGATATATAAAAGTTTTGGGTTATACTTGGCAATTTTTTCTGTTAAATCTTGAATATCCAGCCCGTCATCCTCACTATTTACGCCAATAATGTTAGCTTCGTAAGTTTGAAAAATCTGCAATGCCGCAAGATAAGAAGGATTTTCTACCAAAACAGTATCCCCTTTATTGAGAAACAGCTTGCTTGTAAGGTCAATACCTTGTTGGCCGCCGCTGATAACAAGCGCATTTTCTCTTTGCAATCCGGTGACGCCAAAACGCTTTGCATATTCAAAGGCACTTTCAAATAGGGGAGCATAGCCTTCCGTTGCACCATATTGCAATAGGGCGGATGCTTCCTTAGATTCCAGCACTTCTTTGGCTAAAAGCAAAAACTGGTCGGTAGGCAAAAGCGCAGTAGCGGGCATTCCGCCTGCAAAGGAAATGATATTAGGGCGGGATAGCAGTTTGAAAATATCCCTAATTGCATTGCCTTCTAAGTTCTTTAGCCTGTCTGCGTATTGATAATCCATTGTTTTCTCCAAGGGCTTTTTTTAATTATATCCCTTTGAATGCTAAAAAGCAACAAAAATGTAGACTGATTACCTGCAGTCTAAGGCGGAATTGCTTATTATAGGGGGATGAGCGGATTGATTTACGCTATATTAAAAAAGCTATGACAAATTGTTGACAATAGGCTTGCAATTGCTTATAATTAAGATAATCTGACTTGATGAGATTTTCGGAGACAAAGATTGATTAACTAAAAGATTTCCCCATTTTCCTGCAAAGAGAAAAAGCGGAATGTAAATAAGTTAGTAATTGTTGCCGTTTCTTATCAAAGCGGCATTTTTGTTATATAGGAGAGTATTTATGAAAAGACTGGGAGTAATAGGGATAGTAATAGAGGGCAGCAGGGATAGCGTGCCTCAAGTGCAGGCGATATTGTCAGAGTTTGGCGAGCTTATCAAAGGCAGAATGGGTTTGCCTGATAAAGAGCACAATATTCATATCATTAGCATTATTATTGAGGGCTATAATGAGCAAATTACTGCGCTTACCGGTAAATTGGGACGGATAAAAAATGTGTCGGTTAAGTCCGCCCTTACTAAAATAGAGTTAAATAACTAAAATAAAGGAGACTGAGCAATGAAGAAAAAGTTTTTGGTGCTAGCTATTGTTATAGCGCTTACAGCAGTAGTGTTTGTCGGTTGTAACGGCAATCAGGATAATGAAAATGCGCCTATTAGGGTGGCTACCCTTTCCGGGCCTTCGGGTATGGGGATGGCATATTTATTTGACAATGAAGATTTGGATGTAAAGGTTTTTACCGCACCTGACCAAATTAATGCTAAAATAATAAACGGTGAGATAGATATAGCCAGTGTGCCCGCCAATCTTGCGGCTGTACTATATAATAAGACCAATAAAGGCGTAAAGATACTATCTATGAACACCTATGGAATGCTTTATGTAGTTGGCGAAAAAAGTAACAATATCAGCAGTATAACAGACCTTGAAGGGCGCACGCTATATGCTACGGGCAAAGGCGCTACCCCGGAATATGCCCTTGCGGAAATTATTGCAAGAAAGGGAGTGGATATAGAAGTGGAATACCTTGCAGAGCATTCGCAGTTGGCATCTGACTTAATAGAAGGAACAAAGACGCTGGGAGTGCTGCCTGAGCCTTTTGTAAGTATGACTCTTGCAGGCAATAGCAATTTGGAGATTAAAATAGACCTAAATGAGGAGTGGAAGGATATTTATGGGCAAGACTCAGCCTTGCCTATGACCGCAACAATTGTAAGGACAGAATATTTGGCTAAAAACTCAGATAAAATAGCCTCTTTTAAGCAGGCATATCAAGAAAGCGTAACAAAAGTTAATGCTGACCCCGCTGCAGCGGCACAGCTAATTGTTGACAATGGCATTTTTCCTCAAAAAGCTGTAGCCCAAAACGCTATACCTCGCTGCAATATATGTTATATTGATGGAGAGGAAGCAAAAAGCGTGCTGCAAAATTACTTTAGCGTATTGCATGAGGCCAATGCAACCGCTGTAGGCGGAGCGTTGCCCGGAGAGGATATTTATGCGTAAACTTAAAAGTGCGGGAGTGCTGTTGTTTTGGATAGCAGTTTGGCAAGTGGTGGCTATGATAATAGACAGAGAGCTTATCTTGCCCACTCCTATACAAAGTTTCTCCCTGCTTATTAAGTTGTTGCCGCAAGTATTTTTTTGGAAAGATATAGGAGTCACCTTGTCAAGGGTGGCGCTAGGGCTTGTTATTTCTATTGTGGCAGGAGTAGCGCTTGCAATCTCTTGTCATTCTTCCCGACTGGTTTATCGACTTGTACAGCCTGTAATGAGTACAGTTAAGACTGTGCCGGTAATGAGTTTGATTTTATTGTTTTTAGTGTTTATGAAGTCGGGAGTAGTGCCGATTGCGGTATGTACAATGGCTTGTTTACCTATAGTTTTTTCCAATATCTATCAAGCCTTAGAAAATGTGGATAAAAAGCTGACAGAAATGGGCAAAGCATTTAGGCTGCCCCGTCAAAAAATCTTTTTTAAGATAGTTGCGCCTCAAATCAAGCCCTATTTTAACTCTGCTGTGGTAGTGTGCACAGGGTTTGCATGGAAAACAGTTGTAACTGCCGAAGTGCTTTCCATACCGGCAAGCTCTATAGGCTACAACCTATATATTAGCAAGACTTATTTAGATACGCCAATGCTGTTTGCTTGGACAATAGGTATCATTATTATAAGTGTGGTAATAGAAAAGGCTATAAAGGCAATGCTGCGGCTGGGGGACGAAAAGGTATGATAAAAGTAGTCAATCTTAAAAAGTCCTTTGGAGCGGAGCTGCTTTTCTCCAATCTTAACTTTGTTATCCCAAAAGGGAGCATTACTGCAATTATGGGCATTTCCGGCAAAGGCAAAACTACTTTGCTTCGCCTTTTGGCAGGACTGGATAAAGAGTTTGAGGGCACTATTGAAAATGTTCCCGAAAAGGCGGCATGGGTCTTTCAAGAGGACAGGCTGCTGCCTTGGCTTAACCTATATGACAATCTTGCATTGGTGTTGCCCCGCAAAGAGGGCGCTCTTGCCGCAGTACTGGCCGCTCTTAGGCTGGTGGGACTGGAGGGCGACAAGTTTAAGATGCCGTCCGAGCTTTCAGGCGGTATGCAACGAAGGGCGGCACTTGCAAGAGCATTGCTTTTTCAAGCGGATTATATGTTTTTAGATGAGCCATTTGCCGCACTTGACCGCAAAACTAAGCTGGATATTACAGAAAGTCTTTTTGCTTTGGCAAAAGAAAAGGGGCGCACCCTTGTAATAGTTACTCATGATGCAGAAATTGTAGAAAGAGCTGATAATATTATTGACCTAGGAGAGGCTCGAATTATTTAGTCCTATAAAATAGGATATTTTTTGCTAATATATCATTGTAGGAAAAGCTGGAAAGGTCGCCGTCAATATGCCTGACTGTGAAAATAGAAGGATAGGTGCTTTCCACGCTACCGTGAATAGTTTCGATTCGGTTGCGCCCACGGTTGACCCTTAGCCTAATAGTCATCCCTTTAAGAAAGGTAACCTGTCTTTTTGTTTGTTCTATATCTTGGTGAATTACTCTCATTTTTTTAAGCCCTAATTAAAATATCCCCATTAAGTATAACCTTTTTATAGCAAAATATAAGCAAAAATTGGATTTTTTCAAATAATTTTCCGTAAGGGGCTTCTTTTATATGGTCTTGTGTAGTACAATTAAATAAAAAACAAGGGTGGATTATGACAAAAAAGAAGACAAATAAAGTAACTGATTTTTTGAAAAATATGAGCAAAAGGGAAAAGCTGCTTGCCATTGCAACAGTTGTCTTGCTGGCAGTATGCGTAGGGTTAGCAAGTGAACTTTACTTTAACAGCCCTATTGATAGTTTAATTGTTCCGCCGCCTGAAGACAACCGCAATACACTTATCGAAACAGGTGACGGGCTTGTTGCCCTTGAGGATGCGCTAAATATTTATTTTATTGATGTGGGACAGGGCGAAAGTATTTATATAGAGCTGCCTGACGGTAAAAATATGCTGATTGATGCAGGGAGCGGCAGTATAGAAAGCTCGCAGAACACCGCCGAATACTTGTTGTTTTTTGAAGAGCATAGCATTACAACTATTAATTATTTAATGCTTACCCATAATCATGCCGACCATTGCAATATGCTGGATAATGTAATAGAAGCATTGGTGATAGAGACTTTTTATTATAATGATTATCCTTTTGAAGTGGCCAGCCAAACTTATAAGGCATTTTATAATGCCGCAATAGCGGAGCAAGGCGCAGAGTATATTTTATTTGATGAGGATGGCGATATTTATTATATAGAAAGCGAACAGGATGCACAGCATCAGTATAAAATAATCATTTTTGCACCTGGTTACAACAATCCCGCACTACCTAATGACCCCAATGCCCATAGCCCAATTTGCATTTTGGAGTATGGGGGCAGACGACTGATTTTTGGCGGCGATGCAATCAGCGAAAGTGAGCAGCTATTTATTTCTTGGCTGGCTAATGAATATCCTGACGGTTTTGATATAGATGTGCTTAAAGTTAGTCACCATGGCAGCAAAGGCAGCACCGATACCCAATTGCTGGATTACCTTACTCCCGAATATGCTGTAATCAGCTGCGGAGAGCAAAACAGCTACGACCATCCTTCTGCTATGCTGATGAATAGACTTTACAACTATGGAATAGTAACATACCGCACCAATAGGCACGGTACTGTTCTGCTATCTATAGATATAGACGGGGATATGCAGTTTAGCTCACAGTTTTATGCGCAACCGGAAAACAATAGATTTGATATTGACACCTTATATGCGAATCAACCAGAGGCAGCTTAGCCTACCACTTGTTATATACCTTTTCGCAAAAGGCATCCATATCTTTAATTGTAAGTTCTACTCCGTTGTCAAGGATTACCTTACCGTTCCATTTGCCAAAAACTTGATGAGTTACCATTTTAAGCAAGCCGACATTTAGGTTGGTAACATTGTTAAAATACGGTGTCATTGTAAGTTGGAATCGGTTATCGTCCGAGCTAAAATGCCAAGGCTCCATCCAATTGCCTTCAGGGTCAGGGTTTACTGTTACCCTGCCGATTTTATGGCATTTGCCATCATAAAACAGCGCAGTTTCTGTAGCAGCGCTATCATCACCAAAGCCCCAAGTTATTTCAAAACCAAAGAGTTTATCCCCCAGCCAAGCAGAGCCATTGCCCCAATACCACATATTAGAGTAAGGCCATACTCCCCTGCCCCAATCCAAAACCAAAAAGGTATCTTTAGGGCTGAACTCTATTGTGCAGTCATTAATTGTTGCCTTGCCTTGTACCGGCATGCAATTTATCTTTTGAGTAAGGAAGAAGCGGTTAGGCGCTTCCTTAAACGGGGTGGCTATAGTAATGCTTTCCTGCCCTTTTTGCATTGATGCAACTATATCTATTTCTATATCGGCATTGCGAGTGCCTTTGCCCTTATAGTAAAGAGCGCGCTCCAGCTCGGTAACTGCTACGGAATACTCAAATTTATCAGTTTTTAGCCTAAAGTCATGCGGAGCATCGCCATTGCGGTTGATTTTTTCTTTATGGGTGCGAAAAGACAATTTCTTTGCACTCCACTTTTTGCCGCTTTCTAAATCTATTATATCTATCGTTGCGCCCGAGCCTATGGATATGTTGGCAAAATTCATTTGTACAGCATACTTTGAGTTAGAAAATTGGTAAAAGTCCCACTCCTTTATACGCCAAGCAGGAGCGGTGATATCTTCTCGGTTGTAGATAAAAAGATTCCTTTTGCAGTAGCCCGGGTTTGCCAGCAGTCCCTCTTTTGTAAGTAAGTTTTGCGGGGCGGTTATTTCTGTCTGTTTACTTTTTTGCATAAGATAAGTTCTCCCTTAAATACGATTAAGGGCAATGCAAAGTTAGCAATGCCCTAAATTTTCCTTTTTGCTGAAAAAAAGCTGTAGCTTTAATCGTTTATCCCGAATCTTCTATGCTGATTGTTATGCAAGCTGTTATCTATAATTAAAGCTAAAGAGCAAAATAGTGCAGGATCATAGTCGTCAGCAATATCCAATTCATAAGTGTCTCCTAAGTGGAAGTACTTTTTATGAATAGAGCCTATATATTGACCGGCGGAATAAATAGTAAAGTCCCAAGCCAGCCAAGAGCCTTTAATTTCGAATTCATTGCTGTGCCCGTCTTCAACTATATACTTAGGTCTGCCGAACTTTAGCTTGCGGCGCACAAAAAGATGCAGCTCGCTGTCTTTGAAAACCTTGTACTTAGGCATAAGCGAAATAAGCCTTTTTTTAATAAAGCAGACCTCATTGCCGCTAGCATCGAATAGGTACATTTTAGTAATAGATAAGGCAGGTTTCTTGCCTTTGAAAACCAAATTGCCCGCACTATCCGTGAACTTGTATTTGTCACCTATAGCAAATACTTTTTGTTTTAAATATAATTTCATATTAATTCCTCCAGTTATTTACAGTATATCATTATTATGGTAAACTTGTCAATATTCAAGCCTCTTAATCTGTTGCAATTGAGCAATCCTTTTTTGGGCAGTGCGGGATTATATACAACAGCATAGAAAAGGCACGCATATTTTGTGAAAATATCTCCACAAAAAAGTAGTAACTTTCACCTATCACAGGCACAACTGTTACTTCATTGGCTATTTGTGAGACTGTAACCAGGCCATTATCTCTGGTATTGTATACCGTAGCACCAATATTATATAATCTGCCCAACGCTTCATTAGTAGGGTGTCCATAAATATTAGCTCCTACACAAATAACGCCCACTTTAGGGTTGATAACAGACAAAAATTCTGCTGTGCTTGAGGTTTTGCTTCCATGATGAGCAACTTTTAGCAAAAAACTTTCGCTTGCAATATCTGCTAGTGTATAATTGGATAAAAAGTAAGTTTCATTTTCCACATTGGAATCACCGGTAAAACAATAGCGTATTTCGTTGTAAAATAAAAAGCCTATTGGCGATAGCGCATTTACTTTATTATTGGAAGATGCACCGCTAATTTCTTGATAAGCTTCTGCTTCATAGCAATAAAAATCAAAGCTATAATTCTCGCCTATAATTGAAAAAATGCCTACATTGTAATTCAAGACAGCCCCTTTCTCCACTTGCTTTTCCACTTCTTGATAGAATTTGTAGTAAGTCTTGTTATCATAATGTCCTTTTAGCTTGCGGGCATTAGCTTTTGAATATGAAGGCAAGAGCAAAGGTAAAAAAAACTCCTTAACGCTATATTTTTTTAGTATTGCAGTAAGGCTGTTGCAATGGTCTGCATGCGGATGCGTCAGCATAAGGTAATCTATTTGCTTGATTTGGTAAAAATTCAGGCATTCAACAATGGCACTGCTATTGGCAAATGGAGTACTGCCCCCATCGATAAGCATGCTTTTGTTATCAGGAAAAATAATAAATATACAATCCCCTTGCCCTATATCAATAAAATCTATACGCAAAGAGCCTTGTTGATAAGCAGTAAACTTTTGAATATCTTGAGTAGTTGACCCATTGTTTTCTTTTGGTACAATTACTTGCTGGTCGTTGGGGCTTGGCAATGGGTTTTGCACACTTTGAAGATTGCAAGCAGTAAATGTAAAGACAAATAACAAAATAAACACAAGATATATTGATGTCTTAAAAAGTTTTTTCATTTATTTAATGGTATCATAACAAGCAGCAAAAATCAATATGATGTGCGGCAATCCGTCATTGCGCGGCACTCTAGTGCCAAAGCAACCCAGACCCGCAGAGTTGCCCTAAAGGGCAAAGTATCGCCTGACGGCGACATTATGTACCGCCTAGCGGCGGCATGATGTACATTGCTGCGCAATGCATGATGTACCACCTAACGGTGGCATTATGTATCAATGCTGGCGCATTGACATTATGTATCGCCTTACGGCGACATTATATTGTAGTATTGGCTTGTATGTAAAATTAAGAATAGCTAGCGTAAGCCTAGCTCCTTTGCCCCACCTTAATCATTTGCGGGACGCAAATGTATTTCATCACTTGCATTTAGGCAAGTGTATTTCATCACGCTTTAGCGTGTATAGGAAGTACCGCCTAGCGGCGGCATGATGTACATTGTTGCACAATGCATTATGTACCACCTAACGGTGGCATTATGTATCAATGCTAGCGCATTGACATTATGTATCGCCTGACGGCGACATTATATTGAAGTATTATCTTGCAAGTAAAGTTAAAAATTGCTAGCGTAAGCCCTCTTTTATGCTGGTATCCTTTTTCTTTTTAGCTTTTTTGAGGGGGTAATTGAGATTGGCTTTTTTAGCGGAAATAAGCAAGTTATAATATTCGGTACTCACTTGTCGGGTTTCTTCCAGCTCCATATCTAAATCCAGGCAATATGCGCTTTCGGAAGGTTTGCTTTTGGGGATTGTACCTTCAAAATCAGAGATATAGTCAAAAGCACGCTCTATAAGCGGTTGAATTTCTTCGCTAATTAGGTCGCCTTTAACTATTAAGAAAAAAGCTGTGCGAGAAGGGCAGGGCGCAAGAAATATTATTCTGTCACCCCAAAGTGGGTCATTTTGCAGAAAATCATACAAGATATGGTGAATGGTTTGTACCACTGCGCTATCCATAACTTCATCATCATACGGTTTTTTCAGCCTAAGGTCAAAAATAGTAATAGCTTCGCCGCCAATTACCTCTTTTTGCGCAATATAAAGCCCCGGCTTTAGCTTTAGAAAATCTACATCCGCCAAAGGTAACATCCTCATAGCACTTTCTCCTAAAAAACAATGTGGCAATATTGTATCCTAAAAGAAGGCAGCGTGTCAAGCCGACCAAAACTCAAAAATTGTTTATGGGTAAAGGTAATGTAATTTTTGGCTAGTTACTTGACTAGTGAGTATATCTACCCTATAATTGAATAATAAAACAAGTATAATTTATTAAAGGAGAAAGGTATGTTAGACCTAAGGTGGGTAGTGGATAACCTAGACAAGGTTAAAGAGAATCTTATTTTAAGAAGCAATGAATTTGATTTAGATTCACTTGTAGAGCTTGCCCTCTCTCGCCGAGAGCTAATTGCCTCCTCTGAAGAAAAAAAAGCGCAAAGGAATGCCGCCAGTGCAGAAATTGCAGTGCTGAAAAGAGAAAAAAGGGATGCATCTGCGCTTATTGCCGAAATGAAGCTGCTGGGAGAACAAATAAAAAGTGAGGAAACAGAGCTTGCCGGCGTGCAAGAGCAAATTGCGCAAATAATCGAAGCCTTGCCCAATATGTTGCATTGTTCTGTGCCTAAAGGGCAGTCAGATGCGGACAATGCGGAAGTAAGAAGGGTAGGAGAGGTTAGGAGTTTTGATTTTTCGCCTTTGCCCCATTGGGAGCTTGGCGAAAAGTTGGATATTTTAAGTTTTGAGCAAGCCGCCAAAATCACAGGAGCGCGCTTTGTGGTGTATCGTGGATTGGGAGCAAGGCTGGAACGCTCTATAGTCAACTTAATGTTAGATACCCATACCGCAAGAGGATACAAAGAGATTTTTCCTCCTTTTATGGTCAATAAAGATAGCGCATTTGGCACAGGGCAATTGCCTAAGTTTGCCGATACTATGTATAGCGTGGAGGGTACAGGTTACTACCTTATTCCTACTGCGGAAGTACCGGTGACAAACTTACACCGTAACGAAATTTTGGATAGCTTGCCTATAAAATATTGCGCATATTCTGCTTGTTTTCGCCAAGAAGCAGGGGCGGCGGGCAGAGATACCAGAGGGCTGATAAGGCATCACCAATTTAATAAGGTGGAGCTGGTTAAGTTTACTTGCCCCGACTCAAGTTATCAGGAGTTGGAAGGGCTGACTAATGATGCTGAACAAATATTAAAACTGTTAGAATTGCCTTACCGTGTAGTTGCTCTTTGTTCTGGCGATGTAGGGGCGGCTAGTGCCAAAACTTATGATATAGAGGTGTACCTGCCCTCTTACGGTAGGTATGTGGAGATTTCCAGTTGCTCTAACTTTGAAGATTTTCAAGCCCGAAGAGCTAATATTAGATTCAAGGATGCACAAGGCAAAAACCGCTTTGCGCATACCCTTAACGGCAGCGGGCTGGCAGTTGGCAGAACTGTTGCGGCAATACTGGAAAATTATCAAAATCAAGACGGTAGTGTAACAGTGCCAAAAGCGTTAGTAAAATATATGGGTACAAATATAATTAAGTAATATTGCTAGGAGGATACGGGATTCTTAAATTCTGCCATTAGAGGGATAGGAAAAATATTAAAATTTACCGGCTTATGGATGCCTTTAGGATATATAGCATTAGGCATCTATTTGGCAATCAAATATAAATTCGCTTTGCTGTCTTTAGACTTTTGGAGTATCTTATATATTATAGGGTTTTTTGTCAGTATAATATATGTTTTAGTTTCCATATTTAAGAATATTGTTTTATGGCCGTTTCACAAAAAGATTGAGAAAAAACAGGATGATAAGCGTTTTAGAAGAATAATTAGTGAAGAAAACCTAAAGGAAAGGGAGTTCCATTTAAGAAGGCGTCACGAAATAACAGAAAAAGAAAAGGAGCTTGCCCGCAGAGAAAAAGAAGTGGCACTAATGCATAAAAAGCTATATGGCAAAAAGGCACGGGATGCAAGGCGGCTTGCTAAAAAAACAGAAGGGCAAGTGGATTTCAGTTACTTGGACAGCAAGACTGCACCTGCCTATAATACGCCTGCCAGCCCTTATTATCCTGCTGAATACCGTAGGGTTGAGGGTATGGAAGCCGACAGCAGATTCTATGAGCAGCCTGCAATTTATAAGTCCGCAATAGATGCCTCCTTGCTAATTCATGAGTTTAGTGATAGATTTGTAGTATATCGTGAGGAAGCCGGAAAGATAAAGTTAGAAAAGGTGGAATACAAATAATGAAAACAAAAAAAGTTAAGAAATCCAGAATATGGGAGTTAGATTTTTTGAGGGGCATAGCCATTTTGCTTGTGGTGTATGACCATATAATGCTTACCTTCGGCAACTTCGCTCATACTTTTGAAGCAACAGGCAGAGAAAGCCTTATCAACTTATCTCTAAAGGGATTAAAGTATTGGACTAGTGATATACGCTTGTTTTGGAGGCCTTTTTTTCTGTTTTTGTTTTTCTTTATAGCAGGGATATGCACCGCTTTTAGCAGAAACAACTTCAAGCGTGCCTTTAAGATTGGGCTTGCCGCTGTAGCGGTGTCGGCAGGCACTTTTATTTTAGAGAACTTTATTTTGCAGGAGTCCGGCTATTTTGTAATGTTTGGGATATTGCATTGTATGACAGCAATAATCTTAATATACGCAATTGTCAGCACAATTGTAAAGTATGCTTCTAAGAATAATAAGTATATCCTTGCCGCAGTTTGTTCTATCTTAGGTGTTGTTGCTGTAATTATGGATAAATTATACAATCTTTCTGTCACCGAAATTACTTTATCATCGCCGCCTTACATAGATACTCCTCATCAATGGCTGGGGCTATTTATTTATGTGGAAAGCTGGTGGACAGCAGATTACTTCCCTACTTTGCCTTTTATAGGATACTTCTTTTTGGGTGCCGCAACTAGCGTGTTTGCATACCCAAACAGGCAATCTTTGCTGCCTAAGCTGGACGGTAAATGGCATACACCAATATCGTTTTTCGGCAAATACTCGCTTACCGTATACTTTGCCTCGCAGATATTGGCATCCCTTGTTTGCTTTTTAATTGCTTATTCTATCACAGGCAGTTTTAGTATGTAAGGCAAAAAATATTAATTTTGTTATATTGCTATTTGCAAAATGGCAACCTCTTTAATATAATATACTATAAGCATAAATTTTCAGAGGATAAGATATGGAAAATATACTATTTGCTTTTTTGCTTACATTGCTGGCCGGGTTGTCTACCGCAATAGGCGGCTTAATTTCAGTGCTAAGCAAAGAAAGTAATAAAAAGTTTTTGGCAGTTAGCCTGGGGTTTTCTGCAGGCGTTATGATTTATGTATCAATGATAGAAATATTTGTAAAAGCAAAAGATGCTTTGGTTGCTGATTTAGGGACAAAAAACGGTTATTGGGTTACTGCGGCAGCTTTTTTCGGGGGCATTTTGCTGGTTGCTATTATTGATAAGTTAATACCTAAAGAGGCAAACCCCCATGAAGTAACTAAAACTGAAGAAATAGCGGCGGAAGGTATAGCTAATAAAAATAAGCTAATGCGCACAGGCATGCTTACTGCGCTTGCAGTAGGTATCCATAACTTTCCCGAAGGGCTTGCTACCTTTATTAGTGCATTGCATGACCCGGCAATGGGTGTGCCTATTGCCATAGCTATTGCTATACACAATATCCCCGAAGGGATAGCGGTAAGCGTGCCTGTCTTTTACGCTACCGGCAGCAAGAAAAAGGCGTTTTGGTATTCCTTTTTGTCAGGACTTGCCGAGCCCGTAGGGGCTTTGATTGGATTTGCGCTGCTTATGCCCTTTTTATCCAATACAGTCTTTGGCATAGTTTTTGCGTCAGTAGCCGGCATTATGGTATTTATTTCATTGGATGAGCTATTGCCTGCCGCTGAAGAATATGCGGAACACCACTATGCTATTTATGGACTGCTGGCAGGTATGGCAGTTATGGCTCTTAGCTTAATTTTGCTGGCATAACTGCAAAAGAGAGGATAGCATAGTAATTGCGCTCAATAACTTTGCAGCAAGCGGCTACTGTATATCTTGTTACGCTTATTTTACCGGTAAATGGGCTTGTTTTTTTATTTTTATTAGGGTAGAATTGTTAAAAAAGGAGCAAGAGCAAGTGAAAACCTTAAAGCTAATTTTATTTTGGATACTGCAATGGACTTGGGGACTGCCTCAAAATCTTTTGGGTTTATTTTTTACTTTTAAGGTAAAAAGGATGCCTAAGGAACTGTATAAAGGCGCGCTGGTGACTTGGCACGACCAAAATTGGGGCGGTATCAGCCTGGGAATGTTTTTAATAATCAATGGCACAAAAAGTGCAGAATGGAAAAAAGAAACGCTTGTGCATGAGTATGGGCATGCTATTCAATCGCTAATTTTAGGACCATTGTATTTATTTGTGATAGGTATCCCTTCTTATATTTGGTGTAATAGCAAAAAGTATATTGAGCTAAGAAAAAATAAAGATATTAGCTATTTTGATTTTTATCCCGAAAGTTGGGCTAATAAATTAGGGGCTAAGTTTACAGGGCTAAGAGCGCCAAAAAAGTAATCAATTATCAAATAACGGTGTAGAAAGATACCTTTCGCCTGTATCGGGCAACAGGGCAACAATTAGTTTGCCCTTATTTTCTGCTCTTTTTGCAAGCTCCTTTGCCGTCCATATAGCCGCTCCTGAGGACGCACCTGTCAGCAATCCTTCTAAGTGCGCAACGTCTCTGCAAGTAGCAAAAGCATCTTTATCTTTTACGCATATTATTTCGTCAAGAATAGCAATATTTAGCACTTTTGGAACAAAGTTTGCTCCTATCCCTTGTATTTTATGCGCGCCTGCCGCACCTTTAGTAAGCAAAGGAGAGCTTTGCGGCTCTATTCCTATTATTTTAATTTCCTTATTCTTTTGCTTTAGATACTCCCCTACCCCTGTAACCGTGCCGCCCGTGCCTATGCCCGCTACAAAAATATCCACTTTGCCACAAGTGTCTTCCCAAATTTCTACGCCTGTATTTTGCATATGTGTATAGGGATTGGCAGGATTGGCAAATTGGTCAGGAATAAAGCTATCCTCAATTTCATTTGCCAACTGCGCCGCCCGCTCTACTGCCCCTTGCATACCTTTGCTGCCCTCGGTAAGCTCAAGCTGTGCCCCGTAAGCGGCAAGCAATTTGCGCCGCTCCAAGCTCATAGTGTCAGGCATAGTTAAGATAACCTTATATCCTTTAGCGGCGGCTACCATAGCCAGCCCCACTCCAGTATTGCCGCTTGTAGGCTCAATAATTGTAGAGTTTGGGCTAAGCAATCCTTGCCGCTCTGCATCCTCTATCATAGCTGCTGCAATTCTATCTTTTACGCTGCCGCCCGGATTAAAATATTCCAGCTTAGCTACTATCCTTGCACCAACCTTATGCGCTTTTGCAAATGCTTCCAGCTCCAAAAGCGGCGTTTTGCCTATTAATTCAGTTATTTTTTTATTAACCATAGCCATTATTGCTCCTTTCTTATAAAAATATTATTATGCTAATTGGCTTTCTTGTCAATAGTTTATCAGCAAATGTGATTTTGGTTACATATAAAAAAGTAAAATTATGGTATTATATTAATATAAAGCAAAAGGAGCTGCAAAATGATTGAACAAGTTTTTAAGTTTTCTACTGACAATAAAAAAGCTATTGAGCGGGTAATTTTTGACGAAAACTTGCATTATTTGCATATGGTATTTAATAAGGATGAGGGGCTGCCGCTGCATTACTCCAACTCTAATGTGTATATGACAATCCTTAGAGGCACGCTTTCGATTGGGCTGGATGAGCAAGACATAAAAGAATATGGCAAAGGTACATTGCTGAAAATCTCTGAAAATACTAAAATGAATGTAAACAATTCGGGGCAAGACACATTAGAGCTAATAGTGGTAAAAGTTCCTGCCCCAAAAAAATAAATATAAAAAAATTGTTGACATATGTCATAAACGGTGGTACAATAGCATTAATGACATATGTCGATAACTAATTTTTGGAGGTGCAATTATGCCAAGAGGAGATGGAACGGGTCCCAGAGGCGAAGGTCCGCTTACAGGAAGAGGGCTAGGTCCTTGCAATCCTAATGTAGCCGGCAGAGGCAATGCGCCGGGTTACGGCGCAGGCTATGGCGCAGGCTATGGTGCAGGACGAGGTTTTGGACGCAGATGGTGGAGTCGCAGAAGAGCAAGAAGACTTAATACTATAGTTAAATAGCATAAATTAATGTTATTGGGGCAAAGATGCAGGAGCAAAAGAGAGGACGCTCTCTATGCTCTGCTAAAAGAAATTCTTCAAAAACAAAGGAAATGTAAGTATGGCAAGACCAAGAAAATGGCGAAGAGTTTGTTGTCTTCCTGACAGCAGCATATTCGGTCCGTTGGATTACGCAGCCAAAAGCAACCCTGTCAGAATGACTGTGGACGAATATGAAGCAATAAGATTAATTGATTTGGAAGGCTTTACTCAAGAGGAATGCGCAGAGCGTATGAATGTAGCACGCACTACTGTGCAAGGTATATATATAGAAGCAAGGCGCAAGCTGGCAAGCTCATTAGTTAATGGCAGGATGCTGGTAATTGAAGGGGGAGAGTATAGGCTTTGCGATGGAGTTGCCGGTTGCGGCAGAGGCTGTCGCCGCCAAATGGGGCGAGGGCAGGTACAAAGCAGCGTCAAGCAAGCAGAGCGTGAGCAAAAGATTGTAAGCAATGGAGGTAAAGAAATGAAGATAGCTATTCCGGTTGATGACAAAAGCATGGCTTCTACTGTATGTGTTTCCTTTGGGCGAGCCCCGTATTTTCTTATTTATGATGTAGAAAGCAAAACAAGCGAGTTTTTGGAAAATACCGCCGCTGTCAGTGCAGGCGGTGCAGGAGTCAGAGCGGCACAATTTTTAGTAGATAAAAATGTAGTAGCTGTGCTTACTCCCCGCTGCGGAGAAAATGCCGCAAGCGTATTGCAAGCTGCAGGCATAAAGTTATATAAAACTGACAGCGTATCCATAGAAGGCAGCATTGATAGTTTTGTAAAAGAAAAACTCCCGGAACTGTTGGAAATACATGCGGGCTTGCACCATGGCAGGTAAGAAGATTGCAATACTTTCCGGCAAGGGCGGTACGGGCAAGACTCTGGTAGCGGTCAATTTGGCGGCAGTTGCAGAAAAAGCGGCATATATTGATTGCGATGTAGAGGAACCTAACGGTAGATTGTTTTTGCGCCCTACCGGAGTAAAAGAGGAGCAAGTTACGGTAAAGATACCGACAGTCAACAACGCTCTTTGCAACGGATGCAGAAAGTGCGTAGAGTTTTGCGCTTTTTCTGCTCTTGCTTATACCAATGGCAAACTGCTTATTTTTGAGGAGATTTGCCATTCCTGCGGGGGTTGCTCTTTGCTTTGTCCGCAAGCTGCCCTTAGCGAAAAGGATAGGGTAATAGGACATATAGAAAAGGGCAAGAGCGGCAGTATAGATGTAAGTACGGGGATATTGAATATTGGCGAGGCTTCGGGCATACCTATTATAAGCAGATTGCTTAAAGATAGCTTGTCGGGTCAAGACAGCCTTAGCTTTATAGATTGTCCTCCGGGCAGCGCATGTATAGTTATGGAAAGCATTAAAGATGCCGATTACTGCGTTTTGGTTGCCGAACCTTCGATTTTTGGAGCCCATAACCTAAATATGGTCTATGAACTTGTAAAATTGTTTAATAAGCCTTTTGGAGCAGTTCTTAATAAATGTATAGAGGGCGGCAATCCTTCGGAAGACTTTTGCACAGAAAAAGGCATAAAGATATTGGCTAAAATTCCATTTGATAAAGAGTTGGGTTTGTTAAACTCTAATGCAGAAATTGCAGCAAAAAAAGATATTAAATATAATAGAA
>CAYSNP010000018.1:0-33506 GCA_964432485.1 uncultured Christensenellaceae bacterium | reverse complement strand
AATTAACAGTAAAATATACAAAATAAATATAGCGTAGCGGTGACAGTCAGAACAGATTAGGAATATAATAATAGCAGCAGAAGTATGCAGCTACTTGTGCTTCTAAGCATTTTTTATACTTTGTGCTCCTACAAAAGATTAACAAGCAATAAATAATAAATCCGAAAAGGGGGGCTAATATGGGTATCAATGACTACATAAAGCAAAAACGAAAAGAAAAAGTAAAGCGCACTCCTGAAGATATGCCAAAAGAGCAATCCTTTTCCAACCCTGAAGAAGCAATTAAAGCATATTCTAGGCTAAGCCAAGAGGATTTAATGAGAGAACTATTTAGAATTGCCAATGAATCAAGGGCTAAAGGTGAAATGAATAATCAAAGTTTAGATGCTTTTTTTGCCAATGTCAGCCCTATGCTTACCCCGGAACAGCGAGCCCGTATGCAGCAATTGCTTACAGACTTAAAGAGGTAAAGTTATGAATTTTATGGATATGCTCCCTTTAATAATGGGAATGAGCGGTAAAGATAACACAGGCGCGGGCACTATGGGCAATATGGGCAATATGGGCAATATTGGTAATATGGGCAATATGGGTAATATGGGCAATATTTTCAAAAATTTTGGTGCATTTAAGAATCAAGCCAATCAAGATGCCGCACCTCCCGGCGGAGCGCCTAACCAAATGGGAGATATGGCTAATATTCTGCAGCTAATGAATATGATGAACAAAACCAATCAAACGCCCAAAAAGCAAACGCCTATTGCCAACTTTTTTCGTCCTATCAACGGTTTGTCCAGTAAACGCATTGATTGCGCCTTGCTGGAATTAATGCAACTGCGTTATTCTGCCGGCTAAAGGACGGAAAGAATAGCAAAGACCGCACTTAACCTATCAAAAAGTTTTTCAATCTTTATATCTTCTTTTATGCCCCCATAGCGGGTAGCTATTTCAATACTGCCTGTTTTTAGGCTTCTGGGACTAACTACTACCCTTATAGGGATACCCATTAGGTCGCAATCTGCAAACTTAAAGCCGGCAGATGCATTGCGGTCATCAAAGATAGTTTCTATCCCCTTTTCTTTTAGGGCGGTATAAATAGTATCCGCACATTCTTTAACCTCAGGGGTATCATAGCGCAGCGGGCAAAGATAAACCTTAAAAGGAGCAATGCCGATAGGCCAAATCAGCCCTTTTTCATCTGCATACTCCTCCGCCACGCTGGCAAGCGAACGCCCTAGCCCTATCCCGTAACAGCCCATAATCGGAAAGAAGTTTCTACCGTCCGCACCCAGTACGCTCATACCCATTGCGCCGGTATACTTATTGCCTAACTGAAAGATATTGCCTACTTCTATACCGTTTTTAAGGATAAGTGCGGTAAAGCACTTAGGGCAAGCATCTCCCTCCCTTGCCTTTTTTATATCCGCAAACTCAACATTGGGATAATCCCTTGCCGCACATACGCCGGTTATATGATATTGCGCCTTATTTGCACCGGTAACCATATTAAAAGTATTTTGCAAACTCTTATCAAATACTGCCTTAGCCCCTGAGGCTTCTACACCCAGCACACCGATATTGCCTGCTACCAGCTTACTGCTGTCCTCAAGACTGCAAGGCACTAAATCCATTTTAACAACTTTTTTTAGTTTTGCCTCATTGACTTCAAGGTCACCTCTGATAAAGGCAACTATATATTGGCTTGACACTTTGTCTAAAAATACCACCGCTTTAATTGTCTTATCTGCGCTGACCCCCAAAAGCTCAGCTACTTGCGCAATTTCCGCCGCATCTGCTGTATACACTTCTTGCAAGGCTTGCTCTGCTTCTGCGTTTGGTGCAGGCAATACCGAATCAGCCACTTCTACATTGGCCTTATAGCCGCACTTTTCGCATATAGCTATGGTATCCTCGCCAATTTCGGTAAGCAACATAAACTCATGCGCTATTGCTCCCCCCATCATTCCGCTATCCGATTGAACTGCAATAAAGTTCTTCATGCCTATCCGTCTAAAGATATTTTCATAAGCAGTAAACGCTTTTGCATAATATTGCTCCAAATCCTGTTGAGTAGCATGGAAAGAATAGGCATCTTTCATTATAAACTCTCTAACTCTGATAAGCCCCCCTCTGCTCCTGGGCTCATCCCGAAACTTAGTTTGAAATTGATATATCATAAAAGGCAGTTGCGTATAGCTCTTTACTCCGTCACGCACTAAGTGTACAGCAGCCTCTTCATGGGTCATAGCTAAGCATAAATCCCGCTGTTGCCTATCCTTAAAGCGCACCATTTCTTCGCCTATTGAATTGTACCGCCCTGATTGTTCCCAAAGTTCACGAGGTTGCACCACAGGCAGGGATACTTCTTGCCCGTCTATGGCGTTCATTTCCTCACGAATAATTCGTTCAATATTTTTAACTATCCTATGGGCAGGTGCGGTAAGCGACCAAATGCCCCCGGCAAGTTGCTTGATATAGCCCGCTCTTACCAGCAGCGCATGCGAAACAATGGTAGCATCCGCAGGTGCTTCCCGTGTTCTCTCCCCTATTAGTTTGGACATTAACATAAGCGTTTCCTTAAATTATGGTATTTAATTGATAGAAAAAAGAGGACAATCGCCCTCTTATTTTAGTCATTGACTGTTATAGTGATGGAAATATCTTTATATTTTAGAAAATCTACTTTTAGCTCAAACTCGCCGCCTTTGGTGAACTTGCCCTCATCGTCAAGCTCCAGCACATCGGTATGCCAAATAAGATTATTTTGTATTTCTTTAGTGGTGTCATCGCTTAAATGCGCTGTAACCGTAAAGTCGCTTGTACTAAAAGCAGAGCCTTTTTTATACGGATTGTCTTTATTATATTCTATGGTAATCTTATCTATCTTTACCTCCTCCTCTTTATTGCAAGAGGACAAACCAAGCACCAAAGTAATTACCAATATAGCCATTGTTATTGCAGCGATTTTCTTTTTCATAGTTATATTCATTCCTCCAATGTACCATTGTAGGCACAAAAAATTTGTTGAAATAACGGTGCAGATGCAAGCAAGACGAGGCAGGCGAGGCTTTCAGACGGGAGTGTATCCCGTATACATGACCTAGGAAAACGTAGCCTAACAATGTATTGCGATGTATATGCATGTTAATTTCAAGCTTGCTCCTAAGAATTAAAATAAAGTGCGTCTACTCCGGCATAGCCTACCGAATCGGCATATAGGCAGGTAACTCCCTTAAAGCACCCTTGTGGCACACCCCGAAATTTGCTTAGTGCTGCTGCGGTCAGGCTCTGACACGGTTCACAACACAGAATTGCACAAGACCTTAATATCTACATCCCTTACCTACATCGGCTTTCCATAGACTATGCCTCGGTAGATGGTCAACCTCGCTATAGCGGATTGCGAGTCACAGGGCACCGCTAGCTCCCCGTTTAGCACTAGGATAATTATACCCTAAGCAATAATAAAAATCAAGTTTTTTATTTATTAAACATATCTTTTTGCCTATATGTAAAAAAGTTGCAAAAGCTAAGAATAGCAAAACAGTTGCTTAATTATATTTAAGTATTGTTTTGCCCTTATGTATATGTTATAATTAAACTGGGCAAAGCCTTATAAAGGAGTACCTAAAGATGAAAAAAATCACAATTATTGTTATTGTTTGCTTTGTAATCTTTTCTTTATTGATTACCGGAGGCATAATAATATGCGGCAATATCAGCAATAATTTCAAAAAGCTAAAGAATGAACAGTTTGGGACTATCAGCCTGCATGAGGTAAAAGATGGGGTGTATTTTGGCAGCTTTCATTGTTTTCCGCTTACCGCTGAGGTCAATGTCACCATTAGCAGTCACCAAATTACAAAAATCGATATATTAAAGCACGAAAATGGCAAAGGAGAAGCGGCAGAAGCAGTTGTCGATGCAGTTGTTGAAGAACAAACCTTAGAAGTAGATGCCATTACCGGAGCAACCTACAGCAGCAAAATTATTTTGCTGGCAATAGAAGACGCACTAAAAAATGCTGTGGAGCAGTCAAGAGAATCTTAGCAAAGAAACTGCTTGTACAAGCAGTTTCTTTTATCCTTTTTTTCAAACTAAATTAGCTTAATATATTTTTATAATCAGCCCGTCCTTTGCGCCTATCATAATGCCTTCATCGGGATCTTTAACTTTTTTATACACTTTCTTGCCGCTGGTAGTAACTATGCGGATTTGTTTTTTAAGAGTGGAAAAACCTAAAATCTCAGGATAAATGCCAAATACCACCTTTTCCGCTTTGTCCGAAAAATTATAAAAAACTGCAAGACAAGAGTTTGCTTTTGCAAATGTAGTAATCTTTACTGTGGATTTATCTGCAATTATAGGAGGATTGTCCATCCAATAACCCATAATTTTAGCATCTTTTATACCAAACTTATACCAAATATCATAAATTATGGAAGGGTCGGATTCGCCTAAGCCTGCTTGTGCGCTTGCTCCATGCAGCATCCCTAAATACGGATTGGGCAAGTTTACAATGGTGGTAGTAAGCCCAAATAACAAGCCGGATAGCTCGGTAAGATAGTATTCAGGAGTTAGGTTAGCGCCGCAATCCGCACTTAGGATAACCTTATCCAAATAAGGCAGCAGTTGCATATGCTTGTTAAATCCACTGGCATTGCCATGCTCGCTTTTGCGTTGGTCAGAAATATATAAGCCCAGTATTTGCCCTGAGCACAACACTTTGCGCAGTCGTCTTGCAGTTGCACCGTCCATAACCGTATTGCTTAAAAAGATACCGTCTAAGTTTAGCTTCTTAAATATTTCCGCTACGCTTTGTATATAAAAATTGCAAAATCTGCTTTTAGGGTCTACAGCAAAAATCAAATCAGTAGCAGTCTTATTATCCCCTACCTTTACTCTGTCGCTGCCAACCATTACAGGACGCACATCCAATCCCTCTATCTCGCCTACGCTGCTTTCTGTATTGACAATCAGTTTATCATCTAACATTGACAAAAACTTAAAAAGAGTATTCGTTGAGCTTAAATAGTTAAGGTCATAGCAAAGTGCGCACTTAGCTTTATAGCGTTGAGTTTCTATCAGAAAATCTGCAATTTCTTTAGCGGACAAAATGGGATTGTTTGCAGCTTGATATACCCTGTTGCCGCTATCCAAAATAAGGTTGGGGGCATTAAACCTTCTTGCAGAAGCTATTGCCGCTTCCGCACTCTTTTTAATATCAAGATATGCGTAACGCTCATCAATACCTTTTACCAAATCATAAGGTCTAAAAGGGGTAAGCATAAGGTCAAAGGCAAAATTTACGCTTTCGCCCTTAATCAAAACAAGAAGCCCGGAGTCAGCAGTAATTTCTATAGCATCTTTGGTGCGTTTGCCCTCTATATGCCCTCTGCCATAGTTATCCCAAGAGGTTTTAGGTATATCAAATACCCTTGAACCGTAAGGCTCGCACTCGTCACTTGCTACGAATTTAACAGCGCAACCCAGCTTATGCCCTCCGCAAAAAAGCGTATCTTGATTATTTGCGCTGTCAAACTTAAAAGAAAAATCGCTAAAACTGCCGCCCAAATTGCCCAGTCCCATACTGTATTTGCTGCAATCGGGGTTAAAGTACAGTTTAAGGGCAACACCGGGCAGCGGAATGTCTTCCTTGGCAATCAGCTTGATATTGTATTTGATAAAACCTATATAATCAACCGTAGCATTAGTTTCTAAGCGCACCCTTGCATTTTCGCTTATTGCAGTAATATGAGCGCCGTTATCTGTGCCGGCAATAGCAAAATCTTTTTCTTGCAGCTCCTGACGGCCTAAAATAAACTCTATAGGCGCAGTAAACAAGGCGCTTTGCACAGCCTCTTCCTGCTCAAGACTGTCATTCCAATAGCCTACAACCTGTTCCACCAACCCATTAGTGCCTATTAGAATCTTTTTGCCTAACACCTCTATTGTCCTATCCTCTACCTTTACAGGAGTATAAGGAGGGACAATAGTATCGTCAATGCCTAAAGTAGAACCTATCCATTCTAACTTATAGTCAAAATTGTCTAACTCGTCTTTTACCTCATCATTATTGACATCTATAACGACCTCAAATTGAAAAGAATCAAACTTATCCTTAAAGGTAAGGGTACTTTTGTATCTGCCTACATCCAAACCTTGCAAATCAAATCCCAGCAGCAACTCTTTTATTTGCCCCTCTTCTATATCAATAGGGTTGCTAAAAGGAAGTCCGAACTTATCTATTCCGCCGGTTGAGTAACAAGTGGCGGCATTGCCCGAAGCTGTCCCTTCGGAATTTGTTAAAGGCGCAACTTCTACCGTTAAGCGGGAGAGCTTTACATTGGGGCATATTGCTATGCTTGTCTGCAAAAACTCATAGCGTGAGCCTTTAAGTTTTAGCTTTTCTATCTCTTCCAAATGCGGAAGGTCTTGCAAAGTAATCCTTTTATCTTTTATCTTTTTATTAAGCTGATATATTTTCATAAGTCCTCCTAAGACTATATATTGCCTTTTATTCTTGCAAACTCTCTTGTCTGATATATCCCCGTAGAAAGAGGAATTATGGAGTACTGCAAGGTAGGCTCGGGTATGGGCGCGCCTTGCTCCTTTTCTCGAGTACCGTGTACAAATGCATCTATGCTGACATAAACGGTGCTTTCTGTAGCTACATCCTCTCTGTGAGTAAATCCGTCTATCTTTTGAGATTCGGTATATTGAGCATTAAGCACAAATGGGCGTTTGTTAGCCAGAATCAGCAGCCCCGTACCCTTTGGATTGCGGAAAATTGCATACCGTGTATCCTCTTTATATCCCGAATCTTGAGGCTTAATATAAGGCTGGTAAAAATCATTGACTTCGCATTGATATATGCCAATTGGACAATGAGATTTCATATCAGCAAAGTTTTCAAAAGGTCCGCGCCCGTAATACTCTACCTTTTGTAGCTCATACTGCAATTGAAACTTAGAGCCAAAACGGGGCAAAGGGGGTAGCTTGCGGGCAGGCTCAAGCGTGCAATCTATATCAATCCTACCGTTGGAATGAACAGTATAAATATCCTTAATTGTGCAAAGTTTTTCACCTTTGGGATTAATAAAATCTATATCAGTAAATACCTTTGCATAAGTGTCTTCCATTTTAATATCAAAAAAGCGGGTTTGTATGGTAAAATCACGAAAACCGGCATCCCGCCACTCTTGCTCTATATAGTCATCGTTCATTAGGGGAGCACGATAAATTTCGGTAGAAATGCTGCCCATCCCTTTCTTTTTCAAAGGCTCTGTTTTTATATAGTCAAAACCGTTGACATTATATTTAATAACTGCGCCAAAACGCTTGTCAAATTCTATAAATCCGCCCTTAAAATAAATCTTGGCTTGATTGGGAAATTCAATTAAAGATAACTCCTCACCGCCGGAGATATCCAGCTGCAGCAACATTTCCTTAATCGGCAATTGCACGATATATTCTCCTCCGTAAGGATTGGTCAGCTTGACATTGATAAACATATCAAAAGCGTCCGAAGGAGTCGCTATCTTTACAGGATATTTAGTTTGTACAGGTATGGCTTCCTCAATTAATATTTCTTTTTGCGGATGCGCATTGACAATAGGTTGCAAGCCGATACGCCATTCCGCTGTGTCGGCAAAACTATTGTTATTGCGGATAGAAACCTGTCCGCCCAAATATTTTGCGCTAATTGGACTAAATACATTTTGGCAATAGTAAGCAAAGGGTTTGGGCTTCCTGTCTGCATAAAACATACCTTTTAAGCATTGTGCTCCATTGTGCTTATATTCGCCGCTGTCCCCTCCGTAAATATCACGATATTTTGTACTTTCACCTAAACTGTATACCATTTGGTCGCAAAAATCTGTGATAAATACGCCTAAAATATTGTCGTTAGCATACATATATTCCATATATGCTTCCAGTCCGCCAGTACCCACGCCTTTGCCGGAAGCAAAGTTGGCAACAATAATCGGACTCTTACGCACCAATTCTGTAAGTGTGCGGTTGCCCGGCGCTGTGCGCTTGCATAAATCTGAAAATAGGCTAAGGTCTGCTGTTTTAATACAAGCTACCGCATTTGCCGCTGTGGGCACTTGCGCATTGCCCGCATAAAAGCAGGGTATGCTGTAATTAATAGCTTTTAATGCACTGTATGCTTCCTCTATGCACTTGCCCCCTCCCGAATCATCGCCAATAGAATAAAGTAAAATGCTGACATTGTTCTTGCGGGTATGATACATACGCAGCACTCTGTCCTTAAAATGCTCTATCCAGCGGGAGCTATCCGCCAATCCCTTTACCTTTTGCGCTATCAGTCCGGCAAAACTGCCGCTGGCACGAATCTCCGCTTGCTCAATTACATACAAGCCCATTTGGTCGGCTAGCTCATAAAACAAGGGGTCTAAAGGGTAAGGGCAGTAAACAGCATTGATATTAAACGCTTTCATTAAAGATAAGTCTCGAGATAAATTGTCCGCATTAATATAAAAACCGTTGAGAGGGTCTGACTCGTAATATTTTACGCCTTTTAATTTAATCAGCGTATCATTTAGATAAAACCTGCCATCGGTAATTTCTATATGCTTAAATCCAATATCTCTTTTGACGCATTCCCTTACTGCGCCATCTCTAATCAAAGTAATATATAAGGAGTATAAATAAGGCTGCTCCCCGTTCCACTCCTTAACCTCAAGAGAAGAAAATTCGGCAACCACTTCTTCCGAACTATAATAAACGCCTGAAGCTATAACCTTGCCTTTATCTTCAAGGCTTACTTGTAGCATACTTTTATCGTTGTTATGCACCTTAATATTGATATTGGCATTGTATTTGTTTTCAATTTTAATAGTGTTTACGCTAATATCATAAATGTGCTCGCTATGACAAACAGTTAAATAGACATCTCGAAAAATCCCATTCATACGGAAGCAGTCAAAACTTTCTAAATAAGAGCCGCTGCTCCACTTGCGCACTATTACAAGCAGCTCATTATTACCATCGTTAACCGCTTCGGTAATATCAAACTCACTAGGGGTGCGCCCCCCCTCGCTATAACCGACATATTTTCCGTTTACATACACTTCCAAACTGCCGGATGCTCCCAAAAAGGTAATTAAAATGCGTTTGTTTGATTTATTTACTAAAAAGTCTTTGCGATACACTCCGGCAGAATTAAATTGCGGGTATGGTTTTTGCTCCTCTTTTACATATACGCCTGCCGGCATATAGACAGGCACTCGGGGAGGTAAATTGGCAAACTCGTATGCCGATTGCAAATAGCAATGGGGCTCATACCCCTGCGCTTGCCAGCAAGAAGGCACCAGCACCTTATCGAAATCTATCTTGTCGGTATCAATTGTGCCTAGCTTATGCATTTGCTTACAGAGAAAAAAATCCCATTGACCGTTAAGCAAGACTATTTTTCCGCTTTCTCGCCTTTGTTCGCTTATAGGAGTCTCTTTAGCAGATTTTTGAGAAGGAAAAGGGATAAAATAACTTCTGGGGGTTAGCTTGTTATCTTGAAAAACTTTAGACTGTAAACTATTGTTCTTCATTATTTTATAAACCATTTTGCCTCCGTTTTATTAAGAAACTTTGCCGCTTACAGTTTGATGAATATTTAATCCAGTATAGCATAAAGGCGACAAAAAAACAAGCCTAAAAAAGTGCGTCTACAAAGTCCTTTGGAGAGAATTCCAACAAGTCATCAATGGATTCGCCTACCCCTGCATATACCACAGGTATTTCCTGCTGCTCACAAATTGCCACCACTACTCCGCCTTTGGCAGTACCGTCAAGTTTGGTAAGGATAACACCGTCCAGCTCTATAGCTTCATTAAATATATCCGCTTGCGCCAGCGCATTTTGCCCTGTAGTTGCATCCAGCACAAGGTAGCTGCGCCTATCAGCATTGGGGGCTTCTCTGTCTATTACCCTATTTATCTTTGCCAGCTCGTTCATAAGATTCTTTTTATTGTGCAGCCTGCCCGCAGTATCTACCAGCACCACATCCACACCTCTTGCCTTAGCGGAAGAAAGCGCATCAAATACTACCGATGCGGGGTCGCTGCCTTCTGATTGCTTAATAATCCTTACGCCTGCCCGCTGTGCCCAAATCTCCAACTGTTCGCTTGCCGCCGCTCTAAAAGTGTCCGCCGCCGCTATTACTACCGATTTGCCATAAGAAGAAAATATATGCGCAAGTTTGCCTACCGCAGTAGTTTTGCCTACGCCGTTTACACCAACAATAAGTATAACCAGCGGATAGGTATATTCGGGAATATCAAAATCTATCAGCCCCACAATTAGCTCTTTAAGCAATGTGCGGGTTTCCTCAGGGCGAGTGAGTTTACGCTTGAAAACTTCATCTTTCAGCATAGAAATCAAAACTTCTGTAGCTTGTACTCCCATATCTGAGCCTATCATAGCTTGTTCCAACGCTTCATAAAACTCTGCATTTAAGGCTTTGGCTTTAAAGACTTCGTAAAACCTTTTGGCTATTGCGTCCTTAGTTTTTCTTAAACTTTGTACAATCCTGGCTACTACGCTCACGCTCCCACCCCATACTTATTAATTCCCTTAATTGCGTCATCTATCTTTACGCTTACAATCCTGCTTACCCCCGCTTCTTGCATAGTTACTCCGTAAAGTCTGTCCGCATACTGCATAGCCGGCCTTTTATGCGTTACAATAATAAATTGCGTTTTTTCGCTAAACTTACGAAGGTATCTGCCAAACAATTCCGCATTTGCTTCATCAAGAGCGGTATCAATTTCATCCAACACGCAAAATGGTGCAGGCTTTAACTTAATAATTGCAAAGAGGATAGCTATTGCCACCAGCGCTTTTTCCCCGCCCGAAAGCAAGGACAGTCCTTGCAATCTCTTGCCCGGAGGGGCAACATCAATATCTATGCCGGCATCAAGCACGCTTAGCCCTCCGCTTTGATTCAAAGACAAGCGCGCTTGTCCGCCTCCAAAAAGCTCCCTAAAAGTTATTCCAAAGTTTTCATTGATTTTTTCAAAACTTTCTAAAAACTTTTCTTCCATTTCTGCAATAAGGTCTGACAGAAATGCTAAAGTATCCTGCCTTGCTTTTTCCATATCGTCGAATTGTTTTTTGTCATCGGCATACTTTTGGCTTGCCTGCTCAAACTCTTCTATAGCAAGCGCATTGATAGGACCAAATCTTTCAATAGCCCGCCTTAGTTTAGCAGCTCCCGTTAAAGAGCTTCGGGAAAACAACTTGTCTTCCTTATACCCTAATGCAGTTTGATAATCCAGCCCATATTCATCTGTTATCCGTTCAGAAAGCACGCCAAAATCAGAAGACAGCCTTTCCAGCGCACCTTCCTTTTGTGTTATTTTAACAGTTAACTGGGTAATTTGCTCTCCAAGTTCATTGCGAATGTCGTCCAGCCGCTCATTTTCTTGCTGTAAGCTGTTTTTATGTGCTACCAGCGAGGCAGTTTCTTGCTTTAGCTGCTCCAGCTTTTCTTTATTTTCTTGCGAAAAAACTGCTTTATCCATAGCTTCCATAGCTTCTAGAGCTGATTTTTCCGCTAAACTTGTCTCTATTTGGCAATCGGCAATTCTTTTTTCTAACTGAATAATATCAGCTTTCGAATGCCTAATACTGTCTTGCAAATTGTCCAGCTCCGCTTTAAGGGTGGTATTTGCCAGTTTTACCTCTTCATACTCGCTTCTAAGAGTAGCCAGTAGCCTTTTCTTTTTAATTAAATTGTCCCTTAACTGCTCCATATATAAGTTGATATCCTGCTTTTCGCTTACGCTTGCACCTTCTTTAGCCCCTGCCGCTTTAATTGCTACCTCCAACTCGCATATTTGTCCATAAAGCGCTTGATTCTTTTCCGCTAACTTTTCCCGCGCTTCTTGCAATTGCTTTAGCGATTGCGCTTCATAATCTTTATTTTGCACTAAAGAGGCAATATCCATATCATATTTATGCAGTTGCGCTTGCAAAACTTTTATAGCTCGCTCTATTTCTAACCCTTCTTCTTTTACTTCGGCTATTGCCGCTGTCAATTGTTTATTAGAAGCTAAATAAGACTTGCATTGTTCTTGCAATTGCTCAATTTTAGTATCTTGCGAAAGCACTTGCGTTTCAATTGAAGGCGCACTGCCGCCGGTAATAGCTCCGCTTACGGCAAAATGGTCGCCTTCTAAAGTTACAATTCTAAATAAGTTTCTGTACTTTTTGGCCAGTTTAATACCGCAGCCTTTATCCTCAACAATAACTACATTGCCTAAAAGATTGCTAATAACGCTATTGAATTTGCTTTCATATTCTATCAGTTCATTTGCTAACCCTATTACGCCATCCTCGCTAAGCGCTCTTTCTGCTTCAAGCGGAAAGCGTCTGGGCTTAACATTGTCCATAGGTAAAAAAGTAGCTCTACCGTACTTTTCTTTCCTTAGGATATCTATAAGATATGACGCATCTTGGCTGGTTACCGTAACAATATTATTGACTGCCGCCCCTAGCGCTACTTCTACTGCCAACTGGTAATCCGAGCTCACCTTAATAATCTCCCCCACAACCCCTGCGATCCTGTTTGCGCATCCCTCAGGCGCTTTGGGCGAAAGCAGTCTCCTAACAGGGGCTTGATACCCTTGCCTCTCTTGCTTTTGCTTAATCAGCATCTCTATGACCGAATTGTATTCAGCTTCTTTTCGCTCATTTTCTCTGGCTTTTGCTTCTAAAGCAGGCAAATCCTCTTTCAAAGACTGTAACCTTTTCTCCAGCCGCTCAAGCGAAGCCACCTTTTCGGCTCTTTGCTCTTGCAAAAGTTTAAGGTCAGCTTCCAGCTCTGCTATTAACTTTCCCTTTTTGTCGTATTGAATACCATATTCCGCTACTTCGTGCTTGTCCTCCCCCAAGGCTTCTGCCAACATATCCCGCCTGCCTGTAAGAGTAACTACGCTTGACCTGATGTCTGCATGCGATTCTACCATTTTGTTTAGCACAGCAATGCTCTTTTCGAACTCTAACTCCTCTGCCGCAACTTCTTGCTCGCTTTGAGTGTACTCTGCCTCTTTTGCTGCCAGCACTTGCCCTATCTCTATAACGCGTTTATTTTTTTCTTGCAACGCTAGGGCGCACTCTTGTGATAGCTTGTGTTTTTCTGCAAGGATTTCGGTAGATTTTGCATGCTCTATCTTGTTTTTATCAATACTTTCTTTAGCCTTGTTTAGCCTTTCTGCCCAAACTCTGCTATCGCTGGAAAGCTGCGCTTCTTGCAGCAGCAACTGCTCCCTTTCCTCAAACAATTTAGCATAAAGCGTATCAGAATTGGCTAAATCCACATTGTTGATATTGATTTTTTTTCGTATATCGTCCAGCTCTAGCTTTTTGCCTTCAATTTCTGCTCCCAAAACGCTTAGCTCTTTATGCAAACTTTCTTCCTGCTCTTTGGATTGGGTGCATTGATAAAGATAGGCATTGATGTCCAGCAAGCGCATACGCTCTTGCATTTCTTTAACTTTTCGGGTATTTTCTGCGCTTTTTTCCATTGGCTCAAGCTGTTCTTCCTGCATAGAGAGAAGGTCTGCCAACCTATTCATATTATCTTGGGTTTTTTGCAGCTTATTTTCTGCATCTTTTTTGCGTTTGCGGTATTTATTTATACCTGCCGCTTCTTCAAAAATCTCCCGCCTATCGTCAGGCCTGTCTTTTAATATCTTTTCAATTTGCCCTTGCCCTATAATGGAATACCCCTCTCTGCCCAGTCCCGTATCCCGAAAAAGGTCAGAAATATTCCTAAGCAAGCACTTATTGCCATTGATTAAATACTCGCTTTCGCCGGTCTTATATATTTTGCGGGTTATTACTACTTCATTGAAATCAATATCTAAATGTCTGTCTTCGTTGTTAAAAAATAAGCTGACCTCGCAATAGCTCATTGCTTTGCGAATAGGTCCGCCCATAGAATGGCTGGATGCAGTCCCAGAAAAAATTACTTCGGCCATACTCTTGCCTCGTAACACGCTGGGGCTTTGTTCGCCCAGCACCCATCTTACCGCATCTGTAATATTGGATTTTCCGCACCCGTTAGGGCCGACTATACCGGTGATTCCCTCTTCAAAATCGATATGTAATCTATCTGCAAAAGATTTGAAACCAAATAATTCTATCCTTTTTAAACTCAATGTTCACCTCAAAACCTAACTATTATAATACCTTTAACATCAAGTTTTGTCAATATTAAGGAAAGTGAAAAAGGCGCTAAAGATATTGCTATTCTACAACTTGCTATTTACCTTTCCGTTAGTCTTTTGAGATTCACCAAAAAGCATTTCCAAAGTCTCTTTGGCGGCATTTTGCTCTGCGCTCTTAATAGAGCCTGCCACCCCCAGCCCGTATTCCCTGCCGTCTACCGTAACAAAAACAGAAAACATTGGCTGATGGTCCTTGCCAACCTTGCCTATTTGTTTGAATACTACCCTTCTCTTTTTTTCTTGATGTTTATTTTCTATGGCTATTTTTTCTAAAAGTTCAGACTTATAATCCTTGCGTCCTTCTGCACATAAAGCCTCTTTAATAAAAGGACTGAGCAGACGGCAAATAAAATCAGAAACATCTTTAAGACCCTTGCAATCTCTGCTTATAGCACCTACAATTGCTTCGAATAAATCACATTTAACAGACTCGCTCTCCACAATATCCTTTTTAATCTCCCCTGAGCCCACCAACATATAGTTGATAAGTCCTGACTGGGTTATAGCCCTTGCAAGTGTATCCTTAGCTACAATCCTTGCTCTTGCCTTGCTTAAAAAGCCTTCCTTTTCGTCAGGAAACTTCTTAAATAAAAGGCGTGCAATCACATAGCTAAGGACTGCATCGCCTAAAAACTCCAGTCTTTGATAAGATTCTACAAAGTTCTCATTTGCGTATGAAGCGTGGGTAAATGCTGTTTCTAATAAAGCGGGGTTATTGAACTTGTATCCAAGGATTTCTTGTACTTTATCATCTTTAAACTTTTTCATATTCATTAATCCCAATTCTAATTTTATCCGTTATCCCTTTTTGCGCTAAATCCACAGCTTGCAATACTGCCGCTTTAATAGATTTAGCTTTACTGGAGCCATGCGCCTTTATCACTACTTTATCAAGCCCTAGTAAGATAGCTCCTCCTTTTTCGTTATAGTCAAGACGCTTTTTAACCTCTTTTAAGGCTTTCTTGAGTAAAATATAGCCTAGCTTTGCCCTTAGCCCCCCTTTCAAAATGGCTTGTTTAATGCTTTCAAAGATTGCCTCTACCGTCCCTTCCGCACTTTTTAATGCGATATTGCCGGAAAATCCGTCAGCAACCACCACATCCGCATTGCCGCTTAATATATCCCTTGCTTCAAGATTGCCTATAAAATCAAGCCCCATATCTGCAAGTAAAGGAAATGTCTGTTTGTTTAGCTCGTTGCCTTTAGCGTTCTCCGCACCATTGCTAAGGAGCGCTATTTTGGGAGAGCTGATACCAAACACTTCCTGCATAAAAACATTGCCCATTAGCGCAAAACTGCGCAACACCTCAGGTTTGGGGTCAGTATTGGCTCCGCAATCTATCAGCAGCACCTGTCCGCCCGCTATTGTCGGCAAAAGCGGAGCAAGACCGGGGCGTTTAATGCCCCTAATTCTTTTTAACAATAAAACAGCACCTGTCAGCACAGCACCGGTAGAGCCCGCTGATACAAAAGCTGCCGCCTCATCATTATCTTCTAAATAATTCAATGCCGCTACAATTGATGAGTTGGGCTTAGAGCGTATTGCCTGAGTCGGCACTTCCTCATTGCTGATAATCTCGGGCGCATCTAAGATATCCACTCGGGCATAGTCATAATCAAATCTAAGTAAAAGCGCTTCAATCTTTTCTTTAGAGCCCACAAACACGATAGAAAAATCTTTAGCTTCAGATAGTGCTCTAATACAGCCTTTGATAACCTCGTCAGGAGAATAATCTCCGCCGAAAGCATCTACTACTATCTTCATACAATCCCCAATAAAAAGCCTGCTTTTTGCAGACTAGTTTAATTTATTCTTTTGATTCTGCCTTAGGTTCTACTACTAACTTACCGTTATAATATCCGCACTCCCCGCAAACAGTATGACTTTTCTTCAGTGCGTGGCATTGAGGGCATTCGCTTAAATTAGGTTGAGTTAGTTTCCAGTTGGCTGCTCTTTTGTTTCTGCGTTGTTTAGAAACCTTACTTTTTGGTACTGCCATCTTAGTCCTCCTTGCTTTTTTGAGTAACGACACCTGGATGCTTTGATTTTACTCTCGCAATCGCAGCCGTTGTGATTCTTATTTATTCCGCATTGCGGACACAACCCTTTGCAATCTTGCCTGCACAGCACCCTTGAGGGGATACAGGAAAGCAACTTTTCATAGATTAAGTCCGTGATGTCTATCTTATAGCCTTTTTCTTGATAATCTTGCGCGCTTAGCGTGCTGCTTAAATTAGTATGAATAATAATTCGAGTATCAGCAAGGCATCTATCGCATACAGAAGTTAAACTTGTGCTTATTTCTATATCAATATCTATATCTTTGCTGTTATCAGTTTGCCAAAAGCCTGTAAGTAAAAGTTTGCCGGCCTTTTCGATAGGACGAATCGCAAGGGCCTCAATATCCAAATCCGCTTGCTTTTCTATAAGATTTGGCTTGCTTTCTATGGTTTTTGATAAATCAATTATCAGCAATGGTAAGCTCATTATACCTAACTACCTTATTCCTGTCAAATAAAAAAAGGCTACTTAGTAAGCAACGATTTCGTTTCCCGCGCTATGACTAGCTCTTCATTTGTTGCTATAACATACACTTTAACTTTGCTTTGAGGTGTGTTAAGCTCTAGAAAATCGCCTTTGGCAACCTTATTTTTTTCAAAGTCAAAATCTATGCCCAAATAGTCCAGCCCTTCCATAATCTTTTCCCTGGCATTGGTAGCATTTTCGCCGATTCCGCCGGTAAAAACTATGGCATCCAGCCCATTCATTACAGCAGAAAACATGCCGATATATTTTTTAATGCTATATTGAAACATATCTATTGCCAACACCGCCCTGGGGTAGCCTTTTTCCGCAAGTTCCGTAATGCGCCTAAAGTCGCTAACGCCTACCACGCCAAGAAAACCGCACTTTTTATTAAGATATTGGGTGATTTGCTCTGCACTTACCCCTTTTAAGTCGCTTAAAAAAGAAACAAGCGCAGGGTCGACATCCCCGCACCTAGAGCCCATTATCACCCCTGCAAGAGGAGTAAGACCCATAGATGTATCCATACATTTTCCGTCCACAATAGCGCTGATAGAGCTACCGTTACCTAAATGGCAAGTGATAATTTTGCTATGCTTTTTATTTAACTTGTCAGCGGCTATTTGCGCCACATATTTATGGCTTGTCCCATGGAAACCATATTTGCGAGCCTTATATTTTTTATAATCGTCATAAGCTATTGCATACATATATGCTTTAGGCGGCAAAGAGGAATGATATGCGGTATCAAATACAGCTACCATTGGCTTATTTTTCATAATTTGCATACTGCTTTCTATACAAGCAATATTGGCAGGCATATGTATGGGCGCAAGGTATGCGTTTTGCTTACAAATCTCCAACACTTGAGGGGTAATAATTACGCTTTGGGAAAAATCCTCTCCGCTATGCACGACCCTATGCCCTACTGCAAATATCTCTTCAATGTCCTCTACTACCCCATGTTTTTTATCAGTAAGGGCAGAAATAACAACTTTTAGCGCATCGGTATGATTGGCAATCGGGCTGCTTATCCTTAACTCTCCGCCATTAGTTTTATGTATTAAGCTGCTGCCCCCTATCCCTATACATTCTACCAACCCTCTGCACAATAGCGACTCGTCTTTCATATCAATTACTTGATATTTTAGCGAACTGCTGCCTGCATTGAGAATTAAAATCTTCATAATTATATTAGCTCCTCCAATGTGCCATTATAGGCACAAAAACTTGTTGAAATAACGGTGCAGATGCAAGCCTGGCGAGGCAGGCGAGGCTTTCAGACGGAAGTGTATATGCCCCGTTAGTTTTCAAGTTTCTCCCTAGTTATCTATTGTTTGTAACGCTGTAATAGCTACAACTTTTACAATATCTTCTACAGAGCATCCTCTGGAAAGGTCATTGACAGGCATAGCAAGCCCTTGACAAATCGGGCCCATTGCATCAGCGCCCGCAAGCCTTTCTACCAGTTTATATGCAATATTGCCAGCCTGTAAATCAGGGAAAACAAGCACATCCGCGCTGCCTTGCACCGGACTGTCCGGAGCTTTTAGATTGGCAACTGCAGGCACAAGTGCGGCGTCACCTTGCAGTTCACCGTCTATAAGCAAGTGCGGAGCGCGCTGCTTTGCAAGTTTTGTTGCCTCTATCACTTTATCTATTAAAGGATGCTTGGCGCTGCCTTTAGTGGAAAAAGATAGCATTGCCACCTTAGGGTTTTCAATGCCAATAATATGTATTGCGCTATGTGCGGCAGCTAGGGCTATATCCGAAAGCTGCTCAGCATTAGGATTGGGGATAATGCCGCAATCGCTAAAAATAAACATTTTTTCTTTATCCGAATAATTGCCCGCAGGCAAATCTATTACAAAACAGCTGGATACCGTATTCATACCCGGTCGGGCTTTAATAAGCTGCAAGGCAGGGCGCAAGGTATCTGCAGTAGCATGAATACTACCTGCTACCATTCCGTCAGCATCCTTATTTTTAAGCATTAAGGTAGCAAAATACAGCGGGTCTGCCGCTTGAGCCCACGCTTGCTCTTGAGTAAGTCCCTTATGCTTGCGCAATGAATATAAAAGGCTGGCATACTCCGCTCTTTTAGGCGAAGTTGTGGGGTCTACAATATCAATGGAGCTAAGGTCAAAGCCTTTACTTTTTTCTCTGATAACTTGCTCATTGCCTATAAGCGTAATCTTAGCAAGTTTAAGTTTGGCAATATTTTGTGCGGCAATAATTATGCGAGACTCCTCCCCTTCCGCCAGCACAATATGGCGATAAAGGGCTTTGGCTTTGCTCATTATATTATCCATTAATTGAGACATTCTTGCTCCTAAATACTTTATAAATTAGCGTTTTTATACTATAATGTATATATAACATTAAAAATTAATAAGTCACCCAAATGACTATAACGCAAATTTGTTTTTTTTGCAAGTATATTTCTTGGTAATTTAGCGAGGTTAAAAAAAATGAAAATTACTGCTATAATCTGTGAATATAATCCATTTACTTACGGTCACCTTTACCATTTGCAAAAGGCAAAAGAACAAACGCAAGCGGATACGGTCATTTGCATAATGAGCGGCAGCTTTATGCAAAGGGCGGAAGCGGCAATAGCTGACAAATACTTGCGGGCGGAAATTGCAGTACGCTTGGGAGCGGATATGGTAATAGAATTGCCGGTTATATATGCAGTAAGTGCCGCAGATAACTTTGCGTATGGAGCTATAAAAACTCTTTCGCAAATCCCTAACCTCGAATATATTAGCTTTGGCAGCGAATGCGGAGATGCTTTGCTAATTGAGCAGGCGGCAGAACTGCTAAATAATGAGCCACCAGAGTTCAAAGAATATTTACAAGCTAATATCAGTCAAGGGCAAAGCTACCCCAGAGCATTATCTGCTGCTCTTAACACTTATGCTAAGGAAAACAAAGAGTATGCCAACCTTGAAGGGATACTTGATTCGCCTAACAATGTGCTTGGGATAGCTTATGCTGCGGCAATAAAAAAGGCGGGGCTAGGCATCAAACTGCATACAATAAAAAGAATTGGTGATTACAACGACCCCTCCACCAAAACAGTATACCCCTCCGCAAGCGCAATAAGGGAGGCATACCAAAAGGGAGAGTTGCAAAAAGTTAAAGATGCACTGCCCCCTTTAAGCTATAACTTACTTAGCACTTTTAAGGCAAAACCGTCCTCTTTAGGCGATATGATTTTATATAAAATCAAAACAATGGACGGGCGGGAGCTGGAAGTCTACTACGATATTAGCGAAGGGCTGCATAATCGGCTAAAACTTGCCGCACTAAAAGCGCAATCCTATGAAGAAATGCTAGAAGCGGCTAAAACCAAAAAATACACTTTGGCGCGGCTAAAGCGGCTATGTCTTTATGCGCTGCTGGATATTACTCAAAAAATGTATGACGAACTGCTTAGTGCTCCTCCGCTTATTAATATTTTGGCTATAAAAAAGACCCGTAAGGATTTGCTTTCTGCTTTAGATGAAACCGGCGCAAATATAATGAAAAGATTTTCTGACAAATCAAAGCTGGATAAGCTGCTGCAACCCCTTATTAAACTTACTTTTAGAGCGGATGGATTGCTTAATATTATCAATAAAAGCGGCTATTACAACCATTCGATGCTGCTAATCTAGCAAACCGCATAGACGCTTTGGCTTGCCGCATATATTATTTATGTGAAAAAGTTAAGGCTTCCTTTAATGCTGACCGTAGGCATTTTTATAATTGCGCTTATTGTCAATCCTGTGCGCTATATGGCTTCTGCCTCTATGGGGCTAAAATTATTTGTCATATCCGTATTGCCTGCGCTGTTTCCTTTTTTCTTTTTTACCAGAGTGCTGACCGCATTGGGAGCGGCGCATACCTTAGGGGCAAGCATAAAAAAACCGTTGAAAAAGCTATATAATGCTCCCCCTGTTACAGGCTATATAATGGTAATGAGTATGCTGTCTGGGTATCCAACAGGCGCAAAACTGGTATCCGAATGTCATAGTTTGCAACTGCTAGAATATGAAGATGCCAAGTTTGCTTCTGTGTTTTGCTCTACCAGCGGCCCTTTATTTGTGTTAGGAACAATTGGGGCTGTTGCACTTGCGGACAGGCTTGCAGGCGTAGTTATCTTAATATCTCATTATCTTGCCGCACTAATCAATGGATTGTTGTTTAAGAGTAAAGCAGCAAAGCACAATCCTGAAACAATTTCGCTTCAACTATCTGCCCAAAGCGACAATCTTTTGCACGACTGCATTTATGAAAGCATCTTTGCCATTTTATTAGTAGGCGGATATATTACTATTTTTAGTATGATTATCGATATTTTACTGGATATTGGCATGCAAGCTGTGTTTGCTCACCTGCTTGGCTGTTTTGGTGTTAGTAAGGAGCTTTCTATTGCTTGTTTTACTTCGCTTATAGAGATTACCCGAGGGTGCTTTATGATTGCCTCGCTGCCGCTAACACGCATAGGCAAAACAGTTTTTCTATCAGGCGCAATATCTTTTGGCGGACTTTGTATAGGGTTGCAATCGCTTGCCTTTTTATCCAAATGCAATATTTCACCGTTAAGATATTTCTTGGCAAAAACCACACAAGCGGCAATTGCAGCAGTTATTTCCTTTTTACTTGGATTATTAATACTAAAATAAAAAACCTTGCGTTCGCAGCAAGGTTAATCCTATTTTAATGTTATCTTAGCTAAACTCCGTTTCTGTTTTTGTTCGTGCTTGCCTAATTGCTCTTAGCTTGCTTAAAAGGTACTCTTCCATTTCTTCTAGCAGTACATCAATTTCCGCCCCTACTTCTTTTAAGATATTTTTGCGGTAATCTTGCGCTGAAGTTGTGATTGCATCTGCTTCTTGGCGGGCTTGTTTGATAATATCTTGCTCGTCAAGCAATTGCTTTCTTTGCAAATTAGCCTGCTCTAATATTTCTTGCACTTGTAAGCGTGCTTTATCCACCATTTGAGCAGTATCGCTTGCCGTGCTAGTGCGCAAGGACTCTTCTTCCTTTCGGGCATCTGTTAAAAGCGCTTCCGCTTGCTCTGCGGCATCCCTTAGCCTTTTATCCCGCAAGGCTATTACTTGGCGGGCTTCTTTTACTTCCTCAGGCAAACTATGACGAATCTTATGCAACAAATCCAATAGCTCCTCGCCGTCAATAGCAATATTTTTGCCCAAAATAGCTTTTTTTCCTGAAAGAATTAAGCGTTCCGCCTCCTCAATATACTCAATGATATTAGACATTGTCATTCTCCTTTGTACCCTGTAAAGAATGCATCTTTTCTATTAATAAATTGGCTATTTCAACAGGCACTAACCCTTGTAACGGCAGCCCTTCTGCTAGCCTTTGGCGTACTGCGCTGCTGCTGATAAGGCTGTCTTGAGCAGGCACAAATAAAGTTTCTATGCCGCCATGCTCTCTGTTCCAATCCGCCATAGCCTGTTCATATTGCCTGTCTTGAGCGTTTCTTATGCCTCTGACAATTAATTGTACATTATTTTCCTTACAATAGTCAATAGCAAGCCCGTCGTATTTATCTGCCTGTACCCTATCCCCATAACAAGATACTGCCTTTTTTATCAGCTCCAATCTAAAATCGGTATCAAAGAACTCTTTTTTATTTTCATTTTTAAGTAGAGCAATATACACTTTAGGACTAAGGCGCAAAGCATATTCAATTAAGCTGATATGTCCGCAGGTTATGGGGTCAAAAGTGCCCGTAACCGCTACCGCTTGCACATAACTGTAAAAACAAATCACCGTATCGCCATACTTTTTTTGTCTGGCAAGGCGCAGCCCCTCAAAGGAATAATTATTGCAATCTTGAGCGGACTGCTCCACAATCACCACCCCGCCGCTTGCCAAAAGATTGCTTTTTGCTATATCCCTTATTGTATTGGCATAGACCCCTGCATAATAAGGCGGATCTAAAAAAATCAAATCTGCCTTAACCCCATCGCCGGCAAGAGCAGAAAAAGCAGTAGCTGTTGATGCCTTTATAATTTTTCTTTCTCCCTCTATGCCTTCCAAATTCTTTTTAATCAGCTCAATTGCCTTAAAATCCTTATCTATAAAATACACTTTGCTTGCGCCTCGGGATAATGCCTCTATCCCCAGCGCACCGCTGCCGCTATAAGCGTCTATTACAATAGAGCAGGCAATCCTATCTGCAACAATATTAAAAATTGACTCTTTTACCCTATCAGAAGTAGGCCTAATCTTATCATTTTTAGGTGCAGCTAATTTTCTGCCTTTGTATTTGCCGCCGATTATTCTCATTTTTCACCTGTTTTTATATCAGAATCCTATCTTCTGTAATAATCTTATCCATTACAATATCATAAGCTTGCATAGGTATGCTGGAAAAACATTGCGCTTGAAATGCCAACGCTATTTTTTTCCCTTGAAAATCTGATAAAAAGTAATCATAATAGCCCTTGCCATGTCCCAGCCTATTTTTGTTATTGTCAAAAGCCAGCAGCGGAATTATAGCCAACTCTATTGCAGGACTCTCCTCTAGCTGAAAATACTCGGGTACTCTTATCCCAAACTTACCCATAGTAAATTTGCTTTGCTTATCAATACGCACCGCATACATTTTTTCATAAGTAACGGGCACATAAACAACTTTTTCTTTTTGCAAGGCGTCGTTTATGATTGCGCTGGTATCAGCTTCAAATGCGGTAGAAAGATAAATAAATACGCTGCTTGCCGCTTGATATTCTGGCAAAGAAAGCAACCTTTGAGCAATTTTTTTGCTTTTTTCCATTTTTTCTTTTTCGCTTAGCTCCATAAGCGCATTGCGTGCCAATGCTCTTAAAGCTGATTTCGACTCAAAACCTTTAACCATAAAAAACCCTATCGTATCTGCCTTTATACCGTGTCAATATTTCATAATCTATTGTACCACATATTTTTGCCCAATAGCTTGCATTAAGAAGCGAATCTTGAATAATTACCTTATCGCCTTGCTCCGCTTGAATATCCGCCAAATCAATTATAGCAGAATCCATACTGATATTGCCAATAATTGTTGCCCTACAACCGTTTACCAATACTTGTCCGCCTTGAGCGCGCCTATCCAGTCCCTCAAAGTATCCGCTGCGGATAATTGCAATTCGGGTATCCTTACTAGCCCTATAGGTAGCCTGATACCCCACACTTTCGCCTTTTTTCAAGTTCTTGATTAAATCAATTTCTGTGCTTATCCCCATTGCGGGGACTAGCTTAACTTTGCTGCTGTTCGCTTCGTAACCATACAGCATCATCCCTAATCTAACTTCGTTATAATTAAAATATGGTGTACTTTGCAATATGCCGCTGGATGCCATATGTATAGGCAAAGCCCCAAATGCTTCAAAAAAGGCACTTGCCCTTTGCATAAATATATTATGTTGTTCTCTGGCTGATAAAGGTAAGGAAGAATAAAAATGAGTAGCTAATGCCCTGGGAGTAATATGTAAACAATTGGTAAGGAAGTCAATAAGTTGGGCGCACTCCTCCTTATCCTTTATACCGTAACGATTCATACCTGAATCTATTTTTATATCTATTGGAATATGCTTGCCCGCCTGTTTTGCTTGCCGCTCCAGAGCAATTGCCCCCTCTAGGTTACTAATTAGCGGCAACAGCTCATAAGCAACCGCATCTTTTGCCTCAATGGAGTTAAAGGCGGTCACCATTATGGGGGCTGTTATACCTGCTTTGCGCAAAGCAACCGCTTCTGCCGCATAAGCTACCCCAAACTTATCTATAAGCCTTTCTGTGCTCCTTGCCACTTGTGCCATTCCATGATTATAAGCATCTGCTTTAACCATAAATATTAGCCCAACACCCTTGCCTAACAGCTTTCGGGCTATGGCAATATTATAGGCAATAGCATTAAGGTCTGTATATATAATCAAGCCTAAGCTCCCCCTTAATTTTTCCCTTACGGTTGATTAATTACAGTATATTTGCAAGATTTACATTTCGTTCTTTTAGCTTTGCCAGCGTTTGCTCCACTTCGTCCACCTTAAAAAGTATAACGGTAGAGCCGGTATCGCTTTTAATATAAGTATAAAGGTAATTGATATTGATTTCTTCCTCGTCCAATATCTGCAGCACATCTTGCAATATACCGTTGCTATTGTCGATTTCTATACCAATTAAATCTGTGGAAGCAATATTAAAGCCGCTTTGCTTAAGCATCTCAACAGCAAGCCGATTGTTATCGGTAATCAGCCTAAGGATACCATAATCGCTGGTATCAGCAATATTCATAGCAATAATTTTTATACCTGCTTTTGATAGCACCCCTGCAAACTCTTTAATTCTGCCGCTTCTATTTTCTAAAAAAACTGAAATTTGATTAACTAACATAGCATTCTCCTTTCATTAAATTATCCTTTTATCGGTTACCCTTTGGGCTTTTCCTTCGCTTCTTTTTAAGCTGCCGCTGCTTACCAATTTTACCTTAGCATTAATGCCAATTGCACTGTTTATTTCGCCGGTCAGCTTTTCGGTCAGCCGCTCTATGGTCTTGATTTCGTCAAAAGCTATATCTCTGCTAAGCTCAACTTCTATAAACATTGTATCTTGATTATTAATCCTATCAATAGTGATATGGTAGTGCGGCTCAACTTGATTGCCTTGCTTTACAAGCACGCTTTCAATTTGTGAGGGGAATACATTGACCCCACGAATAATCAACATATCATCGCTTCTGCCTACAATCCTGTCTATCCTTACACTGGTCCTGCCGCAAGGACAAGGGTTGGCATTAAGCGCGGTAATATCCCTGGTGCGATACCTTATAAGAGGGATACCTTCCTTAGTAAGGGTGGTAAATACCAGCTCGCCTACCTTACCGTATGGCAAGGGCTGCAAGGTATGCTCATCTACAATTTCGGGATAAAAGTAATCGTCCTGAATATGAGAACCGCTCTTTTCGGAGCATTCTACCGCTACTCCGGGCCCTGCAATTTCGGACAGTCCATAAATATCATATGCATTGATATTCAATTTCTTTTCTATACCTATCCGCATTTCTCTGCTCCAAGGCTCTGCCCCTAAAATACCACTCTTTATATTAAAATCTTGCAGCTTATAATTAGATTTTGCAATTTCTTCAGCTAGATAAGTGGCATATGACGGTGTACAGCACAGAATATCCGCTTCAAAATCATACAGCAACTGCAGCTGCCTTGCAGTATTTCCGCTTGAAACAGGTACAACCGTAGCACCTAACAACTCTCCTCCGTAATGCATGCCAAGTCCGCCGGTAAATAGCCCATAACCGTAAGCAATATGAATTATGCTCCGCTCTGTTGCTCCGCAAGACACCAGTGCGCGCGCACAAATTTCGCTCCACATATCAATATCTGCTTTTGTATATCCAACTACAGTTAGTTTGCCGGTAGTGCCGCTGGAAGCGTGCAAGCGGATTATATTCTTTTTATTGGTGGCAAACATACCAAAAGGATAATTGGAGCGTAAATCCTGCTTAGTAGTAAAAGGGAGCTTATGTATATCGTCTATACTTTTGATATCCTCAGGCCGCAAGTCTGCTTCTTCCATTTTTACCCTATAACTTGCCACATTGTCATAGACCTTTCTTACAACTTCTAGCAATCTTTGGCTTTGCAGCTCTTTTTTTTCCGGTAGCGGCATACATTCCATTTTCTCGTTATAATATCTCATTGCACTTTTTCTTACTGCATAATCTTAATTTTATGCAGCTTGCTCCTTTTTTATTAATTGCTTGCTAGCAAGCATTAAAACCTAACTCAAATGCTAATTCATTAATTTCGACAAAAGCGGGCTTAACGCTTTGTGCTATTGCCTTTGCCAATACCTGTTTGTCCCAACCTAAACTCTTTGCCATTGCACCTATCATAACCGTATTAATAGCCTTGTCAGAACCTGCGCTTACAGCTAGACCGTAAGCGTCCAATGCAAGCACATTTTTGCCTTCGTTTTGCATATCCGCTATAAGGTTGTCGGGATAATCGACTGTCCCCCCTATTACAGGCATAGGCCAAATGCGTTGAGTATTGACAAGAATAAGGCCGTCCGACTTGACAAAATGCCGCCAGCGCGCACCTTCTAACAGTTCAAAAGCAAGCACAATATCCGCTTCCCCCTCGGCAATAATCGGACTGGCTACGCTATCGGCAATCCTTACATGGGTAACTACGCTGCCCCCACGCTGACTCATACCGTGCACTTCGCTTAACTTGCAATCTTTATCCAATAGATCAGCCGCTTTGCCTAAAATGCGGCTGGCAAGCAATGTACCTTGTCCGCCTACGCCTACTATTAATATATTAACTTTCATTGCTACCCTCCGGCACTATTGCATCGAACTTGCAAAGCTGCACACACACTCCGCACCCTGTACAAAGAGCGGCATTAATTTTAACAGTTGTTTTATGATTTTCTATTGCCGGACAGCCAATGCGCAAGCAAGCCTTACAATTCCTACACTTTTCTTGGTCTATGGTGTAAGGCGTTAGCCTTTCTTTCCAAGTAAGCACACAAGGTTTTTGTATTATTATTACAGAAACTTCTTCCTTTGCAACTTCTTCTCTTATTATCCGCTCTACTTCCACAATATCGTAAGCGTTTACCGTGCGAACATTGGGCGCGCCAATAGCCTTGCAAAGCTGCACCAAATCCAGCTTATGAGCGGGCTCGCCTTTTAGCGTTGCGCCTGTGCCGGGGTGCTGTTGATGCCCTGTCATACCGGTTATGGAATTATCCATAATCAATATAGTGGACGCGCCTTTGTTATAAACTGCGTTAATCAGCCCCGTAATGCCGCTGTGTATAAAAGTGCTGTCGCCAATTACCGCTACTGTTTTTTTGCTTGCTCCTTGCTTTGCCTTATCAAAACCGTGCGCCATACCTATGCTTGCGCCCATACAAATGCAAGTGTCCAACGCGCTAAGCGGCGCAAGAGCGCCCAAACTATAACAGCCTATATCGCCCGTTACGGTAAGCCTTAGCTTTTTAAGCACATAAAACACCCCTCTATGCGAACAGCCGGGGCACATTACCGGAGGGCGCACAGGCAAGGTGCTATCCGCCTTGGCTCTTTGTATGCCAAACAATCTTTCTTTTATAGAAGCTACGGTCAATTCGCCTTGCTTACCAAAAATCTCTTTACCATGACAAACTATACCTTCTGCTTTTAATTGATTTTCTATAAATGGCTCTAACTCTTCTATAATAAGCAACTCTGCTACTTGTGCGGCAAAATGCTTTATACTTTCAATAGGCAAAGGATGCACCATACCCAACTTAAAGATACTTGCCGAAGGCAACACCTCTTTTACATAATTGTATACCGCACCGGAGCAAATAACGCCCAGCTTTTTATCGCCATACTCTATTTTGTTTATCTCTAGGCTATTGCAGTCGGCAGACAGCGCAAGCATACGCTTTTCTACTGCTAAATGCCGTCCTTTTGCTTGAGCGGGCATCATTACATACTTGGCAATATCTTTAATATATGGCTTGTCGGCAACTTCCTGCCGTTCTTGCAACTCTACCATACTTTGAGAATGCGCAACTCTTGTAGTCAGCCTTACCATTATTGGCGTATCATACTTTTCGCTTAGCTCAAAAGCCAGCTTGGTGTAATCTTTGCATTCCTGCGCATTGGACGGTTCTAATACCGGCACATGAGCGGCAAGCCCATAACATCTGCTGTCTTGCTCATTTTGCGAAGAATGCATGCCGGGGTCATCTGCCACCGCTATCACTAAGCCGCCGTTTACCCCTGTATAACTTGCAGTAAAGAGCGGGTCAGCAGCTACATTAAGCCCCACATGCTTCATAGAACATAACGCTCTTACCCCTGCAATGCTGGCCCCTATTGCAACTTCCAACGCAACTTTTTCATTAGGCGACCATTCGGCATATATTTCCTTATATTGCGCTATGCTTTCTGTAATTTCTGTGCTTGGGGTGCCCGGATAAGCACTTGCTACCTTGACGCCTGCTTCATAAGCGCCTCTAGCAAGAGTAAAATTACTCAGCATTAATTTTCTTTCTGCCATTATCCTTTCCTTTGTTAAATAATATTCCGTAAATCGTGGACTCTTTTGCTTTTTCCCTCAAACCTTTTAAGCGTAAGGGGCTCTACCAACTTAACTGCGGCATCTACTTGTAACACAGTCTTTAACTTATGCTTAATTTCCGCTTCCAACTTTTTAAGATTCTTGTAATCTGTTAGCAGCTCGCTACTATCTACTTCTACCCTAACTTCCAGCTTATCAAGGTGATTTTCCCTTGTTACATAAATTTCATATTGTCCGCCTACTTCAGGGATTTCCAACAGCACGCCTTCAATTTGAGAGGGGAAAACATTAACACCCCTAATAATCAACATATCGTCGGTACGCCCTCTTAACTTGCTCATACGCACATTAGTTCGCCCGCAAGCGCAAGGAGAATAATCCAGCGTTGTCAAATCCTTTGTGCGGTATCTGATAATCGGCATCCCCTCTTTGGTAAGAGTGGTAAGCACCAGCTCGCCAAGCTCCCCTTCTGCGCAAGGCTCCAGGGTGTCGGGATTGATTAATTCGGGATAAAAATGGTCTTCGCTAATATGCATACCGCAACGATATATACATTCGCCGCTTACGCCCGGCCCAATAATTTCGCTTAATCCATAATTGTCAGTAGGGAATACATTTAGCTTTTCCTCCAGCTCCGCAAACATAGCTTTACTGGATGCTTCTGAGCCAAAAAACCCTAGCCGCAACTTAAAATCTTCTCTTTTATACCCTAATTTGGTCATCATTTCGCCTAAATACAACGCATAACTTGGGGTAGCAACTAGGGCAGTAACTTGCAAGTCTTTTAGTAGTTTAAGTTGCCGCTCAGTATTGCCGCTGCTGGAGGGGATAACCAGCATCCCCAGCTTTTCGCACCCTTGATGTAACCCCAGCGCACCTGTAAACAGCCCGTATCCAAAGGATATTTGCACAATATCTTTGCTAGTTGCGCCTGCCGCCGCCAAAAACCTAGCACAGCAATCCGACCACATATTCAAATCGTTGCGGGTATATGTAACTACCGTAGGATTGCCGCTTGTGCCGCTGCTGGCATGCACCCTTACTAAATCGTCTAGGGGCACAGCGCAAAGTCCGTAAGGATAATTGTCCCTAAGGTCTGCTTTTGCTGTAAAAGGAATCCTTTTAATATCCTCTAATGAGCTAAGGCTATAAGGGTCAAAGTGCGCATTATCAAACAATTTCTTATAAAACTTAACATTGTTATAAGCATAAACTACTATCTTTTTTAGCCGCGCCAGCTGTAAGGCTTGCATTTCTTTTCTGTCCATAGTTTCATGCTTAATATCGTAAATCAATTTTCTTCTCCTAATTTTGATTTTTATAGTAATTGATTAGGCATCCTTGCCTTAATATTTCTTTTTCCGCTTCCGTAAGCGGCTCTAACTGTAAGCTAATTTCGTTTACTACTCCTTGTCTTACCACAAAAGCGGCAGTTTGTAAAGTATCTAAAGCCTTAATAGCGCCTTTTACAATAACTATATCGCCTTTTTGCAACTGCAATGTGCCATTATAAATAAAAGGCAGCATACCCCAATTGATTAAATTGCTGTAATACCTTTTAGTGGCATATTCCCGCGCTATATTAGCTTGACCACCCAGCACCCTTTGGCTGCTTGCGGCCTGTTCTCGGGCAGAACCGTCGCCCGGCTTTATTGCATAAATTACACTGCCAATATTATAATCCCCTTGCAATCCGCCTACTTGAACAATGGCATTTTCTATATCGGAATTAGCTTCGCCAGCTTGCCTTTTTAGCTCTTTTTGTTGTGCTTGCTTTGCAATTGGCACATAATCAGGGTCTTTTCTGCTTAGCGTAAACTCCGCAAGTCTTAACGGATTAGAGCGGTAGCTGCTTGTTTCGCCGGACGGAATAAGTTCGTCGGTTGTGGTGACATCATCAAATAAAGCGGCGGCAACTACCATTACTAAATTATCAGACAAAGCGGGCAACTCCGGCCAATCCTTAATATTAGGACCAAAAATTAACTCTTGCGAAGGTATTGCTCTCCCAAATCCGTTATATACCCTGCCTTTATATACGCTGTCATCAAAATGATAGGGTTTAGGTGTACTGCTGTATTCTATTTCAGTTGCTGCAGTCAATTCGCCCCTAATAGCGGTAGCCGCTACACTACGGGCATCCATAAGCGCTACATAAGCTATTTGAGCATCGGCAGGTTTTGCGCCTTCCCTTGCTTCAAAATTGCGAGTAGTATGCCTTACGGATAGTCCGTTGTTGGCAGGTATATCACCTGCACCAAAACAAGGTCCGCAAAATGCGGTCTTTAGCGTTACTCCCGATTGCATTAGCTTGCCTATTGACCCATTTTTAACAAGTTCAAGATAAATACTTTGACTGCCGGGATATACGCTAAAGTTTAACCCGCTTGCAACTTGATTGCCGTCTAAAATACTAGCAACTTCTACAATGTTTTCGTAAATGCCGCCTGCACAACCGGCTACAATAGCTTGGTCTATATACACTTTTCCGTCTTTGACTTTATCTATAAGATTTGTCCTAATATCGGGATTGGGGAAAAGCCTTTTGCCTTCTTCTTGGCATGTATATAAAATATCTTTTGCATTTGCTTTGAACTCTGCAATGGTATATACATTGCTAGGATGAAAAGGCAAGGCTATAGATGGCTGTATTTTTGATAAGTCTACTTCGATTGCCCCATCATATTTTGCCAGCTCGTCTGGAGCAAGTGATTTGTAATCAGTTGGTCTGTTATGCAGAGTTAAGTATTCCTTAACTGCATTATCAGTAACCCAAATTGAGGATAAGCAAGTTGTTTCCGTTGTCATTACATCTATACCGTTGCGAAAATCCACAGAAAGAGAAGCTATACCGTCCCCAATAAACTCTATAACTTTATTTTTAACAAATCCGTTTTTGAAAACAGCTTTAATAATAGTAAGCGCCACATCTTGAGGCCCTACTCCCTTTTGCGGTTTGCCTGTAAGTTTGCAAGCAATAATTTCAGGATATTTGATATCATAGGTTTTTCCCAGCAGTTGTTTTACAATTTCGCCGCCGCCTTCGCCTATTGCCATTGTGCCTAGCGCGCCGTAACGAGTATGCGAATCGCTGCCCAATATCATTTTGCCGCAACCTGCTCCTATCTCACGCATATAAGAATGTATCACAGCAAGATGCGCAGGCACAAATATTCCGCCATACTTAATAGCGGCACTTCTGCCAAAGGTATGGTCATCGCTGTTGATAGTGCCGCCAATGGCACAAAGGCTGTTATGACAATTGGTAAGCACATAAGGCACAGGAAACTTCGTAAGACCGCTTGCTTTTGCAGTTTGAATAATGCCTACATAAGTAATATCGTGAGATGCCAGCATATCGAACTTTAAGCGCAATTCGCCGCTTTTTCCTATATCGCCTTTATTGTGCGCACTTAGGATATTATATGCTATTGTGCCTTTATGGGCATCCTCTATTTGAGTAGCAGAAAAATTAAAGGCGGATACATCCTTATATAGCTGCCCCTTATAAAAATATACAGGATTATCTATTAACTTTAACATTAGTAACTCCTTTTTATTTGTTTTTCATTACCCTTTGCCTTCTTGCTTGGTAAAGACAAAAGCCGCATAAACAAGTAAAGGAATATATAGATTTGATTTGCTCTTATACTTGATAATGCTTGTTAAATGTAATTATACAATCTTTATTTTTTCAATGCAAGTAAAACAAGTTAAAGCAAAGGCAATACGGACTATTGTAACATTTTTTTTAGCTCTTACATAAAGTGTAATATAAGTTAAAACTTATAATATTTTTGGAGGTTTTTTAGTATGAACGGATTTTGTTGTAATCCTTGCAGAGACGGATGCTGTGACAATAAGGGGTGCGGAAGCAATTGCTCTTGCATCTTATGGATCCTCATCCTTCTTTGCTGTTGCGGATGCGGAGGCGGCGGAGGCGGATGCGGATGCGACTCCGGCTGCGGATGTGGTAATTGCGGCTGTTTACTGCCTATTATACTCTTGCTTTGTTGCTGCGGCTGCGGTTGCTGATTGTACTTATAAAAAAAGAGCCGTCCTAAAGCAGGGCGGCTTTTTTTTCACTGCAAAAATTATAACTCTAAAATATGACCTAAAATTATATCCTCCTTTTATAGTATATCATTCTTTTTCTGTCCACTTCAAGGGGAGTATATCACTTATCTGCCTTCCCTGTCAAATAGACAGGTCAATGCTATTTTTGCTAAAGCAAAAATGATATTACATTTTTCCTTAACTTGCCTTGAAAAGGCAAATATCATTCACGAAGTGAATATCATTGCTCAAGCAATATCACTTTTAACAACCAACGGTACAAGTAAAGAACGCAGGTTTATAATGATATTGGCTACGCCAATGATATTGACCTATCGGTCAATGCTATTTTTGCTAAAGCAAAAATGATATTACATTTTTCCTTAACTTGCCTTGAAAAGGCAAATATCATTCACGAAGTGAATATCATTGCTCAAGCAATATCACTTTTAACAACCAACGGTACAAGTAAAGAACGCAGGTTTATAATGATATTGGCTACGCCAATGATATTGACCTATCGGTCAATGATATTTTTGCTAAAGCAAAAATGATATTACATTTTTCCTTAACTTG
>CAYSNP010000017.1:0-37547 GCA_964432485.1 uncultured Christensenellaceae bacterium | reverse complement strand
AAAAGGCAAATATCATTCACGAAGTGAATATCATTGCTCAAGCAATATCACTTTTCCGAAGGAAAAATATACCACAACCAACGGAGTAAGTAAAGAACGCAGGTTTTTAATGATATTGCTACGCAATGATATTGACCTAGTGGTCAATGATATTTTTGCTAAAGCAAAAATGATATTACATTTTTCCTTAACTTGCCTTGAAAAGGCAAATATCATTCACGAAGTGAATATCATTCGACTTGTCGAATATCACTTTTCCGAAAGGAAAAATATAATTGAAAAGTGTCTGCACAGACACTTTTCTGGTACTCCCTCGGGGACTCGAACCCCGGACCCAATGATTAAGAGTCATTTGCTCTACCAGCTGAGCTAAGAGAGCACATGCCGCATCTGTAACAGATGCGGCTGCTTTCTGGAGCGGGAAACGAGATTCGAACTCGCGACATCCGCCTTGGCAAGGCGACGCTCTACCACTGAGCCATTCCCGCATTGGTGCGACAGAAGAGACTTGAACTCCCACATCATAAGATACTAGATCCTAAGTCTAGCGCGTCTGCCAATTCCGCCACTGTCGCAACACGCCTATGTTGTAATGAGCACTCTCCCTCTATCCTTCCCTTTTTGGTGCGACAGAAGAGACTTGAACTCCCACGTCAAAGACACTAGATCCTGATTCTAGCGCGTCTGCCAATTCCGCCACTGTCGCCCGCATTTTATTATTTTTTTGGTGACCCGTCGGAGACTCGAACTCCGGACACCTTGATTAAAAGTCAAGTGCTCTACCGCCTGAGCTAACAGGTCTGGCTGGGGTGGGAGGATTTGAACCTTCGCATGCGGGAGTCAAAGTCCCGTGCCTTACCACTTGGCTACACCCCATCACAATCTAAAATGCGGCAAGGTATTATTTTGGGGTGAGTAGTGGGAATTGAACCCACGGCCTCCAGAGCCACAATCTGGCGCTCTAACCAACTGAGCTATACCCACCGTATTTGGCGAGCCTGAAGGGATTCGAACCCCTGGCCCACGGCTTAGAAGGCCGTTGCTCTGTCCAGCTGAGCTACAGGCTCATACCGCTCTAGTATATGGAGCGGGTGATGGGAATCGAACCCACGCTACCAGCTTGGAAGGCTGGAATTCTACCATTGAACTACACCCGCACATATCAATGGACCTGTTCTGGCGTTTTGTTTGTGCTCGGCTAGAATTCTTTTACAAAACGCTAGAATAGTATAGCCAACACAAGCGACTTTGTCAACTAATTTCTACTCTTTTTGTGACAAAATTTCTGCTAGTTTTGTTAATGCTCTTGCTCGATGACTAACCATATTTTTCTCGCTTGGCTGCGCTTGTCCAAAAGTTTTTTGCAGCTCTAAACTAAAAAAGAGCGGGTCATAACCAAAACCGTTTTGCCCTTTGACGGAATGCAGAATCTTGCCTTTGCATTCGCCTGTTGCGCATATAAGATTGCCTTCGCCCATATAAAGGGCAAGCACGCACACAAAACGGGCGGTTCTGTCTTTTTGCCCTTTTAGGCGACTTATAAGCATATCATTGTTGCGCTTGTCGCAAGTAGGCTCCCCTGCAAACCGAGCAGAGTATATGCCCGGCGCGCCTTGCAAAGCACTCACCTCTAAGCCGCTATCGTCAGCTATTGCAGGTACACCTGTCAACGCATAAACTGCCTTAGCTTTTATTATGGCATTTTCCTCAAAAGTCAAACCGACTTCTTCAATTTCTGCTTGCACACCAGCTTCAGAAAGAGAAAGTATCTGCTCTGCGCAATTTGCCAAAAGAGTCTTTATTTCCTTAACTTTTGCGCTATTATTACTTGCTATTATTAGCTTTTTGAGCTTTTGCAATTACCTTTTCCTTTCGCTTGGCTTTGCCAAAGAAGCCTGCTATAAACTTGCCAAATCCCCTAAAACCATGCCCATTAAACATTGCCAGCAAGCCTTCGGTGCTCTTTTTAGATAACAGTCCTCCGCTCATAGCATATATATTCCTAAGCGGAAGGTCAAGTGCAGAGCTTGCCACAAGCTGTTTATGGACTTCTTCCGCATCTTTGCCCAGCACAAAGCGGGAAACAATTTTCACTAACCCTTTTACCGCTTTGCCTGCCAAACTTACATCAGTTTCGCCTAAAGTGCTATTTAAGGTCAGCTCGCCTTTCTTCTTTTTTATATTTTCGTGTAAAGGCCTACCCAGTAGCGCACTAAACTCGGCATCAGGGATTGATGTTACGCCTTTAAGATTGTAGTAACTTGGCACAACAGCCCGCAAATCCTCAATTTCTACCTTATCGCACTCATATTTGAGCTTGCTTTTCATTTTAATATCCGAACTAGATGCGCCAACCATTATTTCGAACGCGCCTTGCTCCACCTCAAAAGATTTAGTCTTTGTATTGTAAAAAGTAAAAGCATCTCTGGTAAGCTCAACGGTTATTGTCTGCTTTTCGCCTGCCTCCAGCTCTACCTTGGCAAACTCCTTTAACTCTTTTGAAGCCACAAAGTGAGTAGATGCAATATCCCTAACATAAACTTGCGCAATTTCGCATCCCTTTCTTTCCCCGATGTTTTCTATATCAAAAGATACGCTAAGGGTATCCCCGTCTTTTAAGGTAGCCTTATCCAGCTTGAGGTTAGAATACTTAAATTTGGTATAAGAAAGCCCATATCCAAAAGGATAGCGCACAGGTATTTTTGCAGTATCAAAATAGCGGTAACCCACAAAGATACTTTCCCTATACTCCACTGTTTGGGGTCCCATACCAAAGTATTTAGAAGACAAAATGCTGTCTAAAGTTTCAGGATATGTTTCGCTTAGCTTGCCGCAAGGATTGACATCTCCAAAGATAATATCGCTTACCGCTTCGCCGTAAACCTCACCTGTAAGATTCATATTAAGGATAGCTTTTATTGATGGATTATCAGCCCAAGGCAACTCCACAGCACTGCCTACGGAGAGCACTGCCACAATATTTTTATTAGCGGCGCATAGCCGCTCTACCAGTTCCAGCTGTCCTTTAGGCAAAGAAAGATGCGCTCTGTCATATCCTTCTGCCTCATACTCTGGAGTAAGGCCTATTGCCAAGACAACCTTGTCTTTAGTCTTAGCTAACTGCTCTGCCTCTTCAAAAAGCGAAAGGTTGTAACCGCTGCCCTTTAGGTCATATCCTTTGGCGTAAGTAAACTTAGCACCTTGCTCTTTTAAGTAATCGGTAAGCGTTACAAGTTTTTTGGCATTAATTTGCGAAGAGCCCGCCCCTTGGTAGCGTGGAGTCTCTGCAAGCGCACCAATAAGCGCAAAGTCCTCACCCTTAGAAAGAGGAAGAATACCTTGATTTTTTAGTAGCACCGCACCGGCAGTAGCAATTTTTCTAGCCAGCAAATGCGAATAATTGTAATCAGCCTTATACCCTTCTATTTCTTTTGCCGTTTTAGCGCACTTAAAGATATACTCAAGTATTCGTTCTATAGTTTCGTCTAAAACGTCTTCGTCCAGCACGTCTGTAAAAACTGCTTTTACTATTTCCCTATCCCTGATTCCGCCTGAAGAGGGCATTTCTAAATCCAGCCCAGCCAGTATGCCTTCTACCCTATCGGTAACTGCGCCCCAATCGGAAATGACGATACCGTTATACCCCCATTCTTCCCTTAGAATATCCCATAATATACTCTTATTTTCGCAAGCATATTCGCCATTGATAAGGTTATAAGACGCCATAATTGTATAAGGCTGTGCCCTTTTAACAGCTTTTTCAAAAGCGGAAAGATATATTTCGCGCAAAGCCCTTTCGTCTATTTCGCTGCTTATAGACATACGCCTATACTCTTGAGAATTAACCGCATAATGCTTTATAGAAGTGCCTATACCGTTAGCTTGGCAGCCTTGTATAAAAGCGGCAGCCATTTCGCCCGCAAGAAAAGGGTCTTCGGAGTAATACTCAAAGTTTCTGCCGCAAAGGGGATTGCGTTTAATGTTTACACCTGGCCCAAGCACCGTAGTAACGCCTAGCTCCATTGCTTCCTTAGCTATGGCATCTCCCATTTTATAAGCAAGCTCCCTATCCCAAGCGGATGCTACCGTAACCGCAGGAGGAAAACAAGTAGCAGGCGCTGAATTGCCAAAAGCATTGGCAACGCTGCCCTCCTTTAGCTCCTTTCTAATGCCATGAGGACCGTCTGTCATCATAATTGAGGGGATATCCAATCTGGGTACAGGGGTAGTATGCCAAAACCCCAACCCTGAGCAAAGGCTGGCCTTTTCTTCTATTGTCATTTGCGACAACAACTTTTTAATATCCAATTTTCTATCTCCTTTACGGTTGATACCCAAATTATACCAGATAAAGACCCATTTTGCAATAATAAGGTATCCAAAAATATCATAAAACAATTGGCAAGCCAGCCGCCATTAAATTGACAAAGCAATTTTGATAAGTTATAATGATTTTTATTAACAATATTAACCTTTTTGTCAATAATATTTGATAGCCGACTATATAAAGGAGAAGTGATTATGCAAAGAATTATTCGGGACGGTTTTACCTTTGACGATGTATTGCTTATACCTCAAAAAAGTGCCATAGAACCTAAAGATGTATGCTTAAAAACTAAACTCGACAACAAAATTGAGCTTAATATTCCGCTCCTTAGTGCGGCTATGGACACTGTTACGGAATACAAAATGGCAATAGCAATGGCTAGAGAAGGCGGACTGGGCATTATTCATAAGAATCTTACCATAGATGAGCAGGCAACGCATGTGGATAGGGTTAAAAGAAGCGAACATGGGGTTATTACAGACCCTTTCTTTTTATCTCCAAAACATTTGGTGGCGGATGCTGTCAGTTTAATGGAAAAATATCGTATTAGCGGCGTGCCCATTACCGTAAAAGATAAACTTGTGGGTATCTTGACCAACAGAGATTTACGGTTTGAAACCAATTACGACCAGCCCATCGAAAATGTAATGACAAAGGAGAACCTTATTACCGGCAAGGAAGGCACTACGCTGGACGAAGCTAAAGAAATACTGCGTAGGCATAAGATTGAAAAACTGCCTATTGTGGATGCGAAAGGCAACCTAAAGGGCTTAATTACAATAAAAGATATAGAAAAAGCTATACAATATCCCAATTCGGCCAGAGACAGCAATGGCAGGCTGCTTGCAGGAGCGGCAGTCGGCTCGGGCAAGAATTGCTTAGATAGGGTAAAGGCTTTAGTAGATGCAAAAGTAGATGTTATAGCTATAGATACCGCACATGGGCACAATATAAATGTAGTAGAAAAAGTCAAGTTAATTAAAAACGCTTTTCCTGAAATTACGCTTATTGCCGGCAATGTGGCTACTGCACAAGCTACCAGGGACTTGATAAATGCAGGTGCTGATGTAGTTAAAGTAGGCATAGGACCAGGCTCTATATGTACTACCAGAGTTATTGCAGGTATAGGAGTTCCGCAGATTTCGGCAATACTGGATTGTGCAGAAGAAGCTGATAAGCATGGCAAAAGGGTTATTGCCGACGGAGGGGTAAAGTATAGCGGCGACTTAGTCAAAGCCATAGGAGCAGGTGCAAGTGCTGTTATGGTAGGCAGCTTGCTTGCCGGCACCAAAGAGTCTCCCGGCGAAATGGAGATATTTCAAGGCAGAAGTTTTAAGACCTACCGAGGTATGGGCTCAATCAGCGCAATGCAGGCAGGGAGCAAAGACAGATATTTTCAAGAAGAAGCGCAAAAACTTGTGCCTGAAGGTGTGGAAGGCAGGGTGCCTTACCGGGGCTCGCTTTCTGAAATGGTGTTTCAGTTAGTTGGCGGAATCCGTTCGGGTATGGGATATTGCGGCAAAAAGGATATTGAGAGCTTGCGTACTCAAGCGGAGTTTATCAAAATTACTTCCGCTTCGCTTGCAGAGTCACACCCTCACGACATATTTATAACTAAAGAAGCTCCCAACTACTCCACTAAAGAAAAATAAAAATATGAAAGATTTACAAAAAGTTGTTATTTTAGGTTCAGGCGATAAATATTGCCTGGAGGTAGCTCGAAAAGTTAGAGAACTAGGGGTGTTTTCAGAAATATTGCCCTCCGCTACCTCTGCTGAAAAAATAGCTGAAATACAGCCCATAGGCGCAATATTTATTGATTTTGATAATAAGGCGGGCTTTACCCTCCCTACTCTTTATCTTAATAAGCAAGAAGGAATAAACGAAAACATGCTTAAAGACTTCCTATTCACCTCTTGCAAAGCCAAAGGCAATTGGAGCATTAAGGCTTTTGCTCAAGATATGGTAGAGTATCTTAAAGCAAAAGCAGGCGGCAAAAAGGTGCTTTGTGCACTTTCCGGCGGTGTGGACAGCGCAGTTTGCGCAATGCTACTACATAAAGCAATTGGACGCAACCTTATTTGCGTTTTGGTTGACCATGGGCTAATGCGCAAAGGGGAAGTGCAAGAAATAGTAAATGAATATAAAAATAATCTTGATATGAATCTAATTTGTGCAGATGCTTCGAGCTTGTTTTTAGAAAGATTAAAAGGCGTTGCTGACCCGGAAAAAAAACGCAAAATAATCGGTGAGACTTTTATAAGAGTATTTGAAGCGGAAGCCAAAAAGATAGGCAGGGTAGATTTTCTAGCGCAAGGCACAATTTACCCTGATGTTATAGAAAGCATAAGCGAAAAAGGGGTAGTAAAATCACACCATAATGTTGGCGGTCTGCCGGATGTGGTGGACTTTAAAGAAATTATAGAGCCGCTAAAAGATTTGTTCAAAGACGAAGTGCGGCAAGTAGGTTGCGAATTGGGGCTTGCCAAAAATATTGTAATGCGGCAACCTTTTCCCGGTCCGGGACTGGCAATTAGGATTATTGGCAAGATAACTAAAAAGAAATTGGATATTTTACGGGATGCAGATTATATCTTTAGGCAAGAAATTGCAAAAGCAGATTTAGATACTAAAATATGGCAGTATTTTACCGTGCTTACCCCTATGCGCAGCGTGGGCATAAAGGACGGAGTGCGGACTTATGACTATACTTTAATTTTGCGTGCTGTACATTCTACCGATGCAATGAGCGCACAATGGGCGCGCATACCTTATGAAGTGCTTGAGCAAGCAGCCTCCAGAATACTAAATGAAGTAACAGGCATCAATCGTATAGCCTACGATATAACCTCCAAGCCCCCTGCAACCATTGAATGGGAATAAAAAAGCTAATTCATTCTTTTTAAAAAAGGTATAGCAAAGGGTTTACCGCTACTACACTTATAAAGCTAAATCGCCCTATTATCATAACAAGCAAGTAGCTTGCATAAGCTTTCTTCGCTATTATGTTATTACTTCAATTAACTGTACATCATTATCAGCAAGGGCAGTGCTGATAATTGCGCCTCCTTGCACATTTTCAAAAGCAAGCGCACTTGTTGTAAGAGCTGTTGCACTAATAATTTCCTCAACCTGAGCAGATGACAAGGTTTCAGGCGAGCCCATATCCTGCCAATACTTTAAAGGGTTGCAGTGTTTGCGGTCGATTTTGCTTACAGATACACTTTTTGCAGGGATATCTAACTTGATTTTAACAGGTTCAGCCTCTGCGCTACCCTTACAATAATTTTGCTTATAAAGCAAAATCTGCAAAACTTCATCTTTGCGAAAAACCGCCATTTCGATAGGCGCATCTGTAATCGGTAAGTCAAATCTTTCAGCGCCTAAGCGATTCAGCAGAGCAAATGCGTGATAGCTAGGCTTAGGAATCCCGTGAATTGTTTGCAAACCAAAACTACCGCTAAATGGGCGTGTAAAAAAAGTAAGCTCTTCGAAAATATCAGAAAATGTCCAAAAAGAACTGCCTGTCATTAAGCCCTGGCAATCCATAATATATTTTATTAAAAATGAAGCTGATTGTGCAGTGTCGTGTGCAGGGGCAGTTACTGCAGGATTAGTATTCCATTCGGTATAATAAAGTGGCATATCACCAGCTTCTTTTTTTGCTTTTTCAGCTTGCAATCGCATAGATTCCCTCTTTATTAAAGGCAACTTCTCGGGCATATATAGCATTTTGTTTATAACATCCACAACCTGTGCATTAGGATTCTTAAATGCGGTTGTAACAAACCTTTTTAGGTTAGCAAACGACAAAATGGGCAGGCCTAAATCATCGCTAGGATAATGATGTGTGGAAAGAAAATCAAGAGGCGCATTGTTTTTTTTGCAAAATTCACGCATTTCGGTTAACCAAAGATTACTGCTTGTTGCAGGACCGCCAACCATTATTTCTAAATCAACAGCTTTTAATGCCAAAGCAGTATCTTTATAAAAGCTAAGATAATCTTTCATCTTACCTCTAAAAAAGAAAAAGAGGTCAGGCTCATTCCAAACTTCAAAATGCCAACTGCGTACCTCTTCTCTGCCATAGCGCTCAATACAAAAATGTGCAAAATCTTTTATTAACCTTATCCATTCGCCTCGGCGTTTAGGCAATGTAATATTGCCTTTATAATAAAAAACTGTACTTCTGCCACTTGCCAATGCACGAGGCATAAAGCCAAGCTCTACAAACGGCTTCATACCTATATTCAACAAAAAGTCAAACACTAAACCAATATGATAAAAAGATTGTGTGCGCACCTTGTGTGAGCCAGGAATTAGCGAGATATAATCAGACAGCCTAGTAATAACTTTCATATCATCGTTAAACAATCCATGGAAGCGTACTCGTTTGAACCCAAGCTCATTATGGGCTTTTTTTAATTGTGCTTGATAGTCTGCCCTTAGCGCTAAAGCGGCATGACCGCTCCCCACTGAAAATGTCCAATAGCGGTCATTGGGTTTTGTGCTGGTACTGCTAGGTGAAAAATGTATTTCCATTATGTTCCCCCCCTATTTTTGGTTAATTAGCTATGCTTTTATATTTTCATAGTATGGCCATTAAGAGAGAAGCCCAGCAAAATAAGAAAATGGTATTCTGCAAGCTAAGGGTAGCAATTTTATTGTGCTGTGCCTTTAACAATTAGGTTTTTAGAATAAGCTAAGGATAGCGGTCTGCTATTCCTTTTCTCTTTCTTTTGTTTCCTGCACTACCCTGTCGGTAAGTTGAGCAGGCAATTCCTCATAACGGGCAAAAGTGCGGGTAAATGTGCCTAGTCCTGTGGTCATTGAGCGCAGTTCGGTAGCATAACGAAAGATTTCTGCTTGAGGCACTTCGGCATTGATATATGCTTTGCCGCTGCCTGACTCCATACCCATAATTCTGCCACGCCGCTTGTTTAGGTCACCTAGCACATCGCCCATATATTCTTCGGGCACTTTTACTCTGATACTGTAAATGGGCTCTAATAAATACGGTGAGGCTTTGGCAAGCCCTTCTCTATACGCTAGGGAAGCCGCCATTTTGAAAGCAAGTTCCGAGCTGTCCACATCGTGATAACTGCCAAAGTACAGTACAGCGCGCAAACCCACCACAGGATAGCCTGCCAGTACTCCTTTTGCCAAACTTTCTCTCAGCCCTTTTTCCACAGCAGGAATATATTGCTTAGGAACTACGCCGCCTACAATTTCGTCATCAAATTCGAAGTCCACTTCCAATTTTGGCTCAAAACGAATATGAACATCGCCATATTGTCCATGCCCGCCCGATTGCTTTTTATATTTGCCTTGCTGTTCTACGGTCTTTCTTATAGTTTCACGGTAAGGGATACGGGGATTGTTGAGCGCTGCTTCTACCTTAAACTTATTCTTTAGCTTTAAGCAAGTGATATTTAACTGACTTTCGCCAATGCCTGACAAAAGCATATCCCCTGTTTCTCTATGCTTTTCAATAGAAATTGTAGGGTCTTCCTCCGCCAGCCTTTGCAAGCCAGCAATAACCTTTTCGTCACTTTTGCCATCCGCCGCACTTACAGCAAGCTGCATGGTGAGCTGAGGCAGCATTATTGGCGAAAAGAGCAGCTTATTGTCGTCAGCTGTTAGGGTATCGCCGGTAGAAGTGTAATTCAGCTTGGCAAGAGCTCCAATATCGCCTGCAAAAAGGGTGCTGACATTTTCTTGTTTTTTGCCCCTTAGGATATAAAGTGCTGTTACACGCTCACCTTCTTTACGAGAGGTATTGTAGATATTGTCCGCAACGCTTACCTTGCCGCTTTTAACCTTAAAAAGCAACAGTTTTCCCACAAACGGGTCAACTATGGTCTTAAACACCATACCTGAGAATTTGCTTTCTTCATTGCAGGCAACTTTAATTTCCTCGCCTGATAAAAGATTGGCAACAGCTTCAGGTGCCTCTGCAGGTGAAGGCATAATATCTGCTATATGCTCTAATAAGTTGGCTAAAAAGTAATCGTTGACATTTACGCCCGCTACGCAAGGAGCTAGCTCGCAAGCCTTAATACGCTCTTTGCAGCCTAGCTTAATTTCCTCCACAGTCAGAGCTTCTCCCCCAAAGAACTTTTCTAGCAGCTCATCAGAGGACTCTGCCGCAAACTCTATAACAGCCTCTCTTGCCTCCTCATATTTTTCTGCCAACTCTGCAGGTATATCTATTTTGTTATATGCCCTATCAAAAGCGCAACTTTCCAGCACGCTTACAAAACCCGTCATACTATTGTTGGCTACAATTGGAAACTCAATAGGATTAACTATCGGATACTTGGCTTTAATGGCCGCTACGGTAGCTAAGTAATCAGCATTTTCTTTTTCCACACCGCCTACATAAATAAGCACGGGGACTTTATTTTCTACACAATATTCTAACGATTTTTCTGTGCCTACGGTAAAATTGCCCGAAGCGCCAGTGCAAATGATTGCAAAATCTACCGCACTTAGCGCACTTATCATTTCGCCTTCAAAATCGAAAAAACCGGGAACATCTAAAAAGTTAAACTTATAATCTTTATAAAATGCATAAGCCATAGTTAGATTTATGCTCATCTTTCTTTCTATTTCTTCTGGGGAGTAATCGCTTACTGTATTGCCATCCTCAATCTTGCCCAGCCTGTTGGTAGCTTTTGTATGATATAAAATAGCTTCTAGAAGCGAACTCTTACCCTCCCCGCTATGCCCAATAAGTGCAATATTCCTTATTTTTTCCTTATAAAAATCAGGCATATAAATCCTCCTTCAAAATAAAACTCTTACCCATTATAATATAAACCTTGCATTTTTACAAGGAAGTATCAAGGGATTTTAACAATTGCGCTAAATATTTTATATTTAGGGCAGGCTTGCTTTGCAATCTCAATGGCAGAGTAGATATTTGCACTGCTTGTAAATAATAAATTGATAACTCTTTGAGAGGAATGTATACTTGAAAACCTGTTTTTTAACAAAAAAAGGTTGTTTGTTAAGCTATTTTCATAACTATATATGTCTATATAAGGTAAGGCTTTATGGATATGCTTTTGCAAAAAAAGATAATGCGTGCACCCCAGCACAATGGCTTTGCAATCCAAATCTTTTTCTATCAATTGTAAAAAGTAAGGCATTACCTTATCAAAATCAGGTGCGTAGCATTCAATTAACGGTGCAAGATAAGCATCCCCAATCAACTTAATCCTTGCGTTGTGCATAGCAGTGTTGCTTAGTGCGGCAAAGCGGGCGGTAATAGGCGTAGAAAGGACTAGCACTTTACCTTGTGTGCCTTTACACGCTTGAGCTATATCAGGCTGAATACCTATTATATTGGGCAAGCTATCCCCCATAAGACAAGAGGCTGTATTGCAGGCAAGTATAATTAAATCTGCATTACGGCTTGCCAGAAACTCTATATCGGCTAACAACCTTTTAGTAAGAAAAGCGGTATTTTGGGTACCGAAAGGAGCATATAAGGTATCCGCAAGGTAGTCATAGCTGCAATCATCAAAAACTTTTAAGCATAAGGAAAGGATATTAAGCCCGCCAATGCCCGAATCAATCAGACCTATACGCATAGTTTAATATATTCTAAGCAGGCAGCATATTTTACTAAATCTTAGAACAGCAAATATTTATAGCCTTAGATATTACTTTGGCAAAGTCCTCTACCACAATATCTATTTCCTTACTGGTGACAACTAACGAAATAAGGTTAGCTCCTAACTCCTTTTTTATATTGCAGCTATTGTTGTCCTGCAGAAATGCTTTTAAAATATCGGTAGCATAGATAACAAGCGGCACTCCTATTGCTATTACCGGGATTTTTAAGGTCGAAAAAGACAGCTTCTTTTTAGGGTTGTTAATGCCGCCGCCCGGCTCTATCCCTGTGTTGTTGACTTGGATAATACGCTGAAACTTATCTATATCGCTACAAGCTAAAGTGTCAACCGCTATAATAATGCTAGGATGCAGTCTATCCACAACCCCTCTGATAATATCGTAAGACTCTATCCCGGTTACTCCGCTTACGCTGCTGCCAAGCCCGCAAAGATTGCCAGAGTCGCTCATAGCCTCTCTTCTGATTAAATGTGCTGTAATATTTAGCCCTTCCAGCGTTTTACTGCCTAAGGAATCTGCTATCATACCTTGATTCCCCAGCCCTATAACCATTACCAAATCACCTTGCTTATATCCGTAATTAGATAAAAGATGAGCAACACAATTGCTAAGAGCGGCAGAAAGAGCATCTTTTAGGTCTTGCTTAAAATAGAGCCCTTCCTTTATTCTTAAATTAAAGTAAATATCGTTTTTGTTACAAGCCTCGCTAGGGGGCAAAATATATTTCTCTTCTATTACTTTACCAAAAGACAGCCGCTTTTTAGTATGCGCTTCTTTAAGTGAACCTAAATCGGCAAACCCTGTAAAAAGCCTATTGTAATCCAATTCCATATAATAGGTTTTATTGCCAAAACTTTTCAAAATATGATTATTTTAATTGCAAATGTAAATTATATATGATAGAATAAGCAAGCGTAAAAAACGATATACACAAGGAGAGGTTGGATGCCTAATATAAAATCACAAAAAAAGCGCCTAATCACCAGCCAAAAAGCTAATGCCGCCAATAAAGCAAAAAAGACCCGTGTTAAAAATGCGTTAAAGAAGTATTACGCCGCTATTAATGTAGCGGATGTGGAAAGTGCGGAGCAGTTGTTGCCCCAAACGGTTAGCCTAATAGACAGAGCTAAAAGCGATGGCGTTTATAAGAAAAACAATGCGGCAAGAAAGGTTGCTCATGCCAGCAAAGCCTTATCAGACTTAAAAAAGGAGCTTGAGTTAGCCAAAGCCGAATAAAGTACAGTTATCATTAAGCAAATCTTAAAAAAAAGCCCTTTTTGCAGGGCTTTTCTTATTTTTTGATTGTATATAGCAAAGAGCTAAGCAAATTAAAAGGTTTAGTCCTTACTCTTGCACGCAGCACCAAGTTGGCAAGGTTGCTTTGAGTGTTTGTAATATTATTAACACAATTTATTCGTATATCCTTTAAGGGGGTATCCTTATCAAGTCTAAAGGAAATTATTTTTCTCTCTTCCGGCAGCAAATCAAAATAGTTGTCGCTAAGCGGCACGCTTAGCCCTCCTACCTCTACCTGTCTTGCAAAATGCTTTGCTTGAATATCCAGCCATACCATATCGCTTTCTCTTTTTACAGTATAGCCTATGTCTTGAGCAGGCAAGGACAACTTTTTGTCTTTTACAAAAGTAGCTGTCTTTTGCATAATTAGTTTAGAGTCTTGATAAAGGCGAGCATAAAAAACACAACTTCTTTTTTGCTGTCTTGATAAAAACTCGGTATTAATACTATTTATCTTATGAATTGAAAGAAAATCTACATCTATACTTGGCAAGTTAGATTTAAGCAAATCATTGCCATAAAAGTCCATTATTCCATATTCAATTGCTACATTTTGCTCTTCGGCTAAATCATTTATAAGATATAAATCCACTTGGTTTTTATGAATTTCTAATGAAACGCTAAGCGGAGCAAAAGCATCTTTAATTCTATATTGCAGAGGTTTATACTTACCTAAGTAGTCTATGCTTGACCAACTGGACACTCCCCAGCAATCATTTAGCTGCCAATAAAGCGCTCCGTTGCATCTGCCTTTGTGCCTGCGCATATGCTCTACCGCCTCGCAAATGGCCAGCGATTGAGTAAGCCCCGTTAAATAAGGCAAATCCTTAAAATCATTTGGCAAGGCAAATTGATTTGCCAGATAAAACAGCATTTTATCATTGCCGTCTAAGCATTTTTGATGAGTTTCCATAACAGGAGATGAAAGAGAAAAGTCCTCTTTTTTGGCAAAAGTGCTTATCATATCCAAACTAGGCATAGATTGCAATCCAAACTCAGTAGTAAAACGGGGGTAAAGTTTTTTGTAATAGGATACAGGTTTAAGCCCGTGCCAAACACTCCATATATGTTTGCAACCGTAATGTTCGCTGTTTACTTTTTTTAAGAACTCAAAAGATGTAGGCGAGCCCGGAGCGTAAGGAGTAGCATTATCTTGTCGCCTTATTTCATTTGGCAAAATATCATAAAAGAACTTTTTAGTCCATTTAATCAGCTTTTGTCTATGTATCCAAGTAGGAGTCATTAGCTCAATTTCGTTATTGCCGCACCATAAAGCAAGGCTGGCGTGATGTTTAAGGCGTGCTACATTGGATTGCACCTCTCTGATTACATTAATTAAAAAGGCTTTATTATAAAAGGGATATGGCATACATGCAAATGGAAAATCTTGCCATACCAGCAAGCCTTTTTCGTCGCAATAGTCATAAAAAGCGTCCAATTCGTAATATCCTCCGCCCCAAATCCTAACCATATTCATATTAGCGGCCAGCATTGCATCTATATAATAAGCATATTTGTCCGCCGCTCTGGTAATCATTGCATCGGCAGGGATATAGTCCGCGCCTTTGATAAAGAGAGGCACACCATTTAGAATAAATTGAAAATTAGAGCCGAATTTATCTTTTTCTTTAAGCAGTTCAATAGTTCGCAGCCCTATTCTTTTAGTTGCGCTGTCACACACTTTGCCCTTATAAAAGACTTGTGCTTGTATTTCGTATAAAGGTTGGGAGTGACTGCCGGAGAGCTCCTTTGTCCACCAAAGCTGAGGCTCTGTTATTATAAAGTTAAAAAGAGTGCCTTTGTCTTTTAACTTTAATACTTTACCGCTAGGCTCTTTGATAGCAACCTCTGTTGTAAGCTCGGACTCTCCCGTAAATTTAACAATATCCACATCAATATTAAGCTCAACTAAAGTCTTGTTATCTACTTTGCTATGCACTTGCTCAACATTAATATTGCTTATCCTGGCTTTGCTGTGACTTTCTAGATAAATGTCCCTAGTGATACCCATAATAGGCAAAAAGGGACCCCAATCCCAGCCAAAATGGCATTGAGGCTTGCGAATATGCGCAACGCCTTGAACCTGCCCCAACCTTAAAGGCATTGCATCTTCGGCATTGCGCTTGACTATATAATTGAGAGGCGAAAATAAAACTATTTTAATAATATTTTCGCCTTCAATAAGATACTGCTTAATGTCAACCCGATGAGTACAATGGGCATTGCTAACTTGAGCTACTAGTGAATCATTTATAAAAATATGGGCAAGGGTATCTATTTGTTCTGCCACAAGGCATACTTCGTCACCTTGCAAAAAATCTGCAGTAACATTAAATCTTTTAATATACTCAAAGTCATCTTTGGCTAACTTAAAAGCATCCTTTTCATTGGTGCCAGAAAATGGGTCGGGTATAAGATGGGCTTCTAAATACGCCAAAAAAACATCCCCCGGAACAGTAGCTGTTATATAGCTTTGTTTTTTAGTATTCCGCAGTTGCCAATTTCCTGATAAAGCTATTTTCATTTTCTCCTCACTTTTTAAGGGTCAGATTACCACATCTCAAAATCTAACGAGTCTTTAAAGCTTTTGCTGTTTGCTCTCATTATATGCAATTTTTCTGCTATATCCTTATTCATTGCCCTAGTTAAAGGATACTTAATAATTGGAATTATAGCCAAAAGACATCCTATTGCAGGTAAAATTGTAGTGATTATCCAAAGAGCATTCATAATTGTAGGAAAATCCGCCCTTACAATACCGCCCGCTTCTGCTACCGCTTGCATATTGTCCACTTGCTCGGTATATTTTACAAATCCAAGCACCATGCCTGCCATAAGAGTTGCTACTGCGGCAGTAAACTTAGCAAGAAAGGTTTGCCCCGCAAAGCTAACGCCCTCGGTGCGTTCCCCAGTTTGAAGCTCCAAATAGTTTACGCTATCTGCAATCATATCAGACTGCAATGCCATAGGTGCGCCGGTGGCAACACCTGCTATTAAGAATAAGAACATTAGCACATATTCATAGGCAGTACCCACAATATCAGGTACTGATAAATATAACATATAAGCTAACAGTAACGGAGGAATACATATAATATGCGCCCAATTGTAAATGGTCTTTTTTTCGAATCGTTTTGTAAGAGTCGGCACTAAAGCTATGCTGGCAAAACTACCTATCAATACCGAACCTCCAAGCGTTATGGTATATTGAGCAATTTTGCCGGGGTCACCGTTTGCAAAATACCATTGCAGTAAATACACAGAGGTGACCATTATCATATTTTTTGTGCTGGATATAATACCGGAAAGAATAATTCGCATATAAGGCTTATTCTTAAATACCATTTTTAGGTTAGAAGTCATAGATCGTTCCTGATTGGCTACCACAGCCACATGTTCTCTTGTTCCAATCCCTGCAAGCTGAAATGTAGCTGTGCCTAAAGCCGCCATAAGGGCTACTGTAATCATAAAACCCATACGCAAGTCAATATCAAGCCCTAAAATACTCTGTCCCATTAAGGCTCTTGCAAGCGCAACCAGCCCAACCATAGGTATAATTGCCCCTATGCCGCCGGCTATTCGGGCAGCGGATACTAACTTAGTCCTATCGTGCTCTACTTCTGTCATTCGTGCAGTAATACCCCATAGCGGAATATCACTTATTGTATACATCATGCCCCACATAATATAAGTTGTAGCGCACCAAGCTACTGTGGCTGCCGCATTTTCGGGATATGTTGTAGGAGATGCAAAACACAGTACCGTAATTATAAAAATAGGTATGGGCATAACAATTAAATATGGGCGGCATTTACCCCAACGACTATGTGTTTTGTCTACAATTGCACCCATAATATAGTCATTGATGGCATCCCAAAGCCGAGCTATAAACATTATTGTGCCAACTATATAGCCCGGTATCTTAACTGCATCAGTAAAGTAAACCATTAAACCCACACTAATAACGTTATAAATTACATTTTGACCATACAACCCAACTAAGAACATATTTCTTTCTTTTTTGGTGTATGTTTTAAGTTCTTTTATCACTTGCGTTGCTCCTTTATAATTCGATTTTTGCTTTTTTGGTATTAATTGCTGCAATTCTCTCTATTGCTTGCAAAGAAAATTTATCTGTTCTGTTGTACTTGACTAGCCCATTTTGCTCTTGCTCCACATCAGTTAGCTGAGTATAGCAAAAAGCGCAAATGTCAGGACAGTCTAAAATGCTTGTCACCATATCTTCATATAGCTGCAAAAAGTCCTCTTCTGCTTTAATTTCAGAATGATAACCCCAACTTTTGCCCTCAGCAAGAAATGTGATGCCACCAAATTCGCTTAAAAAAAGCGGATATTCTTTTAACTGTTTAGGGGATAAAAATCGCTTGTTAAAAAAAGCTATCAGCTTGCCTGCAATGCCAAAGGCTATCCCATTATTCCTCTTTAAGGCTACAGGCACAATGCGCTTGGGATTGTGAGTATACGAATGTATATCGCAAATATCCGTCTTATAAAGAAAGCCGCCGGATGAGCCTATTACAATCCTTTCGGGGTCAAGCTGCTTAGTCCGCTCATAAATAGCGGCTGATGCTTGCCCGGAGGCATAGCCAAAGATACCGTATGTTTCGTTCAAAGGACACCAGCCGATTATGCTTGGGTGATTGTAATCCCGCTCCACAACCTCTTGCCATTCGGATAAAAAGTTTGCCAATGCTTTGCTCTTTTTTCCAAACATAAAAGAGCCCCAATTAGGAAATTCGCCCCAAAGCAGATACCCTGCTTTATCCGCATAATATAAGTAGCGCTCTTCAAATACCTTTTGATGAGGGCGAGCACCGTTAAAACCCAATTTAATGCCAATATTGATGTCTTGCAACAAATCCTTGTCACTAGGCGCAGTTAAAAGACCGTCGGGATAGTAGCCTTGATCAAGCACCTGCCTAAGAAATACAGGCTTACCGTTAATATGTATGCAGTTGCCTACAACCTCTATTTTCCTAAATCCTGTATATGTAGATACCTTATCAAGCACTTGCTTGCCATCGCTGATTTGCAATTCTATATCATATAGCTTGCCATCCAGCGGCTGCCAAAGCTGAAGTTCGCCTTTTATCTTAGCTTTTAGCACAAAAGATGCCTCTTCTATTGCACATTCGGCACTTGCGCACAAATTGTCCTGATAATAGACTTTCATTGTTGCATTCTTTCCAAGGCAAGCCTTGGTATTGAAAAGCGCTATAACCTCTTTTGTGTTGCAATTAGCTTCTATTTTGCACGATTTTATATAAGACTTGTTAACATACTCCAACCATACGCTTTGCCAAATGCCGGTAGTTGCGGTATACACTACCAGCATGCTCCTGCCAAGCATACTTTGTTTGCCCGAAGGAATGCGGGGACTTGCGGTATTGTCTTGAGCATTTACTACAAGAGTGTTTGCTCCCTCTTGCAACAATTTGGTAATATTAAAAGAAAAGGAGATATGCCCGCCTATATGCTCGCCGGCAAGCTCTCCATTAACATATACTTTTGCTATATAATCTACAGCTCCGAAATGCAGTATCACCCTACCCTTTAATTGTTCTGCTGTAACGGTAAAACTTCTGCGATACCATACGCTTTTCATTTTCCCCTTGTATTCAATGCCGGACAGTTTACTCTCAGGGCAAAAAGGTACGTTAATCTTGGAAAAATACTTCTTTTTTGTTAAATAATCCTGCTCCTTATCTCTTTGAATATCAAACTCCCATTGGCCATTAAGGCACTTCCAACCCTCCCGTGCAAAGTGCGGTCGAGGGTATTCGCTTCTATCCATATCCTCCTTCTCCTTGTTGACTATTACAATAAGTATATATTAAGTTCGGTTTTTTTTCAATAGTAACCATCATTTTAGCGCAACTAATAACTGATAAATAATTAAAAACTATTACTAAATCAATAAAATAAGTCAATAATTAGCTTATGGAAAAAATTGTACTCCTTTTTGGAGCATCCAGCGGCATTGGCCTGGCAAGTGCCAAGATTTTTTTGGAGCAAGGCTGTCAAGTTATCAATTGTTCCAGACACCCTGCCCCGGATGCTAGGATAAAAAACTATCAAGTGGACACAGCTCACTGCGCAACAATCGATACTGCAGTAAAAGAAATTGAAAACTCCTTTGGGCACATTGATATAATGATATATTCCTCAGGTACAAGTATGGTTGCTCCCATAGATAAAGTTTTGCAAGCTGATTATAAGTATTTATTTGATGTAAACTTGCTCGGTGCAATTTATGCTACCCAAAAGGTCGTAAATGTTATGAAAAAGCAGTCTGGCGGAGGACGGATAGTGCTTATCGGCTCGCTTGCAAGCGTAGCGCCTATACCCTATGACCCTTATTACTGCGCTTCTAAAGCTGCATTAAATGCTTTTACTGTAGCATTAGCTACTGAAATTGAGAGATATGGCATTTCTATTTGCAACGTGTTGCCGGGCGGGACTAAGACGGACTTTTCTTTTGTACGAAAAGTATATGAGACTAATGATGACAATCTAGTAAGGGCGTCCCAAGCCCTTGCCAAGCAAGAGCAAAACGGTATGACTGCAGAGAGCGTTGCTAAAAGAGTATACAAATCAGCTACCGCAAAACATCCTCCCTTGATTGCTGTTGCCGGTATAAAAAAAAAGATATTTTACTTTTCTTGTAAATTGATGCCTGCTAAGCTATTAAAAAGAGCAATTCAAACCATTTTTAATATTAAGAAATAATTACCAGCTGCCCTTACCCTTACAACAATTGACTTTAAGGTAAACCTCTTTGTAAAATTAAATACCAGGAGGTTTTTATGAAAAGAATCACAATATTTCTTGCCATTCTAATTATTTCAGCTTTTACTCTTTCTGCCTGTATTGAGCCGAATACATCCGATGTGCATCCCCAAACAGAGCCAACTATTGAAGGAGCGATTGCCGAAGGTAATAATATAGGCTCCGTTGACTCTGCAACTGGCAAGCCTATAGACAGCGCTTCAGGAGCTATTCAAGAGGAGAGCGATGAGCCGCTAGAAGGTGAACCTACATATATACAAGCCCTAGTTAATGTAAATATAAGAAAAGAGCCTGATAGCTCCAAAAATAATGTTATAGCCACCCTTAAAGCAGGTGATAAAGTACAGCTTATCACTCGCTATAACCAAAACTGGTATTACATAATTTATAAGGGACAAAAGGCATATATCAGCGCAAATAGCGCTTATACTCATTTACTTAGTGCAGAGCAAGCATCAGAAAATAACGAAAGAGCAGCTAAGATTGAAAGTATTATTTCAGCAGGTATGAGCGTTCTTGCTACTCCTTACGAATATGGGGCTACTCGCATATTGTTGTATGGCGGCGCGCCTAACTCTGCCTTTACAGGGCGCACTTTTGATTGTTCCTCTTTTGTGCAATACGCATTTTACATAGGCGCAAGCATTAAACTTCAAGGAGACTCCCGCAGCCAAAGCCTACATGGACAAGCTATAGAAAGGAACAGCCTGCAAAGAGGCGATTTAATCTTTATGACCACCCCGGCAAGAGCAAATATACAGGGGATAGAGCATATAGGACATGTGGCTATTTATCTTGGCGAAGGTAAGATACTGCATACACACGGTGCAGGCGGCGTTAAAGTTGATTTGCTTTCCGGCGTATGGAGCGCCCGATATGTTATGGCTAAAAGAATGTTCTAAAAAAAATGTAGCACTATAAAACGCAAAAGGGACTGCTTCTTATGCAAAAACAGTCCCTTTTTATATAAAGGTATATACCTTTAAAACTTTCTTATGCGCATAGCTTTTCTGCTATTTTGGTAAATATTAAACCTATTGCAAAAGCTCCCGCATCAGGATAGTTAAGGCTACGCTCGCCTACATTGGCGGCTCTGCCCATTTTAGCAGAAAACTCTTTGGTACGCTCTGCGCCTGCTACTGCCGCTTGAGCAGCCTTCTTAAAAGCAGGCTTTAATGCTTCGCCTGCTTTTGCGCTAGCGCTAAGGCTATCGGCAAGGGGCACTAAAGCATCTATCATTGTCTTATCCCCAACTACCGCACCTCTGCCAAAAGAGCGTTCGCCTGTCTTTTGGATAGCGGCAACAGCGGCTTGCAGCATATCGGCTAACTCAGCAACGCCGGCTTCGGTAATATCGCCCGCGGCCTTTGCCGCTCCACGAAAAGCAGAGCCCCAAAGCGGACCGGAAGCCCCGCCGCAATTTTCCAGTATTACCATACCTGCCGAACGCAAGAAGCCTCCAATGGAATCCTTATCTAAATCCTGCCATTCTGCCTTTAGTTGCTTAAACCCTTTGGCAAGGCTCATTCCAAAATCGCCATCTCCTGCGGCAGAGTCCAATTCGCAAAAAGGAACTTCGTTTTCTATTGCTGTATCAGCCATAATTTCAATGGCAGATACCAATTTAGCAGTTGTAAACTTGTCCATATTAAGTGTCCTTTTACCTATTAATTCTTATAAGCGGGGGTATTTGCAGGATAATCCAGCAAATCCTTTAGCTCGCTGTCCAATTTTAGCATTGACACGCTTGCGCCCGCCATATCTATTGAAGTCATAAAGTTGCCAACTATGGTCTTATATATCTTAATCCCAAGTTTTTCCGCTTCTGCGCTAACGGTATTATTAAATAAGTACAGTTCTTGCAAAGGTGTACCGCCAAAACCGTTAATAAGCAATGCAACTTCGTCGCCTTCCGCTAGGTTAAGGTCTTCGGCTATGGCGGGAACAATACGCTGTGCAAGTGTATCTGCAGAGGCAATCTTTTCTCTTGCAATACCCGGCTCACCATGAATGCCTATACCAAACTCCATTTCGTCAGGCCCTAACTCAAAGGTAGGAGTGCCTTTTGCAGGTACTGTGCAAGAGGTAAGCGCAAACCCTAAGGAGCGCACATTGGCTATAGCTTTTTCTGCCAATGCTTTCACCTCTGCCAAGTCTTTACCCAGCTCCGCCGCCGCGCCTGCAATCTTATGTACAAATACAGTGCCGGCAACTCCTCTTCTGCCAACGGTATAAAGGCTATCTTTAACGGCAATATCATCGTTGACATAGACGCTTTCTACGTTGATGTCGTCGTCATCTCTTGCCATTTCCGCAGCACCGTCAAAGTTCATACAGTCACCGCTGTAATTTTTAATAATAAGCAAAGTACCCTTAGAGGATTCTGTCTGCAAAATTGCATTATATACCTGAATTGTAGAAGGTGAAGCGAAAATATCACCTGCAACAGCCGCATCAAGCATGCCCTTGCCTACAAAACCGCCGTGTGCAGGCTCATGACCGCTTCCGCCGCCGCTGATTAAGGTTACCTTATTTTTATTGATGTCTTTCTTTTTAAGGACTTTATACTTTTCCAGCAGTTGAATTTCGGGATGCGCCTTTACAATGCCCTTGCACATCTCCACCACAAAAGTATCGGGCGTATTAATTATCTTTTTCATTTTATATCTCCTGAATTAGTTATTAACAGAACGCGCCTTTTGCTTCTGCACCTAGCTTGTCTGCGGCAAGGATTGCGGCAGCTACCATATCAGCAGTTACAGGGAAGGGCATATTGTGTATGGACTCCTCAGGGATAGTGGAGTTAGCTGCTACTTGAGCAATCCTGTCCCCAATATCTTCTACGCCTAAGTCGGCAAGACATACGGGCAGCCCCACATCAAGACAAAAACCTATTACTTCGTTAATCTCTTCCATATCGGCATTTTCTAATACCAAATGAACCAATGTCCCAAATGCCACTTTTTCGCCATGATAGAAGTTGTGAGTTTCTTCCAAAACGGTAAGACCGTTATGGATAGCGTGAGCCGCTGCCAATCCGCCGCTTTCAAACCCAATGCCGGAAAGCAGAATATTGGCTTCGACAATATTCTCAAGTGCGGGGGTGACAACTTTAGCTTCGCAAGCCAGCATTGCCTTAACACCGTCTTCTAACAGCGTATCGTAACAAAGAGTAGCCATTGCCATTGCGCACTTTGTGCCAACAGCCTTAGGTCTGCCATAACCGCTTGCATTTACCCTTGCAAATGCTCTTTGGCAAGAACGAGCTTCATAATAGGTACTAAGAGCGTCGCCCATCCCTGATACCAGGAATCTAACGGGCGCTTTGGCAATAACTGCTGTGTCTACCAACACCACATTAGGATTGCTGATAAAATAAGCATAATCGTCAAACGCTCCATCGGGAGTATAAAGCACAGCAGAAGAGCTGGTCGGCGCATCAGTAGCTGCAATTGTAGGGCAGATAAGAACAGGTTTTGCATTGCCTGCCACACACTTTGCGGTATCTATGGCCTTTCCGCCGCCAAGACCGACTACGCAGTCGCAATTGGCTGCTTCAGCCACTTCGACAAGTCTTGCAATCTCCTCTCTGGAACACTCGCCCCCAAAATTAGAGGTGACAAAGGTCACACCATTTTCTTTTGCTGTGTAATCCAGCTGAGCTTGCACCCTTGCAACATCATCTTTATGTGCTATTAGCAAGGCAGAAGAGCCGTACAACTTAATGTAGACACCTAACTCTTTAATTGCGCCTTCTTTCTGGATGTACTTTGATGGTGAAATAAAAGCCTTTAACATACAAAATCTCCTTTTATAAATTTAATATTGTGCCTATCATTATAGTATACTTGAAGGGAATTTTCAATGTATTAATATGAACAATAATAGGACTTTCTTGTTGTACTTTTTTGTTGTAGTCAATTTTAAGGTTTAACAATATCTTCTATGGTCATTTGGTCAAGCCCAGAAATCATTGGATACTCGCCACGATAGTGGGAAGGGGTAACTCCCTCTAACTTCTTAAAGACCTTGGTAAAATAGCCTGTATCCTCGAATCCTAAATCCAAAGATATATCAGAAACGCTCTTATTGGTGGAAGTGAGCAATCTTTTTGCATGGTCAATCCTTACCATATTGACATAATAGGCATACTTATAGCCTGTCACTTTCTTAAACAATCGAGATAAATAGCTTGGCGATATTCCGCATAAATCGGCAAGGGATACTAAAGAGATTTTTTCTCGGTAATGTTTGTCTATGTAATCTATGGCAGGGGCAATTATAGCTCGCTCCCTTGGGTCTTCTGTCTGCTCTACCGTATCTTCAAAGGCACCGGGCATAGAGCTTTTTTCAATACTTTCTTTAATAAAAGAGTTGCATAAATACGAAATAATCTTAGATAGTGCGCAAATTTTAGCATAAGGGAGCTTGGGCAGCTTTTCGTAAGAAAGTTTCAAATACTTAGAAAGTGAACCATAGCTGTCTTCTGCCACTATCCTTTCCAGCTTTTCTGCAGTATCGCTAACCAGCAGTTGCCCTGCCATAACCGCGCCTAAATATAACCCATTGACAATAATCGGGATAGCAAAGTCTACTATACCCATATGGCAAAGATAGATATAAGGTTGTCTTAGCCTTGCAGCTTCTACCCCGCCTCTGGAATCGCATCTTTCACAAAGTCTTCTGAACCGAAAATCATTGCGCATAAACTTGCAAAACTCATTGCATTCGCTATGTTCTGTAACAGGTGTACCCGTATAGTCAACTGTTATCATTGCCACTCCGGTAGCTGTAGCTATCTCGTCTTGAATCTTTTGAAAATCGCTTTGCGACAAGAGATTTTTCAAGTCTATGTACGGAAAATTCTTCATTTTACAATAATAATTTTGCTCCCTTTGTAATTAAAGTATATCATATTATGCAAAAATTTACAATATTCTTTGCTTTTTATTTTTCAATTTTTTTGAAAAAGTATTTTGCACGAAATCAATTTGCTTGACTTGAAAAAAAAATTATGGTAAAGTAACTGTTAAACATTCTTTTTATTAAGCTAAGCAAAGGAGGAGTCTATGCAAATTACAGGCGCTGAATTATTAATAAAATGCCTTAAAGCACAAGGCGTAGACACCATCTTTGGATTCCCCGGCGGATTTGCCATAAATATTTATGACGCTTTGCACCAAGACGGTACTATTAGGCATATCTTAACCAGCCATGAGCAAGGAGCGGCGCACGGTGCTGACGGATATGCTCGTGCTACTGGCAAAGTCGGGGTAGTTATGTCTACAAGCGGACCCGGGGCAACCAATTTGGTGACCGGCATTGCTACTGCCAATATGGATAGCGTGCCCATTGTTGCCATTACGGGCAATGTCCCCTTATCTATGCTGGGCAGAGATAGCTTTCAAGAAGTTGATATAACAGGCGTTACCATGCCTATCACTAAGCATAATTATATTGTCCCCAATGTAGAGGACTTACCCAGAATAGTTGCAGAGGCATTTAGTATAGCGTCCAGCGGCAGAAAAGGGCCGGTCTTAATAGATATACCCAAAGATGTACAAATTGCACCTTACGAGTACAGCGAAGATAAACTTATTAAGATGAAAACTAGTCTTCCCAAAAAACCTTCTAAAGAAAGTTTGGCAAAGATGGCTGCGTTTATCAATAAAGCTAAACGCCCGCTTATCTATTACGGAGGAGGCATAATTTCTGCCAATGCAAGCAAGGAGCTTGCCGCTTTTGCGGAAAAGCTGGACAGCCCCACTACTTGCAGCCTAATGGGACTGGGGGGCATGAGCTCAAAGCATAAACTTTTTGTAGGCACTATAGGTATGCATGGCGACCTTAGAAGTGCTCAAGCACTAAAGACCTGCGATACGCTAATTGCTATTGGGGCAAGGTTTAGCGACAGAGTGGCGGGAGACAGAAAGAAATTTGCCGAAAATATAAAAGTTGCTCATATAGATATTGACAAAGCAGAAATTAATAAAAATGTTAGGGTAGATGCTTCCTTAGTGGCAGATGCTAAAGTTGCCTTAAAAGCTCTTTTACCTTTAATTAAACAAAAGAATAATAAGGAATGGTTGGCAGAAATAACAAAAAACTCGGCAAAGCATACTGTTGCCAAAAGCAAAGCCGACCCCAATCCCAAACATATTATTGAATTGATTAGAGAACTTAGCCCTAATAATCAAATTGTTGCTACCGATGTAGGGCAACATCAAATGTGGACCAGCCAGTTCTTTAAGTTTTACCGTCCCCGCACATTTATATCCAGCTTAGGGCTGGGCACTATGGGATATGGATTGGGCGCTGCCAATGGTGTGGCGGTAGGCACAGGCCGAAAGACTATCTTAATAACCGGCGACGGCTCTTTCCATATGAATATGAATGAGTTGGCAACCGCTTGCAAATACAATTTGCCGGTAGTTATTTTTGTGCTAAACAATCGCACCCTGGGCATGGTGCGCCAATGGCAAACGCTATTTTTTAACAAACGCTATTCGCAAACAAATATTGAGCAAAAGACCGATTTTGTAAAACTTGCGGAAGTCTTTGGAGCAAAAGGCTTTAGGATAACCTCCAATGCAGAAGCCCCTGCCATAATTAAAAAGGCTTTAGCGCAAAGTGTGCCTGTTGTAGTCGATTGCCAAATTGATACCGACGAGTTTGTGCTGCCAATGATACCTGCAGGCAAGACAGTAGACGATATTATTACCAATCCTGAGCTTAATTAAGGAGATGCGCATATGAATCAAAGATATATTATTAGTGTGCTTGTCAATAATCAGCCCGGCGTACTCACTCGAATTTCCGGTATGTTTAGCCGTCGGGGCTTTAATATAGAAAGCGTTACAGTTTGCGAAACTGAGGATGAGAGCTTTAGCCGCATGACTATAGTTATGTGCGGTGACGAGTTTATTTTAGAGCAAATCCTAAAACAGCTTGCAAAAACACACGATGTAAAAAAAGTTACGCATTTACGAGAAAGCGAATCTGTATTTAGAGAACTAATTATGGTTAAAATAGCGGTCAAACCCGCAAAAAGGCGAGAACTTATAGAAATAGCTAATATTTATGATGCTTCTATTATAGATTTATCGCCCAATTCTCTAATTTTAGAGCTTACCGGCATTCCCAGCAAGATAGACGGATTTTTGCTGGTGCTGCGCTCTTATAGTATTATTGAGCTTGCCCGCAGCGGCGTCAGCGCTTTAATGCGTGGAGAAAGGACCATTAAAGAAGTTAATGATATTGGATAGCATCCGATAGGAGGTATAAAAAATGGCAACAATTTATTATCAAAAAGATTGCAACATAAACTTGCTAAAGGGCAGAAAAATTGCTATTATCGGCTATGGCTCTCAAGGGCATGCGCATGCGCTTAACCTAAAAGACAGCGGAGCTGATGTATGCGTAGGGCTAAGAAAAGACAGCGCATCTTGGGCACTGGCGGAAGCGGCGGGGCTAAAGGTATACGAAACCGCCAAAGCGGCGGAGCTGGCTGATATTATTATGATTCTTACCCCTGACCATTTGCAAACTGATATTTATAAGAACAGCATTGAGCCTAACCTAAAAAAAGGTGATATGCTTATGTTTGCTCACGGCTTTGCTATCACTTACAAGCTGATTGTGCCTCCTGCTGATATAGATGTAACTATGATAGCTCCCAAAGGACCGGGGCATACAGTACGCAGCCAATTTATAGAAGGCAAAGGCGTACCTTGCTTAATAGCGGTAGAACAAAACGCCACCGGCAATGCCCTAGCGCTGGCTCTTGCCTATGCTGACGGTATTGGCGGCAGTAAAGCGGGCATTTTACAAACTTCTTTTGTGGAAGAAACTCAAACCGACTTATTTGGTGAACAATGCGTACTTTGCGGCGGGGTGACCGAACTTATCAAGTCAGGTTTTTATACATTGGTAGAAGCAGGTTATCAACCGGAAATTGCTTACTTTGAGTGCTTGCACGAAATGAAGCTGATTGTAGACTTGATTTGGCAAGGCGGACTGTCACTTATGCGTTATTCTATAAGCGATACTGCAGAATATGGCGATTATATGGTAGGCAAGCGCATTATTACAGATGAAACCAGAGCGGAAATGAAAAAGGTGCTTGCAGAAGTGCAAGACGGCAGCTTTGCTAAAAAGTGGCTTGCAGAAAATAAAGAGGGCAAAAGAGAAGAGTTTCTTGCATTGCGTAAAAAAGAGGCTGAAGGACTGATTGAAACAATAGGTAAGACTTTAAGGGATAAAATGATATTCCTAAAGAAAAACCAATAGGTATTATTATGGCACAGGAATTGGCAAAATCAATAGAAAGAGCGCCTCATAGATCCTTATATAAGGCTATGGGCTATACGGATAAGGATATGCAAAAGCCGTTGGTGGCAATTATTAGCGCATACAGCGAAATTGTGCCCGGTCATATCCATCTTGATAAAGTTGCCCAAAAAGTTAAAGAGGGAGTGCTTGCGGCAGGCGGTTTTCCTGTAATTATGCCTTCTATAGGCATTTGCGACGGGATTGCTATGGGGCATAACGGTATGCGTTACTCCTTGCCCAGCAGAGAGCTAATTGCCGATAGCGTAGAAGCTATGGTAGCAGGGCACAACTGTAATGCTGTGGTGCTTGTGCCAAATTGTGATAAAATTATCCCCGGAATGATTATGGGCGCATTAAGGGTGGATTTGCCTACTGTGGTAGTAAGCGGCGGCCCTATGCTTGCGGGAAAACATGCTAAAGGCAGGACCAGCCTTTCGAATATGTTTGAAGCGGTAGGCTCTTGTTCTTTTGGCATTATAAGCACTAACGAGCTTGGACAACTGGAAAATATAGCTTGTCCCACTTGCGGCTCTTGTTCGGGCATGTATACTGCCAACAGCTTGAATTGTCTTACCGAAGCACTTGGGATAGCTCCCAATGGCAATGGTACTGTCCCTGCTGTATACGGGGAGAGATTGGCTCTTGCCCGCCTTGCAGGCGAAGCCATTATGGATATTTATAAATCAAAAGTCACTATCAAGCAAGTTATTAATAAAAAGTCGCTGGAAAATGCGGTAGCTTTGGATATGGCGTTAGGTTGTTCTACCAATAGCGTGCTTCACCTTTTGGCTATAGCTTATGAAGCTGGAGTGCCGCAAGAAGACTTTAATATAGACACCTTTGATAAGATTAGCAAAAAAACCCCCAACCTTACCAAGCTAAATCCTGCCGGCACTGACTTTATAGAAGATTTGCATTTTGCAGGCGGAATTGCTGCGGTGCTAAACAGGCTAATTGAAGGCGGGCTGATAGACGGTAGCGCAAAAACAGTATATAATATTTCCTTAGCGGAAAAAGTTAAAGGTGCGCAAGTTTTAGATAATAAGCTGATTAGGCCGCTGGACAATCCCTATTCCCACTTTGGCGGTATTGCGGTGCTTAAAGGCAACCTTGCCCCCGGCGGCAGCGTAGTAAAGCAAAGTGCTGTAGCTCCGGAGATGCTTATTCATTCAGGCCCTGCCAGGGTTTTTGAAAGCGAGGAAGACTGCATAAGCGCTATTCTTGCAGGCGCAATCAAAAAAGGCGATGTGGTAGTTATCAGATATGAAGGACCTAAAGGCGGACCGGGCATGAGAGAAATGCTTATACCAACTTCGGCTCTTGCCGGTATGGGACTGGATAAAGATGTAGCTCTTATTACCGACGGGCGTTTTTCCGGCGCTACCAGAGGAGCGGCAATAGGTCATATTTGCCCTGAAGCGGCGGCAGGCGGACTTATTGGTTTAATTGAAGAAGGGGATATTATAGAAATTAATATACCTGCTAACATTATTAACCTTGCATTGAGCAAGGAGACAATTGAATCCAGAAAACTGGCAGCTAAGCTAACTCTAAAAAAAGACCTAAAAGGCTACCTAGCTCGTTACAGGAATCTAGTAACCGATGCCGGGATGGGCGGCGTATTGAAAGGTGACTCTAAATAAAAAGATAACCTAAAAATATAGAAGCCCAACCCAAACGGTTGGGCTTTTGAATACAAAAAGGAGAAAATAGTTATGTCAAGGAAAATTAAAATCTTCGATACCACTCTTAGAGATGGTGAACAGTCCCCGGGTTGCAGTATGCATTTGAGCGAAAAGCTAGAGCTGGCTCTGCAACTGGAAAGACTGGGAGTGGACGTAATTGAAGCGGGCTTTGCCATAGCTAGCCCCGGCGACTTCAAAAGCGTAAAAGCTGTTGCGGAAACAATTAAGGATTGTCAAATTGCCAGCCTATGCCGCGCTTTGCCCGGTGATATAGATGCAAGCTACGAAGCTCTAAGAGGAGCGGCGTCGCCAAGACTGCATATCTTTTTGGCAACAAGCCCTATTCATTTGAAATATAAACTGCGTATGACCCAAGACGAAGTGCTTGAGCGCATTGCCGCTATGGTAAAGTATGCAAAGAAACTTATTTCCAATGTGGAGTTTAGCGCAGAGGACGCTTCCAGAACGCCATTGCCTTATTTGTTAAAAGCTATTCAAACAGCAATAGATAACGGAGCTGACACCGTAAATATTCCTGATACGGTAGGGTATAGCACCCCTCAAGAAATGTTTGAAATTATCAGCTATCTAAAAAACAACCTAGTTGGTGTTGAAAAGATAGATATATCTTGCCATAATCATAATGATTTGGGATGCGGCGTTGCCAATTCGCTGGCTTGCGTGCTGGCAGGAGCATCTCAAGTAGAATGCACAATTAACGGTATTGGAGAGCGTGCGGGCAATGCCTCTTTAGAAGAAGTTGTTATGGCGCTCAATACCCGCAAAGACTTTTACGGTGTGTATACAAATATTAATACCAAGCAAATTTACAGGACCAGCAGAATGCTTTCTAATATTATCGGCGTGCAAATCCCGCCCACAAAACCTATTGTAGGAGCAAACGCCTTTGCACACGAAAGCGGTATTCATCAGCATGGAGTGCTGGCGGAAAAGACCACTTATGAGATTCTTAGCCCTGAGGATGTGGGTGTACCCGAAAATAAAATTGTGCTTGGCAAGCATTCCGGCAAGCATGCATTTGCAGAACATCTTAAAGAAATGGGCTATGAACTTTCAGAAAATGAACTATTGGATATGTTTGACAAATTCAAAGCATTATGCGATAAAAAGAAGTATGTGTCCCGCAAAGACATAGAGGCATTGCTGGCACATAAAGAAAAGGTTGCGGGCGATGGTGAGTATGCGCTTAATAACTTTGGAGTCAGCCGCACTACTAAAGGGCGTTCCGCCGCTACTGTGGAGCTGGTGCATAAAGAACTGGTGCATTTTGCAACAGATGAGGGAGACGGACCTGTAGATGCTTCCTTTAAGGCTATTAATAAAATAATTGCTAAAGAAATCAGCTTAACGGATTTTAGCGTATCCAGCGTAACCGAAGGCAAAGATGCGCTAGGCGAAGCTATTGTAAAAATCAAGTACGGCGAAAATACCGCAACCGGCAGAGGCATTTCTACTGATATTATTGAATCTAGCTTGCTTGCCTATATCAATGCAGTAAATAAACTTGTAATGGAGGAATAATGGATAAAGTAATAGAAATATATGATTCTACCTTACGAGACGGAGCACAAGGAGAAAATATTTCTTTTTCGGTAGAGGATAAGTTAAATATCACTTTAGCACTAGACAAACTTGGCGTACCCTTTATTGAAGCAGGCAATCCGGGCTCCAATCCCAAAGATTTGGCATTCTTTCAAAGGATAAGGAATTATAAGCTAAACTATGCTAAACTGGTTGCTTTTGGCAGCACCAGACGCAAGAATACTAAAGTCGGTGAGGACAAAAATATTGCCAGTTTGCTGGAAGCAGGCACTGACTATGTGGCAATTTTCGGCAAAAGCTGGGATATGCATGCTTTAAAGGTGCTAAATGTAGGCTTGGAAGAAAACTTGAAAATGATTTTTGATTCGGTGGAATATCTGGTTGCAAAGGGCAAAAAGGTTGTTTTTGATGCGGAGCATTTCTTTGACGGATATAAACATAATGCGCAGTATGCTATACTGACTTTAGAGCAAGCAATAGCCGCAGGAGCGGAAACTATTTGCCTTTGCGATACCAATGGCGGCTCTTTTCCTGATGAGGTTGCGCAAATTACCGATATAGTTAAAGAAAAGTTCCCAAATGTAAGGATTGGCATTCATGCCCATAACGACAACGGGCTTGGCGTAGCTAATTCCATTATAGCTGTGCAAAAAGGAGCAACTCAAGTGCAAGGTACTCTTGTGGGGTTTGGAGAGCGGTGCGGCAATGCTAATTTATCTACAATTATCCCCAACTTGCAGCTTAAACTTGGCTATAAATGCTTGCCTAATAACAATATATCAGAGCTTACCAATGTTGTGCTGACCGTTGCGGATATTGCCAATATCTCTTTAGTAAATAATATGCCTTATGTGGGAGCAAGCGCTTTTGCGCATAAAGCGGGTATGCATGCCGACGGAGTTATCAAAAGTTCGGAATCTTTTGAGCATATTGCTCCGGAAAGCGTGGGCAATACCAGAAGATTTTTAATAAGCGAAATAGCAGGCAAATCAGCAATAGTTAAGAAGCTCAATAAATATTTTCCCTCTTTGGATAAAAATAGCGTTGAAGTTGAAAAAATTGTGCGCCGCCTTAAAGAGTTGGAGCTAAACGGATATAGCTTTGAAAGTGCGGAAGCCAGCTTTATTATAGAAATAATGAATATCTTAGATAAGTTTAAGCCCAGCTTTGAGCTTATCAGTTTTAAGGTAATAAATGAGCAGCCGCATATCGAAGGCAATTATGCTACTGCGGTTGTAAAAGTTAGGGTGGGGGCAGAAACAAGGCTGTGCACCTCTGAAGGAGAGGGTCCGGTCAATGCTCTTGATAAGGCATTGCGGTTGGCATTAGTGCACTTTTATCCTGATATTGAAATGATTTCGCTGGTTGATTACAAAGTTAGGGTAATTAGCAAAAATACCGATGATGCTACAGCCAGTGCGGTAAGGGTGCTTATCACCAGCACAGACGGAGACAGTATGTGGTCTACTGTCGGCGTTTCGGTAGATATTATAGAAGCCAGTTGGAAAGCGCTAGTGGACAGTATAGAGTATAAATTAAAAATAAAAAATAAATAAGGAGCTAAAGCATTATGGGTATGACTATGAGTCAAAAAATCCTTGCAAAAAAAGCGGGCTTGGCATCAGTTGCCGCAGGGCAGTTGATTGAAGCCAATTTGGATATGGTGCTTGCCAATGACATTACCGCACCCGTAGCCATTAAAGAGTATAAAAAAGCAGGATTAGACAGCATTTTTGATAAATCAAAAGTAGCTCTTGTAATGGACCATTTTACGCCTAATAAAGATATAAAAGCGGCGGAACAATGCAAATATGTAAGAGAGTTTGCCTGCAACAAAGAAATAAAAAACTTCTTTGATGTAGGCGAAATGGGTATAGAACATGCGCTGCTACCTGAGCAAGGGCTGGTGGGTGCAGGCGATTTGGTAATTGGTGCTGATAGCCATACTTGCACTTATGGGGCACTTGGCGCTTTTTCTACCGGAGTTGGCAGTACGGATATGGCAGCGGGCATGGCTACCGGAAAATGCTGGTTCAAAGTGCCTGCCGCAATAAAGTTTGTTCTCGCAGGCAAGCCTGCAAAATATATAGGCGGCAAAGATATAATATTGCATATAATCGGCTTGATTGGCGTTGACGGCGCGCTTTATAAGTCAATGGAGTTTGCAGGTGACGGACTTGCTTACCTTTCCATAGACGATAGACTTACCATTGCAAATATGGCAATAGAAGCAGGGGCGAAGAACGGTATTTTCCCTGTAGATAAAGTGACGCTGGATTATCTTGAGGGCAGATATAAAGGCACGATAGAAATATTTGAAGCTGATGCAGATGCTGAATATGACAGCACCTACACCATAGATTTGGCCTCCTTGCGCCCTACCGTAGCTTTTCCGCATTTGCCAGAAAATACTCATACTATAGATGAGGTTGGCGAGATTAAAATACATCAATCAGTTATTGGCAGTTGCACCAATGGGCGTATTAGCGACCTAAGGCAAGCGGCTGAAGTGTTAAAAGGCAAAAAAGTTGCCAAAGGGGTTAGGACAATTATTTTTCCCGCCACGCAAGAAATTTATTTGCAAGCATTAAAAGAAGGATTGCTAGAGATTTTTGTTAAAGCGGGAGCGGCGGTTTCTACTCCCACTTGCGGACCTTGTTTGGGCGGGCATATGGGCATCCTTGCACAAGGCGAAAGAGCGGTTGCCACCACTAACAGAAACTTTGTAGGCAGAATGGGGCATACGGGAAGCGAAGTTTATCTGGCAAGTCCTTATGTTGCCGCCGCCAGTGCGGTGCTTGGCAGGCTGGCAGGACCTGAAGAAATCTTAAAAGGAGAGGCATAATATGAAAGTACAAGGAAAAGTTTTTAAGTATGGCAGCAATGTGGATACGGATGTAATTATCCCTGCAAGATTCCTTAACACCACCAGCGAAAAAGAGCTTGCAAGCCATTGTATGGTAGATATTGACCCTAGCTTTACAGAAAAGGTGCAAGCGGGCGACATTATTGTAGCAGAAGACAATTTCGGTTGCGGCTCATCCAGAGAGCATGCGCCTATTGCTATTAAAGCATCGGGCATAAGCTGTGTAATAGCCTCAACTTTTGCTCGCATTTTTTACCGCAACGCTATAAATATTGGCTTGCCTATTGTAGAAAGCCCGCAAGCTGCGGCAAATATATCGGCAGGCGATAGCGTTGAAGTTGATTTTGAAACGGGCAAGATAACTAACTTATCCACAGGAGCAAGTTTTACGGGACAACCTTTTCCGCCTTTTATTGAATCCATAATTCGAGCAGGCGGATTGTTAAATAAAATTAAGAATATTAAATAGAGGCAAAATATGGAGTTTAAGATAGCAACAATAAAAGGTGATGGAATCGGCCCGGAAATTATTAATGCGGCAATAGCTGTACTTAATAAAATTGGCAAAATATACAATCATAAGTTTGACTTTAACTTTGTAGAAATGGGCGGAGTGGCTATAGACAATACAGGAGTACCTCTACCCGAGGAAACTTTACACGCTTGCCTAAATGCGGATAGCGTATTGCTTGGCGCGGTAGGCGGCCCTAAATGGGATAGCTTACCCGGGCATCTAAGACCGGAAAGCGGACTTCTAGGACTTAGAAAAGGTATGCAGCTTTTTGCCAATATCCGGCCTGCAATTTTATTGCCGTCGCTAAAAGAGGCTTGCCCTTTGCGCGCTGACATTAGGGATAAAGGCATTGATATGGTGATTGTCCGAGAGCTTACCGGCGGATTGTACTTTGGCAAGAAAGGTTATTATGGGGAAGGCAAGCAGCTTACTGCCTTTGATACCTTACCATATAGCGTAACAGAAATTGAGCGTATAGCAAAAATAGCATTTGAAATTGCGTTAGGCAGAAAAAAGAAAGTAATAAGCATAGATAAAGCCAATGTGTTAGAAAGTAGCCGTTTATGGCGCAAAACTGTACATGAGCTTGCAAAAGAGTATCCTCAGCTACAAGTTGAGGATATGCTGGTAGATAATGCGGCAATGCAGCTGGTGAGGAATCCCTCTCAATTCGATGTAATTGTAACAGAAAATATGTTTGGGGATATTATTAGCGACGAAGCCGCTCAAGTATCCGGCTCAATAGGTATACTTGCTTCCGGCAGCTTAGGTGCTGACAAAAAAGGTCTATACGAGCCAATACACGGTTCTGCCCCTGATATAGCCGGCAAAGATATTGCCAATCCTATCGCTACCATTATTTCTGCGGCTATGATGTTAAGAGATAGTTTTGGCCTAAAAGCAGAGCATAATAGCATAATTGCCGCAATAAATAAGGTATTAGAAGAAGGCTACCGCACAGCAGACATCTCCAGCCCAAATTGTAAGATAATCGGCTGCACCAAAATGACAGAGTTAATTGTATCCAATCTTAGCTAAAATCAACTCATACTTAAAAAAATTATATTATACTCTAATTGGATAACAGGTGTTACAATCTATAGCTTTTTTAGGTATTAAAAAATTTTCATTTGTTCATTTTGGGTAGCGCTTTCCAACTCCCTATATTCAAGCCCATTTCAAATTTTACTTTATTCATTACTTTTGGGTTAATTGATTCTTCTAACCTCTTTAATTGTTCAGCAATTTCAATGATAAAAAATTCAAATTCTAGATCTGGAAGTAAATACTTGAAGATAATCATAAGCGCTAGAAAATCTTTTTGACCGCATTTGGGTACGCCCCCTTTATTTAGGGGTAAACTCATGTTCTTTACAACATTTAACGAAGCACCCAATCTGCTCCTTTTTAGCTTTACACAATATATTCGTTCACCGTGGGCAACAATATTGCGATATTGTACTAACATGTTTAGAAGATTTGTTAGCTCATAATGAGTTAGCTTGTAATTGTCCGCAATAAGTTTCTTTTCTTCAAATAGCATTAATTTGTAAAATTTAGAAATTGTGCCAAAAGTCAACGCTCTAACCAAAACCCATAACGGCACATGTCCATGCCTCGTAGCATTATGAGCTATATAAGGCCTATATCTATTATTTTTTACATCCTTTCCATCAGCTATTACACTATTGCATTTTTCTATTAATTCATTAACATAAGCAGTTAAATTTGGGTTAGGCGTAAAGCAAGCTTTATCTAAATACTTAGCTTCATCTATTCCGTGCACCTTGCTAAATTCATGCGCTATTAATGCCTTTATATGATTTTCAATCGTTAAAGCATATTTATATACGATTGATTGCAAGTTACGATCAAATTTGTAAAGACTTAAGATATTATCAAGTGTCGTGCTTGGGATGTATTTTTTGTCGTTTTTTTTTGCTATTTTGATAATAAACTATCCTGCAACCCTGTTTTTAGCTTTATGCCATGCTTGACACACCTAAAAAAGGCGGAGTTTTTATGTCCCGCCTTCGAATATTGTGATTAATGTTATTATAGACCAAATAGCCGTAAGAGTTATGGCTAGCACCTTTTTATTTTTCAGCTCTTTATCTGCAATCCATTTTGGGAGAAATGTCAAGAAGGAGTAAAGTGATATCGCTGCGACGATGGCTAAAATCACATTGGGGAAAGAAAAAAACAGGGGATTTTTTGTAAATAATATTTCGACGGTTATTATCTCTATAATCATTGCGATAAACAAGCGTATGCTTCTGAATTTAAACTTATAGATAAGTAACGAAAAAATAAAAGGGCATCCCATATAAAATATCAAAATTACGGGCATATAAGTACGGTAATATTTAACGGGATCCTTTATCGCATATGTCGTCGTAAAGTCAACCAAAAACCAAAGAGCTACCCCAATTAAAAAATATAAAACGCCTCTTTTTCTCATCCTTTAATAACTCCTCATTTAATTATATTTTTAATAACACTCTAATAATAAAT
>CAYSNP010000016.1:0-38443 GCA_964432485.1 uncultured Christensenellaceae bacterium | reverse complement strand
CTAAAAAATATTTTACCTTGACTTGACCTTGCTTTTGATATATAATTATCTAGAAGTACTAAGGGAGGGGATATAATGGGGATTCCGGAGCCAACGCTAAGAAGATTGCCGTTATATTATAGAATAGCTTTAGAAGAGAAAGAAAGCGGTGAAGAAAATATCTCTTGTACGGTAATAGCTAATAAGTTAGAGCTAATACCTATTTTAGTACGCAAAGATTTACAGCAAACGGGCATTATCGGCAGGCCAAAGACGGGCTATATCTTGGATGAACTGATTCAAGTGTTGGAAAAGACGCTGGATTATAAAAACAATAAAAAAGCTATCCTTGTAGGCGTGGGCAATTTAGGCAGGGCACTTACCAATTATCCCGGATTTAAGCAATACGGGCTATCTATTGCCGGGCTGATTGACAGTGACCAGACAAAAGTAGGCGATATAATTAACGGACTGATAATTTGCGCTCCTGAAGACATTAAAAAGGAAGTGCGCAGAACTCGTGCCAGAGTCGGCATTATTACCACTCCGGCAGATGCGGCACAGGAAGCAGCGGATATGTTGATAGGCGCGGGAGTTGCCGCAATTTGGAACTTTGCTCCGATACGCTTGTCTTTGCCTGATTCTATAGTAATAGAAAATGTTAATTTTTCAGTTTCTCTATCTGTATTAAATAGCAGGCTATTATTAAAATAATTAAGTTTTCAAAAGGAGATTTCTATGAAATTTAAATTAAACAAAACGGAGCGCTCATGGGTGCTTTACGATGTTGCTAATTCTGCTTTTGTTATGATTATTGCATCATTGTTGCCTATTTATTACAATACTTTAGCTAAGGCGCAAGGTTTCAATGAAGCTGATACAACTGCTATTTTTGGCACTTTGCTTTCCATATCCGCTTTTGCGGTAGCGCTTATCAATCCAATTTTGGGAGCTATTGCCGACAATAAAGGTATGAAGAAAAAGATGTTCCTTGCTTTTTTGGTGCTAGGGGTGGCATCTTGCTTCTTTATTGGAATAAGCCAAAGTATACCTATACTTGCCGCTATAGTGATTATTGGCAGGATAGGGCTGTCAGGCAGTATTGTATTTTATGATGCAATGCTGGTGGATGTAACTAGTGAGGACAGATACGATGATGTGTCCGGCAGAGGTTTTGGCTGGGGGTATGTAGGCAGCACTATTCCTTTTAGTGTTTGCTTAGCTATATATACGCTGTCAATTATGCCTGAAGGCAGACCGCTTATCGGCATAGGTGCGGCAAATGCAATTATTATCGGTATGGCAATAACCGGTATTTGGTGGGGGCTGGTCAGTATACCTTTATTAAGAGATTATAAACAGGTGCACGGAGTAGAGCCTTGCCCTCGTCAAATACGCAATGCTTTTCATAAAATCAAAGCAACTTTACAGGATTTGCCTAAATATAAAGCGCCATTTATGTTTTTGCTTGCATTTTTCTTTTATATTGACGGTGTAGGTACTATAATAGGTATGAGCGTGGTATATGCACAACAAATATTGCAAGAGATTTCTCCAATATATTTGGTAATTGCATTGCTGATGACCCAATTCGTAGCTTGGCCGTTTTCTATTATTTTTGCAACTGCCGCCCGTAAGCATTCTCCTCGTTACTTGATATTAATCAGCATAATAGGCTATTCGGCTGTGGTAGGGTATGCTTTCTTTATGAAGTCGCTGCTGGACTTTTTTATCCTTGCCTTTTTTGTAGGCTTGTTCCAAGGCGGTATACAAGCTCTTAGCCGCTCCTACTTTGCAAAAATTATTCCTAAAGAAAAATCCAATGAGTTCTTTGGCGCGTACGATATTTTTTCCAAAGGTGCGGCGGTGGTCGGCCCTGGCGTAATTGCTGTAGTCACCAAATTATCGGGCAACCCCAGGATAGGCATCCTTTCCTTGCTGCTATTCTTTATTATAGGCGGGATATTGCTAATGCTGGTACCTAAGAATGCGGGCGATTTGCCCAATGTCGAAATTGCGGCATCTGCAGAAGGCGAAATTGACTCTAGCCAGTACAATAGTTTTTTGATAGCATATAAAGAAAAGAAAAGTAAAAATAAGAAGTAAAGAAATAAAATATAAATAAAAAAAGATGTTAAACCCCTAATATTCAGGGGTTTCTTCTTGCAAATAAGGCAGGATTGAATCAGTTGCCACCTCATAGCCTTTTTGCGTCAAGTGTAGCCCGTCCGTGGTATATGCTCTTGCCAGCCTGCCTTCGCTATCGGTAAGTATTGAGTAATTATCTATAAAAATACATCCGTTTTTTGCAGCAAACTCTTTTAGTTGGCGGTTTAGCTCCAAGATTTGATAATTTTCCCTAGTCCCATAAATACGACTGTAAAAGAAGCGGTTTTCGTCATTAATCGGATAAACGCTATCTATCAGAATCTTAATGCCAGCATCATGAGCGTGTATATTGTCAACAATTTTTTTATAGTTTGCTAATATAATATCATACCCAAGCTTAGCTCCAATATCATTGGTGCCCACATGGATAAGTATAATTCTGGGGTTTAGCATTAAAACATTGTCTGAGAGGCGGTCTAAAATGTGATTAGATCTATCTCCGGCAATACCTCTATTGTAAACTATATGATCAGGAAAGTATTTATCAGTGTCATAAAACTCAAAAATTGAATCTCCTATAAACACAATTTCCCCTTCTTCTGCAGTTTTATTTTCTTCATTGTACTTAATCCTTCTAATAGCCGCTTTGCTGCTTACAATAATAATCCGCTCATCCGCCAGCATTGAAGGCAACACATAACCTAGCATAACAGCCAGCAATAATGCTGTTAAGGTGGCTATTGTAAGATTAAGTAGTTTTATCTTCTTTTGCGCTCTGCTTCCCATAGCAATTATTATATCCCAAATTTTGATTTTTTTCAATCACTTATTATGGGTGGAAGGTAAGAATCATACAATAATTAATATCTTTTTATGTGTTTTTTGCATATTGACTTTAGCAGTAAGAAAGTGATAGAATATAAGCATTATGGATAAAAAGATAAGTAAAAAGACCTGGAGTGCAATTGTAGTATTTGGGCTATTTGGACAAATAGCTTGGGCTGTGGAAAATATGTACTTTAATGTATTTCTATATAACGAGATTGGTGGCACTACTAAGGATATTGCGCTTATGGTAGCGGCAAGCGCAATAGTTGCCACTTTAACTACATTGTTTGTAGGCGCATACAGCGATAAGATTCGTCGCCGCAAGATTTTTATTTCACTAGGCTATATTTTATGGGGTTTGTCTACTTTGGCATTTGCTTTTATTTCTCGCTCAAATACCGCCTTGCTCTTTCCTTCGCTGCAAGCAAATAAGGTGTTGTTATTTACTGTTGCCGCTGTAGTAATTATGGATTGTGTAATGACTTTCTTTGGCTCAACCGCCAATGATGCCGCATTTAATGCCTGGATAACTGATATTACTGTCCCGCAAAATCGTGCTACGGTAGAAGGCGTATTGAGCGCAATGCCGCTGTTTGCCATGCTTATTGTAGCGGGCGGGTTTGGTATCATTATAGATTCCGTAGGTTACTGCTGGTTTTTTATGGGGCTTGGATTGATAGTTTCTCTTAGCGGTATTTTAGGATTGCTTTTAATTAAAGAAAGCGGAAGCGGAGTAAAGGCTAGCGAGAAATATTATAAGAATATCTTTTACGGATTCCGACCAAGTGTAATAAAAGAAAACAAGTATCTTTATATAGCTTTCCTTGCTGTAGGCATAGAAGGGATAAGCAGCCAAGTCTTTATGCCTTATCTTTTGGTCTATATGGAAAGGTTCTTGAATCTTACTATGGTACAATACAGCATTATTCTTGCTGTTGTAGTGCTGGGTGCAGCCATCTTCGGTATACTTATCGGCAGTTTCATTGATAAAAAAGGCAAATCAAAGTTCGTTTATCTTTCTGCTTTAATTTATATTGTTGGCTTGTTTTTCATGTATTTTTCCCGCAATATTGTTTTAATAGGGGCGGTAGGCATTGTTATGTTGGCGGGCTCGGTATTGCTGGGGATTGTGCTAAATGCAATAATCAGAGACAAGACACCCAAAGACAAGGTAGGGCTGTTTCAAGGTATAAGAATGATATTTTTTGTCCTTATACCAATGGTAATTGGTCCTTATATCGGCAATGCTGTAATTAGCTCTTCCAATCAAACTTACATCAATGAGTTTAATGAAGTTGTCAATATACCTGTGCCGGGCATCTTTTTAGCGGCTGCGGCAGTAGGGGTGTTTATGTTTATACCAATGTTTTTTCTTGTAAATAACTTAAAAAAGGTAGAAAAAGGAGAAAGTTGAAATGTATGAAGTGATAAATCTTGGCACTAAAAGGGTAGCTTGTTTTGTTATAAACATTACTGGTTCTCTAATAGTAGTAGATTCGGGATACCCCGGCGGTTTTGAAGATTTTATGGCTAGGTTTACAGAAGCGGGCTTTGTTGCCGCCCATGTTAAATATCTATTCCTGACTCATTCTCACGATGACCATGCAGGTTTTTTGAAAGAACAGCTTGCCACTTTTCCAAAGGCAAAATTGATATTGCACAGGGAAGCAACAGAGCGAATAAAACTAGGACGCAACTTAAAGATTCATATAGCTACCTCCAAAAAAATACAAAAGGTATGCAAGTTCCTAGAGTTTTTTAAGTTGGGTGAGCATAAATTCCCTGCTGTAAATGCACCCAACAGATATTTGCTTTTTGAAAAGGGCGGTACTCAATATCTTAAAGAAGATAAGCTGGATATCGAAATTGTTGCTTTGCCCGGACATACAACAGATTCCATAGGGCTAATGCTACCAGGTAAAAGGCTGATTTGCGGAGATGCAGTATTTAATATGCCGAAGTTATCTAAATGCTATTATCCTTTGGTGCTGGAAGATGTGCTTGCTTTGCAAAAGACTTGGAAGTATATTTTAGAAAATGCAATAACTTTATTGCCCAGTCATGGCAACATACTTAGCGTAGATTGTATTAGAGCATATTGGGATGGGCTGGGGCGTTTGCAAGAGTATCCTATTTATAGCAAAAGGCGGCAAGATAAATGGCATTAAGGACAGTTGTTTTTCGCTTTTAGCGGGAGTTTTAATATTTTTCTTTAATAAGGTTAAAGGTCTTTTCGCTAATAATATGTTCTATCCTGCAAGCATCCTTTTCTGCTGTATGCCTATCAATACCCAAACTTTCTACTAAAAAATTGGTGATATGCACATGCCTTGCATATATGCTTTCTGCTTTTTCCTGACCTTGCTTTGTTAAGGTGATTTGGTTGTTTTCTATATCAATATACCCTTTATTTTTTAACAAATTCAAAGCACGGGAAACGCTGGCTCTAGAAAAACTAAGCTCAGTTGCAATATCTATTGCCCTTACGCATTCACTTTGCTTTTGCAACAGATAAATAGTTTCTAAATAGTTTTCGCCTGATTCGTGGAGTTTCATACATAATCTCCTGGTGCTTTATGATTTTAACATAAAATGGAGGATTATGCAATATATGCTATTTAATTAGCCTTACTCTTATAATTTGCGGCAATTTTGCAATAGCTTTTATTTTTTCGTCTTCAATAACATCAGCATCAATTAATGCAACTTTGTAGTCCTTATTAGCCGCTATATTAATGCTTTCGCCGCTAAATACCACATTGAGGTCATTGTAAAACTCATCATAGTTTTTTGCTATAACTTGCAGGCGGTGATTACCTTTTGGCGCAACTTTAATTGCGGGGAAGTTAACGCTATTGACGATATTGCCATTCTCCAAATAATCTTTAATTTGATTAGCCGCCATAATAGCGCAATTTTCCTCAGCTTCTGCGGTGCTTGCTCCCAAATGCGGGATAGGGATAATTCCTACTTGATTGCTCTCCTCCGCTCCGGGAAAATCAGTAACATATTTTTTTACTTTTCCGCTGGCAAGAGCGGCAACTATATCCAAAGTGCAAACTAGTCCGCCTCTGCTCATATTAATAATTTTTACACCGTCTTTCATTTGTGCAATGCTTGCAGCATTGATAATATCTTTAGTTTCTGCTATTAGCGGAAGATGCAGAGAAATATAGTCAGATTCTGCATACACTTGAGACAAAGAATAAACTATCTTAACTTTTTCATTAAGGGTAGCCTTATTTTCATCAGATATATAAGGGTCATAACCTATTACCCTCATGCCCAGCAAAGTAGCGGCATTGGCAACCTTTACGCCAATTGCCCCAAGCCCTATCAAGCCCAAAGTTTTTCCAAGTATTTCGTTGCCTGCAAAGGCGGCTTTGCCTTTTTCTACTTGCTTATCTACATCTTCACCGGAAAGAGAATTGCACCACCTTACACCCTCTATAATATCTCTTGAGGCAAGCAGCAGGGAACAAAGAGTAAGCTCCAGCACAGCATTGGCATTGGCTCCCGGCGAATTAAAAACAACTATGCCACGCTTGCCCATCTCGTCCACAGGTATATTATTCACTCCTGCACCTGCCCTTGCTATTGCAAGCAGTCTATCACCTACCGCATAGTCATGCATTTTGCAAGAGCGCACAATTATACTGTCCGGATTGTCAATATCCGCGCCTATATTATAGCCTTTTAGAATTTCATTTACTATGGCGCTAATTTTATTTAAAGTTAAGATACTGTACATTTTTCCCTCATTGTTAAGCGTTTTCCAGCTCAAACTTCTTCATAAACTCAATTAATGCTTTTATTCCTTCAAGCGGCATAGCATTGTAAATGCTTGCACGCATTCCGCCCACCAGCCTATGCCCTTTAAGGGTAAGCAAGCCATATCCTTCCGCTTCTTTGATAAACTTAGCATCCAAATCAGCACAGGGTGTGACAAAAGGCACATTCATTAGTGAGCGGTCGCAAGGGCGCACAGGATTTTTATAAAAGGAGCTACTATCTATAAAATCATACAGCAAGCTCGCTTTTTCTTGATTGCGCTTTTCAATTTCCTTAATGCCGCCAATGCTTTTAATCCACCTTAATGTCAGCATGGCAATATAGATAGAAAAGGTGCTTGGCGTATTATAAAGGCTGTTATCCTTTGCCATTGTGGCATATTTTAGCATAGTAGGGCAAATAGGCATTGGATTTTCGGTCAGCGCTTTCTTTACAACAACAATGGTAAGCCCTGCAATACCCAAATTCTTTTGTGCACCTGCATAAATAAGGCTAAATTGATTGTAATCCATAGCTTCTGAAAGGATATTACTGCTCATATCGGCAACCAATGGTATTTCCATATTAGGAAACTTGGAGTATTTTGTCCCAAAAATAGTATTGTTCGAAGTAATATGCAAGTAATCCGCTCCGTCAGTAAGCGGAAGGTTGTCCACATTGGGTATATAGGTAAAATTGGCATCTTTGCTGCTTGCAATTTCGGCAACTTCCCCGTATTTTTTAGCTTCTTTATAGGCTTTAAGAGCAAAATTGCCTGTGACTATATAGTCAGCTTTGCCATTTTGCATTAAGTTAAGGGGCACAGCTTCGAATTGCATACTTGCGCCGCCTTGCAAAAGCAATATATAATAGTTGTCATTAAGTTGCATAAGCTCTTTTAGCAATGCTACAGCTTCGTTATGGATACTTTCGTACACCTTGCCTCTATGGCTCATTTCCATAACTGACATGCCGCTGTTATCGTAATTTAATAGCTCTTTTTGCGCTTGTAGCTTAACTTCGTAAGGCAGCATTGCAGGACCTGCTGAAAAATTGAATATTTTCATTTTAACTCCCTAAGCAAATATTTATGGCTTCATTATACTCCCTAGAAATCTTATTGTAAAGAAAAATGGCACTTCAAGTGCCACAATTTGATAAATTTTTACCGAATTAACTATGCCCCTGTATTGATTGCTTGTGAGACTAAAAAATTGGTGTAATAAAAGGAAGGCAGGGTGCCAATATCCGACCAATAATCGTAAGTCACAGCAACATAAGCGTCCCCAACCAAACGAGGAATTAACTGCTTGCCAAAATCATAGAATCCTTCCGGAATCATATCTAATATACTTTTATTAATAATATAAACTCCGGTATTTATTAGCGAAGGGCGTACTTGTTCAGGTTTTTCCACAAAGGTAGAAAGCCTGCCTTCAAAGTCAATATCCAATACGCCCAGCCCCACAGGATTAGTATGAGGGGTAGCTATAATGGTAAAGGGAGATTTCTTTGCCTTATGATATTCTATTGCTTTGGTCAGGTCCATATTGGTGTAGCAATCTCCGCTTATTACTAAAAAGTCACCGTCCAAAAACTCTTTTGCCGCTTTAACCCCGCCTGCAGTTCCAAGAGGGCTTTCTTCTACAAAATACTTTATTTCTACGCCATATCTTTGCCCTGAGCCAAAGTAATCCATAATAACCTCATACATATGCCCTAAAGTGATGCCGATTTGTGTGATATTATGCATTTTTAGCAGCTCAATAACATGCTCCAGTATAGGACGGTCAATAATTTTAACCATAGGTTTGGGGATATTATTAGTTAAAGGTTGCAACCGTGTGCCTTTGCCGCCTGCCATAATTATTGCTTTCATATTTACCTCCGACTAGTATTTTAAGTAAAAAATGGATTATTATGTAAATTAAGTTTTAACCTAAAGCTGATTAATTGAAAAAAACAGTTTTTTAGTATATAATTAATGTTAAGAAAAGCATTTTGAGGATTTATGGCTAAAAAGGTAAAGTTGATTTTTTTGGGCGGCGTAGGCGAGATAGGCAAGAATATGACCGCTTTAGAGTATAACGGCGACATAATTGTAATAGATGCCGGACTGGCATTCCCCAACGCTGAGGAGATGCCGGGCATAGATTATGTGATACCTGACTACTCTTATTTGTCGGACAATGCAGATAAAATTCGTGCATTTGTGATTACGCATGGGCATGAAGACCATATTGGTGCGCTTCCATATTTATTAAAGGAAATCAGCGTGCCTGTCTATGCGGGCAAACTTGCGGCAGGGCTGATTAGCTACAAGCTGATAGAGCATAATTTAAGCACAAAAAATATCCACGCTGTAAATGAAAATGATATAGTAAGACTAGGTTGCTTTACGGTGGAGTTTGTTAAAACCAATCATTCCATCACCAATTCCTTTGCGCTTTGTATCACTACCCCTAAAGGTGTAATTTTTCATACCAGCGATTTTAAGATTGACCTTACCCCTACAGATAATAAACCTATTGATTTAACCAGGATAGCCGATATAGGCAAAAAGGGGGTGCTTTTGCTGCTGTCGGACAGCACCAATGCCGAAAGGCCGGGCATTAGTATGTCCGAGCGCCAAGTAGCTAAGAATTTGGATAGCGTTTTTATAGAAAATAAGGGCAGACGAATTATTGCTGCCACTTTTGCTTCCAATGTGCATAGGGTGCAACAGCTAATTGATTGTGCGATAAAGTATGACAGAAAGATAGCTTTTTCCGGCAGAAGTATGATTAAAATTGCAGAAATAGCAAGAGGGCTGGGAGAGCTGAAAGTAGATGATATTCATTTAGTGGATATAGACAAAATCGATAAAGTGCCTTATGACAGACTTTGCGTAATTAGTACAGGCACTCAAGGCGAGCCAATGAGTGCGCTGACCCGTATGAGCCAAGGTGAGTTCAAAAAGCTGGAAATAGGAAGCAATGATACAATTATAATGAGCGCATCGCCTATTCCGGGCAATGAAAGGTATGTTTATACAGTAATTAACAACCTTTACCGAAAAGGGGCAAATGTAATATACAGGGCGCTTGAAGAAGTGCATGCATCAGGTCACGCTTTTCAAGAAGAGCTAAAAATGATTCTTACGCTGGTGCGGCCAAAATATTTTATACCTGTTCACGGTGAGTTTAGGCATTTGAAGCAGCATGCTGAGCTGGCTATGGAGATTGGGATACCTAAAAGCAATATTTTGATACCCGAAATAGGCAATGTTATAGGCGTTGAGGCAAAGGGCATTAGCAAGCTGGACAATGTAAGAGCAGGCAGGATAATGTTAGACGGTGCTTTTAGCACAGAGGATTATGAGCTAATCCTAAGAGATCGCAAGCTGTTATCAGAAGACGGACTGATTATTGTAATCTTGGAATTGGATGCGGCCCGTTCTGCGCTGGTGTGCACTCCTGATATTATAGCAAGGGGTATTCGCACCAATCCTCAAATTGAAGAAGTAATGAAGGAATATGTGACTAATTATATAGTTTCTAACGACATTAAGGAAGTTGATATATCAGAGCTAAAAAGAGCTTTGCGAAAAGGGCTGGGCAAAATAGTCTATAAGGGTTTGAAAAAAAGTTCTATGATTATACCAATAATAATAGAGGATTGAACACTATGGAAAAGGTAGAGCTTTTAGCCCCCGCAGGCAACCTTAGCAAGCTGAATGTAGCCTTACATTTTGGAGCGGATGCTGTATATTTGGCAGGCAAAGAGTTTGGGTTGCGCGCTTATGCTGACAATTTTACTTTAGAAGAGCTGGAGCAAGCTGTTAAACTTGTGCATGCGTGCGGCAAAAAGGTCTATGTGACTGTCAATATCTTTGCCCGAAATATAGATTTTGAAGCCTTTGCCGACTATCTTAGGTTTTTGCAGTCAATATGCGTAGATGCCGTTATAGCTTCTGATGCAGGCATTATTGCTTTTATTAAGGCTACAGCGCCAAAGCTAAAAATACATCTTTCCACTCAAGCCAATACCTTAAATAAATATGCCGCCGCCTTTTGGGCAAGCGAGGGAGTAGAGCGGATAGTTCTTGCCCGAGAATTAAGCCTTGTCGAAATAGCGGAAATAAAAGAGCATATAGCAGATAGGGCGGAGCTGGAAGTATTTGCGCATGGTGCAATGTGCATTAGCTATAGCGGGCGTTGCTTGCTTAGCAATTACCTTGCCGATAGAGACTCCAACAAAGGCGAATGCGTGCAATGTTGCCGGTGGGAATATACCATTGCCGAAAGCGGCAGGCAAGACAAGCCTTTGATAATTAGCGAGGATGCAAGAGGCACTTATATTTTAAGCAGTAAAGATTTATGCACCGCTCCGTTTTTGGATAAGCTGATAGCAACCGGCATTGACAGTATTAAGATAGAAGGGCGAATGAAATCTGAATATTATGTTGGTGCAGTTACAAAGGCATATCGTATGGTTTTGGACAACTATTATCAGGGTTTTGGTATACCAAACGATATAGGACAAGAGTTTGACAAGATTAGCCATAGAGATTATACTCCCGGGTTTTATTTGGGAGGTCGAGGCGAAGGCACTCAAAACAAATCTAGCGCAACTTATGACTACATTGCTGAAGTAATAGGTTATAATGCTTCTGATAACTTATTAGAAATCAGACAGCGCAATAGATTTAGGGTAGGGGACGAGTTGGAAGTATTATCGGCAAATCCGCACTTTCATAATAAGACATTTAAGGTTGACAGGATATATAGCAAGCAAGGAGTACAGCTTGAGGAAGGCAAACAAGTATGCGAAAAGTTGCTACTTGCTTGTCCTTACCGATTATTAGGCAAAGATATGTTAAGGAGAAAAAAACTTAAAAACTAACGTGGCATATACATCGCAATACATTGTTAGGCTGCGTTTTCCTAGGTCATGTATATGGGGATACACTCCCGTCAGAAAGCCTCGCCCGCCTCGTCTTGCTTGTATCTGCACCATTTTTCAATAAGTTCTTGTGCCTACAATGGCGTATTGGAGGGAGGAATATAAAAATGATAAATGTTAAACAGACTATTTTGGTATTAGATTTAAAAGAAGAAAGCCAAAATAGCTTTATTATTAAAGAAATCCTAGAGGATGACCCCGCCTTTTCGGTAATCCCTATTTGCGGGGAGCATTTTAGCAGTATTGCTTTTCAAGTAGTAGACGAATTTGTCAATAAATACCTTATTCTTAAAAAGATTAAGTCAAACTTTTTTAGTGCGGCAAAAGATATATTATCTAAATTGCCTATACCAAAAAAAGAAAAAGATTTATCTTTTTATAATAAGCTGCCCCTGCATAAAAAGATAAAAAATGCAATATTGCGTTACAATCCTCATCTTGTACTATGTTTAAGCGCAAATGCTCTAAAAGCGGCGTGCGCATACAAAGAGCATAGCAGCGGAGAATTTAAGGTAGGGGCGCTTTTGTATAGCTATTATCCCAATAAGAGCTTTGCGGTAAAAGAAGCCGATTTTCTTATAGTTGACAACTATGATATAAAACAGCAATTTTTATCGTATGGGTTGACCGAAGAGCATATCTTGATTATGCCTATTCCCTCTAGCCCTGCCCTAAAAAAGCTGCCTTCCAGAGAAGAAGCATTAAAGTATTTTGAAATAGATGACAAACCTACTTTATTTATGCATACATCTATGCTTGGAGATGAAAGGTTCAAAAAAATTGTATCCGATATAGGGCTAAAAGATAAGTTAAATATATTGGTGAATTGCGGTCAAAATCAAAGATTGGTAAGATATATTCAAGAGCTTTACAAGCCCTGGATAAGGGTAATATCAGATGAGGACACCCCAATTGCTTTAGGGCTATGCGATATGGTTGCAGGTCGCCCTCAAGCTGAAATAATTGCTCAAACAATTCTTTTAGAAAAACTATTCTTTAGTATTTTTGCGCTGGGGGCAGAAGAGCACCACACTCAAGAGTATCTTGGATACGATATAATAATACCTTGCAAAGATGCGGCGGATTTATTTAATAATATTAAGAAATTGCTGGAAGATCGGAGCGCATTCGGCGAAAGATTCCACCATATACAAGCGATTAAATCAGCAGATGGAGCAAAAGGGTTAAAAGATATTTTGCTTGCTGTACTATCAGATAAAGGTGTTAGCGAAATTGAGGATGAAATTCAATAAATCTAACTTTACCCCAAAATCTATTGCTTTTACAGCACTAATGACAGCAATAACTATAGGATTGTCTTTTATTAGGATTCCTTTTATTGTGCCCTTTACTTTACAAACTTTAGCTTGTATGCTTGCAGGGTTGCTGTTGCCAGCAAAAGAAGCAACAGTCTCCCAACTACTGTATATTGTATTGGGCTTGCTTGGGCTGCCGATTTTTACAGGCGGCGGAGGGCTTGCTTATATTATATATCCTACTTTTGGCTACATATTGTATATGCCAGCAATGACCCTGACAATAGCCTTGCTAAAGCAAAAAAATACCGTGCTGGCTATGGCGGCGGCTATTGTGCCTCAATTAGCTTTTGGGCTATTATATTACTACTTTATTGTTACTGTCGTACAAGGTGCGCAGCAACAGCTTGCGCAGCTGTTTTCTGTGCTGGTTTTGCCTTTTCTGCCTGCCGAACTGCTAAAAGCAGTTGCGGCATTACTGCTTTATAGGTACTTTCCAAACAGCTTAAAAAACCCTTAAAATGCATAAAAAAACCCCTGCTTCACAAGTTAAATATTAAGTGAGGTTATTTTTATGACAATTTTAAGTTTATCAACATTGATAATTTTGGCTGTTTTGGTGCTTTTAGGATTATCTAACAGGGCTTTAAAAGATTTTCGTATGGGCACTATAGCATCCTTTGTAATGCTGGCATTGGTAGGACTGCTTAATTTAATCCCAACTGTAACAATAGCGGCGGTATCATTTAGAGTAGGGGTTATTTTATTTTATGGGTTTTGTATTGCCATGTTTATTTTTAGAGGAAAAGCCGGCAATAGGGGCATAGCATTTTTAATAACAATTATTATAGCGGGTATAATTTATGGCGGGGCTGCGCTTGCTAATCTTTTTGGCAATGCATTCTTTTCAGGGCTGAACTTTGTATATGCAATTGTAGCGGGCTTGCTTGCTCTAGCCTTTACTAAAAATGCAAAATATTCGTTTATTAGTGCTGCTACAGCTATTTTAATCGACTCCATAATCCTGCAACTGGGCGGACCGGTCAACTTAACAGCCGGATTCGAATGGGCGCTGCTGGCTTCTGCTGTCAGCGTAGTGTTATATGGACTGCTTTCTACAGTACAAACCAAGCCAAGCAGAATGAGCTATTACTTTGAAATGGGACGATTAGAGGATTAATTCTTAAACTTAGCGCATTTTTAACTTAATACCTTTGAGCGCCTTTTGACTAAGGCGCTTTTATTGACTAATAGATAAAGATGGTGTATTATGGTAATAACATATAAGTATAAGGTGTAACCAGGTGGAAAGGGATAGTGTAAAGTTAGAAAGAAAGTGGGATTTGCGTTCTTTAATCAAGGACAATGAAGAATATGAGCAACTGTTTGCTCAAGTTAAACAAGGTATAGAAAAACTAAAGGAATGGGAGGGCAAACTAACTCCCGACAATGCTTTGGAATGCCTTAAAAGCCAATCTAACACAAGCAGGATTCTGGAAAAGATTTATACTTTTACTTTATTGCAATTAGACGAAAATGTAGGCAATTCTAAGAATCAGCGTTTAGCCGAAAGGGTGAAAATGCTGGCGGTAGAGTTTTATCAAGCCTCTTCTTTTATAGATACGGAGTTGGCGGCTTTTAGCGAAAAAGAGTTGCAAGCAATGCGCTCTGATCCTTTATTTTCGAATTTTGATCGTGCGCTGCTGAAAATTATACGCTCTAAAAAGCATATTCTTTCAGCAAAAGAGGAAAAGATAATGGCATCGCTGCAATCCTTTAGCGAAGAGTTCAAAAATATCTTTTCCATGTTTAATAATGTGGATATTAAGTTCGAAGATGTAGTAGACACAGATGGAAATATTGTTAAAATGAGTCATGGCAATTTTTCCATGCTGCTGCATGACGCCTCTCAAAGGGTGCGGCAAGATGCCTTTATATCCAATTACAAAGCTTTTGAAGGGGTGATTAGTACCCTAAGTGCCACTTATGCAGGCAATGTCAAAAAGAATTGTATGATAGCTAAAGTGCGCAATTACTCTTCTGCAATGGAAATGTCACTTTTTGATGAGGCTATAGACCCCAAAGTTTATGACAATTTAATTGAAAATGTAAGGGCAAATTTGCCAAAGTTGCATGAGTATATCGGGATTAGGAAGAAGCTGCTAGGGCTAAGCGAGTTTCATCAATATGACTTGTATGTGCCAATTGTGCAAGAAATTGAGATAGCTTTAGAGTATGAAGATGCATTTGCGCTGGTACAAAGCGCTCTTTTACCTTTAGGGCAAGGATATCGAAAAGTGCTGAAAAAGGCATACTCCGAACGCTGGATTGATGTAGAAGAGACAAAAAACAAAAGGAGCGGCGCTTACTCTTGGTCGTGCTATGATGCGCATCCGTTTATTTTGCTAAACTATAAAAAGATTCCCGCCGATATTTTTACTATAGCGCATGAGTTGGGGCATGCAATGCATTCTTATTATTCCAATGCTAACCAATGTTACGAAAAGGCATCTTACGAAATTTTTCTTGCGGAGATTGCCAGTACAGTCAATGAGGTTTTGGTACTAAAATATTTGATGCGAGATGCTTCACCTTTGCTTAGAAAGTTTTTGCGGGCTTATTATGTGGATATGTTTCGCTCTACTGTTTTTAGGCAAACTCAATTTGCAGAATTTGAAAAGTTTGCTCACCAAAGCAATGAGGCGGGCGAGCCAATAACTATGGAAATGTTATGTGAGTTTTATTATAAGCTAAATCGGGAGTATTATGGGCGCACCCCGATTTATGACGAGTATATCAAATACGAATGGGCAAGAATCCCGCATTTTTACAACGCTTTTTATGTTTATAAATATGCTACGGGGCTTATAAGTGCTGTAAGTATAGCAAAGGGGCTGCTTACCGATAAAAGCGGCAAAAAAAGAGAACAATACCTAAAGTTTCTCTCTTCAGGCGGCAGTCTAGACCCGCTTGATACTTTAAAGATAGTAGAAATAGACCTTTTAGATAATAAAGTATTCGAGGATGCGTTTGCAGAACTTGCAACTACGCTTAGTCAACTCAAGGAGGAGTTATGAGGAAGTTAATATTGTCTTTAGTTGTACTTATTTTTGTCTTTGCATTTAGCACTTCTGAGATTGCCTATGCAATAGACGCACAAGACTTTGAAGGTGATTATCTTGCCAAATTTAGTTATTCTAGTATAACTAATCTTCGTAATGAGTTATTGTTTGAGTTTAGGTTAGAAATAGATGCAGATTACTTAGAATCACCGGATTATCAAAACTTGCTGCAAGGCACTTCGGATGATTGGGCAGAGCCGTTAGATAGAGCAGCTCAAATATTTACAAGCAAAGGTTACAGCATATCAGGAGAAGAGGGAGAGCTGGTAGCGCAAATAGGCTTCGAAACTTTTACAGATTATTATATAGCCATGGGGTTGGACGGATATACCCTTGATGATGACGATAGGGAAATGACCACTACTAAAAACACTTTGCTTTACAAGTGGATTTCCTACGACAGCACAAGTTTTTTCAACGATATTACTGCTGAAAAATTAAATGCTCAAGACCTTATAGGCGTAACGCTTTCGCTTTTTAATGATTATGGGATTGGGATAGATAAGGTGCTTTTTGAGTATAATTACGGGACTCCTTACTCTTATCAAATCTTGGATACCAATGCTAAAGTCAAGCGTTATGATAAAGAGAGCAAAATATATTACCATACTTTGCTTATGGATATTGATAACAACTCTACGCCTTTGACTATAACCCGCCGCACACCTAATACTGCAGTATGGTATGGCGGAGCGGCAGCTGCAGGTTTGGCGGTAGCATTAATTCCGCTGATGATAGCACTTATAAAAAGGAAAAAAACAATTGATGGATGGGATACAAGCAGTAAGAGATATTAAGGAACTGCCAAACAATTACGAAGCGGAAAAATCGCTGTTGGGCTGCATTTTAATAGATAAAGATGTTGCAGACAGGACGGTAGGCACGTTAGAGACGGCAATTTTTTATAACGATATTAACCGCTCCATTTTTGCCGCTATGACAGAAATAAAAAGCAAGGGCGAAAATGTAGACCTTATTACTGTAATTGATTTGTTAGAACGCCAGCAGGTAGCCAACGAAAACACCCTTAGCTATTTAACTTTGCTAGCGCAAAATGTGATTTCCACAGCCCTATATTTTGAGTATATAAATATTTTACGCAGAGATTACACTTTGCGCAGATTGATTAATGCTTGCAACGAAATTATTAGGCAGGCCTATACATCTCACGAAGCAAATAAGGTGCTGGAAACAGCGGAAAAACTTATCTTTGATATAGGACGGTCGCATACTAAAAAAGACCTTGAGCATATAGAAAAAGCAAGCAGTGCTTTAATGAACAAGATTAGCGAAATGGTAAAAGACAAGTTTGCTTATAGAGGATTACATACAGGGTTTAAGATTTTTGACAGAATGACCAATGGCTTGCAAAAAGGCGATTTAGTCATTTTAGCCGCAAGGCCTTCTGTTGGAAAAACTACGCTGGCACTTAATTTTGTAGCAAATATTATAAAAAGTCAATCTATGAAAAGTATTGCAATTTTTTCTTTAGAAATGCCTGCCATTCAGCTTGCTCAACGATTAGTTTCTAATGTGGGGGGCATTGAAATGGACTCCCTTTCTAAAGGTGAGATTCTGCAAGATGGTATGCAAGACCTTTGGAATGCGCATCAAAGCATAACAAATAGCAAGGTTTACATAGACGACAGCTCAATGACTAAGCCTAGCGAGGTTCTTGGCAAAAGCAGAAGGCTTGCCAGTCAAATTGGCGGGCTGGATTTAATAATTGTGGACTATATACAGCTTATGAGCAGCGACCGACAGCGGCAAAACGACAGTCAAGAACAAGAGATAAGCGAAATAAGCAAGATGATGAAGACGGTAGCCCGAGAGTTAGAAGCGCCTGTAATAGCCATATCTCAAATGTCTAGGCTAATTGAACACAGGAGGGATAAGACTCCAAAGCTATCTGACCTTAGAGCTTCAGGCTCTATTGAACAAGATGCAGATATTGTGGCATTCCTTACCAGAGAGGACGAGGACGACAAGAGCGGACCTGTAATATTAAATGTTGCAAAACATCGTAACGGAGCTCTTTTTAGCGTAAGGTTAAGTTGGCAAGGGGAGTTTGTGCGGTTTGAGGAAAGTATTGACCAAACTATCAGGAGCGGCGACTAGCTAAAGGGCTATGTGAGTATAATCCTTTTTTTAGGCTCATATATTTTTATATGAGCTTTTTTAATGAAATAATCTTAAAAATAGGATTAAAGCCTGAGGAGGGCATTGGCGGCTGGAAGTTTACCTTATTGGATGGCAAGGGTGCGCTTTTGGAAGGACATAAAGGGATTGCAAGCTATAATACACAAGAAATTGTGGCAAAGCTCAAGGTAGGCATGCTGCAAATAACAGGGGACAACCTTAAAGTTGCCGAAATCAATGCACAAGAGCTTTTTGTAAAAGGAAAAATCAATAAAGTTGAAAGAGTAGGGGGAAGCAATGAGCAAGATAAGCAGTAGGGTGCGCTTTAAGGTTAAAAGCTCGCCTTCCTATATAGTAAACTTATTAGCTAAGGAAGGCATAACGATAAGAGATATAGAAAGAGAAGGCTCTTATGTGATATTTTCAGTTAGCGAAGCGGAAAATAAAAAAACTATAAATATTTTACAAGGCTATAGCAGAGAATATGAAGTAACAGCAAAAAGCGGAGCTGTATACTTTATTCGAGATATGCTAAAGCGTATAGGTATTTGGACTGCATTAATAGTTGTTTTTATTAGCGGTTGTATTTACTCTTTTTACTCTATGGATGTAAAGATTAATGGGTTAAATCGTTTAGATTCCGAGACGATACGCCAAGTGATAGCGGATAATTCTATAAAATTTCCTATAGCCAAAAAGGATATAGATATTGAAAAACTAAAAGAGGATATAATAAACTTGCAAGGAGTATCCCTTTGTGATATTAGGCTAAGAGGGCATCTTATCGAAATAAATATACTTGAGGAGCTGCCTAAGCCTTCAATTTTAGAAATTGCGCTTGACAAACCTGTGGTAAGCAAATATGATGCGCTTGTAACAAGAGTCGTAGTGCTTTCCGGTACACCCCAAGTAGCAAAAGGGGATAGCGTTAAGGCAGGCTCAACGCTAATCAAGCCTTATTATACCTTAGGCGATAATCAAGATGTAAAAGTACATTCAGGGGCAAGTGGGTATGTATATGGCAGAGTTTGGTATACCAAAAGCTATATATTTAATGATACCATTGTAGAGGTAAAGCGCACGGATAAAGTGCAAAGAAAGGTTAGCTTTCAATTCCCTTTTTTTACAGTTAAGAAGAATTGTACCTTTGAAATATATGAACAAGAAAATATTGAAAGCATTATTTATTGCCCTTTTCCGGTAATCATTAGTCAAGCTACATATTATCAATTGGAAAAAGTAGAGCGTGCTTTTGTCTTTGAAGCGGAAAAAGATGCAATTTTAGAAAAGGCTTACAGCGAATTGGATGCGCTGCTGCCGCCTGACGCCCAAGCCAGCAGGAAATGGTATATTGTCAAAACGCTAGACAAAACTACAGTTTTGGATATATACTATGAGATAGAGCAAATTATAAGCGATTAGCTTAACAGAGGCAATTATGAACGAGAGAATAAAGTCCAAAAAAGAAATACAAGATATAGCAGACAATAAAATGACCTTAGCAAAAAACTTTGGAAAGTTGCTAGCTATGGCTTTTGTGGCTTCTTGTGCTGTAAATCTTATTACTTTTCTGGCTTTTAAGAATAGTTTATCCTATGTTTTTGTCGATTATGTTAAATATACTTTTATTTATATGGGTATAGTTGCCTTTTTACTATTGCCCGTTATTTATTATATTTCTCGTAATAGAATGGATTTTAGCAATATTGAAAGGGATTTTAATATTATTCTAATTACTTTCAGCATTACTTTAGGGCTTTGCATCCTTAGCGCCTATATGGTAGACCCTTATATAATGCCCGTAGTGCTGATTGCAATGCTTATAGCTGTTACTGTGGATAAAAAAACTGCCGCACTGCTATGTATAATGACGGGTTTGGCAGTTTTTTCTTATTATTTAATTGTGCTAAGGCAAAGGGTCTTAGTCGGCAGTGTTGCCAGCTTGCTGTCTACCGCTATTTCAGGCGTATTGTTTTGCATTTTTTTGGAAAAATCCCATACCAGGCTGAAATTTGCTCTTAATGGATTATATATAGCATTTATTTCAGCCGCTGTCTGCGGCCTTTGTGCTTTAATAGAGGATATCAACCCTAGAGCAGTTGCAATAGCCTCGCTAGGCGGGTTTTTGTCAATATTAATATCAATGGGGTTTTTCTGGGTAATCTTGCCTATTTATGAGTTTTTCTTTAAGATTAGCACAAAGTTTTTGCTTGCAGAGCTTTGCACGCTAGAAGCGCCTCTTATGAAAAAGTTAGCAAAAGAAGCACCCGGCACTTATGCGCATAGTCTTATGGTAGGCAATATTGCAGAGTGCTGCGCTATTGCAATAGGCGAGCCTCCAATGCTGGCAAGAGCGGCAGGATATTATCACGATATCGGTAAATTAAAGAATCCTAAGAACTTTACAGAAAACCAAACGGACGGTATCAATCCCCATGACGAATATATTCCTGAGGTAAGTCTTAGATTGATTATTGACCATGTGAGAAACGGGGTAGCTCTTGCTAAAGATTACAAACTACCGTCCGAACTTATTGATATAATTGAACAGCACCATGGTACAACTGCGGTTAATTATTTTTATTATAAAGTGCAAAATATTACTGAAAAGCATTTGCGAGATGAGGCTTTTCGCTATGACGGTCCTAGACCGCGCACTAAAATCGCCGCTATTGTTATGCTGGTAGATACTGTGGAAGCGGCTTTGCGTACTAAAATATGCGAAACCGAAGAAGAGCGAGTAGAGTTTATTGCTTTGCTGTTTAAGGAGAAGCTAGACAAGGGGCAGTTTGGCGAATGTGATTTAACATTAAAAGAGTTGGAAATAATCCAAAACACGCTAATTGAAGTTGTGCCCAGCCAGCATCATACCAGGATAGAATACAAAAAGAATAAAAGCCAGTTATGATAAATATTTACAATGAAAAATATAATGACTTAATATCTTGTACATTACAAGCAACATTAAGGGATTTTAATATAGACCCAAATACAGTTGATATAGAGGTAGAGTTTTTAGAGCAAGAGGATATGCAGGCTTTAAATCTAAGGACAAGAGGAGTAGCGGCCGTCACCGATGTCCTTTCTTTTCCTGCCATAGAAATCCAGTTGCCTTTTGATAAAAATAATTACTTATCCGGCATTAATCCGGAAAACGGTTGTGTTATTTTAGGCGAAATTGCCATTTGTGAGCAGCAAGCTATCTTACAGGCAAGCGAGCTAAATCATAGCATCAGCAGAGAAATTGCTTTTCTTGCTTGTCATGGATGCTTGCACTTGTTAGGATGTGACCATAAAGATAAAGGCGGACAAGCGCAAATGGAGCAGCGTGTCCAAAAGATTCTTGACAGTTTAGGTATAGGCAGAGATATTGCCGATAGCCAAGCAAATAAGATAGCAGCAGATTGTTTGGCAAGTACCGTTTTGTCCGAAAATAAAGGACAAGAAAAGTTCAAAAGTGGCTTTATAGCAATTGTGGGCAGGCCTAATAGCGGTAAATCTACTTTAGTCAATACTCTTACTCATGAAAAAGTTTCCATCGTTAGCTATAAGCCTCAAACTACCCGCAATAGAATTATGGGTGTGCTGACTCAGGATAATTTTCAAATGGTTTTTATTGATACTCCGGGATTGCACTTACCAAAAAACAAGCTAGGCAAGTATATGCTTAATGCTGTTCAGGCAGCTACCAGGGATATAGATGCGCTTATCTATATGGTAGATGGCGAAAAAGGGCTTTCTGCTCTTGACAAGCAAAATATAGAGCAGTATATTAAGCAAGGGCAAAAAGTGGTAATTGTGCTAAATAAAATTGACCATATTACCAAGGAGAGGGCAGGAGAGATTCTTACGCAAATCAATGCAATTACAGGGTATCAAGCTGTAGTGCCTATAAGTGCTCTTACAGGTAAAAATATGCGGCCTTTGCTTAAAGAATTGTTAAAGCTAATTAAAGAAGACCACTTGTACTTTGATAAGGATATGTATACAGATAAAAGCAAAATCTTTATAGCCGCAGAAATTGTCAGGGAAAAGGCTTTGCGCACTCTTGATGAGGAAATACCGCACGGAGTTGGGGTAGCGATAACTAAGTTCGAAAGAAGAGCAGGCAAAGATATTGTTGATATAGAAGGCGAGATTTATATAGAAAAACCGCAGCATAAACCGATTATACTGGGCAAAGACGGACAAATGATTAAAAAAATTGCCACTTATGCCCGCCAAGATTTAGAAAAATTAGTTGGCACTCAAGTTTTCTTGAGCTTATGGGTTAAAGTTAAAAAAGATTGGCGGGACAGTACGACATTTTTGAACGAATTGGGCTATGGCGCTAAGGATATATAGTATTAATCAAGGATAAAAGCGGCACAAAGAGAGCATAATAAACTCAAGAGTGGAGGTTATTATGAAAGAAGATAATAAGATAAGCAAACAATGTTATGAGCTTTTTGAAAAGAGCGGCAAGGTTGGGTATTATATGCTTTACAATGCCCTAAGAGAAATAGAGGAAGAAGAATAATATGCAGTTTAAGGCTGATGCCCTTTGCCTTAGAGCAGTAGATTATAAAGATAAGGATAAGCTGTTAACTTTAGTTAGCGCACAAAAGGGCAAGTTTTTAGGGGTGGCAAGGGGCGTAAGGGCGCAAAGCGCAAAGTTAAAACTTGCTGCCAGCCCTTTGTGTTTTGGGGAGTACATAATCGTTTCTAAAGGCAATATTGTATCAGGTTGCCAAATATATGACAATTTTTTCAATACTTGGGAGGATGAGGATAAAGCTAAGGCTTCCTTTGCTATATTAGAAGTGCTGGATAGAGTTTGCCCGGAGGGAGAAAATGTTTCGCAAGAGCTGCTACGTGGCTTAAAAGCATTGCACGGTATTTGTTACACGCAAGTTTATCCTTATGCTTATTTGGCTTGGTTTTTATCAGGTATCTTGAATATTATAGGAGTTGACTTTAGCGACTACAACACTGATGAGGAGCTGTCGCAGCTCAAGGCTTCTCTTGCCGTTATTCCTATGGAAGGGGTAGAAAGTTTGGAGGCAAACACTTGCAAGATTAATCAAATCCTTAAACTTTTTGCTAGAATCTTTATATCTTTTACAGCATTGTCCTACCCTGTGCTGCAATCTGCTGTCTCCAATCTTAAATTCAAGTAAATTTCCGTAAAACTACATAAAATCCGCATAAAGCGCAATATGCTTGCTATGAATATCCAAATATTGTATAATCATAACGGTAATATTTTTATTAAAAAGGAGAAGTATATGACAAAGTTTGTTTACAAGTTTAAAGAGGCGGACGGAGCAAATAAAGAGCTCTTTGGCGGTAAAGGTGCAAACCTGGCTCAAATGACGCAGTTAGGCATGCCTGTCCCTTCTGGATTTACTATTACTACTGAGGCTTGTACTCAATATTATAATGATGGCGAGCGCATAAATGAGGATATTTTGAATCAGATATTTGCCATTCTTGAGTCAGTAGAACAAGATGAAGGCAAAAAGCTGGGCGACCCGGAGAATCCTTTTTTAGTTTCGGTAAGAAGCGGCTCCAGAGCTTCTATGCCCGGCATGATGGACACTATCTTGAATCTTGGCTTAAACGATACTTCAGTAGAAGGGCTGGCAAGATTAACCGAGAATCCTCGTTTTGCCTATGACTGTTACAGAAGATTCATTCAAATGTATTCAGATGTGGTAACAGGGCTGGGAAAATCTTTTTTTGAAACTATTATTGACGAGCTAAAAGAGAAAAAAGGCGTTAAGCTGGATATAGAGCTAGAAGCAGAGGACTTCAAAGAGCTTGTAAACAAATTTAAGGCATTTTATAAAAAAGAAAAGGGGGAAGAGTTTCCTCAAGACCCCAAAGAGCAGCTAATTGGCGCATGCGAAGCGGTTTTTAAGTCATGGAACAATCCAAGAGCTATTGTTTATCGCAGAATGAACGATATCCCCTCATCGTGGGGGACTGCTGTCAATGTACAGGCAATGGTCTTTGGCAATATGGGCGAAACTTCGGGTACGGGAGTGGCATTTACTCGTGACCCCTCTACAGGCGAAAAGGTGCTTTACGGCGAATATTTAATGAATGCGCAAGGCGAAGATGTGGTAGCAGGTATCCGTACACCTTTGACAATAGACCACTTAAAAGAAACTAATGCAGATGTTTATGCTCAATTTTTAGCAATAATTGATAAGTTAGAGGCTTTTTATAAAGATATGCAAGATGTGGAGTTTACCATAGAAAGGGGCAAGCTCTATATGCTACAGACCAGAAACGGTAAAAGAACAGCGCAAGCGGCCATTAAGATTGCTTGTGATTTAGTGGATGAAGGCGTGTTAACAGAAGAAGAAGCCTTGCTAAAAATAGACCCAAAACAGTTAGACGATTTGCTGCATCCCCAATTTGATAAAGCAACGCTAAAGCATGCCAAGCCCATTGCTCAAGGGCTGGCGGCAAGCCCGGGCGCGGCTTGCGGCAAAATTGCATTTACCGCAGAAGAAGCAACTCAAAGAGTGGCTGCTGGCGAGGATGTACTTTTGGTAAGGTTAGAGACCAGCCCCGAAGATATAGAGGGCATGCATGTGGCAAAGGGTATTCTTACTGCAAGAGGCGGCAGAACTTCTCATGCCGCAGTTGTGGCAAGAGGTATGGGACGCTGTTGCGTGGCAGGGTGCGAAGCTCTTGTTATTAACGAAAAGGCAGGCACTCTTAAAGTAGGGGGCAAGGTTTACTCTTCTCAAGATACTTTATCTTTAGATGGCTCAACAGGCTATGTATACGAAGGAGCTCTAAAGACAGTTGAACCTGAAGTTGTGGGGGATTTTAGCAGGATTATGAGTTGGGCTAATAAGGTGCGCACCCTTAAAGTTCGCACTAATGCAGATACTCCGCATGATGCCGCTGTAGCGGTTAAGTTTGGCGCAGAAGGCATTGGGCTGTGTCGTACCGAGCATATGTTTTTCGAAACAGACAGGATTACTTCGGTTAGGAAAATGATTTTGGCTAAAACTCAAGAGCAAAGGGAAGCGGCACTTAGCGAGTTGCTGCCTATGCAGAGAGAAGACTTTGTGGCAATTTATAAGACCATGGGCGAGCGCCCGGTTACTATTAGATTTTTAGACCCGCCTTTACATGAGTTTTTACCGCAAAAGAGCGAGGATATAGCACATTTGGCGGCTCAGCTAAAAATAGATACGATAGAGCTTGAAAATGTAATACAGAGCTTGCACGAAACCAATCCAATGTTAGGGCATAGAGGCTGTCGATTAAGTATAACTTATCCCGAAATAGCAATTATGCAAACTCGTGCTGTTTTGGAAGCGGCTATAGCTTGCCAAAAGGAAGGCATTTTAGTAAAACCCGAAATTATGATACCGCTAATAGGCGATGTCAAGGAGCTGGCTTTTATAAAAGATATTGTAGTAAAGACTGCCGAAGAAGTAATGAATGGGGCAGGCGTTAAGGTAGATTACTGCGTAGGCACTATGATAGAGATACCCCGTGCGGCAATTACAGCGGACGAAATAGCTAAAGAAGCTGAATTCTTTTCTTTTGGTACTAATGACCTTACCCAAATGGCTTACGGTTTTAGCCGAGATGATGCTACAAAGTTTTTGGAAGACTATTATCAAAAAAAGATTTTCGAATTTGACCCCTTCCAAAGAGTTGACACAAAAGGTGTAGGGAAACTTATGGAGATAGCAGTAGAATTAGGCAGAAAGACCCGCCTTAATCTAAAGTTAGGGATTTGCGGCGAGCATGGCGGAGATCCGTTTACGGTAGAGTTTTGTCATAAAATCGGACTAAATTATGTATCTTGTTCCCCATTTAGGGTACCCATTGCAATACTTTCGGCTGCCCAAGCTGCCGTAAAGGGAAAAATGTGAAAAAAGAGTATTTAGAGTTTCTTAATGGCTGGATGAGCAAATTTGCTATGCGGGAGTCAGCAAGTCAAGGCAGGCAAGCCGCTCAAGAGCCTTGCCCTATGCGCACAGATTATCAGCGTGACCGAGACCGTATTTTGCATAGCAAAGCTTTTAGACGCTTAAAGCATAAAACTCAAGTTTTTATTGCTCCCGACGGCGACCATTTTGTAACTCGAATGACTCACACGCTGGAAGTATCTTTAGTGGCACGCACAATTAGTCGTGCCCTTAGATTAAATGAGGATTTAACAGAAGCTATTGCATTAGGTCACGATATTGGGCATACCCCTTTTGGTCACAATGGGGAGCGGGTGCTTGCTGAACTACTTGGACATTTTGAACATAATGAGCAAAGTTTGCGTGTAGTAGATAAGTTAGAAAATGAAGGTAAAGGGCTAAATCTTACTTTTGAAGTGCGGGATGGAATATTAAATCACCGTTCAATAGGCAATCCTTGCACATTAGAAGGCAAGGTAGTGATGTTAGCGGATAAAATTGCTTATATCAATCACGATATTGATGATGCTATTATGGCAAATATTATTACTTCGTCCGACTTGCCAAAAGCGGCTTGCAGGCTGCTGGGCAATAGCAAAAGGGAGCGCATTAACAACCTTATAGCGGATATTATCAATGTTAGCGCAGAGCAAGGAGCGGTAGAGCAATCTGCTGATTTTGCCTATCAATTGGCGCAGTTACGGCAATTTATGTTTGATAAAGTGTATTTTAACGAAGCTAAAATGAGCCAAATAAAAAAAGCGGAGGTTATTGTTAAACTGCTTTTTGAGCACTTTGTACAGCACCCTGAAAAATTAGCTCCAAGTAATGAGCCAATCAAAGTAAGGGCGGCAGATTACATAGCGGGCATGACTGACAATTTTGCAATAAGGATGTTTAAGGATATCTATTTGCTGGATACCTTATAGCCCTTATATATATAGATTTATGATAGATTTACAACATTTAAACGATGAGCAAAAGGCTGCTGTGCTTGATACAGAAGGTCAAGTATTAGTTTTTGCAGGCGCAGGCAGCGGCAAAACCCGAGTGCTCACTTATAGGATTGCTTATTTAGTAGAGGAGAAACAAGTTTCGCCTTACAATATCCTTGCCATAACTTTTACCAATAAAGCTACCAACGAAATGAAAGAGCGCATTATGCATATGGTAAAAGGGCAAAGTGATGTATGGGTTAGCACCATCCATTCCTTTTGCGCCAGCGTATTGCGCAGGGATATAGATAGTATAGGATTTTCTGCCAATTTTTCTATTTTTAACGAAGCGGACAGCGTTAGAATTATTAAAAATATTCTTGGCGATGTAGGGATTGCAGAAGAGCAAAAAAAGAAATACAAGTGGCATATCAGCAATGCTAAAAACCTAGGGCTTTCTCCAAAGGAATATAAAGACGAGCTGGAATCTATTCAAGACGCCGCCAATATATACCATGTATACAGCGCATATGAAAAAGTTTTAGAGAACTGCAATGCGCTGGATTTTGATGACTTGCTGATTAAGACGGAATTGCTTTTCCGCACTTGCCCGGATGCGCTGCTAAAGTATCAAAAGCGCTTTAAGTATATTCATGTGGACGAGTTTCAGGATACTAATGCAATTCAATTTGCCATAATCAGACTGCTAGCCGGCTATTGGGGCAATTTATTTGTGGTAGGCGATGACGACCAAAGTATTTATGGCTGGCGGGGGGCTGATATTCGCAACATTTTGCAATTCAAAGATATTTATAAGGGAGCAAAGGTATATAGGTTGCAGCAAAATTACCGCTCTACCAACGCTATTTTAGCTTGTGCTAACAATGTTATTAAAAATAATACTCAAAGGCACGATAAGAAATTGTTTACAGCCAGAGAAGGCGGCAGCGAGGTAATCTATTACAACGCATACAATGACCATATGGAAGCAGAATGGGTAATTGACAATATGGTAGCCCTAAAGCGGGATTATGGGTATCTATACAGCGACTTTGCCATTCTTGTAAGGGTTAATTCCTTAACCAGATTATTTGAAAAAAAGTTAAGCGATAGCGTAATCCCTTATAAATTATACGGAGGCCCTCGCTTCTTTGACCGTAAGGAAGTGCAAGATGTGCTAGCTTATTTAAGGTTGCTGACTAATCCGAACGACAATCAAGCAATAGAGCGCATTATTAATACTCCCAGGCGCGGCATTGGAGCTGCAACGCTACTTTCTTTACAGAATAGCGCCAAGGCTAAAGGTGTTCGCCTTATTGACGAAATAGAAAATGCGGATAGCAATAAACAGTTGTCTGCAAGAGTAAAAGCAAGGGTGCTGGAGTTTGCTTTGCTTATTAAGGACTTAAAAGAAAAAAGCACCTTGCCTATTGATGAATTTATAGTTTATATGATACAGCAAATAGGATTTGAAGAGTATTACCTAAAGAGCGGCAAGGAAGAGGATAAGACACGCTGGGAAAATATTGTAGAGCTAGCTGAGCATATCTCGGAGTTTTGCAGCAGCTCCATAAATGCTGATTTGAACGACTTTTTAGAAACTGTATTTTTAGCGCCCGAATATAAGGATGAGCAAGGCGAGCAAGATGCTGTAGTAATAGCAACTATGCATGCTGCCAAAGGGCTGGAGTTTAAGGTAGTTTTTATTGTGGGATGCGAGGAAGACATTATGCCAACTTCCCAAAGCATTAAGGAGGGTTCAATAGAGGAAGAGCGTCGCATAATGTATGTGGCTGTGACAAGGGCAAAGGATAGGCTTTTTATTTCAAGTTGTACCAATCGCTTTAAGTTTAACCAAAGCAAGCCTTGCCTTCCCTCACGCTTTATAGACGAGAGTCAAGGGGGCAAAAGGATATCCTTTGAAGCTAAAGCGTATATTAAGCCTGCCGATTTTGCTGTATCCAAAGAGCCTTGGGCAACACCTGCCCTGCCCTCTTGCGTACACTCTAAGCCCAGCTTAAAAAAAGAAGAGGAAATTAATTTATTTCAAGCAGGCAGCAAAGTGGAGCATAATAAATACGGTAAGGGCACAATATTAGAAGTGTCAGGCAGCGGCAGAGGCGCAACTGCAACTATTGTATTTCCCGGATTGGGCATAAAGAAGTTTGCTTTGGAAAGCGCACCGCTAAAAATAGCGGAATAGGGGTGAGAATATGGACAGAATGAGAGAACTTGTAGATTTGCTTAACAGATATGCTTATGAGTATTATACCTTAGATGAGCCTACAATTTCGGATAAAGAATATGACGAACTTTATGATGAACTGCTTTTGCTTGAGCAAGTGGCAGGCGAAAGTTTGCCTGACTCGCCTACCAGAAGGGTGGGCGACCAAATAAGCAAGAAGTTTGCCCCTCATACGCATAGGAATAGGCTTTACTCCCTAGATAAAGCCCAAAATGCTAAAAGTTTGCAAGATTTCTTTAATAGGATTGAAAAAAAGTTCGGCTATTTGCCTCCCTTTACCGTAGAAAATAAATTTGACGGTCTTACCCTTTCCCTAACTTATAAAGATGGATACTTAGCCAGCGGAGCAACCAGAGGCAACGGGTATATCGGCGAAGAGGTAACCTTGCAAGTGCGTACAATTAATACAGTTCCGCTTAAAATTAAGTATAAAAAAGAAATTGAAATAACAGGCGAAGCACTTATGCGCTATTCTGTTTTTAAGGATTATAACGAAAATGCGGAGCGTCCGCTTAAAAATCCAAGAAACGGTGCGGCAGGCGCTATTCGCAACTTAGACCCCAAGATTACCGCAAGCAGAAGGTTAGATTTTGTAGCTTACAATATCAACTACTGCGAAGAGGATAAGTTTTCATCTCAAGAGGATATGAACGAGTTTTTGAAAGCCAACGGCTTTTTAACCGATTCCGCTTTTGAGGTTGCGCATTCTTCCGCAGATGCTTTTACGGCACTGGAAGCAGTAGATAAAGGCAGAGAAACACTTGATTTTATGACGGATGGGGCAGTTTTTAAGCTAAATAGTATTGCATTGCGAAAGCAACTTGGCGAAACCGATAAGTTCCCCCGCTGGGCAATAGCATATAAGTTTGAAGCGGAAGAAGCTACCACAATTTTGCAAAAAGTAATATGGAGAGTATCCCGAACAGGCAAGCTAAATCCGCTTGCTTTACTTGAGCCTGTAGAGCTAATGGGGGCAACAGTAAGCAGAGCTACCTTAAATAATTACAGCGATATTATAAAGAAGGATATTAAGGTAGGCAGTAGGGTGTTTATAAGGCGCAGCAATGATGTAATCCCGGAAATTACAGGGATAGCGCAACATTTTGAGCACAGTAAAGAGATAGAAAAGCCAACTTCTTGCCCCGGCTGTGAGGGCGGAGTTGTAGAGGTTGGTCCGTTTATATATTGTCTGGATAAAGATTGTGCCCCCAAAGCTATTAGCGGGCTGGTGCACTTTGCTTCTAAGGCTTGTATGGATATAGAAGGGCTGTCTGATAAGAGTATAGAATTGTTTTATAATGAGTTGGGCATTAGAAAGCCTTTTCATTTATACGATTTAACTAAGTCAGATTTATTGAGCTTAGAAGGGTTTAGGGATAAAAAAGCGAATAATATCTTATCAGCAATAGAAAAGTCCAAACTAACCACTTTGGATAGATTTATTTGCGCTTTAGGTATCCCAAACATAGGCACTAAGGCAAGCGGACAATTGGCAAAAGCATTTGGCAGCCTTGAAAATCTAACTAGCGCAAGTTTGGAACAGTTGCTTTCTATACCTGATATTGGCGATATTACCGCAACAGGTGTATTGGAGTTTTTTGCAAAGCCTGAAAATAAGGAACTGATAAAAAGTTTGCTGGAAAGAGGGATTGTCTTTAGAACAGAAAAACCTAAACAAGGAGTGTTTAGCAATAAAGTTGTAGTGCTTACAGGCTCGCTTGCTTCTTATAAGCGTTCGGAAGCAGGCGCTATTATTAAGGAGTTGGGCGGAGAAGTGGCAGAAAGCGTTTCTAAAAGCGTCAATTTAGTTGTTGCCGGCAGCGTTGCAGGCTCTAAGTTAGACAAGGCTTTGGCTCTTGGGATAGAAGTTATTGATGAAGTAAAGTTTTTGGAAATGATTGACGCTGATAAGTAAAAGAGAGCTTTATTGCAAATGCTAAGCTAAAGTCATACTGCTTTTAGTAATAAATTGACATTATAGTATTTTTATATTATATTGTATAAGAATTGAATTATGAGTTTAGAAAAATTGATTGACAATATCAATATTGTTTACGAAGATAACCATTTGCTTGTAGTGGTGAAACCTCATAATCTGCCCGTTTGTGAGGACAGCACAGGGGATATGGACCTTTTAAGGGTGCTAAAAGCCTATTTGGTAAAGACTTACGATAAACCGGGCGATGCCTATTTGGGTTTGGTGCATAGATTGGACAGGCCAACGGGCGGGGTAATGGTATTTGCTAAGACCAGTAAAGCTGCAGCCCGGCTTGCAGAGTCCTTGACGCAAGGCGAAATGGATAGAAAATATCTTGCGGTATTGGATGGCGTCCCGCAAGAAAAGCAAAATGAGCTAGTTCATTACTTAATTAAAAATGAGGCAAAAAATGAGGTTGTAGCTGTGCCTATGACTACGGAAGGCGCAAAAAAAGCCATACTGGACTATCGAGTTTTAGAGGTGATAGATAAGTATGCACTTGTAAGCGTCAATTTGCAGACAGGCAGGGCGCATCAAATACGGGTGCAAATGGCGGCAATAGGTGCTCCCATTTTATTTGACAGAAAATACGGCAGAATTATTACCGACAAGCCTATCCCCATTGCATTATGGGCTGCAGAAATTAAGTTTCCGCACCCTACAACAAGAGAAATAATGACTTTTAGAGTTTTTCCTCCGGATGATAGAATCCCTTGGAAAAGTTTCAACATTCCTTTATTTTTAAATGTTAATATTAAATTTTGAAAGAGGAACTTATGGCAAAAGAAACACTTAACTTAACAGTTGGACAGGTAATTGAAAACTTAGCAAGCAGCCGACCTAATGAGGTTGCAATAGATTACGGGGATAGGGAGTTTGTGCTGACTTGGAGACAGCTTGATGAGCTTACTGACAAAATAGCAAAAGGATGGCTTAAACTGGGCATAGGCAAAGGCGACCATGTGGCAATTTGGGCTACCAATGTGCCGGAATGGCTGCTTACATTGTTTTCGACTGCTAAGATTGGAGCGGTACTTGTTACTGTCAATACCAATTATAAAATCTTTGAAGCGGAGTTTTTATTGCGCCAGTCAGATGCTAAGGCAGTAGTTTTAATCGACGGCTTTAAGGATAGCAATTACACAAATATTATCAATGAGCTTTGCCCTAATCTAAAGTTTAGCAGCAATGGCTCTCCGGACAGCGAAAGGCTGCCTATGTTAAAAAGCGTAATTTTTGCAGGTGAGAATACCCCTCAAGGTATGCTTAATTTTGCTGCATTAGAAAAGCTGGGCGAGGACATTGAGGATAGCCAGCTTCAAGCTATTAAAGATAGTCTTGATATATATGATGTAATTAATATGCAGTACACTTCAGGGACTACGGGCTTCCCTAAAGGCGTTATGCTCACTCATCATAATATTGTTAATAACGGTCTTACCATTGGTCAAGGTATGCGGTTTTCCGGCAAAGACAAACTGCTGATATGCGTACCTTTCTTTCATTGTTTTGGACTGGTGCTGGCAGTTATGGCATGCATTACCAATCAAGCGGCAATAGTGCCTGTGGAATATTATCAACCTAAAGTGGTTATGAAGGCTTTACATAATAAGCAATGCACAGCATTACACGGCGTGCCAACTATGTTTATAGGCTTGCTGCAAATGCCTGATTTTTCTGACTATAAACTCAATTTGCGGACAGGTATTATGGCAGGTTCACCTTGTCCTATTGAAGTTATGCGTCAAGTTATAGATAAGATGTCCATGCGGGAAATAACTATTGTCTACGGTTTAACCGAAGCGTCACCGGGCTGCACAATGACTACTACCCAGGACAGTATTGAGCAAAGAGTTAATACGGTTGGGCGTGCTTTTCCCGGAGTGGATACAAAAATTATTGACCCAGAAAGCGGCAAGATTCTAGGATTTGACCAACCGGGGGAATTTTGCGCCAGAGGCTATAACATTATGAAAGGCTACTATAAAATGCCTGAGGCTACTGCACAAGCAATTGATAAGGAAGGCTGGCTGCATACAGGCGACCTTGCCACGGTGGATAAAGACGGGTACTATAAGATAGTAGGCAGAATAAAGGATATGATTATCAGGGGCGGCGAGAATATTTATCCCAAAGAAATCGAGGAGTTCCTTTATACTCACCCTAAAATTAAAGATGTACAAGTAGTAGGAGTGCCCAGCAAAAAATATGGGGAGGAAATTTTGGCTTGCATTATATTAAAAGAAGGTGAGGCACTTAGCGAGGAAGAGGTAAAGGAGTTTGTACGAGGCAGTATTGCAAGGCATAAGATACCCAGTTATGTGCTTTTTATGGACAGTTTTCCCACTACTGCAAGCGGCAAGATTCAAAAGTACAAGCTAAGGGAGCAAGCGGTAAGCGTATTTAAACTATTTGATGCAGACAGCATCGAAACAGCATAAAAGAGGAGGATATTGGTGTGAAGATTGCTTTTTCAACTATAGGTTGCCCTAGCTGGGATTTGGATAGTGTGCTGTCTACAGCTAAGGATTTTGGATATAACGGAGTGGAGATTAGAGGCATAGAGGGGCAGACTTATGCCCCGTCAATTAAGGCATTTAGCAATGATAAAATAAAAGATACAGTTGCTAAGTTAGGCAGTTTGGGGCTGGAAGTAGCTTGTTTAACCAGCACCGTATGTTTAGCGCATCACGGTAAGGAGCACGAGGCAATGGCTCAAGGCAAGGCTTATATAGACCTTGCGCAAAAACTCTCTTGCAAATATATTAGGGTTATGCCAACAGCAGTAGCTTATAAGGACGGCGGAGATATTAATCTTGCAAAAGACCTTTATCTTACATTAGCTTTATATGGAGAGGGCAAGGGAGTCACCCCTCTTATGGAAACCAACGGTATGTTTGTAGATACTGCGCTGCTGCGTAGATTTATGGACGAGATAGCATCTGATAATATTGGGGTGCTGTGGGATATCAATCATCCTTACCGCTATAATTCCGAAAGTGTAGCAGACACAATTGCACACATTGGCAAATATATTAAACATACCCACTTTAAGGACAGCTCTATCAGAGAAGGCAGGGTAAAGTATGAGATAATAGGGCAAGGCGAACTGCCGATTGCTGATTGCGTTAATGCTTTAAAGAATATGGGTTATTCCGGCTACCTTTCCTTAGAATGGGTAAAACTATGGGATAAAGATTTAGAAGAGCCTCATATAATTATACCTATCTATGCCAATTACATTAAAAGGATGCTAGCTTAATAAAAAATTTGTAGAATAATGTAGAAATACTTAATAAAATAGTATAAAACCTAGCGAGAATACAAATATCTTGTCGCATTATATTGATATTTGTACAAAATTAAAATGTTGTAAAAAGCCTTATTTCAATGGTATTTATAAATTTTATATATTTTTTCAAATATTTTTGTAAAAAATATTGACTTTAATTTTCTTCTTTGCTATTATATATGCAAGGAGCTAAATTATGTCAGAAACAATGAGCATTATTTCGTTGAAAGAGCTTGCGCGCCAAGCTAAGAAAAGATTGTTAACATGCAACTATACTCAGTATAAAAAAGAAAAAAGAGTGTTTAGCAATATGCCGGAGTTTTACTTAAATAATAAGGTAGTTTCTCAAGAGGAAATGTGCCGGCTGTACGAGAGGGTTATCGATATCTTAGATACTAATGATATTATTACTAATCCGCTTGCCCGTTTAACTGATTACGAATACTATAAATCATTAGACGAGGATGCTAAGGTGCGTTATATCTATGGTATCAGTTCCATTTATGTTTATCTTAAAGAGAGATATAATAAGGAAAAGAAAGCAAAAAGAGTATTGTACAGTTAGATAGGGCTGTTTGTTAAGCAAATCTTAACTTTTTTAGCATTTTTATGCTAATATTTACTAATTAAATAAAATTAAAGGGTTTTTTGTTAGGAGTATATACCTTCCATAGCGTATAATTTATATAGTTATGGAGGTGAACTAACTATTTACATAATTGATTACAATTTTGTGCAAGAGCTTAAAAATCGAGTAAATATAGTAGATATTTTATCTCGCAGCTTGCATATTACCAAAAAAGGTAAACATTATTGGGCTAATTGCCCTTTTCATATGGAGAAAACTCCTTCCTTTTGTATCAGCGAAATTGACCAATTTTATCATTGTTTTGGCTGCGGCCGTTCAGGCGATGTAATTACCTATTTGCGAGAAACCCTAAATTTGGAGTATATTGAAGCTGTGGAAGAACTTTGCCGCACAGCAGGCATAGAACCTCCTAAAAAGCAGCTTAGCGCGGCCAGCGCAGCTTATAAAAAAGATTTAGAAAGCATTTACAATATCAATAAGGTTGCCGCTAGACATTATAGAGATAATTTGCTGTCTCCTCAAGGGCAACAAGTAAGAGATTACCTAAATGCTAGGGGGATAGACAGCAACACCATTGCGCATTTTGGGATAGGTTACTCCGTAAGTTATCTTGACCTTCCTAATCATTTGCATAAAAGCGGCTATAGCTATGACACTATGAAACTTGCAGGTCTTATCGGTGAGGGGCAATCCGGCTATTACGATGCTTTAGGCGAAAGGCTTATTGTGCCTATAATTAACGAGAAAGGCGAGGTTATTGCTTTTGGAGGCAGGCTATTGCAGGGGGGCAATGCGGCAAAGTATAAAAATACAGAACAGACAAAAGCATTTGATAAAAGGCGTAATCTTTTTGGTATTAATATTTTTAAGAAGCTAAAGAGAGAAACCAATGTGCCCTATGCCATTTTAGTAGAAGGCTATATGGATGTTATCAGCTTATATCAGCAAGGCATTCAAAACAGCGTTGCATCTATGGGTACTGCTTTAGCAAGCGAGCAATGCGCCTTGCTAAAGAGGCTGACCAATACGGTTATGGTATCCTTTGACAGCGATAGCGCAGGACAGTCGGCAACAATGCGGAGCTTAGATTTACTTAGCGATACTGGGCTGGAAGTAAAAATAGTATCACTTCCGGAGGGCTTAGACCCAGACGATACAATCAAACAGGTGGGAAAGAATGGGTTTTTAGCTTTAATTGATAAGGCATTGCCTTTAATTGATTACAAACTTCTCAAGATAGAGCAGCTTTATGACCTTAATGTATTAAATAATAGAAGCAAATATGCAAATGCTTGTATTGACTTCCTTGCTACCTTAAAGGATGCGGTAGCCGCCAATGTCTATCTTGAACAGGTGGCGCAAAAATCAGGTGTGCGCAAAGAAGCACTTGCGGACAGCTTAAAGGCAAAAAGGACAGAGCCTTATAAGAAAAGGACTTATACCGCACAGGAATATAAGGCGCAGCAAGCCTCAATAGCAAGGAATATTGAACAGGCGGAAGATATTGTGCTTTCTGCATTGCTAAACAGACAAGAGTTTGCCAAGCTGGAGGATATAGATTCTTTGGAGCTAAGCAGAGAGGACAGAGCAGCAATTTACGGGTATATGACACAAAATATAAATTATAAAATCGGAGATTTTTTTGCAGAGGACAATCAAGCGGAAATAGGCAAGCTGGCAAGCATAATTTTAGAATATGGAGAAAAATATGCCGATAAAGTGTATGCGGATGCATTGGTTAAGCTACAAAAGCGGCAGCTTGAAAAACAAATAGAAAAGTTAAAAGAGCAATATATATCTTGTAGTGACACGCAGGAAAAAAAGGATATTATTAGAGAAATCAATCAGTTGAATCTACTACAATTCGGGAAAAAAGGAGAATAAGCAATGTCTCAAGACAGAGAAAGCAAAGTAAGAGCGGAACTGGAAAAGTTTATAGAAAAGAATGCGGTAAACGATGCCATAAAAGAAGAGGAACTGCTTAACAAGCTGGATAAGTTTGACCTTTCTGCAGAAGAAATGGAAGGCATTTATAAAATGCTGGAAGAGCGAAATATCACCTTGCTGGAAGATGAAAAGGAATCTAAGACAGACAAGCTGCTGCAGCAAATGATAGACGAGGTCAATATAGACGACTCTGTTAAAATGTATTTGCGGGATATTGGGAAAGTGCCGCTTTTAACAGCAGAGGAAGAGGTTACCCTTGCTAAAGCTATGGGTGCGGGCGACATTAAAGCAAAGGAATCGCTTATCAATGCAAACTTGCGTCTTGTTGTAAGCATAGCCAAGCGTTATGTGGGTAAAGGTATGCAGTTTTTGGACTTAATTCAAGAGGGCAATTTAGGGCTGATGAAAGCGGTGGACAAGTTTGACCATACCAAAGGATTCAAGTTTTCTACTTATGCAACATGGTGGATTAGGCAAGCAATTACCCGCTCTATTGCTGACCAAGCGCGCACTATTAGGATACCTGTCCATATGGTGGAGACCATTAATAAGCTAATAAAGATGAGCAGGCTGTTACTTCAGCAGTTGGGGAGAGAACCCACGCAGGAGGAAATTGCAAAAGCTATGAATATCCCCGAAAGTAAGGTGGTAGAAATTCAAAAGATAGCCTTAGATCCCGTATCGTTAGAAACGCCGATAGGGGAGGAGGACGATAGCCATTTAGGAGACTTTATAGAGGATAAGAATGCTACCGCACCTATGGAAGCTATGGAAACTAAGCTGTTAAAAGAGCAAGTGGACAATATTTTAAGCACCCTAGCCCCCAGAGAAGCAATGGTGCTGATTTTGCGGTACGGATTAAAAGACAATCGCCCCCGAACCCTAGAAGAGGTAGGCAAGGTATTCAATGTCACTCGTGAGCGTATTAGGCAAATCGAAGCAAAGGCGCTAAGGCGGCTAAAGCACCCCAATAAGCGCCAAAAGTTAGAGGATTTTCTGTCAAAATAATATGATTAAGCTAGACAAAAGGCTGCAGGCAATTGCCTCTTGTGTGGATAAAGGTGCGCTTGTGGCAGATATTGGCTGTGACCATGGCAAGGTAATAGTTTGGCTTGTAGAAAGTGGCATAGCCAAGCAAGGTATGGCTGTGGACATAAGCGAAGCCAGCCTTGACAAAGCAAAACAACTTGCACAATCATATTGCGTTGAGGATAAAATAAAGTTTATTTGCGGCAATGGAGTGCCGCAGTCAGAGCCTGCGGACAATATTATTATTGCAGGTTTAGGTGCTGGCGAAATTATAAGTATTTTAAGCAAAAGTCAAGCTGACTGCAAGCTGATTCTATGTCCGCATAAAGACCCTGCTGAGCTTAGGAAATTTCTT
>CAYSNP010000015.1:0-44790 GCA_964432485.1 uncultured Christensenellaceae bacterium | reverse complement strand
TTTTTATAATAATATAGACTATAATGATATTAAGGATAATTATTTTTCTGAAATATATGGTGATAAGTACTTTTCCGTAAATGATGCCAAAAGAATAGGATTTATACGTGATCATATTGAAATAATTAGACATACACTCACAGAACGTGAATATTATATGCTAATCAGTATCTTAATGTACACGGCAGACAAAATAGCAAATACCGTAGGGCATTTTGAGCATTATCTTTCACAAAAGCCTATAGATAGTAACTTTAAGCTATTCTATCCAGATATCTCTAATTATAAGAATGTCTCTGCAACTAATATGGATGCCAATATTCTTGTTAAAAGTATTAAATGTGATATAGCTTATATTGATCCCCCATATAATGCTAGACAGTATATTAATTTTTATCATGTTCTAGAAAATTTAGCACGATGGGATAAACCAAACCAATTTGAAGGAAAATCAATGAAGTTTAAGAGAGATAATTTAAAGAGTGGCTATTCAAGATCGACTGCTTTACAATTATTTAAAAACCTAATACAAGAATTAGATTGTAGATTTCTTATTGTTTCTTATAATAATACATATAATGCTAAAAGCTCTGCTTCCAACAATAAAATTAATGAAGAAGATTTAGTAAGCGTTTTGAGAAAAAGAGGAGAAGTAACAAAGAAAGAAATTTCTCATACGTTTTTTAATAGTGGTAAGACTAATTTCAAAGATCATAAAGAGTTTATTTTTGTTTGTGAGGTGAATTAATGAAGATCATAGAATACTACATTGAAAGAAGTACAGAGTCTAACTGGTACGAAAAATATTATAGTTGTTCAAAAGAAAATTATGGAAACACTTTTAATTATATAAATACGAATTTCAGAAGTCTTTTTGCTTTTCTAGACATTTTTCCAAAATTTATGAAGTATAATGGGATAGAAAGAAGCGAATGGACTACCAAAGAAAGAACAGGTCAAGAGTTAGCAAAACATTGGACTACAATGATGACACAATCAAAACTCTTTAAAAAACATGGATCTATTTATAACCTTACGATAAAAGGTGATTCTTTCCAATCTTTACAAGAATTAGAATTTAATGATAATGAAAGATGGATATTGCTATATTTGTTCTTGTTAAATTCTTACTTTGATTTTAAGGTTAATTATATTATCACTCAAACAGATCAAATTTTGACAGCTTTAAATAAATATGATATAAGTAGAGAAAAGATTCTAGAAGATATAAGAAGCTTGTTATTAAAGAATAATTGTCGTATTGATAAAATTATGATGCATGATATTTTTTGGTATATTACTATGTATACTGATGAAAATTTTATGGAACTTTTTAAAATGTCTTCAGAATCCGAAAAACAATTGCTATATTCATACGTTAAAGATAGTTATAAAAGGCGAAATATAGAAGATCCAATCGCAAGAAAATACTTTAGCACTAATTATTCTATTCCTTCATTCCTTGATTCTTTAAAAACTATCTTTGTAACATTGGCAGTAGATACAAGTTTAGATTTTTCTAGCTTTTTTAAAACAATTTTAGAAAAATATAGCTTGATTTTTCAAGATATAAACATTGATTATCTCTTAAACTTTATTGAGAAGAATAGGCATGTTTTTAGTATCATTTATAATGAAGTTGTCGGCGGAATCGATAAAGATCTTCAAGAAGATTATAAATATGAATCGAGAATTACAGCAGAGATCTTTTCTAAATTAGAAGGCAAAAAGATTGATGATACATCTTCAGAAAACATCAAAAATATCCAAATAGTATCTACAGTTTTAAAGAAGATTGCAAAGGAGAAAAATTCATATAGGTGTGAGGCCGAATCCTTGTTTCGGTGTAAGTATTTTACTTCAAAAGAATCAAGAAAAAATTATTTAGAGATTCATCATTTGATACCTCGAGAATTTAGTAATGAATTTGAGGCTAGTATTGAGATACTAGATAATTATGTTGCCTTGTGTCCACACTGTCATCGTTTAATCCATTTTGCTACTGATAGAGAGAGATATTGCATACTAAACTTTTTGTATGCTAATAGGATAAATAGATTACAAGAAAAGAATTTAAATCCAAGCGTTGAAGATATGAAAAAGTATTATAATATTGAGGAAGAATAGTATTACTATCAATTTGGTAGCATAGTTTTAGCTGATTGTTTTTTTTATTTAGCTATTGCAAAACCGAAAAGCAAATGATATAATATATTTGTATAATTATATAATACTTTAATGTATTATAGTAGGCTTTAGTAATTAGGAGTATATTTTATGAAAGTAAAAAAGATTTTACTGCTTTTGGTCTTAACTCTTATGCTTGCATTAGGACTTGCCGCTTGCAATGATGTTGTGGAGGACCCCAACGATACATCGGGCACAATTGTTAATCTCAATAAAATTGTTGTTACGGGCATCAACCAATTGGACTACATTAGCGGGGAACAACTTGATATTAGCAACGCCAAGCTATTGTTAGAGTATGACAATCATGAGGTAGAACGGATACCTTTGCTTGAAAATATGATCCCTGATTATGAAAAATTTGCGCTTGCAAAATCAGGGGCTTTTACTGTTAATGTAGTTTATAAGAATTGCTCTACCAGCTTTGATGTCAACATTTACGATTCTCAATCTGTAAGTTTATCTTGGAATACAAAGCCTGACAAAGATGTTTTTACAGAAAGGACTCCTTTGTCCTTAAAAGGAGCTGTGCTGGAAATGAAGTTTAAGAGCGGCACTTCCAGATTGATAAAAGATATCGAAAATTTGGTGCAAGTGAATGGCTATGACAATACTACAATAGGCAATCAGACCATCACTGTTAGCTATGCCGGATATACCTTAGATTTAGAGATTATAATTGTAGAAAAAGAGCCTATTTCCATTGAAGTATCCCAAATGCCTTTGCGCACAGATTACTTTATAGGTAATGAGCTGGAATTAAAGGGTATGCATATAAAAGTGATTTTCAATAATGATACTTCTACAGTTTTAGATTTTGACGAGGATATAGAAGGCGATGGGGATAACTACATTGCTACCTTTGATTCCTCTAAAGCAAACAGTTACTCTAAAGTTGGTTTTACATATCGTGGTTGCAGCACTTCTTTTTATGTAAAAGTGCGGCATCCTGCTTTTCAAAAGATAGAGTTGATAGATGCACCTGTTACTACTGGTATTCTTACCTCTGACGGAAGGACTGACCCAACACCGATAAATGATATGGTAGTTGAGGATAAGATTGACTATTCTACAGGTAAAGTAAAGGTGACTTTTGATGATGACAGCTTTAAAGAATTCAAAATGAGCGACAATATCATAGGCAAAAGTGGTTTTGTAGAAAATCAAACGGGCGAATTTTATATAAGGATTTACTATGAGGGCAACCCTGAACAAGGACTTGACATATTGGCTAAGGTGTATAAACCTACTCCGATAGAAATGATATTAAATCCTGAGGATGTAGCTGATTTGCAAAGTTTATCTTTTTATAAAGGCAGCATAATAGAAGAAGCCAGGATAGAATATATCGGCTATTCTATTAAGTATAACAATGGCAATGTAACCGAAGGGCATTACCTTGACCCTACCAGAGATATTCTGCAGGGCAATCTTACTTGCAGTACCGCAGGCGAAAAGACCATAGTATTTTCTTTTGGACAAATTACTTCAGTTACCGCATCAATTACGATAAATGTGATAGATATTTTTGTCCAGAGTATTAGGATAGTCAGAGAGCCTGTCAATACCTTTATTCAAGCAGGTACTGGTATTATAATAGATGGCGGACAGCTTGAGGTTACTTACAATGACCGTTCCAGGCGAATTATTAACTTTGAAGACCCCAATGAAGATATTATCCTTTCTTGCGAAGCTACTCCTGACTACAATGATATAGTTGGCGAGCATACCATAAAAGTATCTTATTTGGGCTTCTATGACGAGTATCAAGTAGAAGTTAAAGATGTAGTTGTAAAAAATATTACTATCAGCGATTTCGGTCAAACTAAATATATGCAAAATGACCGTCTAAATCTTGACGGTATAGCTTTATATGTCGGCTATAGCGATAGCACTAACGATACTGTTGCCGTAACTGGCGATATGCTATTTGAGAATCATAATTTATACTTTAACGGGACGCATTACTTTACTCGTGTGCCCGGAGAAGATCAAAAGATTACTTTAAGATATGGCGGTGTAACTGTTCAATACTCCATTGATGTAGATCCCCTTTTAATAGATAGGATTGAACTGTTGCGCGCTCCTAAGCTGGTGTATAGCTACGGTATAGATACCGAAATAGACCTTACCAATATTGTCGTTAAGCTATATTACAATCACCTTATGGAAGACGGTAGTGAGATTACAAGTACTGCTGACTATGAAGAGATAATGAGCAACCCTAATTGGTCGCGCGGTTTAATTGATTTCACTACTCCCGGGAAAAAATCATATGGTCTGTTCTACACCTTGCAAGGCGAAACTACTTCTTTATTGTTTTCTATTCAAGTGATAGAAAAGCAATTGATATCTATAGAGCTTGAAAATCCTATCAGCGATAATGTGCCTTTAAATATGGATTTGAATTTAGAAGGCATCAACTTAATCTTAAATTTTGATGATGATATTCCAGAGAGTATACCTCTGCTTAAAAGCTATACTGACTACGACCCTAAAGATGTTACGCCCGGGGAGCGTGTTGTTACCATTCATTATGGGGGATTTTCAATTACCCAAACGATTACTTTATCTGATAAGCGCTTAATAGAAGTTACAATAGATACTTTGCCTCGTTCCAATTTCGTAATAGGCGAAGAGCTAGACCTTAGTAGCGGCTACATTCGCAGAGAGTTTAGCGATGACTCTGAAGATTTAATTGCAATGAGCGACCTTTCGGTAAAGGTATCAGGCTATGACCCGAATATTTATATAGGTAGCAACGGTTATGAGACCCAAACTATTACTATTACTTACCTGACTTATAGTATGAATATTGAGCTAAGGACATATAAGAAGCTACAGCCTAGCATTTCTATATCCGGCAACTCTGTTTTCTATGGTTCGGGGATTGGCCCTGAGGTTAGCTTAATTGAAACTATTGACGATTTTGTGCTACCTGACTACACATATCAATATAAGATAGGCGACCATTGGCAAACTGAGCTGCCCACGCAGGTAGGCTCTTATAGGATAAAAGTAATTGTTGAAGGCAATATCTATTATGAAGGCGGCGAGTTCGAGCAAACTGAGTACTTTACTATAGTGCCTAAGCATATTTATATCACTCCTTTAGATGCAACTAAAGTCGCAGGCTCAAGTGACCCTGAGTTTACCTATACCATAGAAGAAGATGCAATGTTAGAAGGGGATGTGCTGACAGGCTCGCTTTCCCGACAAATGGGTGAGCTTCCCGGCAATTATCAGATTACTTTAGGTACTTTAGGCAATCCGAATTACACAATTACTTTAGGAGTTGCGTACTTGACAATTACCGCTTCGTAAAGGGGCGCAGTTGCTTTTGTGTTATAAATAATTCTTTAAGCCCTTGCTTACATTGCAAGGGCTGTTTTTAGAGATATAAATTGCATTACTTGCTTATATTTAAGTAGTTTTTACTTTTTACATTTATTGATTTAATGTCGCTGCTATGGTAATATATAAGAGAAGCAAAGTAATAATAGGAGGCGGTATGGGCAAACAATTATATTCTATTAGCAAATGGACAGACCCTGACAAGATAAATGCAGAATTGAAGAACTTGCAAAAACATCCCATTTATGAGGTCAACGCAAAGGAACTGGAGCGCATTAAAGAGCATTTTGAGACCAAATGCGCAAAAAGCAAACAGCTTTATTTAGCTGCAAAAGAGTATATCCCCGGAGGGGTACAACATAATCTTGCATTTAATTGGCCTTTTCCCATAGCTATAGAGCGGGCGGAAGGGGCTTATTTATACGATATAGACGGCAATCAATATATAGACTTCTTACAAGCGGGCGGCCCTACGGTATTAGGGAGCAATTATCCTGCTGTAAGAGAAAAGGTTATAGAGCACTTAAATAAATGCGGTCCGGTTACAGGGTTGCTTCACGAGGCGGAATACTTGCTGGCAAAAGAAATTAACAAGCATATGCCTGCGGTAGAAATGTTTAGGATGCTTGGCTCAGGCACGGAGTCCGTTATGGCATCCCTTAGGATTGCCCGTATAGCCACTAAGAAAAAGAGAGTAATTAAGATTGGCGGCGCATATCATGGGTGGAGCGACCAAGTAGTTTACGGGCTAAAGATACCCGGCACGCGCCAATTTTTAGAGTCCCATGGTATCCCAGGCAAATGCTATGCCTTAACTGACGAAGTTCGTCCCAATGATTTGGTTATGCTGGAGCGTATGCTAAAGATAAACAAGCTGAGGGGAGGGACTGCGGCAGTTATTTTAGAGCCTGTCGGCCCTGAAAGCGGCACTCGTCCTGTGGCATTTGATTACAATAAAGGCGTAAGAGAGCTTTGCTCTGCGTATGGCGCACTCCTTATCTTTGACGAGGTGGTAACCGGCTTTAGGCTGGGCTTAGCAGGGGCGCAAGGCTATTTTGGCATAGAACCCGACCTGACAATATTTGGCAAGGTTGTGGCAGGCGGCTATCCGGCTGCCGGCGGTGTAGGCGGCAAAAAGGAGTTTGCCAGCCTTATGGCCGCAGGGGTAGCCAGCGTTAAGCATAAAGCGTATGTAGGCGGCACTCTTGCTGCCAATCCGTTAAGCTCACTAGCCGGCTACTTGACTATTAAAGAAATTGAGCGTACAGATGCTTGCGTTAAAGCAGGCAAAGCGGGCGAACGCTTAGAAGCAGGCCTAAAGGCTTTAGTAGAAAAATATAAACTGCCTTATGTGGTATATTCGCAAGGCAGTATTGTGCACTTGGAATGTACTGGCGCAATGAGCTATGATTTTTCTTCATTATTTATTCTCAAGTCTTTGCTTCCTGTACTTAAAATGAAGAGTATGATTATGGAGCGCAAAGACGCTATGGAGCGTATGGGCGGAGCTTATATGGCCAACGGTATAGTAACACTTGCAGGCAGCAGGTTATATACCTCGCTTGCAGACACGGATGAAGTTATTGATGAGGCACTAGCTCGCTTTGATAAAGTGTTTTCGCAAGTAGTGCCTACGGAGCTGGGGCTACCCAAAGGGAGAAGATAAATGAAGCGTTATATTATTTGTCATGATATGGGCACTAGCAGCGACAAAGCTGTAATGGTAGATTTTGAGGGCAATATTGTAGCTACAGCTACAGCATACTACGATACTTTTTATCCGCAACCTGCTTGGGCAGAGCAAGACCCTCTTGATTATTGGCAAGCTGTTGTAGCAAACAGCAACGAGCTTCTTGCAGCAACTAAGATTGACCCTTCTCAAGTAAAAGGTATAGTTTTTACCACTCAAGCAATGGGAGTAATACCTATGGCAAAAGATGGGCAACACCTTTATAACAATATTAGTTGGGTGGACGGCAGAGCGGGCAAGCAAGCCACAACGCTAATGAATAAGGTTGGCGGCAAGGCTATTTTTACTTTAGTTGCCGGCACTCCTATTATGGGTAAAGATGTAGTGGCAAAGCTACAATGGATTAAGGAAGAAAGACCTGAGATTTATCAAAAGACCAAATACTTTTTAGATGTCAATGGCTATCTAAAGTATAAGTGCACAGGCGAGATGGTAGCAGAACTTAGCGGCGCTTCCAGCTACGGATTGGACTTAAAGAAAAAGACTTGGCTTTCTGCCTTAAAAATTATTGGGCTGGATATGAAAAAGTTGCCGCCTTTGGTAAAAAGCACAGATAAAATAGGGCAAGGGCTAACTCCTGCCGCCGCAAAAGAACTAGGACTTGAGACGGGCACTCCTGTGTTTGGCGGATGTGACGATGTGCAAAGTGCTTGTATAGGCAGCGGAAAGACAGAGGATGGCGGCATACATATATATTTAGGCACATCTGCTTGGGTTTGTGCTTCCACAAGGACACATACTAAGTTTAAGAATGGAGCTGCCGCTATAGCCAGCGCCGACCCGCAAATGAATCTTATTGCAGGTATAACAGAAGCGGCAGGCAGCAATTTGCAATGGCTGATAGAGCAATTCTTTCGCAAGGAAAAAGAAGAGTATGGAGATGACATCTTTAAGCATATGGACAGCTTAATCTCCAAAGTTCCTCCAGGCTCAGACAATCTTATTTGTACACCTTGGATGCTGGGCGAGCGTTGTCCTGTTTCGGATACTACTACCAGAGCTACGCTCTTTAATGTGAATCCCGAGCACACCAGGGAGCACCTTATGCGTGCTGTGTATGAAGGGATAGGCTACAATCTTAGGTGGATATTGGAGAACTTTAGAAAAGATTACAACTTTTCTTGCAACACTTTTAGGATAATTGGCGGCGGTGCGCAAAATAGGGGCTGGATGCAAATCATTGCAGATATTACCGGAGTGGAATTTGAAGTTCTTGCCAATCCCCGCAATGCAGGCGCGCTTGGCGGGGCAATAATTGCACTTATAGGTTTGGGCGAAATTACTGGGTTTAGCGAGGCAGGAAAATTTGCTAAGGTGCAAGGTGTTTACAAGCCAAATAAAGCAAATCAAGCAGTATATAATAAATTGTTTGCAAGCTATAAAGATGTATATTATGGATTAAAACAAGCATATAAGAATGCAAATAAAGAGCGGTTCGAAAGTAAATAAAAGGGTTGGCAATGGACAAGTATAAAAAAATAAAGCAAATGATAGCAGACTGCATAGCGCAGTTGAATAGCGAAGGTCTGCTTTCTGCTCAGGCTATTGTTAGCGTTAGAATTGCTGATAAAGTGCTAATGGCATACCAAATTAATGTAGACAAATTTAATGCAGAGAGCATAAAAGTTCTTGATTTTACTGATAATAGCGCTATTGCCGCTTTGCATCTTGCTATTTATAAAAAGCGTAAAGGCGCAAATGCAATAATAAGCACTTCTAGCCCTTATGCTCAATGCGTGGGCAAGGCGGGAGTTGCCATACCTGCGGTATTAGATGATATTGCTCAAATTATTGGACCGACTACCAAGATAGCAAAATCTGTTGCGCATAAGGATATTTTAGCTGCTTTAAGAGGCAGAAACGGGTGTATTGTAAAAGACGGGGGAGCAATTTGCATAGGGCGCACGCCGGATGAGGCATATACCGCTGTTTTAGTTTTGGAAAAAGGTGCTAAAGTGTTTATAGAGGCATCTGTATTGGGCGCAGTTAAAGGGATTGCCTATCTTGAGGCGGTCCTAATGCACTTTATTTACAAGAAAAAATATTCGCAAGCCGACCAAACTGCAAAATTGGCGGATATGAGCATGGAGGGCTAGTTGGTGACAGAAGTTCAATATAGGCAAATGGTAAAAGATGCAGGGGTAAGATTGGCTAAGGAGGGGCTGGTGCAAGGCACTTGGGGCAATATTTCAGTTAGGCTGGACAAAGAGAATATGCTGGTCACTCCCAGCGGTTTAGATTACGAAAGGATGAGCTTGGATGACCTTGTGGTAGTCAATATGAAATCCCTAGAGTATACTTCTGAGGTAAAACCCACCAGCGAAAAGAAAATGCATGCGCTAATCTTACTTACTCGCCCTGATGTGTCAGCAGTTATTCATTCCCATCCCCAAAACAGCTCTGCATTTGCGGCAGCAAGGCAAGACCTTCCTATAAAGTCGGCTAAGGCACGCTTATTATTAGGGGAGAGGGTTAGGGTGTCCGGATACGGATTGCCCGGCACTAAAAAGTTAACCCAAAGCACACTAGATGCTTTAGGTAAAGACAATGCTTGCATTATGGCAAATCACGGGGCTATTGTTTGCGCTTCTAACTTAGATGATGCCTTTGGATTAATGAAAACATTAGAGCAATGCGCTAAAGAATATTTGGAAGAAAAGGTTATGGAGCAAGCAGGTACAACTGTTTATAATAGAGCTGATTTATTTTCGTTATTCCTAAAAAAATATATATAATTGCAAAAAGGGCTAAGTTAGCCCTTTTTTAGCTAATAAAGTATTTAGATATTCAGTCTGCCATTAAGGATGCAATAAGGTCTGCAATTTCCATCCTGTCTTTTGCCATATCCGGATACATTTCTTCTTTGCTTAACTTATATAAAAAGTCTTCTGATTGAGAAAGATTAGCTTCGGCACAATAAAATAGGCCTTCTCCAATTTCAGGCTCGCTACGCTTGCCTTCTATGGCATTGCCATCGCTGTCTACTCCTTCTTCAATTTTTATTTCCGCTACTACTCCGTAAACAGAAATAAAATCGGTATAGCAATTCTCAATCCTGCTATCACCCCAAATCAGCCCTACCATACTTGCTGAGCCATCATAGCGATAATCATAACCTTGTCCGGCAGGTTTTTCAATATCTTTGTAGCTGTTGGCAACTCTGTAATCATAAAGTCCGCCGGTAGCAGTACAATTTTCAATTACTGATTCCCCTTGAGAGGTATACCCTAAACTTTGGTCATTGCTGTCATTCATTGTACGGGAATAGCGCAGAACTCCGACTATTCCGCCTGAATAAGCAATTTTTCCCGAAAGCAAAACTATATTTTTTGCATGTGAATTTTTTAGTTGTGTTTTATCAGCATAGGCAACAATCCCTGCTATATTGATAATATCTGACGGATTGGATATGGCGGAGTCAATTATAGAGTCTTCAATTATTACTTTTTCAATCAAGCTAGAAAGGGTATATCCGCAAACTCCACCTATATCAGCTCGGTTGCTTGAATATTCTCCTGAGATATTGATATTTTCTACCTTAACTGCAGCATTGGTTAAGCTGGCATTGCTTAGATAGCCGACCAAGCCGCCCATATGTGTAATGGTAGCAAAAACATCAATAATTTGAGCATTTACTTTAACTTTACTTATATTGCTGTCTATATTGCCGTCTATCCCTGTAACAAAACCAATAGCACCGCCGATAAAAGCGTTTCGAAAAGGTATAATTATCCCCTCACGACCGCAAAGGCTGGGTATAATATATATATCTACGCTTACTTCTGCGTTATTTAAGGTAAGCGAGCCTTTATTGTAGCCCAAGATTCCGCCTACATAGATACTTTGAGTACATTCTTCATTTTCGTTAGAACTGGTGGTAGAAGTGCGCATGACCCAGGTATTCTTTATTTTCATACTGCCGACAACATTGACATTATCAATTTTATTTTCGCCGTATCCATAGCCGAACAGTCCGCCTGTAAAACTTTGCAGCTTAGTAGCGGTATAGTCAATATCAAGGCTTTTAATGTTTATATCAGAAAAAGCCGCATCTTTTACATAGCCAAATAGCCCTGCTCCGTCTTTTTCTTCGGTGTCATTGATTTTAAGATTGGATATTGTGTGCCCATTGCCTTCAAAAGTACCCGTAAATGCCTTAGTAAAGCTATAGCCGATAGGGCTATAGGCAACACCTTTTAAGTCAATATCATTTTGCAAGCTAAATACAGTATCGGCATATTTATCCCCAACCATATCATGCATAGCAAGCAAATCCTCTACTGAAGAAATATTGTATCTTGCGGGAGCGGGCTCTTCTTCTTCGGCGTGCTCATTGCAAGCGACAAGTGCCAGCGCAAGCAGTATTATAATAAATAAGGAGGCAATTAATTTTAGTCTGTTATTCATTTTTCTCCATATTAAAACAGTTTGTCTAAAAATCCCACTATATCAGCAGTAACTTCATCCCTATTGATTTCGTTAAGGATTTCGTGCCTTGCTCCCTCATATACTTTATATGTTACATTAAGGCCTGCTTTTTTATAGTAATTAAACAGTTTCTCAGCATCTTTGCCCCCTCGGGAAACAGGGTCATCGCTGCCAATGGCTATTAGAATAGGCAAGTTCTTTTCAATAAACTTAACATTTTTGCCATACATACTTAAAATTCCGCCAAAGAAGGAATGAAAGAAGCCTATTGACATAGCATAGCCGCAGTTGGGGTCGTTTTCATATTTAGCCACTTCTTGAACATCTCTGCTTAGCCAAGCAAACTCCTGCTTTTGGCTTTTAAAAGGCTTGCCATAAGAGCCAAAGCTAAGCATATTGATAAGTTTGCCCGTCTTTTTGCCTCCAAAGATTAGCTTTTGAACACTTGCAATGATATAGCCTACTGATAAAAGCGGATTCTTCATATAGGCAGTGCCGCTAAGTACCGCACCTTTAATAGTGCCGGAGTACCGCTCCAGGTATGCTTGCGTTAAAAAGCTGCCATAGCTATGCCCTAATATTGCCACTTTAACGCCATAGGTTTGTTGCATATAGCCAACTATCATGCGCATATCTTCAACCGTTTGGTTAAAGCTGTCGCCTTCCACTTGACCGTTTTTGCCTGCCGCACTATAACGATGTCCTCTATGGTCATCGGCAAGCACAATAAAACCTAGGCTGTTTAGCTTTTTGGCAAGCCGGTCATATCTGTCAGGATGCTCTGCCATACCGTGGCAAATATATATTCCGCCAACTTTATTAAACACTCCGTCCCAAACATTTACGCTTATGGCAAAGCCATCTGCAGCAGTTAATTTTATACGATTCATATCTTCTCCTTATGTTTCTTTTTTTCTTAACTCATTATACTACTTTATAGAGAATATTTCAAGATGTTAGCTTACTTTTGTACTGTAAGTAATTACTTTGGGTTTAACACTCCGAAAAAGCAAATAATATATTAAAGGTGCAAGGGAGAGCAGCAATGAGCACAATTATACTTACCGGCGGCGGCAGCGCAGGGCATATAATGCCCAATATTGCCTTATTAGATGAGCTAAACAAGCATTTTCAGCACATTGTATATATTGGCAGCAAGGAGGGCTTAGAAAAGGATATAGCGTCAAGCTATAACTTGCCGTTTTATGCTACCAGTTGCATTAAACTCTATCGCAAAAATATATTTGCCAATGCAAAGATACCTTTTATTTTAGCAAAAGGGGTCAGTCAAGCAATAAAAATAATCAAAGAGGTGCAGCCAAATGTAATTTTTTCCAAAGGCGGATATGTGGCACTACCTACATGTTTTGCCGCTTATTGCAAAAAGATACCATTGATTGTGCACGAAAGCGACTACTCTTTGGGTGTTGCAAATAAGGTTAGCTCAAAAATAGCCAGCTTAGTGCTAACTTCCTTTAAGGAAACTAAAGGCGGAGAGTATATAGGCAATCCTATTAAGGCAAGCATTACACAAGGCAAAAAGCAGGTTATTATGCAACGCTATAAGCTGGATGCCAAGCCAATTATTTTAATAATGGGCGGCTCAATAGGTGCAGAAGCTATTAACAATATAGTTTATCAAGCATTGCCTGTCTTAACAAAAAGTTACAATATCATTCACTTAAAGGGCAAAAATGCCAAAAATATAAGTAGCCCCAACTATTATTCGGAGGAGTTTATTTATGATATACAGCATTATTATGCGGCGGCAGATTTGGTGGTAAGCCGAGGGGGTGCCAATTCTCTTGCAGAAATAGCGGCTAACGGTAAAAGAAATATTGCCATTCCTTTGCCTAAAGGCCATTCCCGAGGGGATCAAGAACAAAATGCGCTAAGTTGGCAAAAAAGAGGACAATTAGAAATATTGACACAAGCCAACCTCACTTGCGCAAGCCTTATCAGCGCAATAGAAAGTATGCTTGCCCAGCCTTCCCCTCCCAAAGTGGACAATAGTGCGGTTATAAAAAATATTGTAGAAAAAATCTTGCAAACTCAAAGAGATTATGCAGTATTGACCAAGCGCAAAAGATAAAGTTCTTCCCCGGCGGTAAGCGTGCGGCGCTAGCATAATCATACCTTATTGCTCATAAATTATAATAAACTATATTTAGGAGGCGAATATGCTAAATTTTGATATATATAACGATATAGCAAAAAGAACGGGAGGCAGCATTTATCTTGGTGTGGTAGGACCTGTCCGCACGGGTAAATCTACATTTATCAGACAATTTATGAAGGAATTGGTTATAGACGGTATTGCAGATGCTGATGCAAGGACAAGGGCAATTGATGAGTTGCCTCAAGCGGCGGACGGAAAAACAATTATGACTACGGAGCCAAAATTTGTACCTAACGAAGCGGTTTCGGTAGACCTTGCAGATATGGTGGCTAAGTTGCGCTTGATAGATTGCGTGGGCTATCTTGTGGAAGAAGCGTTAGGGCATATGGAAGCAGACAGAGAAAGGATGGTAAAGACGCCTTGGCAAGATGAGGAGATGCCTTTTCAAAAAGCAGCTGAAATGGGTACATATAAGGTAATCAATGAGCATAGCACCATAGGCATATTAGTTACAACTGACGGCAGCTTTACAGGTATTTCCCGTTCTGCCTATATTGCGGCAGAAGAACGGGTAATCAAGGAGCTAAAGGCAATAGGCAAGCCTTTTGTGATTTTGTTAAATACTACAAAGCCGCAGGACCCTGACTCCATCAAGCTGGCGCAATCGCTGGAAGAAAAGCATAATGTTGCAACTATTGCCATAGATATTCAAAAGGCAGGCAAAGAGGAATTATCCTATATTATGCAATGTGTGCTAAACGAGTTTCCCATCCGTATGGTCAATATCAATATCCCAAAGTGGATGCGTGCGCTTGACGCTGACCATCCCATACTAAAAGAAGTCATGTCTCCGCTTACCAACCCTGCGCTTAGCTTAACTAAAATGAGCGACTATCATAAGCTGGAAGGTTTAATAGAAGATAGTGAGTACTTTACAAGTTCTCCTGATTTGGTTGTAGACTCTGCACAAGGTGCTGTGAGCTTGAATTATACAGCCAGAGAAGGGCTGTTTTTAGAGGTGCTAAGCAAAGAATGCGGCAGCGATATCGATGATGATTTTAAGCTAATGGCATATGTGAAAAGGTTGAGCAAAAGCTATAATGAATATGAGCAAATCCGCTCAGCTATGGAAGAAGTTAAGACCAGCGGCTATGGCGTGGTCAATCCTACACTTGCCGATATGGAACTTATGCAGCCCGAAATGGTGAAAAGGGGTACCCAATACGGGATTAAGCTAAGAGCGGTAGCGCCTTCCTTGCATATTGTAAGAGTGGATGTAGAAACAGAAGTCAGCCCTATCATAGGCAGCGAAAAGCAAAGCGAGGACCTTGTAACTTATTTGCTCAACGAGTATGAAAGGGATAAGCAATCACTTTGGGAAAGCAAACTTTTTGGCAAATCGCTATCCTCCATGGCGCAAGAAAACCTTGCTAATAAAATCAATGCAATGCCTGAAGATGCTCGTCTAAAGTTAAAGAGAACAATAGGCAGGATTATTAACGAAGGCAAGGGCGGAGTGCTTTGCATATTGCTTTAAGAGGCTTCTTAAAACGCTACACCAGAGGCTGAGTATTTCAGCCTCTTTTTATTTACAGTTTCAAATGGCAGGTGTATTGCAATATTAGCATAAACATTGTATAATAAATTATATTGGATTTATAGTGAGGTGAGTATGAGGACTGCAAATAAATTATTAAGATTGGTAATAGCCGCTATTGTTATAACGGTTCTAGCAATATTTTTACCTGCCTGCAATTCTGAGCAAGGCAGTGAGATGAGTTTTGCGCAGGCACTTGCTAAAACAAATGAAGTTCAAGAAAAATCTATCAATACTAATTTAAGGTTTTCAATAATAGTTTATGATGCCAGCGGCAATCCGATTAGGGTAACTCAAAGTTTGCTTTTAGAAAGAGCGCAAAAGGATGGCAATATCTATATAAAAGGCGATTTAAATACTTCGGAGTTTATTTTTCCCGAAACCTCAGGGGTTTTAAGTGCTATGATTGGCGGTGCTTTGCTTATGATGCCTTCAGAGATTCCTAATTATCTTTATAATAAGGCTAAAGGTATTTTTGAGATAGGTTATCATAATGGCAGCGTTAATTTTAGAGGGGATATTTATAAGAATAAAGATGTGCCTGACTTCCAAATTACTTTTAAGGGTGAAAAGCACAATTTATTTTTTGGGCTTGACTATGCAGATATATTAGCACAAAAACAGGCTATGGAATTCGAGTTTATGGATGAGGTGGATTTGTTAGATATGGCTATGCAGCTATTCTTGCCTGACTTAAATTATGCAGATATAGAAAATACGCTTGGCGACAAAATCAGCCGCTCATCCAACCAGTACCAATACAAGCTGACCTTGCCTTCAGACGGCATATTTGATATGCTTTTGGAGCATATTGATAAGGCATATAGCGAGGTTTTGGAGGACTTTGAAGAAGAGGAAAAGGATAGTGCTAAGCTGCTTCAAGACATATATTCTCATATTGGTATTTTAGATAAATGGATTACCATAGAAGATATTGTGTATAGCGCTTCTGCAGACAGCGAAGGCAGGCTGTTGGAGGCGGGGTACGGCACTAAGGTCACAATTAAGATTCCCGATAGCGATATTATTAACATTTTAACAGACCTTGAATTATTTGAAGAGTCAGAAATAGCTACTACACTTGAAATGTTACACGGTTTTATTACCTCCTCCGACGGCGTAAAAAATGTTTTTGAAATAAATTTTGTAATAGATATTGCAGAAAGCTATAATTACAGTCCAGAAATCGACCTTACCGATACTATATTCACTCCTCTTTCCGTCGAACTAGAAGGTAGGCAAATCCTAAAAAGAGTTGTTGAAGATGACGGAGAGTATCATTGGAGCTTTGAAGATTAACTTTTTGCATAATTAATTTAAGAAAAACTGGAGAAGTATGTTATCTAAACTCAGTATTAAGAAACCCCTGCTAATTGTAGTTATTATTATTGTTATTATTGCCCTTGGCGTAGTTAGCTATATCAATACTCCAATAGATTTACTGCCTGAAATGGACCTGCCTTTTATTGTTATAGTTACTGTTTTTCCCGGTGCTGCTCCCGATATAGTAGAAAAAGATATTACTATACCTATTGAGGGGACGGTTGCCAAGGTGTCCGGTATTAAAAAGATGAGCTCAACTTCTGCAGAGCATTACTCTATGATAACTTTAGAGCTTACAAGTTCTGCCGACGGCAATAAGGTAAAACAGGATATAGAAGCAGGGCTTAAACTGACCAGCTTGCCTAGTGACCCTTTGCGTCAAGACCCCATTATTATTGAGGTAAGCGCAGACCTGCTCCCTATGATGACGCTTAGCATAGGGGTAGAAAATGAAAATATAGAAGATATTTCTGACTATATAGGCGAAGTAATATCTCGAATCAGCGCAGTAGACGGAGTAGCTTCCGCTTCTGCCAACGGACTGGTATCCAATTTCGTGTTAATGAATCTTGATAGCAGAAAGACAGCAAAAGCATTTGTGGAAGGCCTCACCCAAGCATTTGGCATAAAGATAGAACTCCCCGCTAGAATAAAAGAAAACCTTCGTTTATGGTTCCAAGAGATATTGGCAGAAGCTCAAGTTAATCCCGATTTATCTACTGACGGCAGGCTAGATTCTCTTAAAATATTTGACCGATTGTTAGAAAATTTAGACTCCTTGCAAGAGGGCGCAGAAGGCAGAGAAAACTTTATAGCCACTCTTATTTCTTCTGAGCTTAGGAGTCCAGATAGCCAATTAAGAGCGGAGATTCTGTCAGCAATAGATTTAATGCTAGAAAATCAATTTATTTTGAATGACAATGAGGACTGCAAAAAAGTCTTTGACGATATAGTCGACCAAGCATTTTATAATGGGCTAATGGGTGTAGCTTACAATTATTCCAGCTCTATGCTCTCAATGATTAACTCCGATATCTTGTCTATGATTATTATGGCACAAGATTTTGATATGCCTGCGGGCTCTATCACCAAAGGCGCAACCAGCTTTATTGTAAAAATTGGGGACAATATCAACTCCCGCAAAGATTTTATGGAAACTGCCGCAGTCAGCATTGATATTGGCAATATTGTAAAGGAATATCTTAATGCGGCAGAGCAGATATTGACTTTACTTTCTTATGCTTCTCAAGACGGAGTGTATAGCATTTCTGAAGAGCAAATTGCGCTTTTTTCTGCTTCTTTAGCTGCACCAGGTATGGAAGATAGGCTTACCTTTTTGCAAGATATTGTAGGAAATGAGATATATGAGCTTATTGTCAATGTTACACAGGGCAGAAGCGCGCAAGAAATCAATGATATGATTGTTGCGCTCCTTGATATATTACAAGAATATGGCGGCGAAGGGGCTGTAGCCGTACAAGAAGAGCAGGGACAGCTGCTATATAATATTGATGTAATTGTCTTAAAGGAAACTATTGTAGCAATAGCAGAGAACTTGACAATAGATCTAAAACTTAAAGATATAGCGGATATGCTCTTCTTAAATGATGCCTCCAAGCTATCTACAAGGCTGTTAATAAACGATGGCAAGGGCAATTTTAGCTCAAGTTCCTCAGTAGTGCTGGTCATAGAAAAAGAAGCGGATGCCTCTACGGTTGAAGTTTCTGCAGGTGTCCAAAAGCTACTGGTTGCCATTGCAGACGAGCATCAAGGGTTTACATACAATATCATTTCCGATGACGGCGATATGATTAACTTTATGATGGATACCGTGCTGGAAAGTCTGCTTTGGGGCGCATTGCTTGCCATAATAGTTTTACTTTTATTCTTTAGAAGGATAAAACCTACTTTAGCGGTAGCAATATCCATACTTTTTTCCGTAGTTTTTACTTTTGTCTTAATGTATTTTGCCAATATTACCTTAAATATAGTATCTATGGGCGGCCTGGCATTAGGGGTTGGGATGCTGGTGGACAATTCAATAGTAGTAATAGAAAATATTCAACGATTGCGACTGCAAGGAAAAACCCGATTCGAGGCATCTATTCAAGGCGCTAAGCAAATGAGTTCTGCAATTTTTGCATCCACTCTGACTACAATGGTGGTATTTCTGCCAATTATTTTTATTAAAGGGCTGGTCAAAGAAATAATGACAGATATGGCATTGACAGTGTGCTTTTCGTTGCTTGCCTCTTTATTTGTAGCCCTTTCTCTGATTCCTATTGCAACTTCTTATCTTATTAAGGAGTTTCCTAAAAGCGATTTCAAATCTTTAAAAGCCATAAAAAAAGTTTATATAAAAACTCTTAATTTTTCCTTGAATAACAAATGGCTGGTTATGGGTATAGCCTTTATCCTTTTTGCAGGTATTACCGTAGGCGGATTTGTATTTTCTAAAAACGAAATTTTCCCCGAAACCTATATGGGTTATGTTGGTGTAAATTTTAGGATTAACAAGGATGCCATAGACGAGCTTAATTTTGGATTATCTGTAATGGATGACAATTATAAGACTAAAGAGGATATCGAGCTGGAAATTAGCCAAAAGGCAATTGAGGTATTTAATAAATATCCCGATATACAAGCTGTAGCTATATATACCAGTTCAGGGCTGGAGATAAGTGGTTTTTCTATTGGCGGAGGAGAGCTAAGTGCATCTTTATCCATTGTACCGGAAAAGCAGCGAACTATGACCCCCTTTGAACTTTGCGAAGATTTAGAGCGCTCGCTTAATGCTGTAGGAGGCAAACTCTTTTCTGCAACAGCAGATTCCAATTCGATTTTGGCATATTCCGCCGCTTTTGCCGAGTCCGAGTACAATATTTATATGTATGGCAATGATTATGAGCTAATGATTAAGGAAGCGGATGCCCTATCAGAGCTTATTGGCAAAAGCGAAAAGGTAAACTCTGTAGTAAAAGGGGTAGATACAGCAGCGGAGGAGTATAAGCTAATTGTAGACAAAGACAAGGCAAGCAAGTACGGTCTTACTACCGCACAAGTTTATTTGCAAATCTCCGAAGCCTTAAAGGGCATTTCGTCTTCGCACACCCTCAGGCTGTATTCTGACTCTAGCAATACTGTTAAATCCGATTATGATGTAATGATTTATTCAGAAATCTATACCAATACCAGTTGGTATTTGGCAGAGCAGAACGGTGTACCCGTTAAGGTCTTTGTAAAAAATAATTATGACTATTACGGTGCGGAAAATGAGTATTATATTAAGAACCCTACGGAAAAAACTTTATTTGTAGAGGATAATGATAAAGTAAAGGTAATACCAGCGGGCGGATTGATTCCCGTTAAGCTTGCAGAAGGTTGCTTTACTTATAAATATGCAGAAGCGCAGCAGGATATAGAAGAAGATACTGTTACAGTAAAGTATATTTTACAATCTTTGACCTTTTCGGCAAAAACACAATTTTATTCCGTAAAAAGGGAAGAAGTAGATTTAATATCTTTGAATATTGTGGGTGCTGATATTTTAGAAACAGGCAAGGCGGCAAAAAATGTGCCTCTTTATAAGTTGCTTTCCAATGAGTGTTTTGCTAAAGATAGCTTAGGCAATGTGCTTTATCGTAGGGGAAGGACGGAGGATATTCCTGCTTCGTTAGTTAGAAGTTCGGGCTATACGGGCATTAAGCATTCAGAAGGGCGCAAAGTTATTGCGCTTACAATCCGATATGATGATGTTTATAGTAGAAATGATATGGAAAAAGAGGTTGCTAGCGCTGTAGCTGAGTATAATAAAAGCAAACCGTCTACAGTATCAGTCGAAACTAAGCAGTCCAAATCAATAATGGATGAGGTAATGAGCAACTTGTACCTAATTTTAGGTGCGGCAATTATTTTAATTTATTTGATTATGGTGGCGCAGTTCCAAAGCTGGAAGAAGCCTTTTATAGTTATGTTTACCGTGCCCCTTGCCTTTACAGGCTCTTTTGCGCTAATGTTGCTTACCGGCACAAGTATCAATATAATGAGTCTTGTAGGTATAATTATATTAATGGGCGTAGTGGTAAATAACGGTATAGTTTTTGTAGACTATGCAGATAAGTTAATGGAGGCAGGCGCAGATAAAAGAGAGGCGCTTCTCAGGACCGGTATAGATAGGCTAAGGCCAATTTTGCTTACAGCCCTAACTACTATTAGTGCCCTTATCATTATGGCTACCAATACTTCAGATTACGGACTATTGCTTGCTCCAATTGCTATTTCTATGGTAGGCGGCCTTACCTATGCTACCTTTGTTACGCTCTTTGTAGTGCCTATTGCTTACGATATAGTCAATCGTCGATACAAAATACCCGAACAAGTACAGGCATTAAAGGATGCCAATATTGATAAAATTGATGACGATAATATCTTTGAAGAAACTGATACCTTTTATGCTCAAGAAATAAAGACTACTATTTTAAGCAATCAAAAAAAGAAAGTGTCTGTACGCAAAAGCAAGCCAAATAAAAAGATAAAAGAAAGACAAGGCTATCGCTCATTTAAGTAAGCTTGCCTTGTCTTATATGCTTATACTATACTAGCAACTACCAATCCAAAAAGTTATCGGTATCTCCCTTTGCCCTAGTGCCCATTTCGGCAATATAATCAGCTTGCTGCTTCTTTGAAAGTCCTGCAAGCTCAATAGCCAACTCCAGCCGCTCTTGTTTTTCGGCTTGACTCATACTGTATAGTGTGCCCGCTTTTTTGCGCTCAATAAAGTATCTCGCCCTTGTAAGTTTTTGATTGTTAACTTTATACTTAAATGACGCTATCATAGCAAGAGATATCAGCACAGCTATAGAGCCGCCAAGCAGCAATCTAATAGTAATTAGCACTTGCGCGGATTGTATTACAGTCTCATCATAGGTGCTTTCTATATAGCCCGCCGCACCTAACACCAGTCCCACAATCCAAACCCCCATAGCGCCCGCTAGCTTTCTTACCAAAGTCATCATCCCGCTGTAACTGCCAGTAGGTCTGTTGCCCGTGCTAAGCTCAGCTACATCCAAAGTATCAGGAAATACTATCCAAGGCATCATTTGAGCTCCGCCAAACCCAAAGCCCATAAGCAACGCCGCAATAACTACCAATATAGGCGGAGTCCAAGAGGGGTCAAATAGTGCCAGCATCAATCCGCTTGCAATATACAGCGGCAACCCCATACGAAAAGCGGATTGCTTATCTTTCTTGTCCATATAAACACGCACAACGGGGAAGGCAATTACCGCCGCTACCATTAAAGGCGCAACAATAAACATAGAGGAAAAAGGCATACCGAACAGCTCTGCTCCCCGCCATACATCTACGGTATAAAACACCGCTAGAGCGGCAATTATATCCATACACATAAATGCGGTAACATACATAGCTATATGCCATTTATAAGATTTATTTTTGAACGGTTCTATATATGTCTTTAAGTTAAACCTAGCTTTTATTTGGCTTTCATCCACTTTTATCCGCTCTTTAACAGCAAAGCCGCAAACAATCAGCCCGCCGCCAAAGCTAATGCCAAAGATGCACCCCATAAGTATCCAAAATTGCATACCGGTAATTGGCGGCAGCATACTGCTATCCGGTGCTGTATATGCTTCTAAAAGCAGCAAGGGCACTAAATAGGCAAGCCCGGAGGACAGAGCGGTAAATACCAGCTTTACAGTATTGGCATTATTCCGCTCTTTGAAATCAGGCGAAATATCGCTGCTCATAGAGGTATAAGGCACTTGGGTAATAGTGGAGCAAGTATTCCAAACAATATACATTATCAATATGTAGACAATCTTTGCTGTGGTAGAAAATCCAAAATCTCCTATAGGCGCAAATAACAAAAACATAGCAATTATCAAACAAAAACCGCCAAAAACCATATAGGGCTTGCGTCTGCCGAATTTGCTGCGAGTACCGTCTGAAATTATGCCCATCAGCGGGTCTGTTACAGCATCCCATGCTTTGGAGACCATCATAATAGTGGATGCTATCCCCATAGCTATCCCTAAGGCGTTGGTCATATAGTTAAGCATAACGCATGCCATAAGCGCCACGCCGCCGCCATCCATTAGCCCGCCTAATCCATAAGCAATTTTTTCAGTTATGGGGATATAATCAGAAGAAAGTTTGTTTTGATTACCATAAGTTTTACTTTTTGCCATTTTTTACTAAATATTATCCTTTTATCTTAATTAATCCTAAGAATTGATTCAATAACATAAATTATATAGTTAAATTGCCATTAAGTCAATATGCATGGGTAATTAATACCATTTTTAACCGAAAGGTAGCTGTTATTGACAAGTACATAATATAGCTTTATAATAATAGTTAGTATCACAGTTATTTTCTAAAACTAATGCATTTAAGGAGGAATGAATAATGAGAAGTTTAAGAAGAGTAGTTACTATTATCTTAATATTACTTTTAGGCAGTATGTTTGTAGCTTGTAATGGTAATGGCGAAGACCCTATCGAAGAAGAACCTACGCTATATACTATTACATTTGAAAGCAATGGAGGGAGCGAGGTTGCTCCTATATCTAAGCAGGCAGGCGAAAAGATAACAGCGCCGCAGGCTCCCACAAGGACAGGTTTTACATTTGCAGGCTGGCGTGAGGAAAACAGCAATTTTGCACCGTACTATGTTTTTGACTCTATGCCGGAGCGCAGCTTTACTCTTTATGCTGATTGGGATACGCAGTTTTTTACCGTTATTTTTGATATAGGCGAGGATGCAGAAATACAGTCGGGCGGTTTGGTGCAAATGATACCTTATCAAGGCAATGCAGCGCTTCCAACTTGCAAGCGTACTGGATATGACCTAATTGGTTGGGAGGGCAACTATACCAATATTACTCAAGATACCACAATTTCAGCGATTTGGCAGATACAAACTTTTACGGTAATTTTTGACCCTAATTGTGATGATGCTATACTGGAGTCTGGTGAAGCTACGCAAACAATAGAGTATGGGGGCAAAGCTATCCCGCCTGTCTTTACCCGAGAGGGTTATACATTTGTTGGATGGAGTTACTACAACGAATGGAATGATGTAAAAGAGAACATTACCTTTACTGCTTTCTGGCGAACAAAATACTTAGTCACCTTTAATGGTGGCGAAGGGGGAGTGCTAGAGAGCGGAGAAGAAGAGCAACTTATAGAAGATTATGCACCAGCTAACCCTCCTACTTATACTAGATATGGTTACACCTTTAGCGGTTGGATACTCGTTCCTGAATATGCCAATCTTGAGCATGTGGTTCATGATATTACAGCAACTGCTAGGTGGATGATAAACAGTTACAGCGTATTTTTTGAATCAGGTCATGAGGATGCAGTATACCATTACGGACAAGAGGAACAAACAATAAAGCATGGTCATGCTGTCGAATACCCTCCTAAATATACACTAGACGGCTATGTATTTATTGGTTGGTCATTACAGCCAGAAGATACAGACCTTACAGATGTGCAATGTGATATTACTGCTACTGCAGAGTGGCAAGAGGGCTATTTGGTGACTTTTGAGCTTGCAGAAGGTACGCTAATTGATGGAGAGATAGAACAAATTATCGAATATGGGCAAGATGCGATACCTCCAATTTTAGAGAAAGAGGGTTACTATTACTCTTGGGATTCTTCTTACAAAAATATTACTGGCACTATAACAATAACTGCAGTTTGGTACACTCCTGGATTAGAATTTGAGCAGTGGGGCAACGGTTACAGCGTTAAAGGCACTATGGCACTAAGCGCTCAAGAGGTATTAATTCCTAGTGCATATAACGGCGAGCTTGTTGTTGCCATTGCAGACCATGCCTTTGAAAATATGACTTTTATTACCGATATTAGTATACCTCATGGTGTGGAAAACATAGGCAATAAAGCATTTATGGGTTGTACCGGTCTTACTTCAATTACTCTGCCTTTTATAAGAGGTGCAGGCGAATATGCTTTTGCAAATTGCACCAATCTTACGGAGTGGACTATCGATAGTTCTTCTTATTTTATTATCTTAGAAAAAGGCGTATTTTCTGGATGCAGTAGCCTACAAAGTATATATTTATCCCATCTAGATAGAATTAAGGAGTATGCTTTCCAAAACTGCACCAGTTTAACTGAAGTAATAATACCTAACCCAGACTCGCGTGCATTTAGCACAATAGACAATTTTGCTTTTGTAGGTTGCGAATCTCTACAAAGTTTTACTATACCTACTTTAATACAATCAAATGGCTTAGGGGAGGGTGTATTTTCCGGTTGTAGTAGCTTGACTGCAATAACTCTCCCTGATCGTATTACAATCGTTAAAGACAATCTTTTTACCAATTGCAGTAACTTGACTAGCGTTACAATGGGTAGTGTGACAAGTATTGGCAAGAATGCCTTTTCCGGCTGTGCCAATCTTTTGTTAACAATACCCAGTTCAGTTGCTAGCATAGGGGAAAGCGCATTTAGTGGTTGTGCCAAATTAGAGGATATTGATATATCCAATGTAACAAGTTTAGGGGTTTATGCTTTTAAGAATTGTAAAAAGATTGCATCACTTACCCTATCTGCTGATATAACTGCAATTGTCGAGGGTGTATTTATGGGCTGTAAAGACTTGCAAGCAATAACAATGTTAGGCAATATTACAAGTATAGATAAGAACTCCTTTGCCGGTTGCAGTAGCTTAGAAGCAATAACTATACCAAACAGTGTAGAGAGCATAGGCGAAGGCGCATTTGCCGGTTGCAGCAGTTTAGAAGTAGTAGTTATACCAAACAGTGTAGAGAGTATTGGCGCAAGCGCATTTTCAGGTTGTTCAAGCCTAGTGCAAATGAGCTTGCCTTTTATAGGCGCAAACTTAGCCGCCCAAGAGCGAGAAGCTCTTTTTGGATATATATTCGGTGCGGAAGAATATTTAGGGGGCGAGCTGTTATGGCAAGAATACTTAAAACCAGAACAAGATTATCCTTCTAGTGTTAAAACTTGTTTACCAATTAGCTTAAAAGAAGTGGCTATTACCAATATAAGCTCTGTACCTAGCGGAGCATTTTCTGCTTGCAAATACTTAACTGATATTACTATCCCTGAAGGAATTACAAGTATAGGCGGATATGCTTTTAAGGGTTGCTCTAGCTTAGAACAATTTGATATACCGCAAGGGATAACCGAAATAAGAGACCATGTCTTTAGGGGTTGTGAGAGCATAACGGAGCTTGTCTTACCCGAAGGTATAACAGCAATAGGTGAGGGTGCTTTTATGAGTTGTGCATTTGAAGATATAGCTATCCCTAGCGGAGTAAGCACAATAGGAGAGGGCGCTTTTGGTTTTTGTGTTAATTTAATAGAAATAGCTTTGCCAGAGGGTGTAACAATTATAAATGATAGCACATTCTATGGTTGCTCTAGCTTGTCTTCAATTACTATATTAGGAGTAATAACCGAAATTGGAAATAGTGCTTTCTATGATTGTACTAGTTTAGAAGAGTTTAATATTCCTATTACTGTTACCAGTATAGGGCATAGTGCCTTTGCCGGATGCAGTGGCTTAATTGAGATAGAGATTCCTTACGGTATTACCGAAATAGCACATACAATGTTTTCAGGCTGTACTGCTCTAGAGTCTATTACTTTACCTGACACTTTAACTGAGATAGGAGGCATTGCATTTCAGAATTGTAGTAGCTTAACAAGTATAAGCCTTGCTAATAGCATAACGAGCATTGGATACAGTGCTTTTAGCGGTTGTTCTTCGTTGACCGAGATTATGCTACCCAATCAGATTACAGAGATTGCAGAATATCTTTTGAGCGGAGTTGAACTTGAGCTATTAATTATTCCTGATTTGGTAACAACTATAAAGGATCATTCATTGAATAATGTTAAAAATATTGTACTCCCTATAAGCATAACAGATATACGCATGTTTGCCCTTGCAAGCGTGGAAATAATCTATTATAAAGGGGATAGCGTGGATTGGGGGAATATTAATATTAACGAGAATGCTTTTTATAGCACGCCAGATATTTATTACTATTCCGAATCTCAAATAGAGGGATATTGGCATTTTGATAGTCAAGGCATTCCGGAAATTTGGGAGTAGCCGTAATATCTAACAAATAGGCAATTACCTTTATATTTGCATATTAATAGCCCCATAGCTTAACTTGCTATGGGGCTATTCATATTTTCTGTATTTTGCCATATATTTTAATATGGAAAAACCTAAAAACTTAAAAAAAGTTATTATACCTTACGCTATAGGCACAGCAATAGTGCTTGCAAGTATCGGCACTATTATTTTAATGTGCTTATTGGCAAAAGGGCGTTTTGCTACTTTTATTTTGCCTGCCTTTGCTCCTCCAAAACTGTTGTTTTGTATGCTTTGCGCTCTTTGCGCGCTGCCGCAGATTTATACAATCGGCAACACTCTAAAACTAAAGCAAATGCCCACTTTTTATACTTTTATTGCAGTACATTTTGCAATGACTATTTGGGCTCTGCTATTTTATTTAGGAGTTACTTTACCTGCTTTAGCAATTGTATTTGCTACAAGTGTCACCTTAAATGTAACTTGCTTTCGCTTAACTAATAAAAAAGGCGCGAGGTGGCTGCTAACGCTCCCTTACGCCTTATGGATATTATACTTGTTATTCTTAAACTACGCTATTGTCCTTCTCAACTGATTCTATCCATTTTATAACTTTGGTAGGGCATTTTTCTATACATTTACCGCAAGCTGTACACTTTTTATAATCGATAATGGGCAAATTATCTTCCATTATTATTGCCCCCTCCGGACAAACCTTTGCACAAAGGCCGCACCCAATACAGCCTACCGGACAAACAGCAGATACCGCTCTGCCTCTTTCTCGAGAAGAGCATGCAATATAGATTTTGGCATAGTAAGGTAAGATTTTTAGCACATTTTTAGGGCAAATCTTAACGCATTGTCCGCAAACGGTACATTTATCATGATTGACCTCAGAAAAGCCTAGCTCATTTACTTCTATAGCGTGAAAAGCGCAAACATCCACACAAGAGCCCATACCGATACACCCTGTGGGGCAAGCCTTTCTGCCGCCTGCAAGCAACTCTACAGATAGGCAGTTGCCATACCCTTGATATTCATATTTGTCTTGACAACGGTTGCCGCCGCAACAAGCGCATATCACAATGTTTTTATCCATAGCTACTACTTCGCCGCCAATTAATTTAGCAATTTCTTCTTTGTTATGCAAAGATGTAGAAGTACAACTGCTAAGGTCTACTTTGCCCTCTACCAAAGCTACCGCAAATCCTGCGCATCCGGGATAGCCGCAAGCGCCGCAATTTGCGCCTGAAAGCAATGCTTGCACTTTTATTACTGTTTCGTCTTCCATAACTGCCAGCTTTTTAGAAGCAAACACAAGTATAAACCCAAATACCAGAGCCATAGAAAACAATATTAATGTGGGAATTAAGATATGCATTTTGTGCTTCCTCCTATAGCTTCATACCTGCAAAAGCGGCAAAAGCCAAACTCATTATACCGGCAATAATCAGCGTTATGGGAAACCCAACCAATGCTTTTGGTATCCTAGACAGCTCTAATCGTTCTCTTATAGCCGCCATAAGCACTATAACCAAAGTAAAGCCTGCACCTGATGCCACGCTATTGATAAAAGCAGATAATAAGTTAGCGTCAAGCAGTTTTGTTACATTCATAATAGCTACGCCAAGCACAGCGCAATTGGTAGTTATAAGCGGCAGATATACGCCTAGCGCATTGTATAAAGAGGGCATAAACTTCTTTAGTATCATTTCTACCAACTGTACTAAAAAGGCTATAACCAAGATAAATACAATTGTGCGCAAATACTCTATTTCAAACATCACCAGCAAGCCATTGACCAAAAAGGTTATGCTGCCCGCCAGACCCATAACAAAAATAACAGCAAAGCCCATACCTAATGCAGTTTCTACCTTGCGGCTTACTCCTAAAAAGGGGCAAATGCCCAGAAACTGTGTCATTAAGAAGTTGTTAATAAAGATAGCGTTTATAACAAGTACTATATAAGCCATTGTATTCATTATGCTAGCTCCGCCTCCTTTTCTGTCAGCAACTCATCCTCGCCCTCTTTTTTGCCTCGCTCCTCTATCTTTTTTACAATTGTATTAAATGCCGCCATTAAAAAGCCATAAATAAAGAAAGCGCCTGCGGGCAAAATAAATACGCTCATTTTATAAACTTGCAAAAACGCAATTTCTTTGCCAAATACAGCGCCTGCGCCAAGCAACTCTCTAACTATGCCTAAAAAAGTCAGCGAAAGTGTAAAGCCTATCCCCATACTTAGTCCGTCAATAGCCGAATCAAGCACAGGATTGACGCTTGCAAAGCTCTCCGCCCTGGCAAGCAAAATGCAATTGACCACTATTAAGGGTATAAATAAACCTAACGCTTTATAAAGGTCGGGGACATATTTGCGCATAACCATTTCCACCACTGTGGTAAAGGTGGCAATAACCAAAATAAAGGCAGGGATACGCACTTTATCAGGTATAGTTTTACGCAATAGGGATATTAGCAAATTGCTAAAGATAAGTACAAAGGAAGTGGCAAGCCCCATGGAAAACCCATTGATAGCGCTTGTAGTCACCGCTAGAGTAGGGCAAGTGCCCAGCACCAGCCTAAAAGTCGGATTGTTCTTTATTATTCCGTTTTTCAAAGTATCAAAATATTTTTTCAAGCAAAACCTCCTTATCCTTCTAAACCTTTAACTTGACGATAAAGGTAAATAGCTCCGTTTACCGCATTGCTTACGCCGTTTGCAGTCCTGCTTGCGCCGCTAAACGCATCTATGCCCTTTATCTTGCCCGCATCGTCGCCAATTTGGGTTTGAGCATAATCTGCAATATTTAAGCCTATATATTTGTCTAAATAGCTTGCTTCTAGCGCCTTACTGCCTATGCCCGGAGTTTCTTCGCTATGATAGGGTAAAAGATGTTTTATCTTATCATCTTTAATAATAATCAGCATATCAAGACCGTAAGACGAATACGCTGACTTGCTATGTGAAATTATTGAGTATGCACCGTCTTTCATTAAAAAGGCATACAATATTTCGCTTTCTTCCTTATTATTAAACAAAGAAAGGTCAATGGCTTTGTCTATGTCTTGTGGATAAACTTCGCTAATTTTAGCCAGCACCTCTTCGTCCATATCAATTTGTGTTATGGAATTGATATAAGAAAGCATAAGGCCGGAAACTAAGGCAATAATAGCCAGCACCGCAACAGTTTTTATACTGTCTTTATACTTTTTCACCTTGCGCCTCCTTTTTCTTTAGAAGAGCTTTCTTTTCCTTTACTTGTCCAAAGCGTGGGGGCACAATATATTTGTCTAAGATAACCGCCACAAAGTTCATTAACAGCACAGCAAAGGATACACCCTCAACATAACCGCCAAATCGCCTAATTATTACCGTAATCAATCCTGCTCCCAAAGAATAAATAATAACACCTAATGGTGTATTGGGGCTGGTGGAGTAATCTGTAAGCATAAAGAAAGCGGCTAGCATTACTCCGCCTGTTAAAATTGAAGTAGGGACAAAGCTGACTCCAGGATAAAGAATCCAAGTAAAAAGCAGTATGGATACCAGATATATTACAGGAATCTTCCAATCAATAACTTTAGTAACTATTAAATAAACACCGCCAAGTATTAGTGCAAGTGCGCTTATCTCTCCCATACTGCCCCCGACCGTGCCTAAAAATAGCTTTTTAATGGAACACCAAGGGCAAATCTTGCCTATTGCTATGCCTTTTTCGTAATCTGCCAAAGGAGTAGCGGCAGTATATGCATCTATATTTACTCCAAAGCCATGAAAATATTTAGTAAGAGCGGTAAAGATTCCTTGACTGTAATCTACAGGCGCAACGAATTTGGTCATATAGCCTGCAAAAGCAAGCACCAAAAAGATTCTGGCAGTGATTGCAGGATTGGCAAAGTTCTTGCCTAAACCGCCAAATATCATTTTAACTACAATTATTGCAAATGCAGAGCCGATAATAGGCACAAATAAAGGCAGAACAGGGGGCAAGTTTAGAGCAAGCAGCAAGCCTGTCACTACTGCCGACCAATCGTCGATGGACAAGGGGAGTTTTGCTCCTTTGCAATATAGATATTCTGCCCCTACGGCAGAGCCAATGCTTAGGGCTATCACCAAGAGCGGATACAGTCCAAAGACAATAACGCTTGCAATTGTTGCCGGCATTAGCGCAATTACCACGCTTTGCATTATACGCTTAGTTGTAAAGGTGCTGCTAGTATGAGGGGATGAGGAGATTAACAGCTTTTTGTTCATTATAATTTCTTCTCCCTAATTATTTTCTTAGCCACTCTTATAGATTGCACCAAAGGTCTGTTTGCAGGACAAATATAAGCGCAACTGCCGCACTCTATACAGGCGACAGCTCCATACCTTTTAGCTTCTGTGTACCTTTCAGCTTGTACATTGGCATCAATAAACATTGGCATAAGCCGCATTGGACAAACACTTGCGCATTTGGCGCAGTTAATACAAGGACCATAAGGAGTACAGCTAATCTCATAAGGTGCAAGCAGCAGCAAGCTGTTCACGCCTTTGGCGCAACAAACATCTAGGCTATCTTGAGCTACCCCCATCATAGGTCCGCCCACAATTGCTTTTACCCAATGTTCATTAGCATTCAATTTTTCTGCTAAATAAGAAAAAGGCACTCCGATACGCACATAAATATTCTTAGCTTCGGGTACTCCGCCGCCTGCTATTGTCATAAATCTGCCATATAGCGGCTTGCCAAGTGCGCAAGCCTCAAAAATTGCAAAGGTAGTTGCTACGCTGATTACCAAGCAATCCACATCCCCCGGCAGTCCGCCTTCGGGCACAACCTTTTTTGTTATGGCATATATTAGCTGCTTTTCGCCTCCTTGCGGGTATTTGGTACGTAAGGGCACAACCTGCACATCTGCAGGAGCAACGCTAGAAAGTATTTGAATAGCATCGGGCTTGTTATTCTCCACCCCAATATATACATTGGCAGCTCCGCAAGCCTGTTTGGCATAAGCAATACCTTGCATAATTTCTTTGGCGCGCTCAACCATAAGCCTATGGTCGCAAGTGATATAAGGCTCACATTCAGCGCCATTGATTATTAATGTGCTTACTTTGCGTGCAAACTTAATAGCAGTAGGAAAGGTTGCTCCTCCCAGCCCAACTATGCCGGCGTTAGCTATTCGCTTTACAATTTCTTCAGGGGAAGGGTTGACAAGAGGAGCTAAATGCTCTTCTTCGTATAAAAAATCATTCTTTATGGCAATATGTTTAGACTTTTTGCCTAAAGTATTTTCTACTTTCTGTACCCCGATAACCTCCCCTGATACTGAGGAATGAATATTGGCACTGCACCCCGGAGCCGCCGCTCCTATCAAAGTGCCTGCCTTGACTTTAGCGCCTTTTTCGACTATTGGGCGGGCTTCTCTGCCAATATGTTGGGTTAGCGGTATATATACTATTTCCGGCGCATCCATTACCTCAATAGGAGAGGTTGCGCTGTGCTTGTTTCCTTTTGGATGAACTCCTCGCTTAAATGTCCTCACTAGCACTCTCCTTAAATCACCAACTTATGATAACACAATATATTGCGCTTGTAAACTAATTATATATCTATATATTGAGTATTAAGTGTAAAAAAAAGCTATTTACCTTAGGATGCTTTATTTTAATTTTATAGCTTGTTTAGATTGTTAAAATCCAAGCAAATGTGATAAAATAATTATGATTATTTTTTAAGGAAAACTAATGTTAAAACTTGCTCAATACCTTAAATACTACAAAAAAGAAGCGGCTGGGGCGCATTTCTAAAATGGCTGGAAGCGGCTACCGGTCTTATTGTACCCTTAGTTATAGCATGGCTGATAGATAAAGGGATTGGCGAAGGCAGCCGGCAAGTTATTGTAAACAGCGGAGCAGTTTTGCTTACTTTAGCAGTTGTGGGTATGGTAAGTGCTTTATCTTGCCAATATTTAGCATCAAAAGCCTCCCAAGGGATTGGCACTATACTGCGTACAAAAATAGCTGCAAAAATTAACAGTTTTTCGCATTTTGATATAGAGAAATATGGCAAAAGCGGACTGGTCACTCGCTCCACCAATGATATTTATAATATAGAAAAAGGTACAGCTATGATTGTGCGCCTCCTTTTTCGCGCTCCTTTTATAGTGATAGGCGCACTTATTATGGCTTTTATTGTCAATGTAAAGCTGGCATTGATTTTTGTGGTGATTACGCCTATTGTTGTACTTGCTCTTTTGGTGATAACACGAGTTTCTGCCAATTTGTTTAGAAGTATGCAGCAACGCCTTGACCGTATTGGCTTGCTTACTGGCGAAGTAATGACAGGGGCAAGGGTGATAAGAGCGTTTAATAAACAAGAGTATGAAGTGAGCAAACTTGCAAGTGCCAATTTAGAGCTTAGAAAATATAGCGAAAAATCTGGACTGCTGGCGGCATTGCTTTCGCCTATTAACAATATTGTGCTTAACTTAGGGATTGCGGCTATATTGTTTTTTGGGGCAAGACTGGTCAACAATGCAGAGCTGTCAAGAGGCGAAGTTGTTGCAGACATTAGCTATATGAGCGAAATTATTTTGCAAATGGTTGTGGTGTCCTATTTGACAATTATACTTGCTAGAGGTAAGGAAAGCGCAATAAGAGTAAATGAGATTCTCTCTTACAACCCAACCGAGCAAGATACAGGCTCAAAGAGCTTGTTGTTTACAGATGAGCTAATCAAGTTCGATAATGTGAGTTTTGCATATCCTCAAAGTCAGGAGTGCACCTTAAAAAATATTACTTTTAGTATAAAAAAAGGAGAAAAAATAGGGATAATCGGCTCTACAGGCTCAGGAAAAAGCACTCTTATCAACCTTATTTTGCGCTTTTATACACCTTTGCAAGGTAAGATATTTATTGGAAATGCAGATATAAAAGAGCTTAACCGTAAGCAGCTGCGTGACGCTACCACCTTTGCTCCCCAACAGGTTGCAATCTTTTATGGCACAATAGAGGAAAATATCTTATGGGGCAACCCTAGCGCTACAGAAAAACAAATTGAAGAAGCGCTAAAAGTAAGTCAAGCATACGAATTTGTTGATAAATATGAAGAAAAAGTGAAACATAAATGTCTGCAAAACGGAAGAAATCTTTCGGGCGGACAAAAGCAGCGCATTGCGCTTGCCCGTACTGTAATAAAGCAAGCTCCAATTATTATTATAGATGACAGCACTACCGCACTGGATTATAAAACCAGCAGTGATTTTTACAATGCGTTACATGGCTATTTACCCAATTCTACTTGGATTGTGGTATCTCAAAGGGTCAATTCGGTAAAAGATTTAGATAAGATTTTAGTATTGGAAGAAGGCGGCATTGCAGGCTTTGACACTCATGCCAACTTAGCGGCAAGCAATAGCATTTATAAAGAAATAGTAGCCTCTCAAATAGGGGGTGAAATAATTGAATAGAAAAGAAACTCTTGCTAAAATCTTACGCACTCTTACCCCTCACCGTTACCTTATAATAGGATTTGTGCTTTTTGATACAATCAATGTTTTGGCATTGCTGTTTATACCGTATACAATAGGAAAAGCACTAGACCATATTATTGCCGCAGGCAATGTGAATTTTGTTGATTTGGTAACCCAAATCGGCATTCTGGTATCCCTAATCTTAGCAAATGGGCTTGCCAAGTTTGCCTCGGAGGCTTGCGCTTCGGTACTGTCTTACCGCTCGGGATATGATATGCGTATGAAGATATTCAAGGTATTAAACTATGCGCATATCAAAGAAATTGACAAGCTAGAAAGAGGGGATACCCTTAGCAAAATTGTTAGCGATGTTGAACAGATTGGCATAGGGCTAACTCTTAATTTGCCTGTTTTGTTTTCAGGTATACTTACAGTAGTTGGCACAATAATATTTATGGTTTCTATCAATGCTTTAGTTGGGCTGATTGTAATAGCACTTACTCCTGTTTCTTTGCTTCTTGCCTTTGCGCTGGGCAAAAAAAGTTACGCCTATCACTTAAAGACTGCTGAGCTTAGAGGAGCTTTTACGGGCAAGTTAGAAGAAGCTCTTGCTTACCATAGCGAAGTAAAAAGTTTTAACAGGCAAGAGGCGGTACAAGAACAAATAGATAAAGTAAATAACGAGTTGTATGAATCAGGGCTAATGGCGCAATTCTTGCATGCAATTGGCAATCCGGGCACAAGATTTATCAATAATGTTATTTATGCAGCCATTGCCACCTTTGGAGGGCTGATGGCGGCAAAGGGTAGCCTTAGCTTAGGTATGCTGGTAATATTTTTAACCTTTGCTTCTCAATACGCCAAGCCTTTTAATGAGTTTACTACCATAATTGCCGATGTACAAGCCGCATTAAGCTCAGGCAAAAGGGTGTTTAGCGTAATGGAAAAGGAGCTCGTTCAAGAAGACCTCCTTGCGGCAGAGTTGGAAAAAAGCGGCGGCAATTTTAGCTTACGCAATGTTGAATTTAGTTATAGGCAGGATAAAAAGTTACTCCAAGATATTAGTTTTGAGGTAAAAAGCGGAGATATTGTTGCCATAGTAGGTAAAACGGGCAGCGGAAAAACTACCTTAATTAATTTGCTTATGCGCTTTTATGATATTGACAGCGGCAATATTGTTATTGACGGACATAACTTTTATAGCTTTAAGACAAATGATATACGCAAAAGAATAGGTATGGTCTTGCAAGATACTTGGCTATTTACAGGCAGCGTAAAGGAAAATATAGCTTACGGCAAGCCTGAGGCTACAAGCGAAGAAATAAGAGCGGTATGCAAGCTAGCGCGCTGCGAAGGGTTTATTAAAAGACTAAGCAGCAGCTATGATACAGTTATTGGGGAAGGGGGCAAAAAACTTTCTAAAGGGCAAGCACAGCTAATAGCAATAGCCAGAGTTATGCTAAAAGAGCCTGATATTTTAATATTAGATGAAGCTACCAGCGATATTGATACTCGTACCGAAATAAGGATTCAAGAAGGCTTTAGAAAGTTAATGAAAGACAAAACTACTTTTATAGTAGCGCATAGACTTTCTACTGTTAGAGATGCCAACTTGATTTTGGTAGTAGAAGACGGCAATATTATTGAGCAAGGCACCCATAAAGAGTTGCTTGAAAAGAAGGGAGAATACAGCAAACTCTATAACTTAAAATAAATGTTTTAGCGAGTTGACTATTACCAATATATATCCGCTGCTTACCCTAATGCTTACTTTACCCTCAGCCCTGTTACTAATGCCTAAGGTGTTATCTTTTAGCAATTTTTGATTTGTCAGCGGATATTTAACCCCTTTTATACTTACTACTGCTTTATCTGTAAAAGGGATAAGGGATAGTATACTTTTGTCAATTGTTTGCGGTAGGTCAAGCGCATCCTTAATCATATAGATAACTTCATTATTGTTTATCATTTTAACAGCAATATTTGACTTTAGTAGCCTATAAAGGATATTTAGGTTACCCAAAAGGTGGTCTGTGCGCTTGCCTCCGCCTCCATAAATATCAACGGAATCAGTCTCTGCCTCTATTGCTATATCAGCTGCTAACTGTCCGTCCGTTGCATCTTTATCAGCGGAGAATTGTATTACTTTTACTTTATCAGGGATATTTCTTTTACTGCTGCTATCAAAATCGCCCACAAGATAATCTAATTTTATGCCATTTTTTATACAAAAATTGTAACCGCCGTCAGCGGCTATATATAAGTCATATTTTTGACTGACAAGGGAGGATAGGGCAAGCCCTTTAGGTGATATCCCATTCAAAATTACTGCTACTTTTTTCATTTGCTATTTTATAAGTTAATCCAGAAAAGCATCATATCTTGTCAAGTCTACAGGTGCGCTGGTATTGTAATAGTAATTGCCTATAAGGATAGCATCTGAACTTGTAATCTCAAATGCATAACCTTTATTTGGGTCATTTTTATATACCATTAGCACCCGATACTTCCCTTTAGGGCCAGAAAAAACATATTTTCCTTTTGTGTAGGTGACGCTATTGATAACATCAAGCAACTCTTGCATTACCGCTTCATCTTCAAAGGTTTTTTCTGCTGAACTCTTACCGTCTTTTGCGCGCCTTGTTAAGGTAATGCGCGACAAGTCCGACGCTTTAAAATCTTTTAGCTCTTTAGCTTTTGGCGGATTGCACCCCAATGTAAAGGTCAATATGCCTAAAGAAAATACTACAACTAATATAAATATCAAAACACGATTCTTATACATAAACACACCTCCGCAAGTTTAGTTTATTATATCACCGCTATTATTATTTTGCAATAGATTATATAATTGCATAGCAATCTAAAAGGTATTTGCGCTGTTTCCAATCGGGCATATAATGTGTCAGTTTTTTATAAAAAGCGGCAGAATGCCCTCTGCATAAAAAGTGCACAAACTCATGCATTAAAATATATTCAATACAGCATAAGGGGACATAAATTAAGTAACTATTAAGAGTGACAATATTTTTGTTCGGATTGCAACTGCCCCAACGAGAACGCATTTTTCGCAAGGAAATATCGGCTTTGGGGAATTCCGGATACTTTGCAATAACCCCTTGAATAAAATTATTGATTATAGCGTGCAGTTTCTGTCTAAGAAACTTTTCAAGCACTTTTTGTACTTGCGCTGATTCATAGCTGTTAGTTTGTAGCACAATGCCTTTATTATATAACCTTGCGCTATTGCTATGCCCTATTTGAATTTCTATAGTCAGATTGTTGCCTAAAAAGGTAACTTGCATGCTTTCCGGAGAAAAATCCTCCGCCTTGATAACTTGAATTTTTGCGTTCATCTTAGCAACATTAGTAGCTATCCAACTGGCTTTTGAAAGTAAAAAGGCCTCAATTTGATGCCTTGAAACCAAATAGGGAGCACTTATTGAGACCCTGCTGTCTGCTTTTATTTTAAGGTTAAGTCGGGATATATTTTTACGGATTATTTCTATCTTGTAACTCTTGTCCTTATACAAGAGTACATGCCATTCCTGCACAGTTATTTATAAGACCTTTGCAGTATCCCAATTACATCTTCGTAAGAAAGCAAGAGTCTGTCTATTTCGTAAAGATATGAGATAACATACATAGCATTTTCTGCATATTTTGACAGCTCATCTTTCTTTATGCCATAATTACTCATTTTAAGGGTATTGACTTTGCAGCTTTTCATAAGTTTGGTAAGTAAGACAATAAACTCCTCTGCCTTATTGCCTTTGCCGCCCAGCGCAATAGCCATATCTTTATATCTGTCAGGTGCAGTAGGCAAAAAAAGTTTATGGTACTCAACTGCTATCATTATCAAGCCCGCTCCATGAGGCAAGCCTGGATGATATGCGCTAAGAGCATGCTCTATGCTATGTTCCGAAGTGCAGTTCGAAAGGCTTTCTACAAAACCGCTAAGGGTATTGGCAAGAGCCATATAACCCCTTGCTTCTGCATTCGTGCCATCTTTTACTGCAAGAGGCAAGTATTTTTTAATTAGCTCTATACTTTTTAAGGCAAAAATATCGCTAATTGGGGTAGCTGTTTTGGAGATGTATCCTTCAATTGAATGAAAAAGAGCATCAAATCCCTGATATGCGGTAAAATCAGGAGGTACTGTCACCATTAATTCTGGATCTACTATGCTAACTGTAGGAAATGTATCTTTTGTGCCAAATCCTATTTTTTCTTGAGTGTCCTCTTTGGTAATAACCGTCCAAGGGTCGGCCTCTGAGCCGGTGCCCGCAGTTGTAGTAATAGCAACTATTGGCAAAGGTTTGTTTTCTAAAGGCAGCCCTTGCCCTGTTATGCCTTTAACATAGTCCCAATAGCTGCCTTCATTGGCAGCCATTACAGCTATGCTTTTTGCCGAATCCATACTGCTACCACCGCCAAGGCCTATAATAAAGTCGCAATGCCCCTGCCTTGCAATCAAAGCGCCCTTAGTTATTTCATCTAAATTAGGGTTGGGAGAAATGCCTTGATATACATCTGCGTCAATCCCGGCTTTATTAAGATAGCCTTTTACCCTATCTAAGATACCTAACCTAAACATACTTCCGCCCTTACTAACTACAATAAGTGCCTTTTTGCCTGGCAAAGGAACTGTTGCCAACCGCTCAAGAGCGCCTGCTCCAAAGTAAATCTTAGTAGGTATGTAAAACATAAACTCCATAGCTTAAACCTCGCTTATGCTTATATTATAACATAAAAAACGATAAAAATAAACACCTCTGCCAAATAGATGTCTTTATAAAAGTATAAGTTATTTATTTGGAAAATTATTGTTTTTTATTTGCTACATTGCGCATGCAGGTATCTCTGGAGGGACAAGCAGAGCATTTGCTTTTTCCTGCTTTTCTGTCCTTTATTATTTTAAGGATTGCGCCGCTCAAAAGCAGCAAATACGCTCCCAATCCTATTATATTACCCCAATTCATTCCGTTTCTCCTGATTTTTTAACCTAAGTATAAGGTAGTATATAACAAACCCCAAGATAGCGGCTGCTAGCAGACTAATAAATATATACATAAAAACAGTAGGCTTGCCCGTATGAGCAAATATAGTGCCTATGCTATAAATAGTCATTGCCACTAAATATCCTACTCCAAATTGAAATCCTAAAGCAAAAGCAGTCATTCTTGTATTGTTATACTCTAGTTTCATAGCCCCTATGGCGGCAAGGCAAGGGGGAGCAAAAAGTATAAATGCCATAAACGCATAAGCAGCGGCAGAATTGGGAAAAAGTTGATTTAGGAATTGAGTAACTTGCGTATACCCTGCCGCTCCGGCAAAAACGCCAAAAGTGCCGACCACTGCTTCTTTAGCCACTAAACCGGTAGCTATAGCTGTTACAGATTGCCAATTGCCAAAGCCCAAAGGTGCAAATAAGGGGGCAAATACATTGCCAATCTTAGCCAAAACGCTGTCTTCAATATTGGCAACCAGTTGCAACTTAAAGTTAAAAGATTGCAATAGCCAAATTACAGAACACGCAATAAAGATAATAGTGCCTGCTTTAACAATAAAGTGCTTGCTCCTATCCCACATTTGGATAAGCACACTTCTAAGTTTGGGCATTTTATAATCCGGCAATTCCATTACGAAAGGCAAAATATCTCCGCCAAATGCTTTAGTTTGCTTTAAGATAAAGCCGCTGATAACCACTACAAGGATGCCTAAAAAGTACATTGATGCCGCATATAATGCATTGCCGCCAAAAATAGCGCTGGCAAAAAGTGCAAACACAGGCAGCTTTGCACCGCAAGGAATAAATGGTGTCAGCATTATAGTAATTTCTCTGTCTTTTTGACTTTCTATGGTGCGGGTTGCCATAATGCCGGGTACAGAGCAGCCTGTACCGATAATCATTGGGATAAAACTTTTTCCGCTAAGTCCAAAGCTCCTAAAAACCCTATCCATTATAAAAGCTACCCTTGCCATATATCCCGTAGATTCTAACAAGGCAATAAATAAGAATAGGACCATTAATTGAGGCAAAAAGGTAATTACCGCCCCAACACCGCCTATTGCGCCTTTTACTGTCAAGCCTATTACCCAATCATCCGCTCCTAAACTTGCAAGACCATGCGCTACCCAGGCACTTATTTTTTCAATGCCTTGTTCCATTAAGTCAGTAGTATAATTGCCTACCCATTGGATGCTAACCATATACATAAACCACATAAATATTGCAAAGATAGGCAGAGCCAGCCATTTATGCGTCAATACATTATCTATTTTTTCGCTTATGCTGACACCTAGGGCGGGCTTTTCTACAATTACATCTTTTACAATCTTTTCTATTATGTCATAGCGGGCATTGCTGATTATGCTTTCGGGGTCATCCTTATATTTACTGTAAAGAATATCCCGCTCTTTCTTTATTGCTTCCAGCAAAACAGTCACACCTTGCACTTCTTCTGTTAGGATTCTGTCGCCTTCCAACAGCTTTAGTGCCGCCCATTTGGGAGCATAGCTCTCCAGCACCCTTGCCGCTTTAATGGCTTCTATAATATTTGCGCATGCGTTTTCTATATCCTCGCCTAAGTTTAGCCCCAAAGTAATCTTTTGGCTTCTCTTGACTTTAGAGATATTTTCTATTACTTCATTGATACCGATATATGGGCTAAAACAAGGAGAGGGTTGCTTGCCTGTCCTCTTTTTTATACAAGAAACTTCCACCACAGGACAACCCAAATAATCAGAAAGAGCGACAATGTCTATCTTATCGCCACGCTTATTAAGTATATCTATCATATTTAAGGCAACAACTATGCTTTTGCCCATTTCTAGCAGTTGGCAAGTAAGGTATAAGCTGCGCTCCAGACTGGAGGCATCTACAATATTAATAATGCCTTTTATATCCTCTGCCGCAAGTTCTGCTCTGGATGCTCTTTCCTCTGGGGAATATGGAGAAAGTGAATAAATACCCGGTAAATCTACCAAAATAATATCATTATGGCCTTTAAGAGCGCCTTCGACCTTTTGCACAGTTACGCCAGGCCAATTGCCTACATATTGATTGCTGCCTGTGACTTCATTAAAAAAAGTAGTCTTTCCGCTGTTGGGGTTTCCTGCTAAAGCTATTTTGACCATTTACTACCCCTTTTAGGCTTTTTCTTTGTGCGGCTTAAACTACTTCTATACACCCTGCTTCCGCACGGCGCAAGGCAAGTGTATAATTCCTAACAGAAATTTCGATAGGGTCACCAAGCGGAGCAACCTTCCTTATTTCCACCACAGCACCTCTTGTCAGCCCCATATCCATTATCCTTTTCCTAATTGCTCCGGTGGCATTTATTCTTGATATTTTAGCTTTTTCTTTAATCCCAAGCTGATTTAATGTCTTCACAAAACAGCCTCCATTTTGCTCGCTGTATAACTCTATCTGCTAGATTATATGATATTTATGTTAGCATATGCTAACTACGATATTATTATAATCAATAGGTTGTGCTTTGTCAAGCAAAAATGCGGTAATTTTACTAGAAAGAACCGCATTTTTATATTACTACCATTTAAGCATTTTTATGTGCTCATATTATATTATATGGCTGGAATTTCGCAATCATTATAATTGATTTTGGCTTCTATTTGGGCACGCTTAACTATCAGTCCTATATGTTTACTGGTAACAGTAATTTGGCCGGCAGGGGTAGGGCGCTGTTCTACATATTCTATTACTGCTTCCAGCAGGTCAATCCTTTTCTTTTTAACTGTTAAATTGATAGTTTCTTTTTCTGCACACCTAATATTGTCCCAATTGTACTTATACTCTTGGTTTTTATCGCTGCCTATTTTGGTTCTATAAGGCTCTTTAATAAAATCTATTCTTTCGCTCTTTACTTTTAGCATATCAAAACTAAGCCGCTTAATCCCTTGCGTTTGCAAAATATCCTTGCCCGAAAGGGTAGAGTAATCTTGTAGCAAGTCGGCAATAAGATTTATGCTGTCGGTATCAGGATTAAAGGGTAAGTCTTCTATTACAATTTCATTTTCTTTTACCAGCAATCTAAGGGTGTCACCATCCTTATATATCCATCTTTTTGTAATTTTGCCCTCCTTCTCTGTTTGTGAGTAATATTCTCCATTTTTATGCACTACAAGGGCACTATATTGCTTTACCTCATATTCTACGCTTCCGGTGATGCCTTTAGCTTCCTTAGCAATATACTCGGTAACTTCAAAGGCGGTAGAGTAGTTTGCTCCTTGCATATCTTGAATGCTTTTTTCAAAATAAGCAGCAAAATCCTTTTGCTTGACATTGCAGCTTGAAAAAGTCAAAACTAAAATTATCAATAAAATTGTTAGAAAAAACTTTTTCATCACTCTTCCTTTTCTTCCTTATCGCTTTTTTTGCTCTTTTCTTTTTCTGCTCTTTTCTTAACTACTTCTTCATGTAACACCTCAGAACGAATAGCCCTCAGGTTAGCTCTTTCTCTTGCGGCAGCCCTTGCCCTTTGCGCTTTGGTCCTGCTTAGCTTTTTCTTAATGTGTCCGTTTGTGCGCTCTTGCTCCTCCAAGCGCTGTTTTACAATTTGTTCACGAGCTCGCATTTCTTTAAGTTCTGCTGATATTACTGCCATTTTTTGCTTATTTAGCTTATAAAAGAATAAGGGAATAATTGCAAGGGCGCTCAAACCTGCAGGAAATGCCAAAAACAATGCAAACATACCTTTACGAGTATATAAGAATTGCTGAGGCTGATGAGCTAAGATAGAGTTATCAGGAGAATTAAACATAAAATAAGCAAGGAAGAAGCCTATTGTAAAGTCTTTAAAGCCTAGTCCCGCCTTATTTTTAAGCGACATAAGTGAAAAGGCAAGCCCTTCTTGTCTTAGTCCTGTCTTATGCTCCCAATAATCAATACAATCTGCTGTCATTATAGTGGGCATAATATTAAATATCCCTGATGCAGCGGTAGCAAAGAACAATAAAATAGCAGTAATCCACCAATGGGTAATACCTACCAAATATACAATAGCCAATCCTATCGAGTACCAAAAAATAGCAAATATAAAAAGGGTTTTTGCTTCAAAGCGGCGGTAAAGACGAGGTACAATAAACATCATTAAAAGAGAGCCAATACCTGCCGGTGCTGAAAAGAATATTTGCAAAGAGCTATCGCCATATATATAAGTGACAACATAAATTATCATACCTGCAAACAGCCATTTGAAGCAATTGAGCAGGCTGGCTAAAAACAAAGCTAGGAATTGTTTATTCTTATAAATGTAAGTAAATCCATCTATAAGTTTAGGAGTTTCTGCAGGGGAGGGGACTCGTTCTCGCAAGCAAAAGCCTGCATACATTAAGGAAAAGCCCGCAATTATAGCAAGCAAGATTGCTGTAAAAAGATATGTCATTGCCATATCGTTTTTGGTAAGAATAAAGCCCAGCGCAACAATTACAAGAGCGGATTGCTCACCTATATTATATATAGTGCGACCTAACTGAATAGCTTTTGTACGCTCCTCAATATTAGGAGTAATAATAGTTGCCAGCCCTTCGATAGGCACTCCTACTATAGTACCTGTTATAGAATAAAAGAAGTAAGTCACATACATAAAGGCAGTTTTCGAAGCGATACTCCAAGTTGTTACAGGCACAAACATACCTACCACTACCAAAACAAAAGGCAGGGTGAAAAAGATTAAATAAGGGCGCATCTTGCCAAATCGAGTATTGGTTTTATCCACTAAAAAACCCATAATCGGGTCATTAAAGGCGTCAAATAGCTTAGCTATCAAAAACATAATTGCAGTAGAAGCGGGAGAAATACCTAAAACAGAAGTGTAAAAAATCAACAGGTAGCCAATTATCATACCCGAAAGGGAGCTCATTCCAAAGTTAGCTAAAGAAATCGCAAAATAATCTTTCTTAGATAAATAAGTTTTGCTAGGATCTAAAGCAAGTTCGCTATTCATCATCACCCCTACTAGCTTAGGCGTTTTAGTGTAAACAAGACGGTATTTGCGCTATTTTGCATTACTTGTTTGCCCACAATATATTTTTAGTTTAAGCAACGACAGTTGCGACCATACCTTTCTATTATACCACATATTTACATAAAAGCAATATTTTTTACGGCAACTCAAATTTCAAGCCTGCTAAGGCAAAAGTAATATGGGTTAAAAATAAGAAGTACAAGTATGTACATTTCCCACTTTACAAAACAAAAAGTTTCTGCTAAAATAATCTTACCTGGACAATTAACTCAGCTGGTAGAGTGCCTTCTTGACGTGGAGGAAGTCGGCGGTTCGAGCCCGTCATTGTCCACCAAAAAACACGCAAATGTTTTTTGCGTGTTTTTTTATCATCCCCCGCCGCAAACTTGCGGCGGGGGATGATATACTCCCCTTGAAGTGGACAGAAAAAGAATGATATACTATAAAGGGAGGG
>CAYSNP010000014.1:42123-45507 GCA_964432485.1 uncultured Christensenellaceae bacterium | reverse complement strand
AGGGGGGCGTGGATTGAAAGCCACTAAAACCGCTAAAAATGAGTATAAAATTTGGTCGCTCCCCGCAAGGGGGGCGTGGATTGAAAGTAATAATTATTATATAGATATATAAAGGAGTGAGGTCGCTCCCCGCAAGGGGGGCGTGGATTGAAAGATGTACCAACAATGGTACACATAAAATTAAGGTCGTCGCTCCCCGCAAGGGGGGCGTGGATTGAAAGACCCGCCGCCCAGCGTCTTGCGCTATGGTAAGGGTCGCTCCCCGCAAGGGGGGCGTGGATTGAAAGTATAAACAAGTATTTTATTATTTAGTACTACTAATGTCGCTCCCCGCAAGGGGGGCGTGGATTGAAAGCAAAAGATATAGCAGATAGACCATTAAGTTATGTGTCGCTCCCCGCAAGGGGGGCGTGGATTGAAAGATATATTTTATGATATAAGTTGTCTGGGTCATCAGTCGCTCCCCGCAAGGGGGGCGTGGATTGAAAGACCGTGCAACTTTTGCCATTGATCCCATACCAAAGTCGCTCCCCGCAAGGGGGGCGTGGATTGAAAGAAATATAACCGTAACTATGTTTAAATTAACAAGCGTCGCTCCCCGCAAGGGGGGCGTGGATTGAAAGTTCAAGAGTTGCGATAAGAGCGCTAACACGCTCGTCGCTCCCCGCAAGGGGGGCGTGGATTGAAAGCGCAAGAATACTCGCAAAAGACAGCTAAGCGAACGGTCGCTCCCCGCAAGGGGGGCGTGGATTGAAAGAGGAATGAGCAAAAAGCGGAGTTTGTGAAAGCGGGTCGCTCCCCGCAAGGGGGGCGTGGATTGAAAGCGCATCCTCTAAAATCTTATCTGCCACCGCCTGAAGTCGCTCCCCGCAAGGGGGGCGTGGATTGAAAGGTAGCTCAAGCAACAATCGCCTAGATTATAAATGTCGCTCCCCGCAAGGGGGGCGTGGATTGAAAGATTCTCTACCTCTCTATCCACATCTGTCACCTGGTCGCTCCCCGCAAGGGGGGCGTGGATTGAAAGGGTCGTCTTCTTCCAAAGATTCAAGAAGCTCAGTGTCGCTCCCCGCAAGGGGGGCGTGGATTGAAAGAGTTTTGCAAAAACTTATAACAATAAAAAACAAAAAGTCGCTCCCCGCAAGGGGGGCGTGGATTGAAAGGGCTATTAAATCTGCAATTTCTTGCATTGTGTGTGTCGCTCCCCGCAAGGGGGGCGTGGATTGAAAGATCCCATAGATTATTAATTGTTAGGTACTCTTTGTCGCTCCCCGCAAGGGGGGCGTGGATTGAAAGACTCCCTGATTAACCTCATCAGGGTGAGGGTGGGTCGCTCCCCGCAAGGGGGGCGTGGATTGAAAGAGTCAACAGACGATATGCAATCGTCATAATAAAGTCGCTCCCCGCAAGGGGGGCGTGGATTGAAAGCTTGACAGCTTGCTGGCTTGTGTCTTGCATACTTGTCGCTCCCCGCAAGGGGGGCGTGGATTGAAAGACAGTGTAAAGTATTTTGACATACACTATTACCCGTCGCTCCCCGCAAGGGGGGCGTGGATTGAAAGACTCCCTGATTAACCTCATCAGGGTGAGGGTGGTGGTCGCTCCCCGCAAGGGGGGCGTGGATTGAAAGCTCAAAACTGCGATTTGAAAATGGAGTTTGTCCTGTCGCTCCCCGCAAGGGGGGCGTGGATTGAAAGTTTTCATTGCTGTACCTCCTATATTAAGTCCTAAGTCGCTCCCCGCAAGGGGGGCGTGGATTGAAAGCTTTACTAACTCTTTACAATCAGTATCTAGAGTTGTCGCTCCCCGCAAGGGGGGCGTGGATTGAAAGACTGAGTATTGCAATATTGTAATAGAAACAGACTAGTCGCTCCCCGCAAGGGGGGCGTGGATTGAAAGGCTGTATTATGCTCCAGCTAGCCCTACTAACATAGTCGCTCCCCGTAAGGGGGGCGTGGATTGAAAGAGTCAACAGACGATATGCAATCGTCATAATAAATGTCGCTCCCCGCAAGGGGGGCGTGGATTGAAAGATTCCAACTATTTTGCCCAATGCTCCAAAAGTAGTCGCTCCCCGCAAGGGGGGCGTGGATTGAAAGGGTGGGTGGCATTAGACGCCGAAAAGCCGCAAGGTGTCGCTCCCCGCAAGGGGGGCGTGGATTGAAAGATCGGCAGCATCTGGCTATGAAAAAAAATTAGTGAGTCGCTCCCCGCAAGGGGGGCGTGGATTGAAAGACGCTACACGCAAAGCAAAGGAAGAAAAGGTTATAGTCGCTCCCCGCAAGGGGGGCGTGGATTGAAAGAGCCAAATTTATGATTTATGTACCAACAATGGTAGTCGCTCCCCGCAAGGGGGGCGTGGATTGAAAGCCAAGTGATAGCATTACCGCCAAAAAGTTCTTTGTCGCTCCCCGCAAGGGGGGCGTGGATTGAAAGAAGTATCTTTCGGGGAGAAAGAGAAGATACCGACAGTCGCTCCCCGCAAGGGGGGCGTGGATTGAAAGAACAGCTTTCGCAAGCTCTCTAATTTGAGCTTCGTCGCTCCCCGCAAGGGGGGCGTGGATTGAAAGACAGAAGATATAAGAAGAAATAGAGATTGGGACTAGTCGCTCCCCGCAAGGGGGGCGTGGATTGAAAGGTTTCGCAATATCCTCTAGCAGGCCACAATCCCGGTCGCTCCCCGCAAGGGGGGCGTGGATTGAAAGGACACCTGATTGGTGTCATGTGTGCATATATAGGTCGCTCCCCGCAAGGGGGGCGTGGATTGAAAGTGGTAAGTAATTTGTATAGTAATGAGCTTGTTATGGTCGCTCCCCGCAAGGGGGGCGTGGATTGAAAGAAATATTATTGACATTGGCAATTATATATGGTAGTCGCTCCCCGCAAGGGGGGCGTGGATTGAAAGATATATAGTAGAGTTTGCAACCTTGTACAAGTGGGTCGCTCCCCGCAAGGGGGGCGTGGATTGAAAGAGTCCATCAACAACGGCTTGTAGCTCTTCCTCAAGTCGCTCCCCGCAAGGGGGGCGTGGATTGAAAGGGTAGATAAGTGCTTGTATCCTCAACAAATAAAAAGTCGCTCCCCGCAAGGGGGGCGTGGATTGAAAGCTTGTAAGACAAGGAATATGCACCTTTAGTCAAGTCGCTCCCCGCAAGGGGGGCGTGGATTGAAAGCACTAAAAATTTGGTATAAATTTGCTAAAAAAAAGTCGCTCCCCGCAAGGGGGGCGTGGATTGAAAGATCAACTTGCAAGTAGTGTGCTTACAAGCTATATGTCGCTCCCCGCAAGGGGGGCGTGGATTGAAAGACCATGCAATTTTTGCCAACTATCCCAAACTAAACGTCGCTCCCCGCAAGGGGGGCGTGGATTGAAAGGGGCCGCTATTA
>CAYSNP010000014.1:6977-42023 GCA_964432485.1 uncultured Christensenellaceae bacterium | reverse complement strand
TAAGGTATATCCTGACTGCACGGTCGCTCCCCGCAAGGGGGGCGTGGATTGAAAGGGGCCGCTATTATAAGGTATATCCTGACTGCACGGTCGCTCCCCGCAAGGGGGGCGTGGATTGAAAGACATATAGAGCGACAAGGCAAGCACCGCAAGCAAGTCGCTCCCCGCAAGGGGGGCGTGGATTGAAAGAAAAAAGTAACTATATAGCAAATTTAAAACAAGAGGTCGCTCCCCGCAAGGGGGGCGTGGATTGAAAGATATTTATAACCGCTAAAATCTAGCATATTAATGTCGCTCCCCGCAAGGGGGGCGTGGATTGAAAGATAAAAAGGTATGATATAATGAATATAGAAAAAGTCGCTCCCCGCAAGGGGGGCGTGGATTGAAAGATTACTAAATATAAAATTACTAAAAAAGGAGCAAGTCGCTCCCCGCAAGGGGGGCGTGGATTGAAAGTATTAAACGATAATATGAAAAATCAAATACAAAAAGTCGCTCCCCGCAAGGGGGGCGTGGATTGAAAGGTGTGCTACTAATTGCAAGTATTTAATATCGTGGTCGCTCCCCGCAAGGGGGGCGTGGATTGAAAGTCAACCCCTTAGGCTAGCTCACTAGGGATGGGCGAGTCGCTCCCCGCAAGGGGGGCGTGGATTGAAAGACGGCAACTTGTACAACCACCTCCTCGTGGTGTTGTCGCTCCCCGCAAGGGGGGCGTGGATTGAAAGACATAACAAACTCCTTACTATACAACTCACTCACCGTCGCTCCCCGCAAGGGGGGCGTGGATTGAAAGACTATCAATTAAGCTAGTAACTATATAATCACTAGTCGCTCCCCGCAAGGGGGGCGTGGATTGAAAGATAAAGATAAACAAGTTAATGTTACTTTTGGTAGTCGCTCCCCGCAAGGGGGGCGTGGATTGAAAGCGTAGCAGGATATATGAATACAGACATGAGTAAGTCGCTCCCCGCAAGGGGGGCGTGGATTGAAAGGCTAGTCGGTAAAGATAGTACTGTGCATATGATTGTCGCTCCCCGCAAGGGGGGCGTGGATTGAAAGATTTTCTATTGCAGAAGTATTGTCCCAACTAATAAGTCGCTCCCCGCAAGGGGGGCGTGGATTGAAAGTATCCAATATACATTGCCAATGCGGAGCGCTTTGTCGCTCCCCGCAAGGGGGGCGTGGATTGAAAGAACGCCAAAATGCGCCTTTAACATCTCTGCATATGTCGCTCCCCGCAAGGGGGGCGTGGATTGAAAGACTTATCCTGCCCAACCCTACCCGCCGTACAGTTGTCGCTCCCCGCAAGGGGGGCGTGGATTGAAAGACCCTGAAGCTGTTCCGCGCCTTTGCGGTCAAGGGTCGCTCCCCGCAAGGGGGGCGTGGATTGAAAGTCCTTTTTAGGGCTTGATTTATTTTTCTGCCTATGGTCGCTCCCCGCAAGGGGGGCGTGGATTGAAAGGCATCCCTATCATTGGCAAACTTGGCGAATTTTGGGCGCTCCCCGCAAGGGGGGCGTGGATTGAAAGTTTCTTATATAGGTCATAAAGTTGCACACTCCTAGTCGCTCCCCGCAAGGGGGGCGTGGATTGAAAGAACGATACATACAGGTAGTGATAATAAGGTATTTGTCGCTCCCCGCAAGGGGGGCGTGGATTGAAAGCCGATGAGCGGCTACCAAATGAAAAAAATATGCGGTCGCTCCCCGCAAGGGGGGCGTGGATTGAAAGGAAATTGACCCCGATTATCACAAATTGGCAACAAAGTCGCTCCCCGCAAGGGGGGCGTGGATTGAAAGTATGCAATTAAAAGAGAGAATGAAAACAGGCGGAGTCGCTCCCCGCAAGGGGGGCGTGGATTGAAAGTAAAATTATAACACTTTTATATAGCTTTGTAAAGGTCGCTCCCCGCAAGGGGGGCGTGGATTGAAAGATAAAAAGAAGTCTGTGTTATGTTACACAAATTGTCGCTCCCCGCAAGGGGGGCGTGGATTGAAAGGTATAAATTTGCTAAAATAAAATAACAAAAAAGTAGTCGCTCCCCGCAAGGGGGGCGTGGATTGAAAGGTTGATAAGCTATTGACAAGGGTATATATATATGGTCGCTCCCCGCAAGGGGGGCGTGGATTGAAAGGCTGCTTGCCAAATCTTATAGTCTTTTTTTGGTGAGTCGCTCCCCGCAAGGGGGGCGTGGATTGAAAGACTAGCTGAGCCCAATGGTTAAGCCATTGGCATCGTCGCTCCCCGCAAGGGGGGCGTGGATTGAAAGCTAATGCTGTATCTATTGCTAAAAATGACTGCAAGTCGCTCCCCGCAAGGGGGGCGTGGATTGAAAGGGGAAAGTTAAGAAGTACTTTACGGATTTGAAATGTCGCTCCCCGCAAGGGGGGCGTGGATTGAAAGAATATTAAAACAATAATAAACAAAGGAGAAAAAAGGTCGCTCCCCGCAAGGGGGGCGTGGATTGAAAGGAAATTGACCCCGATTATCACAAATTGGCAACAAAGTCGCTCCCCGCAAGGGGGGCGTGGATTGAAAGTATGCAATTAAAAGAGAGAATGAAAACAGGCGGAGTCGCTCCCCGCAAGGGGGGCGTGGATTGAAAGTAAAATTATAACACTTTTATATAGCTTTGTAAAGGTCGCTCCCCGCAAGGGGGGCGTGGATTGAAAGATAAAAAGAAGTCTGTGTTATGTTACACAAATTGTCGCTCCCCGCAAGGGGGGCGTGGATTGAAAGGTATAGTGCTTGCGCTCTTAGTAATGAGAGCGTGGTCGCTCCCCGCAAGGGGGGCGTGGATTGAAAGCTAATAATCCATTTCTAATTAGATTTAGATTCCCATTTTTGGCTTAGCATACAGTTTGAAAAGCTAAATTCGATTTTTCTTTCATTATTGGATACTTGCTATTGCAAACCTTTGCTGTAAACACTTTTATAGGATTTAGGTAGTATAAGATTTCAAGCATTTTTGGGTACAAATTGTAGTTTATCTATTGCAATTTTCTTTTCTAACGAAAAAAGCCGCCCATCTTTGTGACCTTTCCGTCTTATTTTTTGATTTAATATTTATACCTTTTCTTTAATTTCTATGCTGTATTGCTTATCATTTTCCATAATTATATCAAATGCAATTAGTATGCCATTTTCTTCGGCGTATTCTATTTGGTCTACTTGGTCTATTTCAGTATAGACAAATTCCCCTATTTGAGTAAGTATATTTTCGGCTTCTGTCATTTTTACCTCCTAATGTTTTTTTGTACTCATACTAATATTATACGGCAACAATATCCACAAGTAAAGTATTTTGTGGATATTGTTGCCATAATAAAAGTAGTTTTAGAGGTATAACTATGAATTTCTTGTCAATTTTTAGTGAACGCTTAACTGAACTTATGTTTGAAGCATCACTTACAACCGACCAACTTGGCAAAAAGATTGGGGTTGATGGCTCTACTGTGCGTCTTTGGAGACTAAAAAAAGCTGTTATCTTATTATCAAATGCAATTGCTGTTGCAGACTTTTTTTGCTGCTCTCTTGACTTTCTTTTTGGTCGCTCCGAATATTTGCTTGATTTTACTCCTCAACCCGCTTTGCCTTTTTATCACCGCTTAATTTCAATTATGAAAGATAAAAAAATTAGTCGTTATCGTGTTTGCATTGACCTAAAAAAAGGACATGGGCATTTTGACCGCTGGAAAAGTGGTGTAGACCCTAGAATGAATACTGTGTTAGAGCTTGCTACTTATTTAGGTGTAACTTTAGATTATCTTGCAGGTCGGGAGCGTTAATATTACTTTATAAATCTATTTCCGGTGTTGGCATAGATTGCTGCAAAGATAAGCAGGCTTGCAAGCCTTTATAATCTTCTGCAATTATGGCATATAATGCACAGTCAAAAATCCCTTGATTATTTATATCTGATTGTCTCATCGTACCCTCGTATTTTAAGCCGCATTTTTCCATTACTCTGCCACTACCAGAGTTGCGGGTGTCGTGGCTTGCTTGGATACGATTTACGCCCACCTCACATATAAGAAAGTGTACAATAGCACTAAGTGCTTCGCTTGCAAAGCCCTGATTCCACCATTTTTTGCCGACCCAATAGCCGATTTCCATTAGTTTTAAGTGTTCGCGCTGGCGGACAACCATAATGCTTCCAATAGGTTCGCTAATAGATTTTAATTCAATTGCCCAAGAGTAATAATCGTTGTTTTCGTATTTTGGTATCCATTCGCTAAGCAACTTTCTTGAAACTTCAACACTGCTATGCGTAGGCCATCTAAGAAAATGGGTAACTTCATTATCATTTGCCCAATTATTATATATATAAATATCATCTTCCATCCGAAAAGGGCGAAGAATAAGTCGCTTTGTTTCTATTTTTTTAGAGCCTTTATGCTGCATTTTATTACCTCCGCAAACGCATGTTTTTATCTTACCATAAATTTGTTGTTTTGGATTGCTGTTTTAACTAATTAAGATAACTAATTTAATAAGATGGTTTGCCTTTGCTGTTAGTACTCAATTTTTGGATATTGGGCTATGCGTAGAAGGGTACAACCGTAAGGAATTAGCGTGAGCGGTGCTTCTTTAAGTGCAAATGGCTCTTTTGGGATATTGGCGCTGTTGTATTTTAGCTTCCAATTCTCTATCAAAATCCCTTTTATTGTTATTTCAAAAGGCGGGCACTCAAAGGGCAGGGCGCTAGGTGCATTTTCTTTATAATCTAATATGGTAACAGCACCATCTTTAAATAGTGGCGCAATCCGCCATTCATCTGTGGTATTGTATGACCTATCGTGAAAAGGGGCTTGCCCTTTAATATATCCCTCTTTTGCACCAAGTTTGGTAGCCAGCAGCAAATTACCGTATTTTATACTTATGCTACTGTCAGGATTGGTCATTACGCTAAGTTTGGGTTGCGCCTTGATTTTTATGTTATCTCCTTGCTTAGCTGTGACCTTAAAGAAAGGAGCATTTGCTACTTGCTTGCCATTATGCAATAAGGTAAAATTAGTATTTTCTATTTTTCTAAAATGTAACTCCACTTCACCAGTGGCTTTTGTTACTTCAAAAGTAATATCTTCGCCAAAAGGGTAATTGGTAACTTCTTTAATAAGTAGTTTGCCGCCATTAAAATTAGTGCAAAACTCAGCTTGTCCATAGACCATAAATGCCAAGCCCTTAGGGTGTGAAAGTGCAAGATACTCTGTAAACTTAGGGAAACCGCTATGCATATTGGCGGCACAGCAACCAAAGTTAGGCTCTAGTCCAAAGGTATTGGCATATTTATCAGTATCAAAGAACTGTCTGCGCTTGGCATCAGCTGCAATTTGGTTAGGCTGCTGCACATATTGGTGAGCGCACATATCCGGCGTAAAAGTAGCGGGCAAGGTGTTGTAGGCAAGATATTCTAGCAGCTCATACACCCAATTTTCGTTATCAAATAAGCCTATCTCTTGTAGCGAATACATAGCTTCGACAATAGTACATAACTCCAGCCCTTGAGCGGGAGAAGTGCCCATTAAATGCTCATCACAGCTATATAGCCCTGTAGCATTGCCGTGAAAGGTGCGCAAAGTGTCCAAAGCCTTTTTTGCAAGCGAAAAATGCTCTTTGCTATTGGTAAAAGCACCATAAGTAACAGGATATTTTATGGCATGAGCAAGATTAACTCCATGGGTAAGCATAATCTTTTTAACTAATGGGTTGTTGTTAAAATTAAGTATAGCTTTTTTAGTTTGTGCTTTAGGTATTTTTAAGCTTTTCTTAGCTATTTTGTCTATGGGCGCAAGTAATTTTCTGCCTAAATTAAATATAAGCTTGTTAAAGTGTTTGGTCATTGGCATAGTGTAAGGAAAATCAGAAAATAGGGCAGTGTAATCATAGGAGTATGACTTGAGCTTTTCTACAAGTTTTATTAGATAGCTTGATTGTGTGTGTCGATAGACATATCTAATAGCTTCCATTGCTTCCAGCCCACGAGCGGCAGCCCAAAACTTTAATGGCTCATTGTCTATATTGTTGTATTGGTATGTAAAATATTTTTCCATAAATGGCACAATTCGCTTATCCCCTGTTGCTCTTGCATAAGGCACAAGCGCTTTAAGTACCACCATTCTAGGCCACCAATCACGGTTGCGTTCAGGTCCAAAGTTACCGTCTTGTCTTTGGCTAGCTACTATGGCATTTACCCATTTTTGCACCTCGCCTTTTGCCCAATCATTATCCAGCAAATAGGCAAGCGGAATTAGTCCGGACAAATAATAAGGTCCTCTTTCCCAAGCCTCTCCACTACCACCCAACCACGCATTATTGTCGGATAAATCTTGCCAAATCTTTGAGATATTTCCGGTTAAGCCTGTAAGTTGTGCTTCAAGTTGTTTTTTTAACAGACCTTTTACCTTGATTTCTGACAATTTTAATCTAGAATAGATATTATTCATACCGCCTCCGATGCCTATTAAGATATGTATATTTTATCATAAGTCTTGACCTTGCTCAAGAGGCAAATTGCGCTTTATGCTCTTAAAAACCCCGGTTATAACAAACTGGGGCTTTTAGAGTAATAAAAATAATGCGCTAAAGTTTAAGCTTAATTAATCAGCAGGCACATTAGCAACATATGTTTGGTCTTTGCTTTTAACAAATGCAAATAAGACTATAGCTATTAGCATGCACACAATAGAATAAATAAACATTATGCGCCTGCCATGCTGCTCCATAAATAGTCCGCTAATAAAAGGCGTAATAGAAGACGCTGACATAGTAGCAGTGTAGTATAGCCCTGTAAACTTGCCAATAGTGCGAGTATCGCCACTCTCTAGTACCATAGGCAAGGTATTAACACCTATAAATACTCCGCCAAAGTTTTGCACCACATACATTAATATAAAGAGCATTCTAGTCTTTACGGTAAGAACATAGCCTAAAAGTAAGGATGCAATTGTTACTGCAAATCCTAACAGAACCGTCTTTTTGCGTCCTAATTTAGTAGATAAAAAACCAACAGGTATAAAAGCTAGCGCAGAAAGCACATACCCTACCATAGTAATAATTGAGGCGGTGCCGGGGTCAAACCTTAATTCGTCCACTGCATAGACAGATAAAGAAGAAACAATAGCATTAGTAGACATTGTGCACATAAATATACCCACAAGAATTAACAAAAAGTTCCTTAACTTGTTTTTGGGCATATCCCGAAATCCAACTTTTACTTTTTCTGCTTTGATTGATTCGGTATCAATGCCATATTGCAAGCAAATCTCGTGGCATTCCTTAACAAGTTTTTTCTCTCGTACAGTAGCTAAAAATATTGAAACTAAAAGAGCCATTAATACTACAATGTATAAGAAGATTAAGGTATATGATTTATAATATCCTTTCAGTAAGGTGCTTAATAATACAGTATACCCAATCATAGCTAATCCACCGCCTATACCGCCCATCAAATTAATGATAGAGTTGGCAGGCGAGCGCAATGGCTCCGGTGTTACATCGGGCATAAGTGCCACAGCAGGAGACCTATATGTTGCAAAGGTGACTAATAAAAGAAATAGTACAAGCACAAACACTATTAGTACAGTAGGATGCTTAACTGTAATTTCTTGATAGATATAGTTGCGCAATGCAGGTTGTACTGCCGCCACATAATCTTCATTTTCAATTTCTTTACCATCTTCTCCTACTACGGTTTTGGATATGGCTAAAAAGTCTGCTTCAAGTACTTCTTTATCTGCTTCTGACAAAGTATCGACATCTATATCATAGCCGCCAATCTCAACTAAATGAGCGTGTGTTGCTCTAGGCGCATACTCCCAAAGCTGCTGGTTAGTTATAGTTGCCGCTGTTTGTTCAGCTTTTTTCAGCTGTATACCCTCTGTAAGCGGAAGAGCGAGCATAAGTATAATAGCAACTAGAGTGCCTATAACAATAAAAGGTGTTCTTTTGCCCCATTTGGTATTGACTCTATCCGAGATAGCACCAAAAATCGGCAGCAGTATAAGGGCAAGGATATTGTCCAGCCCCATAATAAGCCCTCTGATAGAGTCCGGCAGTCCAAAGGTTCTGTTTAGCATTAATGGCATAATAAAATCATAAGAAGTCCAAAAAATACCTATACTAGAAAATGCCAGACCTACCAAAATTGTGTTTTTTACATTTAGTTTAAGTTTTTTCTCCATATGTACCTCCAACTACTTTTTTAGTGGTAACAATTGTGCTAACTCTTTTTGCAATTTATTTATTGTAAGGGTATACACATCCTTATCAGCTGCTAAAGAGTGGTCAGAGTTGGGAAAAATGATGAACTCACTTTTGTCCTTCCCTGCAACCTCTTGCAACTTTTGGTTAAGTTTTAACCCCTGTGACAAAGGGACTAGCGTATCCAATGCCCCATAGGCAGAAATTGTTCTTGGAGCATTTTTGGTAATATGATAAAGAGGCGATAAATCAAATAATTCTTGCGGAATATTGTCTAAAGATAAATTTTTGAGATTGGAGCGGGAGAGAACAGAAAGCACATTTAACATTATAGCAGCTTCTGGCTCGCTCAGCTGTTCAAGATAAGAGATATCAGTTAAATCTGTTGGCCCTACCATATTAAATACCAAAGGTACTTTTATAGGGCACATACCTTTGTAGGCGTACAGCAGTGCAAGATGTGCGCCGGCAGAACAACCTGCAAGCGCTAAGGCATCTTTATAGATATTATATTCTTCCGCCCGACTTAAAATCAGACTTATACCAGCGTGGATATCTTCCAGCATATCTTGCCCGCTTGCCCCGTCAGGAACAAGGCGATAATTTAAGTTAAGCACTGCATATCCAAACCCTGCCAAAAGTTCTGCAAAGTAATGAAAATCCTCTTTACAGCTACCTACCCAAGCTCCGCCATGTATTAGCACTATAAGAGGGCTGCTTTTGCCATATGGCAAAAGCAGGTCGGCATCTTGATTTTTAAGTTTTCCAAATGCAATGTCTTTGATAAGGTTATATGTCATTGCTGCTGCTTCCTTTTTGCTTTGGACAATACTTTGTCTGCTCTATATATAATCTTGATATCTCCCTCTTGCGGATAAGAGCATATCTTAAACAATCGCTTGTTTTTTGTAGTCTTAGCTACCAATTCTTTGGCATATTCAATTAGTTTTGCTATATCCTCACGCTTTTGCACACCATCATTATGTCCGCCATAGGGTGCAAGCGAGTAGGTATACTCATATATTTTTCCTGCGGCGGTTATCCAATCTTCAATAGATACTCCGCCCGGCACAAACATCCATAGCCCTGTGTTTACATTGTCACCGGTAAAGATAACTCCCGCAGTCTTATCAATAAACACAGCGCTCCCTTTTGTATGTCCAGGCGTAAGCATTGCAGTGATTTCTTTTCCGCCTAAATCAAAAATATGCCCATCCTCAAGGGGGACAAATTTCGTTTTTGCAGATGCTTTACATATGCTTTTTTTGTCAAGGCCTGTCTTGCTTACAGGTGAGGATAAGAGCAAGCGAGTGCGCACAGGTTTAGTAAGCAGTAACTTAAAGAATAAGTTGTTATCAGCTTTGGCAAGGTACACCTTATCAAAATAAAAAGCACCCCCCGCATGGTCAGGATGTGCATGTGTAAGAGCTATGGTAATAGGCAAATTTGTAAGTTTTTCAGCAACAGCACGAATGTTACCAGCTCCATAGCCGGTATCAATTAGCAATGCACTGCTATTGCCTATTATAAGATAACAAGTTGCCATACCAAACTCGCTAATCCTATAAACACCTTTAGCGATGCAGGAAACTTCAAATATCTTTTCGTATACTAAAGGTTGCTTGTCCATCAATGTTACCTTAACATATAAAGAACTTGATGTCAATATAGCTAGTTTTGGCAGACTTTACAAAAATTTAATGTGAAATTTCTTTTTTCGCTATCCTGTTATATATCTCTTTAGGTTGCTCTTTCATATTGTTAGTGCTGATTTACAAGGCCATATTATTGTAGGATTGCAATTCTTCCTTTTATCTTTTTTCTATATTATATCCCTAAAGAATGGAGCTGTCAAATAGGGGGCAAGGTTATATACAGCTATTAAAAAAGTCTATCATATCTTTAATTATAATTTCTTTCTCAATATCAGAGGTCAGCTCATGCCTTACGCCTTCGTATAATTTCATTTTTACATTAAGGTTGTATGATTTATAGGTATTATATAACTTCTGTATCTTTTTGCCGCACCCCCCAAGCGGGTCAAGAGAACCGCTAATTATAAATATTGGCAAATCCTTTTTTATTTGGGCAAGCGAGCTTTTTTTATATGTATTATATAGCCCTCTCATCATAGAATAATAAAAACCGTGCGACATATAAAAGTTGCAGTAGGGGTCATCGTTATATGCTTTTACTTTGGCAAGGTCACGGTTAAGCCAAGCATTGTTGATACCGTCTTCCGTAAAAGCCTTATTATTAGCGCCAAAAGTCATATTGAACATCATTAAATTGGGCTCATCCATTTTGTAGAAAAAGGTTTGCAGCCAAGTCAACAGCTTGCCAAAAGCAAGTTTAAGCGTGCTCATTATAGAAGAGCCGCTTAGTATCACCCCGTTTATCAGCTCTCCTGCTTTTTCTATATATGTTTGAGCTAAAAACGAACCATAACTGTGGGCAAATAGCACTATAGGCAAGTTGCACCTTTGTTTTAAGGCTTTGGTGATTTCAATTTCGTCTAACAGGTTTTCTCTAAAATTGTTTTTACTTGCCTTACCCAAACCGGACAGCCCTGCGCTTTCGCCATTAGGCCTATGGTCATCTCCAAAGACCACATAACCGTAACTATTTAGCGTTTTTGCCAGCTCATCATATCTTTTCATATGAGAGGTCATACCGTGAATAATTTGAATAATGCCTTTGGGCTCTTTGACTTTATCCCATAAGAAACAAGCTAGCTTTCTTCCGTCAAAACTGGTGAATTCCAGCTGTTTGCGCTCTTTTTCCTCTCCAATATAACATAAACTCATATTAATTGCTTCCTAGTTCCTTTAATTTTTTTCTACTGCTACAAAAGCATCTTTAGGCTCTGTTAAAGTACTAACTGTCAATTCCATTGGGCATAGCTCGCCCCTTGCCCTATTTTGTATCTTTTCCGCAAGGATGCAGGGGGTATTGTGCGCTTTAAGAGCTTGCGTTGCACTCCTTTAGGGCGTATTAGAAAAGGGTTTAGTTGCAATTATCATTTTTTCCGCTATTTCCGCTATACCTTGTTCATTCATATGGCTATTAGCTCCGGATATCCCAATGGAGTAAATACATCTGCCCATAATATCAAAGATAGGGACTGCTACGCATTTAATATCAATAGATAGCTCATTGTCGTCAATGGCATACCCTAATTGCCTAATCTCTTGTAGCTCTGACAGCAACTGCTTTTCTGAGCTTATAGTTTTAGCTGTAAAACGCTTATAGTTATAGTGTGCAAGCATAGCCGCTTGCTCCTCCACGCTTGCGTAAGCAAGCAAACATTTGCCTACCGAAGATGCATGCAAAGGCTCACGATTGCCTACTTTTGCATTGACCACCAGCCTGCTCGCTCCTTCTACTTGCTCTACCACAACAGCCGAATCGTTGCTTAGCGCACAAAGATGCACGCTTTCTCCCGTTTGACGGGAAAGCAATAGCATTATATTTTTTATTTGCGACACAATGCTATGGCTTTTATAGTAGCGGCTGGACATTTGCAAAATGGCAGGACCAATCCCGTACATTCGGCTGGCACGGTTATAATCCACCATATTTTTTGCAATAAAAGTCTTGATAATACGGGAAATTGTGCTTTTATGCAAGTCAAGCGCATCTGCAATTTCTGTAATGGTAGAAGCCCTTTTTGAAGAAATATACTCCAGTACCGCTATACCGTTTTCTAATGCTTGGCTCATAGTTTTCTCCTTATGCACTTTAAGGCTTTTCCCGCTATATCTTTAGCGGTAAGAGCGTATATTTCCATTAGATAATCTTGAGTACCTACTTGTCCAAAAGTGTCTTGCACCCCTACCAGTTCCATTGGAACAGGGTGATTTTGCGCTAAGTAGCCGGCTACTGCCTCGCCTAATCCGCCAATTATATTATGATTCTCCGCTGTTACAATAGCCCCGCATTCTTTGGCGGCGGCTAAAACACACTCTTTATCAAGCGGCTTGATAGTATGCATATCAATAACACGGGCGGAGTACCCCTTTTTTGCCAAAATCTCTTTTGCTACTAGTGCTTCATATACCATAATCCCGCAAGCAATAATTGCAATATCCTCTCCTTGCGTAAGTGTATTAGCTTTGCCTATGGTAAAAGTAGCATTGTCATTGTATATTTTAACGGTTTTCCTTCGACAACTGCGCATATAAAAGTTACCGTACGCCAGCGCCATATCTTTTACGATAGTGCTATAAATTGTGCTGTCGGCAGGCTCAATAATTGTCATATTCGGCACTAGGCGCATTAGCCCAATATCCTCAAAAGGCATATGAGTGCCTCCGTTAGCGGTAGCGGTAACTCCTGCATCGCCGCCAATAATCTTTACATTCATATCTTGATAAGCCAGCGAAAGAAACACTTGGTCAAAGGCGCGCCTTGTGGCAAAAGTGCCAAAAGCATGGAAAAAAGGTATATAGCCCATAGCTGACAATCCGCCGCAAAATCCTATTGCATGAGCTTCCATAATACCGCAATTTATTGTTCGGGCAGGGTAGCGTTCTGTAAAGCGTTTAGTGCCCATACTATATTGTACATCAGCTTCTACATCCAAAATATTGCCGCAGTCATCCGCCGCTAAGATAAGCGCATTGCAGTATGCTTGCCGCATTTCTAACTTATCCGGCTCAAACACTTTTTGAAGCATACTCATTGCTGCAACCTCCTATCAATTTCTTTACGTGCGGCAGCAGCCATCTCTGGCGTAACTACCATATAATGATTAAACCCTTCAATTTCTGCAAAATTGCAGCCATAGCCCTTTTGGGTATCCAAAATCAATGCTGCTGGTACCTTATCTTGCTTTATGCTAAGTAAGGCTTGACGAATAGCACTTACATTATGTCCGTCCGCATTGTATACTTTTAAGCCAAAGGCGGATAGCTTTGAGGCTAAATCAAAAGGTCTGCAAATCTCGCTGGTATATCCGTCAAGTTGTCGCTTATTGTTGTCTATTATAAGGACAAGGTTGTCTAAGTTATGGTGCGCCGCAAATTGTATTGCTTCCCAATTTTGCCCTTCTTGCAACTCTCCGTCGCCCACTATGCAATAGCAATAATTATTATACCCTTTTAATTTGCTACCGTAAGCCACCCCTGTTGCCAAAGAGTAACCTTGACCAAGTGAACCCGTTGAGATATCTACGCCTTTAGTTTTTAAGCGGTCGCAATGGCTAGGCAAATTTGTGCCGTTGCAATTTAAGGTAAGTAAGTCCTCTTTAGGAAAATACCCTTTATAAGCTAAGGTTGCATATAGAGCAGGGCCGCAATGCCCTTTAGAAAGTACTAATCTATCTCGGTCATCCTTTTCCGGATTGGTGCTGTCTATATTCATAATATCGCAATACAGCACCGCAAGCACATCGCAAATTGACATGCTTCCGCCAATATGCCCATATCCTGCCGCTTCTATTGCTGTGATTGTCAGCTTCCTTATTTCTGCCGCTGCTTGCTTTAGTTTTGCTTCTATCATTTGTTCTTTCCTTTACCCAACAGCAAACTTAAAAAACTTTTTTTCTTCATTAAAGGCTTGTCCTCATATTCCTCCAACCTTATTTCTCGATTAAGGCGGGAAGAATCAATTGTAGCCAAGGCGAACTTTAGCACCTCTCTGCCCCTTTCTCCCGATAAGACAGGCTCTCTATCCTCTTTAATACTGTCAATAAAGTCATGAGTAGAGCGGATAAAGGAGTCTTGCCAATCGTGAGGCGCATCCCAAAACTCTGTAACTTTGCCATCCTTATACATAATAACAGGCGCAACTTGCGGCATCATGCTGGCGGTGCACCTTGTAAGCCAAAGGATACCTCTGGTGCCCGTTACTTCCATTCGCTCATCGCAAGTATAGTATTTGCCTTGCACATACAGCCCTTCGGAGGAGGTAATATCCCATACCCCAAACAGCTTTTTATCAGCATATTTCCACATAATTACAGCAGGACAGTCTTGACAAATACCGGCAAGGATTTTGCTTTCCTCTATCCAAGCTACCACCTTTTCCACACCGCCTAAAAGGTCAATAAATAAAGAGAACTTATGGTAACCGTCATCAAAAACAATAGGTCCTCCCCCTGATAAGGAGTCATTGAGCCGCCAAGTCCAAGAAAGGGTGTCTACCTTCCAGCCCGTTGGCTCTAAACCGCACTTTTCTGCGTTAATGCCAAATGCTTTAGCGCGTATTTTACTTGCGGGAGCATTGCGAGAAAGCAATGCGCCATTGTTCATTTTATATCTAATGCCTTGCACATCTCCGATTTCGCCTTTATTTATCAAGTCTTTTAGCAGCAAATAAGGGGGATAATGCACAAAGTTCTCATAGACTTTAAGTTTTACATTGTTAGCTTTAGCGGCGGCTATCATTTCGTCACATTCCTGCAAGTTCAAAGCCATAGGTTTTTGCACCGAAACATGCTTGCCTGCTTTGCATGCGGCAATGGTCAGTTCCTTATGTAAATGGTGGGGCACAAGTATTTCTATCCCAACAATTTCGGGATCTGTCAGCACTTCTTCATAGCTAGAGTATATTTTGGGGATATTGTGCTCGCTTGCAAACTTTTCCGCCGCCCCTTTGTTTTTATCAAATATCCCGTAGAGCTCCGCATCCTCACGGTCTTTGTAGCCCGCTACATGCAAAGAGGCAATTCTGCCGCAGCCAACTATGGCAAATTTCATTTTACTCATTATTCACCTCACAATTTATACAATTTCTTCTTTAAGCGAATCCTCGTAAGTTTCGCGCTTTTGCTTCATATAAACAGGGATAGGCACATCCCACCAACCGTAAGCCTTGCCTCCCGTATAGGGATGCTTCCTAGAAACATCTATATTGATTAGCGCAGGTTTGCCTTTAGCTATTGCGCTTTGCAAAGCATCCTTAATTTCTTCTTGCGTGACAGGGCTATATGCTTCAATGCCAAATGCTTTTGCTATTGCGTAAAAATCCGGGCTATAAACATTGTCTTTGCTCATAAAGTCATTGCCAAAAGCGGTCTCTTGCCCCAATACATCAATTTGCAAGTCCTTTATAGCCATCCAACCGCTATTGTTAGCCAGCACCACAATTACTGGTATATCATATTGCGCCATAGTGGACAACTCTTGCATTATCATCATAAAGTCACCGTCCCCCAACAAAGCTATAACAGGCTTGTCGGGAGCGGCAAGTTTTGCACCCATAGCGGCAGGTACTGCCCATCCCATAGTAGAAAATCCGCCCGTTGTTAAATTGCAGTAAGGCATGCTGTAACAATACTCTTGAAATAGCTGCGCTTGAGTGTTGCCGCTGGAAGTGGCAATAATGGTATCTTGCGGCAAAGTGGCATTTAGGATACCTATAAGTTGAGATATGGTTACCTTATCGCAAGAAACTTTGCGGATATCCTCAAGTGTATTTTGCCAATCTTTTCGCAATGCAGCTATCTCTTGCAGATACTCTTTGCTGGATTCAAAGTCAGCGCCGGCAATTAGTTTATCCAGCGCATCTTGCAAATCACCAACAATGCCAATATCGGCTATATAATTCTTGCCTATCTCGCCGGCATCAATATCAATATGTATCAGCTTGGTATCAGGGAAGTTAAAGCTAGCACCTTTACGGTAAGAGCAAGTAGTTTCATCAGCAAACCGTGTGCCCAGCGCCAATACCATATCCGCTTCTCTGCAAATCTTTACTCCGATAGGAGTGCCTTTAGAGCCGGTATGAAAGCAATATTGCGGATGTACTTCGCTTACCGCGCCTTTACCTGCAAGAGTGGTCACAATAGCCGCTCCCCATTTTTCTGCAAGCAAAGCTATCTTTTCAGCACATTTGGCATAAAGCGCTCCGCCGCCTACCAAAACAACAGGTCTTTTTGCTGATTTCATTAGTTTTATTGCTTGCTGAGCTTGCTCATTGCTTACAGCAGGCAATTTATAAGTGCGCTTTTGAGCTAATGCGGCTTCTTTGACATCTAGCCCGTCCGCTTGAACATCCATAGGCAGGGCTATTGCGCAAGGCCCACGCCTGCCGCCCAGCATTTGGTCAAATGCTCTGCGCATAATGCGGGGCAATTGTCCCACGCTTTCTGCTCTCCAACTCCTTTTGGATAGCGGCTCTAAGCTTCTGATAATATTGCTATCGGCATATCTCTCGATTTCCTGCAATACGCCTACGCCTTTCATATTTATATGTGTATCACCGCACAAAAGCAGGAATGGGGTTGAGTCCACATAGGCAGTAGCCAGCCCAATACAAGTATTAAGCGTACCCGGTCCAATGGATGTAAATACAGCCAAAGGCTTGCCCGATACTCTAAAGTACCCGTCAGCTATAGCGGTAGCCGCCTGTTCATGCTTAACTTGCAAGTATTTGATTGTACCTGCTTGCTCTTCTTTTCTAATTGCATCAAATAATCCTAATACACCATGTCCGGGAATACCTAAGATATAAGGCACGCCCTCGTTTACCAATTGCTTAACAATTATTTCTCCACCGGATAACTTCATAAATCACTCCTTTTAGAATATATTCCAACTACTATATTATTTTACAAAACCCTATTTGTCAATATACAATGCTTCCTTATGTTGCATATGGTGCAACAAGTATGCAATATTCAGCTAATTTATTTTCTGTCTTGACTATAGCTTGATTTTTTATTATAATTAACAAATAAATTAAAAAGTATAGGTTTGGATAAAGAAAGGCATATGGATGCATTAAAAAAAGAAAAAAGTAACAAAAAGCAGTTTTTTGAGGAAACTTTTAAGGAATTTTTGCGCAGCTTGCTTGTGGGATTTATTCCGGTTGCGCTGGACTATGTTTTTACTGCTTTAGTATTTTATTTATTTTTTCTAAAGGCCCAAGGTTATAGTTTCTTTAGCACTTTTAATGTTGACAAAGGCATAGTCCCCAAAAACATTGCCTCTATAGGCACAGCAGTAGGGTATTTTGCAGGCTTTGTAGCAGCGTATTTTTTATCCACTTATTTTATTTTTAAGCATAATAAAAAGGCTCGAACTCTAAGCGGCATTTTGCGCTATGTCGGCGTGGAAATATTTGCCTATGGTTTTAATGTGCTATTGGGTTACTTATTAAATGCTGTCTTGTCATATACTTTTGCTTTTATAACAAGGATTGCATTGAGTTATATAGTGGTGTTTACATTAAGGAAACTTATAGTTTTTATGCCAAGCAAGGTAGCTGAAGACAAACAAGAGGATAATACGGCAACAGAATAAGGCTAATTAAAACATTAAATTAAAAGAGCGGCGATATTTGCCGCTCTTTTGCCTATAAAATAAAAATAATAGATTATATTTGCAAATCTTTATTTAGGTGGCTGCAATTAGCAGCAATGGCGTTCATAGCCGCTGCATTAATAGGATAGGCTATTGGCGATGCGGAAAGCAGCGGATGAGTAGCTACTTGAAAAGTATTTAGGTCAGATGCTGTAGCACCTTTTTGTATAGCTAATGAGAGAATATTGATTATTTCGCCTACGCTGCTGCCGCCGGAGAGTTGCGCGCCCAAAATAACCGTAGAACATTTTGAAAAAATTAGCTTAATATTAATCTTTTGAGTGCCCGGCAAGCCGCCCGGATGATGGTCCATAGTTACAAACTCGCCTATCATTATGCTAAAGCCTTCTTGCAATGCTCTGGATTCAGTAATGCCGGCTGCGGCAAAAGTTCTGCCAAATATTTGGGTAGAAAATGCACTAATAGTGCCTTTGTTGGCACGAATAAGTCTCATTTGAAAGGCATTGCATCCTGCAATTTTAGCTTCCATAGCCGCAGTAGACGCTAGCAAAACAGGGACATCTTTTCCGGTAAAGAAGCATTTTTTCTCAGAGCAATCTCCCACCGCAAAGATATCAGGGTCATTGGTCCTGGTATATTCATCTACAATAATAGCGCCTTTGGCATTCACCTCTATCCCAGCTTGCATGGCAAGGTCGGAATTGGGTTTTACCCCCATACCCAGCACCACTAATTCGGCAGGGATTTTTTCGCCCCCTTCAATTTCTACCGCTTCTACTTTACCTTTACCTTTAAATGCAACTACTTTAGTACCTGTACGGACAGCAATGCCTTTATCCTTTAAGCAATTTTCCATTTCGTCAGAAAAGCTCTTATCAAATGCTTGCCATAGGCAAGAGTCCGCTACTTCTATTAAGGTGACGCTTTTGCCAAGCAAACTAATTTGTTCTGCAAACTCTACTCCAATGAAGCCTCCGCCTATAACTACTACATTTTGCACGGTGTCCAGCTTGTCAAATAAAACTTGCAAGTATTCTTTATGCTTAAAGACAGAAAAGATATTGTCAAGGTCATATCCGGGTATGAATTTTGGCACAATAGGCAAAGAGCCTGTAGCTATAATTAGCTTCTTAAAAGCTATTGTTTTGCCGCTATTGGTTACTACTTTTTTAGCTTGCCTATCAATATTGATAACCTTATCAATAATTAAATTGACCTTTGCATCGATTAAGCCCTTGTCGGGTATAGCATTTTTATCAATACTTCTAAGGGTACCAAAGATATAAGGGATGCCGCAAGGCACTAAGACTTCCTTAGTTTCTCTTATAACGGTAATATCAATATTGCCGTAAGCCTTTCTGGCGGTAGTGGCAGCAAGAAGACCGCCCGCAGAGCCGCCTATTACCAATAAATCTGTTTTTTCCATAGTGAAAATCTCCTTTATAACTTAAAAATTCTTGGAAAATAATATACATATTTTAAAACATAATTAGTAATATGTAAAGGTTTTTATAAAAAATTTAGAGTAAAAAGAAAAAAGGTATGGCTTGAGTATTGAATAATTATCGCCTATAATCAATTATAGAAGATTAAACTACAATTTTTATTAGCAAGTTATGTCAAAAGTCCAGCTAATTTAACAGGGCTTTTTGAGTTTCTTTTATAAGAAATAGATTTTAGTCTTGAATTGGCGTAAAAAATTAGATATAATATTGAATGAGTTTATAAATAATCTTTTTATTTTTGTAAGGAGGGTTTTATGTCTAAGGGCAAGATAATAATATCTGTAATAATTTGCATAGCTATCGTAGGTGCAGTAGGAGCGGCGACAGTGCTGCATATTAAACAGGATAGCGGCAACAATTATGACAAGACCATAGTTTATATAGGCGATTCTCTTTGTGAGGCGCTGTTAGGCTCTTCGCCGCTTTCCGAAAGGGATAGCTATGGATTCTATGCGGTAACGGGTAGGCGCAATAACTACCGATATATAGATAGTTCTGTTTCCGGCGATACCGCAAAAGGGCTTTACAACAAAATCACGGGGGAAGATACCGCTTCGCAAGTGCGGCAATATTGGCTGGCGCAAGCAGATATTATTTACATATCAATATTAGGCAATGACTTTTTGTCAGGCAGTTTATCGCAGACAATGCACGAGTTAATTGATAATGATTACACGCGCGTGGGCGCAATGAAGGCTAATGCCGAACATTACTTTGCTCTTTGTATAGAAAGGGTTAAGCAACTCAATCCCAGCGCTACAATTATTCTTAATACCTTGTACAATCCCATAGATGAGGGGACTAATATTATTACAGAGCAAGAAAAGGCAGACCTTATTGCTTATGCGGGAGGCGAGGCAAGTGCTTTGCGGACAGAAGGCGACAAACTGCTGCAATGTCTTAACAGCGTGATATATGATTATTTGGAAGAGCACCCTGCCGCTTTCGAAGTTATAGATGCTTATACTGCTTTTGAAGAGATATACAATGACAGTTATGCTGACGGTGTGGCATTATTTTATGGTGATTGGCTGCATCCTTCCAATGAAGGGCATGCGGTTATAGCAGACCTTTTGCAAGATAAACTCGAGGCGCTGGGACTGGCTAAGGCAAAGCTTGCTCTTTCTAAATATAAAAAGTTGCGCTTGGAACAATTATCAAGATTATATTCTAAAACAGAAGTGGATATAATATCAACAAAACTGGCTATCCTTACCGCTTCTTCCTGCAAAGAAGTAACAAAAAGCTATTTTAGCGCAGTAAGAGGCACCTTGCCTATCTACACTCCTGTAAAGGTGCAAAAACCTAAAGGTGAGATATTTGCCACTACGCAAACTTTTAGCTTATCCTCTTTGGAAGCTGACGGAACAGATTATGGCAGCTTTTTGGATAAGGAGCAATCCTATTTTACTTTTAGAAAGGACGGCACTTTTTCAGTTTACTTAAAGCCTTTGGAGCTTGCCTTGGCAGCAGCGAATCTCTTTCTTTCAACGCAAGGCGCGCTATATTTGGGAGACGGACTAGGCCCGGGCAATTTTGCAACAGATATAGAGGTATATATTAAGAATATTTGGCCTGGCTTTGACTTTCGTGAGCTCAAAAAGGATTTGGAGCTGATTTCCAGTTGCGGCATTTATGTCCACGGGCTAGATTTTGACAGCAAAGAAGTTCAGCAGCTGGAAACTTCTTTAAGGGAGGATATAACTGTACCAAAAGGGTTTAAGATTCCGTTAAATCTTGCGCTTGAGATAAAAGGCTATTACTATATTCAAAGGGAAGGCGACTTTACGCTATTGCAAATGCAGGTAGGCAATGTATCGCCGCTGGGCTCGCCATTTTTATATGCCGTACTGCATACCGAAGGTGATTCTGAATGGGTAGAACTATTTATTGAAGTCCCTAAAGTAAGGGTGACAGGCGAAAAGTAGTACATAGCTTAAATTGGGAGAATGCAATGAAAAAGAAAAGAATTGAACCTAAGCGCAAGCCTGCCGAAAAAATAGCGGATATCTGCTTGCTCTTTAGCTTATTTACGCTATTGCTGGGTGCTTTGCCTATACTGTCGTTTTTAGGGACTGTCCTTTTTTATTTGGTAGTGGTTTTGCTGATAGTTTGTACCGTCTTTTTGATATTCCTTGACGAAGGCTTTCGCAATTGGATATCCGAAGGCCCAAGAGCTTTAGCAGAGTTTGGCAAATTAACAAATTATTTGCCTTTTATACTGGGTATATCCTCTATCTTATCCATTTTCGCCATAGTGATTTATGCAAAGTCAAAAGATAGATACAGAAGAAGCGAACGCATCTTAGCCGGCGTAGTGCTGGCGGCACTATCAATTGCAGCAATAATTGTCCTGCCTAAGTTTAGATAGAAAGGGCTTTTGTCATGCCTTTGCATATTATTAAAGGGGATATTACCTTATTAAGAGTAGATGCTATTGTCAATGCCGCTAATACTGCCTTGCAGGCGGGCGACGGGGTTTGCGGTGCTATCTTTAGGGCAGCTGGGGCAAGCAGACTGCAAGAGGCTTGCAATCGCCTTGCACCTATTAAGACAGGAGATGCGGTGCTCACTCCCGCTTTTGGCTTGCCTTGCAAATATATTATCCATTCGGCAGGGCCAATTTATAAGGATGGCAGCAGCGGCGAGGCACAGCTTTTGCGTGCATGTTATATCAATAGCTTACATTGTGCATTGGCACATGATTGCGCAAGTATAGCTTTTCCTTTAATTTCCAGCGGCATATACGGTTATCCTATAGAGCAAGCATTGAAAATAGCTATAAATGCAATAAAGGATTTCCTTTCAACAAATGATATGGACATTTTTCTTGTTTTATTTGACAATAACACCTTTGAACTTGCCAAAACTCTACAATAATACTTGACGGGCTATGCTATAATTATTGTATAATTTTACTAAACAATCTTAATAATTAAAAAGGTGCCGAAAATGAATACTTTTGCTTGGATTTCGATATTTGCGCTTGGTGCAATGGTGGTAAATACCATTGGCATACTGGTAATTTATAAAAACAAGGATTGGGCAAACAGAGTTAAGGAATATTTTATGTGTTTTGCCGCAGGAGTGCTGATTACCTCGCCTCTTGTTATAGCATTCCCCGAAGCGCTTTCCAGCAATCCCAATGCAGGGCTTGCCGCCCTTATAGGCTTTATGTTTATGTATTTTAGCAACAAGCTCATTAAGTTTAAGACCCAAACTAACGAGCTTGCCTTTGGCATTACTGCGCTTGAGGGCATTTTTATACATTCGCTGCTTGACGGTGCTATTTATACGGTCACTTTTAGCATTTCTGCCCTTACCGGCATATTGGTGGGGATAGGCTTAGTTATCCACGAGTTTGCCGAAGGCGTAATCACTTTTTCTGTGCTGCTTAAAAGCGGAGTTGCAGCAAAAAAAGCTGTCTTTTATGCCTTTTTAGTAGCCGCCCTTACTACCCCCATAGGTGCATTTGTGGCATACCCTTTTATTAGTAAGGTAAGCTCCAATGTGTTAGGCCTTGCAGTAGGCTTTGTGGCAGGCGTGCTGATTTATGTTTCCGCATCTCACCTGCTCCCCGAAGCACGAGAGCACGAGAAGCGCCATTCAACTATCTCTTTTCTAGCGGGGATTGCCTTAGTTTTACTTATTATGATTACTCAAGGGTAGAGGGCTATTCGACAAAAACTTCTAATTCTTACGAAAAAACTCCATTTTAAGCGGCATAAATGTCTCATACGCTCTATGTTTCCATAAATTTATGCAAAAAAACCCATTTATGTTTTTTTAATGTTGACAAAACTCTTTTTTAATATTAAAATGAAGGGTAGATATTTCTAAATTTTTACTATCGACTTTTATTAAGGAGAATGTTATGAATAACAAATCTTACAGAAAATTAATTATTGCAACAATTTTGGCTATTTTCTGCCTTATTGCCTTAGCGGCTTGCGAAGTAAAGGTACCCGGCGAAGTCTATGTTACCTTTGTTGGCGGCGAGGGTGCAGTCTTGACCGAAGGTAGCCTAGAACAAACTATTGAGCGAGGCGCTACTGCTGAGCCTCCTACATTTGAAAGAGAAGGCTATACATTTGATGGTTGGGATAAAGATTGTGACAATATTAGTAGCGATACCATCATTAAAGCTAAATGGATAATCAATCAATATACTATTGTATTCCACACTGATGGCGGCACTGTAATAGCTGCTATTACTGATGACTATAACAAAAAGGTTGATTGGCCTAATGACCCCGAAAAAGAGGGGCATACTTTCAAAGGCTGGTACACAGACTCTGATTTCACTACAGCTTATGAAAGGTTCGAAAGAATGCCCGCCAACAATACCGATGTTTATGCCAAGTGGTCTATCAATAAGTACAAGGTCACTTTTGATGGCAATGGCGGCAGATGGATTGCACCCGACGATGGCAAAGACAACAGAGTGCAGCAGATTGAATATGGCACAACCCCAACAGATATTCCGGAGTTTAGACTGGATGGCTTTGAATTAGAATGGAACAACGAGATAGCCCCTGTTGAAGGAGATACCATATACATAGCGCAATGGCAACCTATATATGCTCCCGAAACTAACTATTTTACAGTTATCTTTAAAGATTGGTATGGTAGCTATTTTGATGTACAGACTATAGAATCTGGCGAGGGTGCTACTGCTCCTGCAATAGACCCAATAAAAGAAGGTTACGATTTTGTAAAGTGGGAAGGCGACTTTACCGAAGTAACAAGTGATCTTGTTATTACCTCAAAGTGGGCACCCAAGACCTTTGGAGTAACTTTTTATGGCAATGGCGGCTATTTTCTTGATCAGGGCGAAGGTGTGGCTATATTATTTGCTCAGAGTATAGAATATGGCACTTCTGTCGATGCTCCCAATCCTCCCACAAGAGAAGGTTATACCTTTGCAGGCTGGGATAAGAGCTTTGACAATGTTAAGTCAAACCTTACAATCAACGCTGTATGGCAAATCAATACCTACACCGTAGAATTTCACCCTGCAGGCGGTGCTTTGCTAAGTGGTCAACTAATCCAAATAATTGAGCATGGCGGGAGAGCTAGCGAGCCTGAGCTTGTAAGAGAAGGTTATGAGTTTAGTGGATGGTTAGGTTATGGTCAAGATTACGATTTTGATAATATTGAAATTATAGAAGATATAACATTTATCGCAGTATGGAAAGAGATACCCACGTATCAAGTCACCTTTGACCTTAATGGCGGTGCCTTTTATGCCGGCGGTGCAATAGAGCAGACTGTAGAGCTTGATGCATTGGTAGCAGTACCCGTGGTAGACAAACCTGGATACAATCTAGTTGGTTGGTTTTTACCAGATGATGACCCCGATGTGGACTCGCCCATTGATTTTACTGATTATAAAATAACCGCTGATACTGACTTTGTTGCAATATGGGAGCTTAAGTCCTATAAAGTAACATTTATGAATGGCGACGAAAAAGTTAAAGAGCAAACAGTAGAGTATGGCAAAGCTGCTGATACTCCTGATGACCCTGAAAAAGATGGCTACACTTTCTTAGCTTGGGACAACAATTCCTATGATTGCGTTACCCGCGACCTTACCATTAATGCTATTTGGTCTACACCTCATACTTATCTAGTTTACTTTGATGGTGGCAGAGATAGCTATTGGACAGGTGGTTCTGCTCCTGTTCAACAGATAACCCACGATGGCTTTTCTGCAGAACCTGTATTTGAAAAAGATGGTTATAAGTTTGCTTACTGGTATTTAAAGAATGAAGATGGCGAAGAAGTACGCATTGATAACGATGATGTTACAGAATATAAAATTAAAGAAGCAACAATTTTCTTTGCGCATTGGGTTATAGAGCTAGAAACTGACGATGTTGACATTGATGTTGTAGCAGACCTTACTTATAATGGGCTGCCACAAGTGCCAACATCAGTAACAGTAAAATATGAAGGCGAACTAGTAGATCCAGATGATTATGATATAGCTTACACTAACAATATTAATGCAGGTGTAAACACAGCCATAGTAACAATTACATTTAAGAACAACTTTGCAGGCGGTGCAGTGAAAAACTATACTATTGGTCAAGCAACCATAACTGTAACACCTAAAGCAAGCCAAACTAAAGTATATGGTGCTGATGACCCCGCCTTTACCTATGACACCACAGGTGCTATTACTGGCGAAACACCGGCATTTGATGGTGCTCTTGCAAGGGCTGATAGCACTAACGAAAATGTAGGCAATTATGCAATATCTATGCCAACCACTTTTAAGCTTATTGATAACACCGAAGGCAATTTCTTAGCCAGCAACTACACCTTAGCATTTGTTGATACTGTAGAGTTTGCAATTACTCCTGCAACTATTACCGTTACACCTACTACTGGCCAAACTAAAGTATATGGTGCTGTTGATCCGACTTTAGGCTATGGTAATATAGGTGCTATTACTGGCGAAACCCCGGCATTTGATGGCACTCTTGCAAGGGCTGATAGCACTAACGAAAATGTAGGCGATTATGCAATTATACAAGGTGATTTGAAGTTAGTTGATAACGGTACTTTCTTAGCAAGCAACTATAACTTAGTGTTCGCTACCGATGTTGTATATTTTGCAATTACTCCTGCAACTATTACCGTAACACCAGAACCTGACCAATTTAAAGTATATGGCGCAGATGACCCAGTATTTAAATACGACTACAGCGATGGTCAAAATAGCGAAGAAGCAGCCTTTACAGGCGCTCTTACAAGAGTAGAGGGCGATGATGTAGGCGAATATGCAATATTAAAACCAGAAGATTTTGTACTTATTGATAAAGATACTTTTTTAGCAAGCAATTATACCTTAGTATTTATTGAAGATGTAATTTTTGAAATTATTCAAAAAGTTTTGGAAGATAAAGATGTAGATATTGAAGTATTAGGCGGTCCATTTAATTATAATGGACAAAAGCATACTCCTGAGATAACTGTACAATTTGGTACAATAGGTTTAGTCTTAGGCACTGATTATACTGTTACTTATGAGGATAATGAAGAGGCTGGCGACGCAACAATTAATATCAGCTTTATTGGTAACTACGATGGCACAGCTAGTACTACTTTCGAAATCTTATCAGCTGTTACATTTAAGTTAGAAGGCGCTGATGAAGAATCTCAAGCAATAGTATATGGTCAACCTGCACAAGCACCAGATTGGACAAAGCTAGGTTATACATTAGCATATCTTTATGCTGATGGTACTGAGTTTGATATTGACACTCCCATAACAGATAACCAATTAGCAATTACTTGTTATTGGATATTTACATCTACAGACCCCACTATAAAATCAGATTTAGAAAACTTTTATGATTTGAAAAAGAGCAACCTAAATAAAGTATGGTCAGATTTAGGAGTAGACTTTAATGGTGCTATCAGTGAGCAATTGTATTTCCAAGCTATTCTTATTGACGACTTCCCCGTTGCGGTAGAATGTATATACGGCAACTTAAAAGATTGCGGTGAGGCTTTAAGTGCTTTTGTTCAAGGTTTGAATTTAACCGATGTCGAATATAATCAAGTATTTGGCACCAATATGATTTTTGTAACAGGTGCTTACGCTTTTGATTATTTCTATGACGAAAATTTAGACCTAGTAGCTAAAGGAAGCCTAAACGATGGCCAATACTATGTTGATAAAGAAACAGAAAACATTCTTGTTAGATTTACTAGCATAGGTGTTGATGTTTTCCAAGCTCCTGATAATATCACAGCTATAGGCTTTGCAGCATTTAAGGATAATAAGGATATTGTAGAGATACATTTACCAGCAGGTTGTACAGTTATAGGCCATCGCGCTTTTGAAGGCTGTACTAACTTGGAAAGAGTTACCAGAGGCGGAGTAGACATTGCTTTTTCTACAGATCCGATAAATTATTCAGGCCCCTATCCTGCAGAAGGTTTGCTCTTTGACGAAGGCAATGGCGACGAAGGTAATGGCAATGGTGGAGGAGGCAACCCCTTCTCCATAGGAGCCTATGCCTTTGCAGGTTGTAGCCACCTTACAGGAGTTAAGCTTCCTGCCGGCACTCAGATAGGGCAAGGCGCTTTTGATCCAGACACAGATCTCACTATGGATGATGAGCAAGGCGATCCTTTACCCACTATATATATTGACGGTGTGCTTTACCAATTAGATTGCGTGGGCGGTATTGTATTGGTTGATGTGCTTTCTACCGTATCAGCGCTTACTATCCCTGATTACTTTACTAGCGTAATGCTTAGCGCTTTTGAGGGTATCGACCTAGCTAATGTTAACAACCCTGCTGACCGTGCCGATGGCGATTATAAATATTTTGACAATTGGTACTCCAGCGAAGATTGGTTTACCTGCCCTGATAACTTTGACAACCTAACACAAGCTCAAAGCGCAGGTTCTGGACAAGTATATGCCCATTGGGTTACTGAAAAAATAACAGTATATTCTACTGATACTGGTGCAACATTAGTGTCCAAAATTGCTTCTGCTCTTGCAGGTGCATTGGTACTGATTGAGGAAGGTGTATATGAAACTAATACTGTAGTAACTATTAATAGAAAAGATCTAATAATTAGAGGTATTGGAACAGTAATAATAAAAAAAGAAGAGGGAGGCTCTTTTAGTAAGTCTAATCGTCAAGTTTTAACTGTAACAGGAAGACCGAGCGGAGAAGTTTATTACTTTATTGATGTAAGACTTGAAAACTTAATATTAGATGCAAATAATAGGCAAGATAATACTGGACAATGGACAATTGCATTAAATATTTTATCAGCAGATGTATTTGCCAAAAATGTCACCACTAGAAACGTGGGAGGCGGATTTGGTGGTGTAATGATAAATAGCTATACCCCAGGCCAAGGCTATCCTTCTGCTAGCTTAACTGCTTATGGCCTTAAGGTTGAAGGTTGCATTTATGCTGTTAGCTTTGCAGGTTCCCCTTATAATGATGATTTTACTGCTACTCTTACTTATGATGAAGCCAGTTGCGTATTTAATCATACTGCTGATCAGCCATTTAGTACTTACGGAAAATGGATAATAAACGGTGTAGTGGTGCCTTATGTAGAAGCTATTGCTGCAATCAATGCCGCTATGGATGAAACAGAAATGCAAGCTACACTAGAGCTATATGCGAGCACGCTAGGTATTAAGACTGGCGTAGGTTCAGATTATGCGGAGCTAAACGAAGGTTGGCACGACCGTCAAGATGATGTTGCAAGCTATGTAATTGATAAGCGCACAGCAATATTTGGTGGAGCATTTACTTGTCTTAAACATATAGAAGATGCCTTTAATGAAGGTGTAGCCTATGAAAAAGGCAAATTAGACTTCCATAAAGCAGTAGCAAACAAGGGATTTAGTGCAACAACAGTGCAAGCTGTAAGAAATACTTATTACACAATGGGCGCAAATCTAGGAGTGCTTGAAGATTCAGATTTAATTGAATTGCTTACGATGTTAGGTGTATATCTAGACGATTTGAATAGCACTTTACAACAGCGTGTTAATGATTATATTCATAGCTTAGTAGATCTTAATAACACAGAGGAATTTAACCCTTACTCCAGAGACCATGTTTTTGGAGCAATGGCTAATGAGGTAGAAGCAATACAAGCAGAACAAGAAGCAATTGCAGCTGTTAATGATGCTACAGATAAGCCAGACATGCAAGCAGCACTAGAACTATATGCAGAAATATTAGGTATTGAAGTTGACGATGGCTCAGATTATGCAAATTTAGGTAAATTCCAAGAAGATGCTGCAAACTATGTAATTGATAAAAAAGCAGTTGTAGGCGGAGCATATACCACCATTGCAGAGATAGTAACAGCTTTTAACGAAGGTGTAGCTTATGAAACAGGCAAAAGAGCTTTTATATTAACAGTTGTAGACCAAAATCTTACTGCTGATGCAGTTGCGGCTGTGCAAGGTGTATACCTAACTATGATAAACAATTTAGGTATTAACTTAAGTGAGCCTGTAGGTGAAGATGTTATTTTAGCCGCACTTATGGATATGCTAGCAACATATCTAGATTTAGATGAGGCCTTACAGGATATTATTAATGACAATATTAACAATTTAGTCGGCACTCCAGGTTTTAATGCTTACTCTAGAGACGATGTTTTTAGTGCAATGGCATTAGAAGTAGCATTTGTTGCTATTAATAAAATTTATACCGAATACTTTAGTGATTTGCCTATTCCTTTATACCTAGATACAGAGATTATTTCCATCGAGGGCACTGGCAAAATGGTAGAGTTGTTTGATAAAATAGCAACATTTGCCGCAGAAGGTATTTTTGCAACAGAGGTAGCAGGCTATACCCTTACCGGCAATCCTGCAACAGATATGCAGGGAGTAAAAGACGCTATTGTAGCCCTAATGACAGCAGATGGTAGAGTATATCTAAGCGATTTGGATGAAAAGATCATTGATATCCCTACAACATTTGCTTATGGCACTGCAACTAAAGAGATAACATTTACCCTTACCTTTGATATTAGCGGATTAGAATGGTTTTTACAATATGAAGCTATTAACAATGGCGAAGCCTACAGCGTAAAGGCAGGTAATGGGTTTAATAGTAGTGTTACTGATTTGACTATACGTTCTACATATAGAGGCAAGCCTGTTACAACAATAGGGCAAGCTGGTTTTTCTTATTCTGGACTACAAACTCTTACTATCCCAAGTAGTGTAACAACTATTATTACCTATGCTTTTGCAGAGAGTTACCATCTTGTAACCGTTAATCTAAACGAAGGTTTAATTAGTATAGGTAGCAAAGCCTTTTCTGAATGTTCTGCTCTTGAAACTATTAATATACCTAGCAGTGTAGCTAATATTGATGAAATGCTTTTTTATAATTGTAAAAACTTAACTACCGTTACCTTTTCACCAAGTAATAACTATATTTATATGGGTACACGGGCGCAAATATTTGATGGTTGCACTAGTTTGCAGACAGAAGATTATAATGATCAAGGGCTTAAATATGTAGGTGATTTGCTTATAGGAGTTACTAATAAAAGCTTTGCAACAATTGACTTAAAGCCTACCACTAGAGGGATCGCTAGCGGTTTATTTGATACTTACAATAGCCTTGAGGCCTTCATTATAGGTGGTAGTACAGAAGGCAATACTATTAAGATAGTTAATGGTGCTGTATTAAGCAAAGATGGCAAAGTTTTAATAGCCTATCCTAAAAACAATTCAGCAACAAGTTACACTATCCCCAGTAGTGTTGAGATTATTGGCGACCATGCATTTTATGGAGCAGCCAACCTTACAGAAATAACATTTGAAGAAGGTAGCAATCTAAAACATATAGGTAAAGAAGCCTTTGCTATATGTAACAATCTAACCTCTATTGAATTGCCAGAATCTTTACTTACTATTGGTAGTGGTGCTTTTCTATCCTGCAGTAATTTAGAGACAATAGTCATACCAAGCAATGTTATAAGTATAGGCAATGTTACAAGTATAGGCAATGGTGCTTTCCAAAATTGTTCTGCGCTAACTAATATTGAATTGCCTGCAAGCCTAACCATTATAGAAGCTAATGCTTTCTATAATTGTAGTGCTCTAACCACAGTTAGAATACCTAATAGCGTTATAACAATCGGGATGATGGCATTTTGGTCTTCTGGTGTTACTACAATCTATGCAGAAGCTACAAGTGAACCTAGCGGATGGGATGGATGGTGGAATAAAATTAATGGTAGCACATATGCTGCGGTTGTATGGGGTTGTGAGTTTGCAGAAGAAGGTTATTTGGTATCATTTGTTAAAGATAGCCAAACTCCGGAATTTGCACCTGAACGTGCAGGCTATACTTTTGAAGGGTGGAACACCGAGCCTGACTTTAGCGGTACTAATTATGCAAATATAGCAGGTATACCTGATGACATTACAGTTTATGCTAAATGGGCAAAAGAGCCTTTTAATTATAATGAAAATGGCTTTACAATTGTAAATGGTGTTTTAACAGGATATACTATACTTGATGGCTTTGATGGCATAATAGATATTCCTGATGGTGTAACAAAGATAAATGGACATGTATTTAATTTTACTACAGGTTATTTCGGAGATTCAGGTAGTAATTACACAGTAACAATAAACATACCCGAAAGTGTAAAAACTATAGAACAATCAGCTTTTTATAATCAAACAGAAGTACATATATTAATATATGTACCTCTTGAAGTATATAATGATTGGAATGATGGTAAGGGTTGGCCTGAAGGTTGGGCTGACGAGGGTGATAATAAATGGTATATTGGAGATAATATTATAATTCAAGCTAACAATTAAGTTTAATCTCTTATAAACAACCAAAAAAAAAAGGGCTTGCCGTAAGGTAGGCCCTTTTTTTTACCGTCATTGCGATGAGCAAATGCGAAGAAGCAATCCAGCGAAAATACCACCTAACGGTGGCATTATGTACCATCTTCGATGGCATGATGTATCAATGCTAGCGCATTGACATTATGTATTGCCAAAAGGCAACATTATGTACCGCCTAATGGCGGCATTGGATTGGAATATTTGATTTATATAGAGTAAAGCTACCCTCTGGAGCCCGTCTTTGCGAGGCACGAAGCAATCCAGACCCACGCAAGCCTAACTCGTCATTGCGCGAGGCGACGCGTTAAGCTGAGTTGCCAGTGGCAAGTCAGTAGCAGGAGCCCACGAGTAAATGCGGGAGCATTACGAGGGTATAATCAGCGACAAAGCAATCCAGACCCACGCCAGCCCTACCCGTCATTGCGCGAGGCGACGCGTTAAGCTGAGTTGCCAGTGGCAAGTCAGTAGCAGGAGCCCACGAGTAAATGCGGGAGCATTACGAGGGTATAATCAGCGACAAAGCAATCCAGACCCACGTAAGCCTAACTCGTCATTGCGCGGAGCGTAGCGACAAAGCAATCCAGACCCACGCAAGCAATGCTTAATTACACGGGGAGCTACCCTCTGTAAGCCCTGGATTGCTTCGCTGTCGCTCGCAAAGACGAACTATAAGTCATTGCGATGAGCAAATGCGAAGAAGCAATCCAGACCCACGTAAGCCTAACTCGTCATTAGGGTTGTAGCGAAATGATAAAGTATGATATAATAAAACAATGAAATATGAGAACATAAAGAACTATAGTGAAGCGTCATTTCGGCAAGCAACAGGAGTAAAACCTGAAACATTCAATGTAATGCTAAAAGTATTGGATATAGCTTACCGAGAGAAGCATAAGAAGCATGGACGACACCGGAAATTATCAATTGAGGATATGCTGTTGATGACACTAGAGTATTACAAAGAGTATCGTACATTAGAGTGTATCGGAGCAAGCTATGGTATACACAAAACCAATGTAAATAAGAACATACGCTGGGTAGAAAACACTTTGTCCCAATCAGGGTTATTTCAATTACCGGGAAAGAAAAAGCTCACCGAGTCCAACAACAAGATAGAAGTAATAGTTGTGGACAGTACAGAAACACCCATAGAAAGACCTAAAAACAGACAAAAGAAGCACTATTCAGGTAAAAAAAACGACACACAATAAAAACTCAGGTAATAATTGACAGAGTAAGTCAGATGATAATAAGTACGGAATTTTTTCATGGTAATGCCCATGATATGACAATGTTTAAGAAGACAACTCATGTAGCCCCTTCAATACTTATACTTGCTGATAGCGGCTACAGGGGTATGCAAAAAGTACATAAAAATTGTGACTACCCCCTACGCCATAAGGAAGACAAAGCACGAATGCCTGATAAAGAGCGGCATGCATATAACAGATTAGTATCTAGCCTAAGAATGAAAATAGAACACATAATTGGGCGCATAAAAAGGTTTAAAATAGTAGCAGAACGCTATCGTAATAAACTCAAAAGATTTGGGCAAAGATTCAATCTTATTTGCGGTATTATTAACTATGAAAATAGATAAAAAACTCCATTTCGCTACAACTCTATTGCGATGAGCAAATGCGAAGAAGCAATCCAGACCCACGCAAGCAATGCTTAATTACACGGGGAGCTACCCTCTGTAAGCCCGTCTTTGCGCGGAGCATAGCGACAAAGCAATCCAGACCCGCGCTAGCCCCGCCCCAAAAGCCCCATCCTAAATTTCAATTAAATATTGCTATTTGGTTTGCTGTGTGATATACTCAATCTAACACTTGGTTAGTATGCATATACTTACCTATGGGAGGATATTATTTATGAAGAAAAAACAGTTAGCTATTTTGGTTATCTTAGTAGTGTTTGTATTGATGCTAGCATTGGCAGGGTGCAACAATATTAAGCTTAACAAAGACTATCACCTATATAGCTTTGCCTTTGAAAAGGGTACAATGGCAGAGGGTTCTGCAAGGTATTCCTTTACCAAAAAAGGGTATGAGCAATTTTCTCGATTTTCCGCACTTCTTGCCACAGGGGAGTATGTAAAAAAAGGTTCGGCAATTACTCTTATTCCTGATAAAATTGGTGATGGCAACCGCATGGTTGCTACTAGAAGCTTATTTTTGGATGGCAAGTATATTATTGACCCGACTGCCGCTACAATAATTACTGAAAGAGTGGAGCCTATCAGATTTCAAAAAACGGATAGCCTAGAAGGCATGTATGATATGGGCTTATACCTCAAGGGCGGCAAAATATATACTAGCACAGATAACAGCGATACCCCTGATAGCTACACCGAGCTGGTGGGCGAGTATGCCAAAAACAAGCGAAAGAAAGAATTCATAGAAGTAATGTTTTATAGAGATTTGACGGATACACCGATACAAGCAGGCGAAAAAATGGTATTGCTACATTTTAAGTTCACAAATGAGTTTGGCGAGAATACTTCTGCCCTTACAAGTGAGTTTTATGCTACCAAACTGCCTAGAATCAAAAAGGTTAAGAGCTCATTAATAGAGCTGGATACCAGAATTTTCAAGGACAACTCCGCCGCTAATGGAGGTATGGGAAAATATGATCTAAAACTTATTAACTTCCCTGATAAAAAGGCATTTAATAAGGGTGTAACTTTTGAGATAGCGGATGACAACGGTACAGACGCTACCATAAGCGGCAACACTTTAAGGCTGCAAGGCACAGGCACTGTTACAATAAGGTATAAGTATAACAAGATAGTGGCAGAAGAAGATGTGTACATTGTAGGCTTAAGCCTAAAAGATGGCCTTACTGCTGGGGCTAAGACCTATAGCGTTGGGGATAAGGAGACTTTTGCAACCGTTATTAATAAGCTTGCCACCTATAGCCCTGGTGCAAGATTGTCCATAGAGCTGCCTTCCTCTACCAATCTAGTACAAATAATGGACGGGAAAATACACTTTTTATCCGACGGAACTGTAACCGTTAGGCTTGTTGCTCGCTATGTAGATAGCTTGGCAGACGGTACGCAATTAGTTAGAAACCTTACCGTAGAGGTAGATCTTATTATTGAAGCCTAATAACGGGTAGGGCTGGCGTGAGGCAAGGGGAGCAGTGCTAGTGCGGGACTGGATTGCTTCGTCACGTTGTTCCTCGCAATGACTTATAGTTCGTCTTTGCGAGGTACGAAGCAATCCAGGCTCCAGAGGCTCGCTCCCCGTCTTTGCGAGGTACGAAGCAATCCAGGCTCCAGAGGGTTGCTCCCCGTCTTTGCAGGCGATGCGTTAAGCTGAGTTGCCAGTGGCAAGTCAGTAGCAGGAGCCCATGAGCATATGCGGGAGCAATGCAAGGGTATAATCAGCGAAGCAATCCAGGCTCCAGAGGCTCGCTCCCTGTCTTTGCGAGGTACGAAGCAATCCAGGGCTTACAAAGGGTTGCTTCTTGTCTTTGTAGGCAATGCGCAATGACTTTATTCTATCGTCATTGCGAATGAAATGAAGCAATCCAGGCTCCAGAGGGTTGCTCCCTGTATAATTAAGTAAGGCTTACGTGGGTCTGGATTGCTTCTTCGCATTTGCTCATCGCAATGACGGGTAGGCTTACGTGGGTCTGGATTGCTTCTTCGCATTTGCTCATCGCAATGACGGGTA
>CAYSNP010000014.1:0-6877 GCA_964432485.1 uncultured Christensenellaceae bacterium | reverse complement strand
GGCTTACGTGGGTCTGGATTGCTTCTTCGCATTTGCTCATCGCATGACGGGTAGGCTTACAAAGGCTTTCTTCACCCGACCCACGCCTCTCGCAAAGATGGGCTGGTAACAGTACAGGAATAAAGATGAGTCAAAAAGTTAGTTATGTCTATATTTTATTTAATGAACGAAATGGCACTTTATATACAGGTGTTACTAGCAATTTGGCTAAGCGCATATATGAACATAAGGAAGGGATTACAAAAGGTTTTACTTATAGATACGGAGTAGACAAGTTGGGCTATTATGAAATATATTCAGATATTACAAATGCAATTGAAAGAGAAAAGCAAATAAAGGGTGGCAGTAGAAAGAATAAGATAGCCTTGATAGAAAGCACTAATCCTCAATGGGAAGATTTATTTGATACAATTCTTTGATAATTAGGAGTTTTATTGAGTAGGGCTTGCGTATGCCCTGGATTGCTTCGTCACGTTGTTCCTCGCAAAGACGGGTAGGGCTTACGTATGCCCTGGATTGCTTTGTCGTTACGCTCCGCGCAATGACGAGGGGATAGAAAGACGGCTCTGCATATGCAGAGCCGCTTTTAGTTTGTTATAGAATTGCTAGTTAAGTTGCAACTGTTTGCTTTATACCGCTTATGATAAGTCAATAACTAAAGCAGGAACAACACCACCGTAAGAAAGATCAACCTGTAAATGATAAGATGAACCTTCTGGTCTAATATCACGTGCTTTGTAAGAATTCTGAACCCCAACTTGAGAGGGAGAACGCAACCACCAAATGCCATTTCCTTTACTATATGCAGGCGTTAATTCCATTTGCGCTCCTGTTGCTCTTGAATAATCGCTAGGTATTTTGCGTCTACTTTCATGAGGATTGCCATTTGACCAATAAAATCCATAATCTTCATTAGCTATCTCGTTAATGCTAAGGAAAAATATTTTGTCATCTGTAGGACCACAAAGATACATATATACGCCACTACCATCTGATGTACTGTCTTCGCTATTATCTACTAATGTTATTTGAATTAAAGCGTGTTGCAATGCACTAAAAGCTGTATTGTAAAACTCATTATTTAGCCAAGCTCTAATATCGCTATATTCATAATTGTTAGGATATATTGTTTCGCCATCTATTTCTCTTAATTCTTGATCTTTATAAAACTGCCTATTTGCTATTATGCTTTCGCATAAAATTAAGGCTTTACCGTCATCTATACTTAGCACACGCCATTTAATAGGCTCTACCTTAAAGTAATAGACATCTCCTTCTACTACAGTATCACCTGTTGAAAAAGCAGCAATATTGCCTTGTTTATCTATATACGGAGTTGCTATCACTTTAGCATAATAGCAGCCATCACTGCCTAGGTAGTAGCCTCTATCATCCTCTTCGCTTTCATCTACTGTTACGCCATCTTCTATAAGGGATTGAGGATACTCGCCAAAATAGATATATTCTATTTCGCCTTCATCATTTTCTTCTGTAGTATATAAAGGTTCCCACTTTGCATAAAGCCTACCAATAAAGCTTGCAGCAGTAGCAGCAGCTATAGTTGCAAAAGCAGTACCGCTAAAATCTTCTGCGGTATTCCAACCTTCAAAGGTATAGCCTGCACGCTCAGGTGCAAATTCCGGAGTTTGGCCATCTTTAATAAATGATACCAAATAACCTTCTTCTGCAAACTCACAGCCCCATACTACAGGTACCCATGCTGTGACTTCTCCATCATAATTAGATTTACGCACATTCCAATTTTCATGCCAGTCATCAGGCTTACTGTCTTCTAATACTACTGTATAGATTGTAAGTTTATTGCAGCTTGCAAAGACTTCTTCTCCAATGCTAACTACGCTAGCAGGAATTATAGCAGTTTCTAATTGCTGGCACCAAGAAAAAGCATATTTGCCTATTGATTCTAAACCATCTGGAAATATGAAACTTGTAAAAGCACATTCGGTAAATGCATTTTGTCCTATGCTCTTTAGAGTACTAGGGAGTGTAACGACAGCAAGCTTTTCACACCAAGCAAAGCAAAATGCCGGTATTTCTGTTATGCCTTCCGGGATACTAATTGAGGTCAACTTAGTACAGTCTGCAAATGCGCCTGCTGCTGCATCTATTTCTATAGTACCATTAGGAATAATATATTCACCAATGTTAACAGGACATTTTATTAATCTATATTGGTTTTCTCCCAATATTTCAAATAAAACTCCTCCATCTATAAAATAATGTTGATTGCCGTCAGCTACAGTAATATTAACTAGACTCCAACATTGGTCAAATGCAAGTGTGCCTATGCTTTCAAGGCTTGCAGGGAAATTGATTGTCTCAAGCTTTCTGCATTCTGCAAAAGCATGGTCGCCTATGCTAATAAGGTTACTATCCTCGTTACAAATTATTGTTTTTAGCCAATAACTTTCATTAAACGCATACCTATCTATATGTGTAACGCTATTAGGCAAAATAAACGAATCATTTTGTTGACCAATAGCATACTGAATTAAGGTAGTCATATCTTTATTATATAAACTGTTCCCGTCTGTTGCATAATTTGGATTGTCACCATCTACTGTAAAAGAAGCTAATTCTCCACAGTAGGAAAAAGCAAGAGTATTGATATCTGTTAAGCTAGCTGGGATATATACATCATCTAGCAAACTGCATTGGAAAAATGCATTAGCGCCTACACTGATTAGATTGTTTGAAAAAGTTATTCTTTTTAATTTACCACAGTATATAAAAGCTCTAGCTCCAATACTTGTAATAGAATCTGGAAGAGTAACTTTAGTAAGGCTATAATTGCTTATAAAAGCTTCATCACCAATAGCGGTAATAGGAAATTCTAATCCGCATGCTTCAACACTAGCAGGTATTCCTAACTCTGCTGTGCTGCCTGAATAACCTGTTATAGTGCCAGTGCTAATATCAACTGTAAAGCCATCATCAGTAGTGACTATAGAGGGAAAAGCTTGAATCTTACTTGCATATGTACTCCAAGCTGTTTGATAAGCTTCTACACTATCAGCAGGAACATAGATTGTTAAGTTAGTTTGGCTACCATTAAATACGCCCCAATCTAATGTAGGAGGTGTAGTTGTATAAATTATTAAGTTTGTAAGGTTACCACAGTTAAAGAATGCCATTTCTCCTAATTCTTCAACATCTCCTAGTAAAACTACTGTTTCTAGATTACTACAGTTAGTAAAAGCTGATTTAGGAAGAGCAAGAACAGAGTTAGGTAATACAATAGAAGTGCCTGAGTAGTTTGCAAAAGCGCTTTCTCCAATATGTTCAAGTTGGCTATTCTCTTCAAAGTTTATTTCTGTTAAGGAAGATTTGGCAAAAGCATAATCTCTAATAGTAATTACACTGCTGGGGATAGTATAGCTTGCACCTGTTTTAGCTTGAGGGTAAACTATTAGATTTGATCCATCTTTACTAAATAAAACATTATCTACAACCTTAAGAAAGTCATTTTCATCCGTATCGCCTATCGTGATTGATTCAAGTTTAGAGCAATTATTAAATACATTATTAACAATCCATCTGGTAGTAGGTTTTAGATCTGCTGTTACTATGTTGGCATCAACTTTTACAAGAAGGTTGCCTGAATAATAATAAAGCCCAAGGTCATTATAATCTTCATATATCATTTTGTTACAACCAGAAAACAGCCCATCTCCAAGAGTAATCACACTGTCGGGGATAGTAAATGTGGTAAGGTTTGAACAACTTTGACAAGCGTATTCACCAATGCTAAGCAGTTGGCTACCTGCGCCAAAATTGACTGATACAAGACTAGAGCAATTCTGAAATGCATGAATTCCAATACTAGTTACGCTATCGGGAATATCAATACTTCCAAGGTTACGGCAATATACAAAAGCTCTTTCTTCAATACTAATTAAACCTTCAGATAGATTAACTTCAGCAAGTGACTCACACGTATTAAAAGCTAACATACCAATTCTAGTTACACTAGCCGGTATAGTGACTTTTTCAATACTGGAATAAGAAAAAGCGCCATGGTCAGCAATTGTTGTAACTGGCTTACCTTTATATATTTCGGGAATAATTAAATTAGTAGCAGTAAAGCCGGAGCCTGCTTCTACGCTATATGCTGTGCCGCCTTCAATAGCTGTAAAGGCAAGCCCTGTTTGGTAATAATTGGGGTATAGTATATCGGTATAGCTATCGTTAAGAGCATCGGCAATGCTGGCATAGTAAGCCCCGCTTAAGTCTGCATCTTTATACCAAGATTCAAAAGTAAAGCCTTGTTTTGGTATTAAATTAGCAACATTGCCAAATGCGTTAGAATATACACAAGTAAAGGAATTAGGCAAAGTAAGCTCGGCTACAGTTGTTAATACTTTTATTAGTATAGTATTATCTTCCTCGTCTACTTGATAAAGAATACCATCTATATATATTGTAGGCAAAGTGCCGCCTTGGTCATCATCCATAGTGATATCTGTGCCTTGGTCAAAGGCACCTTGTCCAATATTAGTACCGAAAGGAATCTTAGCTTTTGTAAGTTTAGTACAACCTGTAAAAGCAAACGCTCCTATGGCGAAGGGAGTACTCCCTCCGCCGCCTCCTTGGTCAAAGTATAGACCTTCTGCAGGATAGGGGTCATCAGAATAAGCTATGGGCACTCCGCCTACAGTAACTTCTTCCAGATCAGTACAGCCGTAAAACGCTCTATAGCCTATACTGCAACCGTCAGGTAAATGCACTTCTTGCAAGCTTGCACAGCCGGCAAAAGCGTAGTCGTCAACTAGTGTTAAGCTAGCGGGGAATGTAACAGTTGTTAAGTTTGTCTTACCTAAGAATGCTCCGTAATTGATTCTTTCTACCCCATTAGGGATATCAAAATGTGTAGCAGTTTTGCCGGTATATCTAAGCAGCACATCTTCATCTTCGGTAAAGTAGCTAAAGCTGTAACTACTATATTTGATACTTAATGATATATCTTGAATAATATAATCAAAGGCATAAGCATTGGTAATAATAATATTGGTTGCAAATAGCTTGCTAAAGTTAAAGTCTAATGTGCTATTAAGTTCGGTGGAGCTGTCAGTAATATCGCCATAAGCGCATTCCAATGCAAAGAGTACATAATTTGCTTGCGGAGGGTCGCCTTCTAGTAGCTCTTGAGGCAGTATGCCGTTAATTAGCAATGCCTTAATGCCTAAGCCCTGATAATCGTCGTCCAACTTTGCATCTGTGAAAAAGTCGCTCCACATATTAAAGAATAACTCGTCTTGCATGGCACTCCATAGTGTTTCTAGCTCGGTAACATCGCCTGTAAACTCCCAGTGGCAATTTATGATTAGGTCATTCTCAACGCTACTATAGGACTTGTTATACTTTAAGGTATAATTGGGCTTGGTCCATTCGGGAGCGGTTGCGTCGGTATGCCACTCCACATCTTCTCTTACTATGTCGGCCTTGCCTTCCAGCACAAAGGTAACATCAAAAGTATGGATAGTCCAATGAGCAATAAGAGTAATATCCTCGTCGGGCATAATATCAGTAGTATAAGCCTCCTCTGGGTCATTAACATACCAATAATCAAAGTCGTGCCCATCTCTGGTAGGAGTAGGGAGCGTAATAGCTGTGCCTGCAATCTCAACTATTGGATCTACTGCATTGCCGCCATTGGCATTAAACTTAATAATATTCCTAATATAATCTTCACTCTCTACCCAATGAGCATATAAAGTACCAATAGGTGCAGAGGTTATATTGTAATATTTCATACCGCTAAAGTCGGCATTCGTATACCAGCCTTCAAAGATAAGGTCCTTAAAAGAAGGATTGTAAACTGTGTTGCCCGAGGTATTACTAGGATTGCTGGTAGTCTTATTAAAGGATAATACTTTGCCATCTGTATCCAGTGTGCAACCCCAAACTACCGGGCGATTGTTACTGTTCCAAGTGTCATTCCAACCTGAAGGTTTAGAATTAAATTGAGTGTAAATAGTTAACTTCATTCCTGTAATAAAGACGCCTTTGCCAAGAGTAGTTACACTATTAGGTATTACAATGCTTTCTAAGGAAGGACAATATTGGAATGCATTTTGACCAATAGTCTTTAATCCGACAGGCAACTCAATATAAGCTAGAGATACACATTGCGAAAAAGCAGTGTTATCAATAGTTTCAATATTGCTATCTGCTGCAAAAGTTACAGTTTGCAATTTACAACTATTAAATGCTTGTTCGCCTATTGTAGTCACGCTAGCAGGTATTTCATAGCTGTCGCCTATTTTTGCAATAGGGTAGAGTAGTAATTCAGTATAATCAAAATTAAATAACACCCCATCAATAGTAGCAAAAGTGCTTCCACCTTCTTCAATATGTATAGCAGCTAAGCTGTCACAACCTGAAAAAGTGAATGCACCAATTAGTTCGATGGTTTTTGGTAGCACAATATTTTCAAGCGCTTCACAGTAAAAGAAAGCACCCATATATTCATCAATTGTGCCAATCGCAGTAAGCTGGCTATTTTCTGCAAAAATTATACTTACCATATCAGCATAAGCAAAAGCCCATTCAGGTATCTTAGTAACAGGTTGACCGTTATATAGGGCAGGGATAAAAACTACTTCAGGGAATGAAGCCATATAAGGCGCTTTTACATTGTAAGCAGTATCACTATCAATAAGAGTAAATATTAGCCCTTCTGTATACCAATGAGCGGTAACCGTTAAATCTGCTGTTAAATTGGTATAGTCGTTTAAATCCCAAGTAAACAATAATGCCTCATATGTATCATTGGTGGGGTCTTCGGGAGCTGTGGTACTTTGACCTTTTATAACATAATGGTATTGCTCTATAGAATCGTCTGCCCATGCTCCGC
>CAYSNP010000013.1:0-48070 GCA_964432485.1 uncultured Christensenellaceae bacterium | reverse complement strand
TTACTTTATAGCAAAAACTATGCGCTCTGACTTTCACGGAGGACTTATATGAAAAAAAGCCTGCTATTAGCTCTTATTTTTATTACTGTTATTTGCATGTTAACGCTTTCAGCTTGCTCTACAGAAGGGATACCTATTGTTGAGGAGCTGACTATTCTCGGCTCCCCAGAAACTGAATATCGAAGAGGTTCTGAAGTAGACCTTAGGGGCTCCCAGCTTAGAGCTAGACTGAGTGACGGTAACGAAATTTTAGTACCTATTGACGAATCTATGATTATTGTCTCCGATATGAATATTATAGGCACGCAAACAGTTATAATTACTTACAGGGATGCAAAGGTCAGCTTTGCAATCAACATTATCGATGCGCCTGTTATAAGTATAGCACTTAATACAGAGCCCGCTAAAAAGAATTACATAGAAGGGGAAGATCTCAACCTTAATGGTGGGTATATCAATGTCAATTATGATATTGGGCAGCCTTCTATTATTCCGATAGCCGCCAATATGATATCTGATTACAATAAGAATGAAATTGGCGAACAAACTGTTAAAGTAAGTTATGAAGGGCATTCGGTATCATTCAAAGTCAATGTAAGGGCAAGGGCATTGTCAGAGATGAGAATAGAGCAATCTATATCTGATACGCTTTATACCGAGGATGATACCATTAGTTTAGAAGGGGGCAAGTTAAGACTTATATATGACAATGGCACTCATGAGATTGTGCTTATGGACACTTTGCAAGATTTAGGCGTATCTTATGATTTGGTTAGTGCTGTGGGCGGTAAGGCAACGGTTACATTGACATATAAAGACAAACAGGTAGCTTTTGCCGTTAATGTAGTAGAAAATTTGATTACAAGTTATATTTTATATAGAGATACCGTTATTTTAGACACTTTGCCTGCTCAAAAAGTTAATACTGCGCTTAACCTTACAGACATTGATATCGAACTGCGCTATTCAGATGGCGATAAAGAGCGTATTTCGCTTGAAGACCAAAATCTAGTTACAATTACAGGTTATGATAAAAGTATAGTTGGCACTCAGCTATTATTGCTTACTTTTTACAATGATTTAACATTAGAAGACCTTCAAATCACAATTCGGGAAAGGAGTCCGGAGACACTTGAGATTTTTGAGCCTACGGATGACGAAGGCAATACACCTATTTATTATCAAGATAGTCCCATAGACATTTTGGGCTGGACTTATACAGTCACTTATGACAACGGCTACAAACTAGAAAATCAACCTTTAAGTATAGAAATGATAGAAGGCGGTCAGCCAAGCCTTAATAATACTCAAACTGCAGGTGAGATTGCACTTACCATTATTTTTATGGATACTCAAACCGGCGGTTATTTGGAAATGGAGTATGCTATTGAAATTACAGCTCTTAGTATCACCTCTTCTGCGATTGGAATTCAAGTAAACGAAGACGAGGTAATTCCTGTTGAGTCGGCTCGTGTTGTATATGTCAATCATGATTTGAATTTACAAGGTTTAAAGCTAATTATCGAGTATAACAGCGGAAAAACCCAGCAAATACAGCTTTTGTCTCAATATATTTCTAATTTCGATAAGAATCAATTAGGAGAGCAAACTGTTAATGTTAAATATACCAATAAATATGGCACTATAGAGGATAGCTTTGCAGTTAAAGTTATTAGGAAAGCTGTTTCTTTATCTCTATTCAAAGATCCAACCAAATTGCTATATATAAAAGGCGAAACCTTTGACCCTACAGGGATGGAGATGTATATTGAGTATGAGGATGAGCTCACTCCTATATTAGTTACTGAGTTTGGCAGCGAATGGCAAGGCATTGATACAGTATTTGATGTAATTGATTTTGATGAAGTGCAAAATAAATACAATCCTATAGCATTGCAACTTACTTACACTAATTCTGAAATGGACGAGAATCAAGTTTCTATTACCCTAAGTATGGAAGTGAAAAATGATTTAGAGTATATAGAACTTGCGAAAAAAATAGGCAATGATATTGTTCCCATTGATGTAGAAGAGCCGTTTACTACTGTTTTAGAAGGATTAAAGATTGACACTTTGGGCTTTTATGTAATTATGCACTTTGAAAATGGCGAAAGTGAAAATATAGCGCTTATTTACGAAACGCATATTTTTGATTTTAATTATACAGATACTACTCTGGGGAACAGAGAGTTAACAGTAAAAGTAACAAAGCACGGCAAGATAGCCGCCCTTGGTGCTTTTGTAGAGGTTTTGGAAAGATCTATTATAGGGATAGAGATAGAGGGGACTTCAATTTATCAAACAGAATATGATGCCGACCCCGATAATGAGCTGATAATAGAGGGCATCTTTATTAGAATTTTATATGATAACGATACAGAGAAAAAAATAAACTGGCACGACGAAGGATTGGCATTCTCCGGATTTTTAGTAGGTGTGCCCGGAGTGCAAGTAATTACTATTACATATTTAAATGAGTTTACAACAACTTATCAAATCAATGTTGCCGAACCTGAGGTGGTGGAGCTTGAGTGGAAAAACAACCAAACTCCGCACTTGTATATAACTCAGGGTCAAGAGATTAGCTTCCCTTCAGATTTAGAGATATTAGTTACTACACAATTTGGAGAAACATATTATCTATACATTGTAGATATTCTTGATGAAATAGATATTATAGATTTTGATTCCGGCTCTGCTACTCCCCAGCAACCAAGGATTGTATATAAAGGCAAAGAGCTTGCCTTCTTATTAGATGTTGGCTCAAGGGAACTGGTGTCTATTGAGTTTGCGCAAGGCAGTTCAATTCCTGATGTAAAAGAAGGAATGAATCTAGACCTTAACAATGCCCGCATAATAGCTTACTATGATAACAATACACAAAAAGAAGTCTTTATACGCCAAAGCTATACTGATTATAACAAAGATAACTTAACTACCGGACCTAGGACTATTACAATATCTTATACGCATAATGAAGTAACTAAGCAGTTGGCTACCACCATTAATGTCCTTCCTAAGAAACTTGCTAACATAGAGCTGATTACTATGCCCAAGATTTATTATATTGAGAAAGAACTGTTTACTTTACTTACATTGGAAGGGGCTAGCGGCAAGATAAGGGTGAATTATGATAATGAAACTTATGAAGAAAGGTTGCTTACAGAAGCAACTATAGGCGACCCGACTAAGGCATTTAATATAGATATTTCCGCTTTTGACAATGAAGAGTTCTCAGGCACCAATCAGGCGCAGCGCATAGTAATCAATTACACTATCGGCACTACAACCTGTTCTACAGAGTACAATATTTCTATGAATGACAGGCTTTATGCAAAAGTAATTTTTGAGCCTTCTAATGTTTATAGCTTTTACTATGGTTCGGTTACTGATCCGGTCTTTTCTTTAATGGGTTATCCCGAATATGATAAGAGCTTGGAAGAGCGCACGAGTGTACTTAGCGGTTATGAAACTAAATATATTAATAACGATACTGAAGAAGAGAGTTATGAGCTTCCTACAGATGTTGGCACTTATACGGTAGAGATTAGCTTTGCAGGAGATGATATTCATAATGCTTTGTTAGACACTACAAAAACCATTACTATTTTCCCTAAAAAAATCTTTGTTTACGCAGAAAATGCGCAAAAGATTTATGGTGAGGAAAATCCTGAGATTAGCATTAAATATCTAAACCCTGACGACGGCAAGGAAGAAACAGCTTTTGCTTACGGACAAGATGCAAGCGCTTTTGGAGACACTTTAGAAATAACATATAAGACAAGTGCAGGGGCAATATTGCCTCAAATAGAAAAAAAGACTGCTGTGGGAGCGTACAGTATTATATTAGGCGGTCTGCAATCTCACAATTACACTATTTCTTATACTTATGAAGGCTACTCCGTAGGTATAATGACCATAAGCAGAAGAAGTGTACAGGTAGTAGCAGACCCTCAAGAAGAGGAGTATGGTAAGGCCAATATAGTGCTTACTTATATATCCAGCGGACTAGTAGAAGGCGATACCCTTTACGGAGGACTAATGCGCCCAAGCAATAATAATGTAGGCACATATCATATCACTCAAGGTGATTTGACCAATACTAATAATCCTAATTATAATATTACATTTGTTTCTAATGATGTAATAATATATGCTAAACATATATATGTGGCAGCAGATAGCTACCAAAGAGCTTATGGCGATAACAATCCTACCTTAACAGTAAAATATTATGCAGAGCCTGCACCTGTAGGCGGCGGTATACGCAATTCTAATGCCTTTGTGTACTCGGATACCCCTGCTTCGTTAGGCACTTTGGATATACAAACTGCGGCAACTGCTGCTTCGCCAATCGGCGACTATATAATTACATTAGGGGGACTGCAATCTGATAATTATATTATCCATTATGAAACTGCAAGGATTATAGTTGCGCGGCGGCCAATTGAAGTGGAAGCGTATTTTGAAGCTCCCGAAGATGGGATTAAGATCTATGGCGAAAATGATCCTGCAGAGTTTAAGTATAGGATAAATCCGATTGAGGGTAATCCTTCAAGCGGTCTTATTCAAGGCGACAGCCTTACCGGTGATATGACAAGGTCTACAATGGGAGGCGGATTGCAAAATGACCCTGTAGGAGATTACGAAATAAGACAGGGTTCGCTGGCTAATAACAATTACAATATTGTTAATTTTGTATCTGCTACATTTACTATAATAAAAAGGGATGCTACTTTGGAGATTAGCGCAGGAAAATTAACTAAAATCTACAATGGGTTAGCTCCTTCTATTACATCAAATGATTTTACCGTTTATAACGGGTACAATATCAACAATGACAATATAAATATAGTATTTGTAGCAGGCTCTCGCAATGTAGGGGCTTATCTTGCTTCCATTGTAAATGATGACACCAATCATAATATCACTTTTTACAATCCCGAGGGCTATACCTTTACTATTACACAAAAGGAAGTAAGGATTCAGTTTAAGCAAAGAGACGGCTCTGAATATATAGAGTTACAAGATGAGTTAGTGTTCAATGATACTGCATACAATTTTGCGGCTTATATACATCCGGAAGATATAGTTGCACCTGACCAAGTGCAAGTAGCATTGAATCTTTATACTGCTACCGAAGTAGGCAATTATACAATTACTGCTACATCACTTGACAGCTCTAACTATAAGCTGCCGACTCCTGCACCGTCGCTTGCTTTACGCATTAATAAGAGAGAGCTTACATTGTTTCTAAAAGAAGCTGACGAGCAGACAAATGAAATTCGCGTCCAATATACCAACTCACCGGCGCAAGTTAATAAATATTTGGCATGTATAAAAGATGCGGACGACAATATTTTATATGATAATGGCAACTATCCGACAATTAGTTTTAGCTTTAATATATATGTTATCAATCCTAGCGGCTCTCCAACCCCTCCTCGTGATGTAAGATTTAATGAAAATGACGAAATTATAGGTTATGAAATAGGAGCAACTTTAACAGAGGAATTTTTTGCAAGAAATAATATGCTTGAGTTGGCATATGATTATAGTTATATTATAGAAAAAGCAGATGCAAATATTATTATAGCTTCTACCTCAGGCACAATAACAAAGCCATACGATACCTTAGAGCCTCATATCACCTCGGTAAATACAGGCGGTACTACAATTACTATTAATGATTTGGAGTTTACTTTTACCAGAGATATTGCTGAAGGCGACCCTACAGATTATTCCGGTTGGAGCAATGCTGATGTCGGTACTTATAAGATATCCGTAGATTTCAAACCTTATGCCGAAAATAAGAATTATAATTTAGGACTGGCACAAGATTACTATTATGAGATTACTAAAGTTAGGGCTTTCGCGCGGTTAAGCGGTGCTGCATCCAAATCATATGACGGTGCAGATGCACAGCTTGTTGCAAGCAATTTTAACTTTACTAACTATCAAGGCAATGTTACTAATAATATAGCCAGCGGCAGGCTGATTATCGATATAGAATGGGACGATAGTAACGGTGCAAGAATAAATGTAGGCAGTTATGATTATACAGTAGAGTGTAACGACCGCAATCATAATATAGATACTTTAATAGGTGCATATGCTGTTAATGCTCGATTAGTTACATTCAACAATATATCTGGCTCAAAGACTTATGGACAGCCTGACCCTGTTATCACTTATGCAGTCACCGCAGGTAGTCTTGCTCCAAACGAGACTTTAGAGGGTGTTATAAAAAGAGTTGCCGGTGAAAATGCGGGCAGTTACAATTTTAGCATTGAGGATTTGGAAGAAAAGAATACTAACTATGTTTTCAGTTATATGCATACTTGGCATTTTACTATTTATCATAAACCTATTAATATCTTTATTAAAGACACTCTAGGCGGAGATAATATAAACGCAACTTATGGCGAGTTTACCAATATTAACAATTATACCACATTTGTTATAGACCCTACAGGCTTAGCCGCAGGGGATACCATAGCAGATGTTGGTTTATTAGAGTATCCGCAAAGTTTAACCTCAAGTGAAGTAATCAAAGAGTCTAATGCAGGCAATTACGCAATTTCAGCTACTGTTAGGCTAGACATGATGTCTAATTATGAAGCTATAGTAGATGATACCGCCATTTTTACAGTTTTAAGAGCTCCAATACAATTAGTTTTCAATTATAACGGTCGGTTTGAAATTAAGTATGGACTTAGCCAAAATGATTTAGAATTTTCTTATACAGGTTACAAATTTGAAGGAGATAGCTTAGATTATGAGCCGGACTATAGTGTAATCAATGGTTCGGCATTACAAGGTAGCAGCGTTGGTACTATATTCAATGTTGTGCTATCTCATACGGGCGGCGGACAAAACTTGAATTATTATTTCAACTTCTCTGAAAGCCATCAATGCCAAATTGAAATAATACGCACTCCGCTATCAATTAAGTTAAAGCCCATTCAAGGCACTATTATAAACACAATTTACGGTGAGGAGCCCGGCTACACCTTTGAGTTTAACGGATTCGTACTTGGCGAAGGTCCGGGACATCCAAATTATGTCGCTCCTGACTTTGATTGGCTTCTTAATGCGGGCAGCTACTTAGGCACAGGGGGCGTAATACCTTCTGTAAATACAATGACAGGATTTTATTCCAATTATTTAGTAACTTACTTGACTTGTGATTATACCGTGCAAAAGCGTAATCTATATGTAGCAATAGACACTATGGTAGCAGCTTTTGCTAAAGACGGTGAGGCAGCTTATTCGCAAAACTGGCTATCCTTAACAAATCAAGGTACATCGTTAATTCCTGAAACGGGTAAAGTATATTTGATAGTAAGCGAAGGTGCCTATTATCGTAAGACTTATACTTGGACAGGTTCGGCATATCAAGAGTCAACGCTGCCTCCTACTTATATAAAAATGCATGTGCTATCAGGGGTAGAGCTAGAAAGATATAAGACAGATAGTGAAAGTCGTGTTTTCACCGGCAATTACTCATTTGATGTTGACCCTGTGCTTACCGTACAAGAGCAAGCTATATACGGCACAGTTCCTTACGGCCTAACAGGCGGAGATACGATTGAAAACCTATTTATTAATATTTATACTGATTACTTTATGCTAAGTTGGAAGTTTAATGAAAAATCTGTTAAATCTACCGAATTGTATACTTCAAGGATTATTTATCCAACAATAGGCAACTATATACTTACCAACTATACATTTGTAGGGTTAGAAAGAGAAGCAATTGTACATACCTATTTAACCAGCTTTGAAATTGTACAAGATGAGCTACTAATTGACGATACTGCTGACGGTTCAGTAATATGGGTAAGAGGTTATAGACAAGATAATCAGCAAATGCTTTTGAATATAAATGACCCCGGCTTTACTTATAGCAATTATGCTCAAAGCGGTGAATATAGGAATCAAACCTTAGCGCAAATTACTTACAGCGAGCCTTATATTGGGGTAGGAGATTATACGGTTATAGGTGCTCCAAGTATATCTAATATTACTATTAACAATCAAACTATAAGGATATATTCTACTCAAGAGCAAGATTTTTCCGCATATCAACTTAAAAACCAAGCTAACCAAAGTTACACAATGGGCTCAGAAATCTCAAGCGGAGCTGAATATAGACTAAAGAACGCAAGCAATCAGCTGATTACTGAGAATTATGATAAAGTCTATCTATCAGCCAGATTTTCTGATTTGGTAGTAGGCAATTACTTTAGACTTATTTTAAGCGGACAAGGCGCAACAACTTTAGCAGTAGAAATTACAGAAAAAGGCATGATGCTGATTGAGCCGGGTATAGCTGATTACTTCTTTGCTCATACAGATTTTCTTACTGATGGATTTATACATGATATGCTGTTTATCCTAAATAAGAGAGACGGAGGATTAACTGTTAGCATTGACGGGGTAGATTATATATTCCATAGTATTGCTAAAAGTAAGTTTAACGATGTATCTATTGCAGGCTTTGATGTAGTGGGGATGAGCGCTTGGATAAAAGATTATAGGGTAGTTAGACAAGGCTATCCAAGCAAACTAGGTCTATCTATAACAAATGCGGAAAATGATTTGGTCTATGTAACCGACTCCGGACAAGATGATATTTCTCTCAATGTAAATGAATTATTTAACTTTAATTCAATTAAGAATTTAGTAGCAGGTACTGCATATTCTGTTATTTATAAAATTAACGATACCGTGCATCCTGAACTGCTATTGTATATCAATCCCAACACAGGGCAACCTGTAATGTCCGAAGAGCTACAATTAGTTCCCGGCTATTATGATATTGTATGTACGGTATATAATGACTTTATAGACTATGAGGTTTTGGCAGAGTTTAGCACAAGAATTACGGTAAGGTCCAGACAATCTTATTATGATGCTTGGCTACAGGGCGGCACAGAATATCCTGATATGAACACAATTAATAAGGCGTTTGGTCATACTTATTCGGGCAATGAGCTAGTAGCTACTACTAATACGCAGACTTCTACAATTACCTTAGCCAATGGTATCAGTGAGCAATATAATAAGCTATCTATGGTATTTGAGTTAGATAGGGCAAGCTATCAAGGTCAATATAGGACCATTAAACAATATTATATACTTGGTTTGGAAGATACATACAACTTTGCTATTATTAGCTTGAAATCTAATCATAACAACTATAATGCTTATACTGCGCTTACCAATGACAGTGATTTTATAGGGCTTGCAATTGCAATAGGCTATGATGCGGTAAGCGACAAACCTACTACCAGACTTTACTTGCATGCTAACGGTACCAGCGTCTTTAAGTTTGTTTCAGCAATAAGGACAGATATTGATTGGCTTGCGGGCAAGGTAAGGCTAGATGCTACCTTTGACGAGGATAACGATGTAATTAACATTTTAGTTTATACCAATTATCTTACCTCAGCTCAAGAGCTTACTGTTATCAGGATAGATACCTACACTACTATGTTTAATGTAAGCAGCAGCTCCAACGGTACAATATCTCGTTCTATTATTAATGAGATTACTTCATTAACACCTAAAAAGACCTATCCTCAAGTTGCCAATATTGCATTTGAACTATATGAGTCAAGAATAATCTTGCATAGGCTTATAGCAGGTGAGCATAAAGTAGACTCAGCAAGGCACGATTATGTGGAAATAAAGGATACAGGTTGCGAATATGTAGCAAGAAATGCACAGCTTTCAGCTTTAGGCACAACCAAACTTATAGCCTTTAATGATGGCTTTAACGGTGCTTACCTTTATGAATATGATACTTATCGGATAGATATTCAAGGGCTGAGCTTACAAGAGGGCGGTGCTGTTGAATTTATTATTGCCAGCAATGATGCGCCCAATTTATTAGCCCCCGGAGCTACCAATCGCAATAGAGTTTTGAAACTTGTTTATAGCGAAGGACAACTTAAATTTATCTTTGACCACCATGGATATCTGTCTTACGCCCAAAGCATTGATATTGGCGGCATCAACTTGGCTGATGGCAATGAGCATACAATTATAGTTAATAACCCAAGAGAGTCAATTAATTTTAGCGATTTGCTCATTACAGCTAATAATCCGGTTATAGCCAATAGGGTTAACATTATAGTTGACGGCAGGGAAGGTGTAAAAGGCTATTATCCAAATGCCAATGACAGCAGAAACTGGGTATATCAGGAATCTTTCGATCGAATAGTTTCCAGCCAAAGGTTTATTGGTCGCCTTACATGGGCAGGCATAAGACTTACTGACGCCAGCGTGCAAGAGATTAATATGCTTGTTGGAGAGGGTATAGTGTAAAGAAAACATCAATTTAGATAAAAGACCCAAGGTGCATGCTTTGGGTCTTTTTTTGGGTTTGGCACCCTCAAGGAGACTCGAACTCCTAATACCGGCGTGAGAGGCCAGCGTCCTAACCGTTAGACTATGAGGGCGAATGCTAAAGTATTTTATCACGACAAATAATATTTTGCAAGCAATTAAAAATATAAAACGCTAAAAGGTTAAAAAAATTGCATACTAAAAAGCAATGGAACAAGCAAGAAAAAGGTATCAGCGCAATCTTACCAAAGGGCCGGTAGCAAGAAGCCTAATTTTATATTCTTTACCTTTTTTAGTTACAACTATATGCCAATCGTTAGTAAATATTGTAGACCTAATAGTTATTAGCGCCAAGGGCAAAGACGCCGCAGTCTCCGGAGTTGGAATTGGCGCACAGCTATATATCCTTATTTTAAGTATAGCTATAGGGTTAGGGTTGGGTGCTTCAATTGTTATAGGGCAGCACTACGGCAAAGGAAGCAAAGACCTGCAACGAGCTGCAAGCAATATCTTAATCCTCTTTTTGGCAATAGCGCTGGCAATTACCCTTGTTGTGCTACTATTGCATGCTCCAATCTTGCACTTGCTAAAAACGCCGAGTTCTGCATTTAGTGCAGCAAAAAACTATACTTTATTGTCCGCAATAGGTATCCCTTTTACTTTTTTATTTAATAGTTTAATTGCAATGCTAAGGGGAGTAGGGGACAGTAAGCATCCTATGTACATTGCTTTGATAACTTTTGGGGCAAATGCTGTTTTTGATATTTTTTTAGTATTTGTATTAGGTGCGCAGGAAGCCGGGATAGCCCTTGCACATATCTTTGCTCAAATATTAGGGAGTGTTATTGCCATACTTTTTATAAAATCTAAGAAAAGCATATTAGAAATTAAGTTGCTTCCGCTTTCAATAGATAAGGAAAGAATTAAAGAGGTCTTAAAAGTAGCTGTTCCCGGGGCAATTCAAAATAGTGTTGCCGCATTGTCATTCTTGCTGGTAACCGGCTTTATAAACAGCGTAAGCGTCAGCAATGCCCTTTTTGCATCCGCAGCAGGAGTAATAGTAAATAAATACAATAATTTTGCAGTATTGCCCGCTCGCTCGCTTTCAATAGCAATCAGCGCAATGGTAGCGCAAAATGTCGGCAAGCAAGAGTATGACAGGGTAAGAAAAACATTTTTTGCAGGGCTGCTGCTTACCTTAGCTTTTGGAGCAGTTTTTGCCGCCATTACCCTAATTTTTTGCAAAAAGATATTTGCTTTATTTAATTGCTCTGCTCAAACTATGCTGCTGGGCACACCATATTTGCGCATTTTAAGTATTGACTATATTTTGCTTCCTTTTGCAACCGCCCTTTATGGTTTAGTTAACGGATATGGCAAAACAAGTATCACAATGATTACAGCCATATTAACCTCGCTGGCATTGCGTGTCCCTTTAGCTTATCTTTTAGGCATATATCTGGAGATGGGATTGGCGGGGATAGGGCTTGCAATGCCTATTTCTACTTTGTTTTCTGCATTATTTACAGGCGCAATTGTTCTTTTTAAGAAGAGAGAATTACATTTAACCCATAGAACAATATAATAAGGATAGATTTGGCAATATGCGCTTGGCAAGAAAGCCCAAGTTAATTGAATTTTTTTTATTAACATGTTAATATATTTTATATGAAAGACTTAAAAGCAAGACTGGATGCCCTGCCCAATAAAAGCGGCGTATATTTGATGCTGGATGAGTATAGGGATATTCTCTATGTAGGCAAGGCAAAGAACTTAAAGAGCAGAGTAAAACAATATTTTCAAACTTCAGCAGTTAATACTGCCAAAACTCTGGCTTTGGTATCCAAAATAGCCGACTTTAGATATATAATTACACATAATGAGTTGGAAGCGCTAGTGCTTGAGAACAATCTTATCAAGAAGCATCAGCCCCCTTACAATATCCTTTTAAAAGATGACAAAACCTATCCTTATATAAGGATAAACCTAAAAGAGCCTTTTCCCAGAGTGGAGGGCACAAGAAAGATTAAAAAGGACGGAGCACGCTATTTTGGTCCTTATTTGCTGGGTATAAGCATAAAAGATATTTTGGAGCTGCTACATTCGGCATTTCCTTTGCGTTCTTGTTCGGATAAATTGCCTAGAAAAAATGGAAGGGAATGTCTTAATTACCATATAAAAAGGTGTCTTGCCCCTTGCATGGGAAGAATAACTGAAAAAGAGTATGGGGAAATAATTAACAAAGTGATAGCTTTTCTTTCCGGCAATAGCAAAGAGGTAGAAAGTATCTTACATACCAAAATGCTTTCCGCCGCAGAGGAGCAAGAGTTTGAGCTGGCAAAAATCTATCGAGATGCACTGGAACTGTTGGACAAAATCACCAGAAAACAGGTAACAGCACTTGCAAGTAGCAAAGATATGGATATCTTTACCGTAGCTTCGACCAACTCCCATAGCGCGGTAAATATTATGATAATCAGAGGGGGCAAGCTGCTTGGCAGCGAAAACTTTCCCATAAAAACAAGTTATGCAGAAATAGATTTATCCTCTTATATAATGCAATACTATCAACTTAATACTCCTAATATAGATGAGATTTTGCTTGCGGGCAATATTCAATTTGGGACGCAACTTGAGGAATGGCTAAAAGAAAGAGCGGGCAAGCATATCAAAATCAGCGTGCCCCGCAGAGGGGAGAAAAAAAGATTAATAGAATTATCATACAATAACGCAGTAGATTATCTCAACAAACAGGTATCCAAAATAGAGAGTAAGGTAGCCCAAACTCTAGGTGCAGTAAATGAGCTTAAAGAGCTGTTAAATTTGCCAAAGCCTCCTAGGCGTATAGAATGTTACGATATTAGCAATATCAGCGGTACTGATAAGGTGGCTTCTATGGCAGTCTTTATAGCAGGCGAAAAGGACAGCAAAAGTTACAGACGCTTTAAGATTACTTCTGTAAAGGGAGCTGACGACTATGCTTCTATAAGGGAAGCACTTGCCCGCAGGGTGCAACGATATAAGGATAAAGGTGCAGGGTTTGATATTAAGCCTGATTTGATAGTTATTGATGGCGGCAAAGGGCAGCTTTCCAGTGCTCTTGCTGTTGCAAGCGAGTTAAGTACTTCTATAATTGCTTTAGCGGAAAAGGAAGAAGATATATATACCGAACATTCCAACAGCTCAATAGTATTGCCTAAGGATAGCTATGGTTTAAAGCTACTGCAGCGTGTACGAGATGAGGCGCATCGCTTTGCTCTTTCGTATCATCAAACTTTGCGCAATAAGCGCATGAAGGAATCTCAACTTACGGAAATTAAAGGAATTGGCAAGAATTATGCCCGCTTGTTATTAGATAAGTTTAAGAGTATTGAAAATATAAAAAAGGCAAATATTCAGGAATTATGTACTATTTCAGGCTTAGGGGAAAAGAAAGCTAGGGCAATAATACAGCATTTTAACAAAAGCTAATTTCAGCTTGCTTTTTATTGATATTCTTTTTTTTATAAGGTATGATATTAGCGGAGAAAATATAGAATATGAAGTATAAAATGATAGTTTCGGACTTTGACGGCACCTTTATTAAAGATGATTTTACCTATTCTAAAGAGCTTGCGGATACGGTAGCAAGGTATATAGAAAAAGGCGGCAAGTTTATGTTTGCTACCGGCAGAATGACTTGCTCCATTATGCCTTATTGCCTAGAGTTAGGGCTAAAGGGCGAAGTAGTTACATATCAAGGTGCGGCTATACAAGATATTCAAACAGGGGCAAGGATAGCAACTTGTACCATTGATTGGCAAGAAGCGCTAAGAGTTGCGCAATGGATAGAAGAGCGGTCACACTATTACCAACTTTATGATTTTGATAAGTTTATTATTAAAGAAGTTACGCCATTTACAAGCATTTACAGGACCTACTCTTGTTTTGACCCGCAAGTGTTGGGGTATCCCCTTACTCAATTTATAATAGCAAACAAGTTTAATCCAATTAAGATGATGATAATGACTCAACCTGAGCAAGTGGAAGGCATTATAGCCGAATTAAATAAGACTTTTGGAGATACTTTGCTGTTTAATACTTCTTTGAAATGGCTGGTAGAAATGGTCAATCGCAAAGTCAATAAAGGCGTAGCGGTAGAGCTGGTAGCGCAAAGGCACGGTATTAAGCGGGAAGAAATTATTTGTATTGGCGATGCTTCCAACGATGCGGAAATGATTGAGTATGCAGGGTTAGGAGTGGTGGTTGCCAATGGTTCGGACTATGTTAAACGCTTTGCAGACGAGCTTGCGCCCTCTAACAATGAGCAAGGCGTAATGCATATTATCAAGAAATATGGGCTGGGAGAATAAAGCGCAAAAATATTACCACCAAAACTGCTTAATAATAAGAGTAGGAGTATTATGGAGAAAAACACAGCCGATAATCAAGAAGTTTTGCACGAGGAAGTTGAAAAACATTTTATAGATGAAGCCAGCTTTGTAAAAGCACTTGATTTGGAAGTTATCTTGAGCAAAAAAGGTCAAATTGTCCTATGTACCAGCGGAGCAAACAGACCGGGCTTGTTTTTGGCAGGTTACAGCGATTACTTTGCAGAATCCAGAGTACAAGTGCTAGGTAAGGCAGAAATGAGCTTCCTTCTTACTTTAAGCAATAAAAAAAGGCGAGAGGTACTGGAAAAACTCTTTGCCAAAGAGATACCTTGCTTAATTATTTCTCGTGCTCTTGAGCCTTTGCCCGAAATGCTGGAGCTGGGCAAAAAATATAATAAAGCTATTTACCTAACTAAAAAAATCACTTCCAAGTTTATAGGCAGTTTGCTGTTTTACCTTTCCCGACTGCTTGCCCTTACCACTCAAAGGCATGGGGTGCTGGTAGATGTGTTTGGCACGGGAGTATTGATATTTGGCGATTCCGGCATTGGCAAGAGCGAAGCTGCCTTAGAACTTGTGCACAGAGGGCACCGTTTGGTTTCCGACGATATTGTAGAGCTTAAAAATATTGATGAAGTGCTTTTAGGCTCATCGCCTGATTTGATAAGGCATTTTATGGAGATTAGAGGGGTAGGCATAATAGATGTGCGGGCTATTTACGGGGTGGGTTCTATATTAAATGAAAAAAAAGTAGAGCTGGTAATTGTGCTTGAAAGCTGGGACTATAATAAATCGTACGAAAGGGTGGGAAAAGAGTTGCGGCAAGAAGAAATTTTGGGCATAAATATTCCTAAACTCACTATCCCTGTGCTGGAAGGCAGAAGTATTGCTATTGTAATAGAAGTTGCGGTGCGGGATTTTGTGCTTAAAAAGGGAGGCTACAACTCCGCAATGCTGTTAGATGAGCGGCTAATAAGTAGAAAAAATATATTTTAAGCATATAATAAAATAAGGATAAAATGTCCCTTACTTGCTAATCTTTACTGCTAAGATTAGCTTTTTTGTCATTGACGGTTATTGATATTGAAAAGCCTAAAGGAGGTATGATATAATAAAATGGAAGCTATCTACCAAAGAGCATTTTGAAATAATAGATTATGCGGACTCGTCTACGCTTAGCACTTATAAGGGAGGAGGAGCAATTAGGTATCTTGCCTATCCGGTGCATCTTGCAGACCTTTGTTATTTATCCGCTTTTGCAGCTCAAGAGCAGCTTAGCTATAGTTTTATGGGCAGACTGAGCAATACTCTTGTGGTTGATACAGGCTACAATGGCTTAGGTATCAAAAGCGATAACCTTAACTATATTAAGTGCAATGGGCAAGAGCTTACTTTAGGAGCGGGAGTTAGCATAAACGAGTTGATACAAGCTTGTATTTTGCATGAGTTGACCGGCTTGGAATCGCTTGCAGGTATACCTGCAAGCGTGGGCGGCGCTGTATATATGAATGCGGGGGCGTATAACTCAACAATTGGCGAAAGGGTAACAGAAGCGCTATGCTTTGATATGGCTACTGCCAGCGTAAAAGAGTATGGCAGCTCCCAACTTACTTTTGGGTATAGGCAATCGAGCTTCTTAGATAAGGAAATGATATTGCAAGTCAAACTAAAGCTGGAGAAGGGGAGCAGGCAAGCTATTATAAACAAGGTGGAATATACTAAAGAGAAGCGCAAAAAGGCGCACCCCTCAAGACCTTCATTGGGCTGCGCTTTCAAAAGGGCGGCGGGAGAAGGCTCGGGCAGGTTAATTGATTTGCTGGGGCTTAAAGGTACAAGGGTAGGGGATGCTATGATAAGCTATGAGCATGCAGGCTTTATTGTAAATATGGGCAAAGGCACTGCCGGCGATTATCTTGAACTTGCAGGATTGGTGCAAAATAGAGTGTTGCAAAGTTACGGGATAGAGCTTAAAAGAGAAATTAAGATACTGGGAGGTCTGGACTTATAAAAAAGATAAGCATAGGCGAACTGGTTAAGCAAGAGATATTGGCAACTGTTTTTTTGGACAAGGAGCACACTTTGGCTTTTTTATCCGGGGTTATGCGTGGGGCAGGCTCTATCAGACCAAAGGCAGGCAAGTTTGAAATTGTAATAGAAAGCCTAAACAAAAAACTTATACTAAAGCTAGCCGCATTAGCCAAAGAGTTATATAATACAGAAGGCAAGATAACTACTTTTGCTGCAGAAGGTCTTAACAAAAGAGAAGGGTATAACTTAATACTTTCAGAACAGGTATCGACACAGCTCTTGCAGGAGTCAGGCTTGCAAGAGGATGCTTTTTTGGATAGCGTAATACCGCAATTTGTACTGGCAAAGGAGCATAACGCAATTGCCTATCTGCAAGGGCTGCTAGCCTCTTGCGGCACTTTAAGCACTCCTCATGCCATAGATAGCCAAAGCTCACAAACTAATAAGGGCATTAAAAGACAAGGTTATCATTTAGAACTTAGATTGGCTAGTCGCTCAATTGCCCTGCAGGTGCTGGAGCTAATCAACAAGTTTAACATAAAAGCATCTATTATTCTGCGCAATCACTATTCAGCTGTTTATATTAAAGGCAGCGAAACTATCAGCGATTTTTTAGCTATGCTTGGTGCAAATAAATCGGTGCTGGCTTTACAGGAAATTATCATTTCCCGCTCGATTAGGAACTTGACAAACCGACAATATAATTGTACCATAGCTAATATAAATAAAAGCCTTTCCGCAAGCGAAAAGCAAATTAGGGCAATAGAGCTTATTGATAAAAAAAAGGGATTGGATTGGCTTGCTCAAACCCTGAAAGATACTGCACTTATACGACTTGCCAACCCTTCTGCCAATTTGTCCGAGCTTTTGACTCTTCACTCAGAAAACTTGTCTAAAAGCGGGCTAAATCATAGACTGCGAAAAATAATTAAAATTGCAGAAAGTATAAAGGAGCAAATATGATAAAAGAGGTTAAAGTTACCAGACCCAACGGTCTACAAACTAACGAATGCGCTCAACTTGCTCAACTTGCAGGCAGGATTAAAGGGGATGTATTTATTATCAAAGACAATAAAAGAGTGAATGGCAAAAGCATAATGGGGCTGCTTAGCTTAAATATGAAGTACAATGATACGATATACATTAATTTTTCTGATGAAGATGAAGCTAAAGAATTGTTAAGTGATATTTTAGCAGCATTTTAACAAGAGTAAAAGAGAGTAAGTAAATGGATAAAGCTAAAACGCACCTTAGCACAGGAGCTCTTTCTCGCCTTTGCGCTGTGGATGAAAACAGGGCAGACACAGAGTTTGTGCATCTTCATGTTCATACCCAGTACAGCATGTTGGACGGTGCGGCTAAGATAGAAGATATTGTCAAATTGGCAAAGGATAGGGGGAGCAGAGCGGTAGCCATAACAGACCATGGCAATATGTATGGCGCTATAAAGTTTTATCAAGAGTGCATGAAGTATCCGATATATGGGAAAAATGCAGATGATATTTGTCCGGAAAGCGTTTCTGAAGAAGAGTATACAGCTTCTTTTTTTGAAGAACCGTGTAAATATTTAGATATTTGCCCCAGAGCAAAAGATTGCAATAATGGCAAAGCGTGCAAAGTGCCCAAGGTGAAACCGCTTATCGGCTGTGAGTTTTATTGTGCTGATGACCTTCATATCAAGCATGGCAAGCAGGGTAGCGAGGAGAATCCTTGTTACCATTTGATTTTAATAGCTAAAAATATGACGGGCTACCACAACCTTGCCAAACTCAATACAATAGCTTTTTTACAAGGCAGATATTACAAGCCTCGTATAGATTTAACTGCCCTTGCAGAGCATAGCCAAGGGCTGATTTGCACCACAGCTTGCCTTGCAAGCGCAGTCAACACTTATTTGCTTCAAGGGCGATATGAGGCAGCTAAAGAGTATGCGCTGGAGCTGCAAAACATCATTGGCAAGCAGGACTTTTACATAGAACTTCAAGACCACGGACTTGAGGAGCAACAACTTGTAAATCCCTTGCTTATTAAGCTGGCAAGAGAAATTGGCGCAAAGGTTGTAGCAACCAATGATGTGCACTATATAAAAAAAGAGCATAGCGAGGCGCATGATGTCCTGTTATGCATACAAACAGGTGCGCGCTTAACGGACGAAAGGCGTATGCGCTTTGAAGGCAACGAGTATTACTTCAAAGACTATGAAAAAATGCATCAGCAATTTTACTATATAGAAGAAGCTCTTGAAAATACAATAGAAATTGCTGATAAGTGCGAGCTGGAGTTTACCTTTCACGATTATAAAATCCCTCATTATAATAAAGTACCTAAAGGCATTTGCTCCGAAGACTACCTGCGTAAACTGGCTTTAGAAGGCTTGACAGAGCGTTTTGGGGCAAAAGCAAGCCCAAAATACTTGCAAAGGTTAAATCAAGAGTTGGATGTCATAATAGGTATGAATTTTACAGATTATTACCTTATAGTATGGGATTTTATTTATTTTGCAAAAAATAACGGTATATCTGTAGGCCCTGGACGAGGCTCAGGCGTAGGCTCGCTGGTGGCTTACGCATTAAAGATTACCGATGTAGACCCAATAGCGCATGACTTGATTTTTGAGCGTTTTCTTAATGAATCTAGGATTTCTATGCCTGACTTTGATATAGATTTTTGCGCTGTTCGCAGAGCCGAAGTTATAGATTATGTCAAAGAGGTATACGGTGAGGATAGAATCACTCAAATTATTACCTTTGGCACCCTTGCTAAAAAGCAGGCGGTAAAAGATGTGGCAAGGGTCTATGATGTTCCCTTTGAAGAAAGCAATAAGCTAACCGCTTTGATAGGCACTAGTTCGGATAAGCTAAAAGCCATTATCGACCCTGCCTCCCCTGCTGCAATTCGAGATAATGAGCTTATCAATTTATGCAAATCCGATGAGCTATATAAAAAAATATTTACTACCGCCGCAGAGCTGGAAGGGCTAATGCGCCAACCGGGGATACATGCGGCAGGGGTAGTTATATTTAAGGACCCCGCTTTTGAAACTATCCCTTTAGCGCTTAACAATGATGAGGTCACCACCCAATACGATATGTTAGAAGTAGAGTTGCTTGGCTTGCTAAAAATGGATTTCTTAGGGCTTAGAACGCTAACAGATATTCAAAAGGCCATAGATTATATTAAGGAGCGGCACGGGATAGTAATAGATTTTAATAAGATAGGCTATGAGGACAAAGGCACTTATGAGCTAATTGCGCAAGGGGACACAGATGCGGTCTTTCAGCTTGAAGGCGGCGGCATGAAAAGGTTTATGACCGATATGAAGCCAAAAGATATAGAGGATGTTATTGCCGGCATTTCGCTTTATCGCCCCGGTCCTATGGATAATATTCCGCTATACTTAGCCAATAGAAAGGCAAGTGAAATTGATTATCTTCACCCTTGTCTAGAGCCTATTTTAAGCGTTACCAGCGGAGTTATGGTATATCAAGAGCAAGCTATGCAAATAGCAAGAGCAATGGCAGACTACAGTATGCAGGAAGCAGATGAACTGCGCTATATGATAAGCAAGAAAAAAATAGCCGCAATGGAAAGAGAAAAGCCAAAGTTTATGGACAGAGCCGCAGCTAAAGGGGTAGAAAAAGCTATTGCAGGCAAGGTCTTTGAGCAAATGAAGAAGTTTGGCAGCTATGCTTTTAATAAGTCGCATGCTACCGCATACGCATATTTGGGATACCAAACTGCGTATTTAAGGCGCTATTATCCGGTAGAATATATGACTTCTGTTATCAATAACAGGATTAGCAATCCTGAGGACAGCAAAAAGCATATGAATATGCTCAAGCCTATGGGTATAGAGCTGCTCCCTCCTGATATCAATAAAAGTCAAGTGGAGTTTTATCCTGAAGAGGGCAAAATCCGCTACGGTCTTGCTTGCCTTAAAGGGGTGGGTATTAGCAGTATGGAAAAAGTTATTGAGGAGCGGACTGCGGGCGGCAAATACTTGAACTTTGTAGATTTTATTAGGCGCACAGTAGGGCTGGGATTAAACAAGCGCATGATTCAAGCGCTAATATTAAGCGGCGCATTTGATATGTTTGGCAAAACCAGAGCAACTCTTATAGCCAATTTTGAGGATATTATTGACAAGGAAGAAGGGGAACTTAAAATGCGGGACAGCGACCAAATGAGTTTCTTTGACTTTTTGGAAAAGGAAGATACTGATGATTACCCGTATATACATATTAAAGAGTTTTCGCAAAGAGAAAAGTTGCATAAAGAAAAAGAAGCATTGGGAATGTATTTGAGCGGTCACCCGCTTGCGGGACTGGAAAAATCCTTTGAGAACTTTAATTTTAATACCCTTATGCTACGGCAGTTTAACAATAAAGACAGCGAGGAAGAGGATACTGAGGAGCAGGTACAAGAGATTATTCCCTTTGAAATTGAAAAAACTTTACGCTTTGGGGGCATTATATCCCAAGTTAAGATAAGGCGCACGCAAAAAGGCAAGTTAATGGCATCAGCTTTACTTGAGGACTTATATGACAGCGTAGAAATATTGGCTTTTGGAGCTACTGTAGAAGGTGCTCGGGATATTTTGGTGGATGACGCATTAGTATTGATAGAGGGCAAACTTAAAATAGATGTGGAAAGGGGAGCCAGCATATTTGTAAATAAGATAGTTAAGTGGCATATAGAGGAAAGGAGCGAAGCCAAAGAAAAAGATACTCGCATCCTTTATGTTAAACTGGACGGAAAAGATAAGGAAAAATATCCGCTGATAGAAAGTATCCTGCAAAGGTATCCCGGCAAAAACGAAGTTAGGTATTACAGCGATAACAAGATACTTGTATCCAACAATAAAATTTGCGATATTGGTCTTGTCAAAAGTGAGGTAATTTGCATAGTGGGCAGCGATTGCGTAAGGATAAGCGAAGCAGATAAAACAAACAGCACAGGGTGATAGCAAACCCTATGCCCCCTATGGGTAAATATGTATAATCTACCAGGTTTTGGAAACCAAAAAGCGATATTAGGAAACCCAAAACAGCATAATAGTATGCATTTGTTGGATTTGTAAAAGAGCAAGATACCAGCGCAGAAACCATGCTTGTAAACAGAGCTAAAAATATTACAACTATACCTGCAGTACCCAGCCCGTATTTATATGCTTGCGCAAGCAGCGGCATAACAGTATTGTCGCACAAATTGATTGCGGCATATACAGCAAGCAAAAGCAGCAATATTTGCAAGAAGGCAAAAGCGGCAATTTGTAGACTTTGTCCTTTTACGGTATCTTTTGCCATTATACTTACCAAGTACCCTCCCGAGACCAAATTCATACCGGCATAGGCAATTGCATTTACCAGGCTGACACCGCCTGCTAAAGTTAGCTCTCCTCCTGCGCTAAATAAAATTATCAGCACCAGAATTATCATTACCGGCACTATTAAAGTATTTATTAGCTTTACATTTTCCATACCGCGAATCACACAAGTACAAGCCAGCATTAGCGTTACAACACCGCCGCCTACCATTCCGGAAGCACGAAAAATAATATACTCACTGCCTGCCGCCATAACTGCTAGGATTACAATATTGACCAGCTTGACAATATTGTGGAAACAAAGCGCAAACGTAGCGCCTGCATTTTCAAAGATATTGCCTTTTGTAAGTCTCCCAAGCTCTAAAAAGATATAACAAAACAAAGCTATAAATACTGCAGCTAAAATAACGGTTAAAACGCTTCTTCTTCCAAAAAAAAGAGCAATTTCTTGCCCCGACGCAAAACCTGCGCCAACCAATGCCGCTGTAAATGTACAGCTAATTTTTAGATTTTGTTTTAATTTAGCACTCATTTAGCCATAAATAGCGTATGCGCACCCGCACTTTATTAGACTGAAATTATAATCTTATTACTTTCCTTATAGCGGTAAAGCAATTGATTTATTGTTAAAATTGTTGTATCATTAAGTAAGATTAATAAAAGAAAAATATTTTGGAGTAATTATGGCAGACAAGGAGTTCAAGAGCGCTAGAGATTTAGAGGTTAAGACTTTACTAAAGTATATGACTTTTGCACCCGCCTCAAAATCAGAGCAAGCCTCAACTGATTATACTGTAGGGCGATTTAAGTATTTTTTCGCAATTTTCAAAAAGAATAATAGTTTCTTACTAACTGCAAATTTGTTTTTTGCTCTATTTGCATTACCTATTATTCTTATTTATTCTTACTTGATAATGACTATAGGTATGGAAAACTTTAGCTATATAATCAAAGGAGTAAGCGAAAAACCCTTTTTTATGGAAAGTATCGGCATAGGAATATCTCAAGCCAGCAATTTAGTTGCCGGTCAAGCCAATTTATTTTTTGGATATAGAATAATGTTTCTGGCTGTTGCGGCGTGTATTCCCTTAACATTTGCAGGCGTTGCGGGAGTCTTTCACTTAGCTACTAAAATGGTATGGAACGAGCCAATGCTATCCAAAAAAGATACCTATGGCAACGATATCCCTCTTATAGCAAAGGAGTTCTTTGCCGGAGTAAAAAAGTATGGCAAGTATACCCTTTTGATTACGGGGGTGCTTGCAGTGCTTGTTGCGGGGTTTAGCCAGCTTATTATTAACTTTGCCGAGCATAGCTTAGCGGGCTCTGCCACTGCTTGGGATTGGATAGGGATGATATTATCTATACTTTCAAGCATTTTAGTTGCAATGACTTTGGTGCAGCTGTTTCCTATGTTGACTATGTATAGGGAGCTTAGCTTTTTGCAAAACTTAAAGAATGCTTTTCTCTTAGGTCTTTCTGTGCCCATGCCCACTTTATTTATGGTGGTGCTTTTAGCAGGCCCGATATATTTGCTTTTTTCCGGCGGTCAATTATTCACTATGATAATTTTTGCCGCTTTTATTATTTTTGGCTCAGGATTCTTTGCGCTGGCTTGGAGCGTATACACAGATTACAATTCGGAAAAAATAATACAGCCAATTTATGTTGCGCTAAATAAGAAAAGCAAAAAGAAATCTAAAGAGAAAAAGAAGAAATGAAGCCTTACTCGGCGCTTTCTAAGTTTTATGACCTATTGATGTATGATTTTGATCACAAGGGCATAATAGAGAAAGTTGAAGAAAGGTACAACTTCAATGGTAAGAAAGGGCTGGATTTATGTTGCGGAACAGGGACTGCCGCTTTGATACTTGCAAGCAAAGGCGCGGCTATGGCAGCTTTGGATATCAGCAGCGAAATGCTTAATATTGCCACCGAAAAGGCGGCAAAAGTATCCGCTAAGATTACTTTTATATTAGGAGACATTAATAAGTTAGAGTATGGGAGCAGCTATGATTTTATATGCTCTGTGTGCGATGGACTTAACTATCTAAAACCTGATAAGTTTACAGATTTTCTACAAAAGAGTTACAATGCGCTAAATAGCGGCGGTTTGCTGTTTTTTGATATATCAACTTTATATAAAGCGGACAAGCTGCTTGACGAAGGGATATATTTTGAGGATAGGGAGGAGCTAACGTATGTATACACTACCAAATATGAAGCAAGCAGGGCTTGGGTAGATAGCGAAGTGCTAATATTTGAGCATAAAGGCAAGGGGGAGTATACCCGTACAGAGGAGCGCAGCAGACAATATTTTTATGCTACTGACTACATATTGGGTGAGTTTGCAAAAATAGGGTTTAGCGTGCAAATATATGATGGGGACAAATTGTCTTGCTTAAAGCCTGACAGCTTTAGGCTGCTAGTGATGGCGCATAAGGATTGACCTAAAAACAAGGATAAAGATGGCAAAAGTAAAAAAAATACCAGAATCAGCAGATTTTTATTATCAACTTGCATTAGCGCAAAAAGATGACTTACTATACTATGATGCTGTATTAAATATTAATGAAGCAATTCGCTTAGAGCCCGACAATGCGGAGCTTTATTCGTTAAAGGCCGAGATTTTGGCATTAAATGACGATGAGATTCAAAGTAACGAGTTGTATTTCTTTATTCAAAGGCAGTTTAATATAGACAAGAGCATTTCGCTTGCCAGCAATTTTATACGCTTTGGCAGAGAGGAGTTAATTCATTATTATTTTAGAAAAGGTATTGAGACCGCAATAGAGCTAGGGCAAGAAACTGAGGACTCCCCCGGCATTCTGCAACGCATTATTAAAGATCTAAGCAATACTCCTTTTTCTCCTGAGGACTCTGACGCAGAGTTGCCCAGCTTTGAAAAATACGAGGAGATAATTGAGCTGGAGCGGGATAATTTTATCAATGTTAAGGATAAAAGAGAAGCTGCTCACTTTGCAAAAATGCTTTCCCTTATGGACGCTTCGGACTTTTTTGGCGCAATAAGAGTAAGCGAAAAAATACCTGCAAGCAGCAAGTATTATCAAGATGCGCTGGAGCTCAGAATGAATATAATGTTTTACATAAAGGACTTGAGAGGAGCTTTTCTTTGTGCAGAAAAATTATCCGCACTAGCCCCTTGCAATGTAAGTATGTTTACGGTATATGCTTCTCTTTATGATGAGCTTGCCAATAAAGATATGAGCAAGCACATAACGCAAAAAGTCAATAAGGCACTTGAAATCTTGCTTGCAGAAGCAGAATATGACGAGATATTTGCCATTGCGGAAATCTTTTTTGAAAACAATGCCTTTTTGCCTTGCGCCAAGCTGTTAGAAAAATATGTGGAGGGGAATCCCGTAAGGGAAGAAACCTTGTTAATGCTGGCTGTTACCTTATTTGCGTTAAACAGAAAAAAAGATACAATAAGGTTATTGAAGCGCACCTATGACCTGTATAGCTATTGGACTTGCGCACCTACAATTGCCGAACTGCTGCTTTCTGACTATGAAATTGGCAGTTTTAATCAAGTTTTGGCTACCTTGCCCGATAAGTTTGCTCAAGCTAGGGTAAAGGCATTGCTGGGAAAGATAAAAGGAGCAATTGAGGGGTATTACAGTATTGATAAAGAAGAGCTTTACGAGCAAATCTTTAGCCTTGCAAAGCTATCTGATGAGTATACTATCAAGCCTATTTTGGATATATTATCGAAGCAAATAAGCAATCCCGTATTCAAAGGAGCGTTAGATATGTTGCTTACAAGCGATATGGTGTATTGGGAAGATAAAAAGAGCTGTATTCTAAAAAGTATTTTGGAGCATGCCTGCAAGGAGCGGGTATATTTTGAAGGCGCTATAGTAATAGACGGGCTGTACAGCAGCTTATTTTTACCTTTAAGGCTGGATATTGACAGCAAGGACAATAAGGAAAAGTTCAATTATTACTATAGGCAAGCTATCTTAAATATCTTGCGGGCGGAGCATAATGTTGACGGCAAATTGGTAGCCAGGATTGTGCAAGATGTATATAAGTCTACCTTAAAAAATGGATTTAATCCTAAAAGCGAAACTTGCTTAATTCAAATTATCTGCATTATTTATAAAATGACTAAAGATGGAGCCAGTTTTGAAAAAGCCAGAAATTATACTGAAAACAGCGCAAAATGTCAGCTAAAAACCTTAAAAAGATATAGAGATATCTTAAATATAGAAGCGTTGGTACAAAAGTTTATAAAAAAGTAATTAGACTAATATTTTAACTTTTCTGCTACATACTTTAGCGCATTTTCTATGGTCAGCCTAATTTGCGCCATACTGTCCCGCTCTCTTACGGTGACAGTTCCGTCCTCTAAAGTGTCAAAATCTATGGTAATTGCGTAAGGAGTGCCAATTTCGTCTTGTCTGCGATACCTTCTGCCAATGCTGCCCGATTCGTCATAGGCAGTATTAACCTTCTTGCCAAAGAGAGCGTATATCTCCAAAGCCTTTTCCTTTAGATTCTTTTGCAGAGGAAGCACCGCTGCTTTATAAGGCGCAAGCACGGGGTGCAGCCGCAAAACTATACGCATTTCTTCGCCTTCCAGCTCTTCTTCTTCATAGGCATTGCATAGGAATGCAAGCAGCATTCTGTCTACTCCCAAAGAAGGCTCAATTACATAGGGTACAAACTTTTCGCCGCTGACGGGGTCGGTATACTCAAGTTGCTTGCCCGATGCTTTTATATGTGCTTTTAAATCAAAGTCCGTTCGGTCAGCAATGCCCCATAGCTCCCCCCATCCAAACGGAAACTTATATTCAAAATCGGTAGTGGCTACGGAGTAGTGGCTAAGCTCCTCTTTAGTGTGGTCTCTTAATTTTAGATTTTTTGCTTTTATCCCCAGCTCAAGCAACCAATCTTTGCAAAACTGCCTCCAATATTCAAACCATTCCAAATCTGTGCCCGGTTTGCAAAAGAATTCCAGCTCCATTTGCTCAAACTCCCGTGTACGAAAGATAAAGTTGCCCGGCGTAATTTCATTTCGAAAACTTTTGCCTATTTGCGCTATTCCAAAGGGCATTCTGGCACGCATTGAGCGGGTTACATTGGTAAAATTGACAAATATGCCTTGTGCTGTTTCCGGTCTGAGGTAAAGGGTGTCGGCAGCATCCTCCGTAACTCCTTGAAAAGTCTTGAACATAAGGTTAAACTTGCGTATCCCTGTAAAGTTGGCATTGCCGCAAACAGGGCATTTTATGCCATTTTCAGCAATATAATGTTCCATTTGTCCATTTTCCATTGCCGCAATATTAAGTGTAAGGTTATGCTTTTTTGCATAATCCTCTATTAAAGTGTCCGCTCTGTGCCTGCTTTTGCATTCCTTACAATCCATTAGAGGGTCAGAAAAACCGCTTAAATGACCGCTTGCTGCCCAAACTGATGGATTCATTAAAATTGCGCTGTCCATCCCCACATTATAAGGACATTCCTGCACAAACTTTTTCCACCATGCCATTTTAATATTATTTTTTAGCTCTGCGCCTAAAGGTCCGTAATCCCAAGAGTTGGCAAGACCGCCATATATTTCGCTGCCGCTGTATATATAACCTCTATTTTTGCATAAAGCTACAAGTTTTTCCATAGTTAGCATAGCTGCCCTCCAAGGTGCATATTGATAATATAATAAGGCAAAAAGCCTTTAATGTCAATGAAATGGATAAGAATATTAGCGTAAGGCTATTGCATCCTAAGCTATTTTCATATTTTCTATATATTGATAATAAGATTTATATTGACAGCGAGGATTTAATGAAAAAAGATAGGTTTATTATAGATATTATAGCCAATTTTGTATTGATTATTGTAATATGCGTCTTGTTTTTTACTACAATAGACAGCAGTATCAGCGTATTTGGACAGCCCAAATTTCAGCCTATTTACAGGGGCAATAAAGATTATCGCCATGTGACGCTAATGGTCAATGTCTATTGGGGCACAGAATATATTGAAGAAATGCTGGATATTTTTGACACTTACAATGTCAATACTATTTTTTTTATAGGCGGCTCTTGGGCGGCAAAAGAGGTATCTGCTCTTAAAGAAATTAAAGAAAGAGGGCATGAGATAGGCAATCACGGCTATTTACATAAAAATCATACCAATCTAAGCGTGCAAGCAAATTATGACGAAATTGTGCTTACCAATAAGTTAATAAAAGAGGTGCTTGATATGGATTGCGTCTATTTTGCTCCGCCCTCCGGCGCAATTGGCGCTAATATGCTTAAAGTGTGCGAGCAATTAAATATGAAGGTCATAATGTGGTCAAAAGACACCATAGATTGGCGGGACAAAGATTACAATCTTATATTTAAGCGTGCAACTCAAAATGTAGAAAATGGCGATTTGGTGCTAATGCATCCCACAGAACACACAGTCAAGGCATTGCCATTGATACTTACTTACTATAAACAAAATGGTTTTAAGGCTGTTAATTTAAGTGTTAATCTAGCCCCTACCATAAACTAAAAACATTTATCATTGCTTACTGCCTTTTAGTGCTAATTTAGTTTTGCGCTTGTATAAAACCTATTTTTGGTATATAATAACTTATATCTATACATGTATATTATGGCATAAATGGAGGAATATGGATAAGGTTATAAAATTTGACAGCGGGCTAACGCTGGCGGTAAGCCCAATGCGCAATACCCGCTCGCTTTCCGCAGGGATATTTGTAGAAACGGGCAGCATAAATGAAACTGCAAAAAACAATGGGATTTCGCATCTTATTGAACATATGGTATTTAAGGGCACTGCCGGCAGGAGTGCCTTTGATATAGCTGACGAAATGGAAAGCATAGGCGCTAATATCAATGCGTTTACCTCTAAAAATATGACTGCGTACTATACTGTTTCTACTGACGAATATGCAAAGCAATGCCTTGATATTTTAAGCGATATTTACCTTAATGCTACCTTTACTGAGGAGAACTTAAAGAGGGAAAAGGGCGTTATTGTTGAAGAAATCAATATGACGGAGGACAATGGAGAAGACCTTTGTTTCGAACTGCTTGCCAAGGCGCATTTTAAGGATAGCCCTCTAGCTTTGCCCATATTGGGTACAGCGCAAACTGTCAACGGTATAGATTATCAAATGATACAAGATTATATGTCCAAATATTATACAGCGGACAACACTTATATTATCTTGACAGGCAATATAAATGCTTCCTTAGCGCACGAATTAGTTGGCAAATATTTTGAAGGTAAACTCAAAAAGACAGGCAAAAAATCCATTGAGCTCCCTCCCGCACAGCTTACCAGTAAATATATTTGCAAAGAAAAAGCAATGGAACAAGCAAATATTGCATTTAGTTTTCCTTGTATCAATGCAAAACATCCTAAGAGAAAGGCATTGCTGCTGCTGAACAATATTATAGGCGGAGGTATGAGCAGCAGGCTTTTCCAAGAGGTAAGAGAAAAGTTAGGACTTGTTTATTCTGTTTACACTCAACCCATTCAATATAAGAATGACGGATATTATGTGCTATTTTTAGGCACCAGTCCGGATTATGTGCCTAAGGCAATTGGCGCTATAAAAAAGGTAATTGCCGAATTGAAAAAAGACGGTATTACCGAAAAAGAGTTCCGCAAAGGCAAGGCGCAATTTAAGAGCAAAACCGTGCTTGGCGCAGAGTCCAGCGCCGCAATAATGCGCACCAATGGCAGGAACTTAATTATGGACGAAAAGCTATTTAATTTAGAGGAGGAACTTGCTCAAATTGAGAAAGTTACCTTGCAAGACACCAGAGAATTAATTGATTTGATTTTTGATTTAGACAAAATAAGTGCAAGCTGTGTAGGCAAGAATATAAATGTGGATTTGCTAAGTGCACTAAAAGGCTAGGAACAAAAGATGAGCAAGGATAAATTAGATATTATTTTTAATATGCAAGGGTCATTTGACAACTCCTTAATTGCCAAGCGGGGGTTGCAGGATATTTCTATGGAAGAATGGATGCAAAAGGAAACCCTTGCACTAATAAGCGAGCTTGCAGAGCTACTAGAGGAAGTGAACTTTAAGTGGTGGAAAAATAAAAAGCCTGTAGACCCTGATAAAGTTAAAGAGGAGTTGATTGATATACTCCATTTTTTTGTGAGTATGTGTATAAAGGCGGGGATGGACAGCAAAGAAGTATTTGAACGGTACATACAAAAAAACAAAGAAAACTTTGACCGCCAAAAGGGCTTGTCCCAAAAGGAAGGCTATGCACTTAACGGAGCAAAGGAAGAATAATGGCTAAGCGTGGTAAAGAGCGAGAATATAAATTAGCGCCAAAAGCAGCATATACCTTAGGGCTGGTATTGCTTACGCTTTTTAGCATTATGCTTATCTTTTCGGCAACCAGAAAAATAATTCTGGGCGTATTTGGATATGCAGTTTATGCTTACATACTTGCGTTAGCAGCTTTGTTAGTTGGATTTCTTTTGGGTAGAAAAATTAACCTTTCCCGCTTGAGGATAACTATTTTAGTTGCATTGTTTTTTAGCTTTATTATTACCCTGCATATTATGTTTAGCAAAGAGCTTATAGCAGAGGGGCTTAATACCTATATGTTTAAGCCTTTTGAAATAGAAACTATTGGCGGCGTCATCATTTCCATAGTTTCGCTTCCGCTGGCGGTGTTTTCTTTTCCTTATGCTGTATTGGCCTCCTTTTTAATTACCGCTGGGCTGGGGCTTGCCGCACTTTATCCTTTATTTTTAATGTCTAAGGGCACTCAAGAAGCCCGTGAAGCGCAACCTCAGGAACAGCTTGAAGCAGAGCAATCAGAGCAGGCAGAAAAAGACAGTCAAGAGCAAAATTATACTTTGCCCGAATATGTCTATCCTTCCAATCCGCTAAACGCCGCATTTGGGATACCCCCTGACAATGTAGCTGCGCCCGTAAAGAAAAAGAGCAAAATAGAAGAGGTCTTTGGGCTAAATGAGCCCACACATCCTATTCGCACGGGCAAGGATAAGGAGGGGATTTATCAGGATTTTCTATCCCGTCAAAAGCAAGCAGACGAGGAGCAAGCACGGATAGAGCAAGATAAGCTAAATGATTTTAAGGCAAGGCTGGCGGCAAGACGAGCAGAAAGGGTGGAGCAAGCAAAACAGCGGCGAGCTAGCCAATATGGAAGCAGTACAGATAATGCACAACAGGCAAAAGACTTTACCCGTAGCAAAGAGGATATTAAAGCACAAGAGGGAAGCAGAGATTTAGAAGAGAATTATTTTGACAGAAATAAATACAAGCCGCCAAGTATAGATATTTTTAAGATATATACAGAAAGGGGGAGTTTGCCCGCCAATTTTGAGCAAGTTAGAGAAAATCTAGAGCGGGCACTAGAGGAGTTGCAAATTCCTTCCGAGGTAAAAGCAGCTACCAGAGGTCCTACCTTTACTCGATTTGAGCTAAAGTTTACCAAAAGCAATTTATCAATTAAAAAGTTAAATGCTAAGGAAAGCGATTTGGAAATGCGGCTAAAGGCAAAAAAAGTTAGCATAATTGCGCCTATCCCCGGTACTGATAGATTTGGGATAGACCTGCCTAATGAGGTAAGAGATGTAGTGGGCATCCGTTCTGTTCTCCAATCGCATCAGTATGCTGTTTCCAAAGGAGGGTTGGAGCTGGCTTTAGGAGTAAGTATCAATAGAGAGCCCTTTGTGCTAGACCTTGCAAAGATGTCCCATTTGCTTATTGCAGGCGCTACGGGAAGCGGTAAAAGCGTATGTATCAATTCTATCATTGTCAGCATTATTTACAAGTATTCTCCCGAGGATGTAAGACTTCTTTTAATTGACCCTAAAAGAGTGGATCTTCAGCATTTTCAGTCTTTGCCTCATATGCTTGTGCGTTCTCCTATTTGTGAGCCCGGCCACGCTGTTAATGCGCTTAAATGGTTGGTAAAAGAGATGGAACGCCGCTATATGACCCTAAGGGAGCATAATGCAATTAACATTAATAGCTATAATGAAAATGTAGCACCTTATAAAGTGCTGCCTAAGATGCCCCGCATTGTGCTAATAATAGATGAGTTAGCAGACCTAATGATAGTTAATAAAAAGGTAGAAAGCGATATAGTAAGGCTAGCCCAGCTCTCCCGTGCGGCAGGTATACATTTGATACTTGCTACTCAAAGACCTTCTGCAGATGTGTTGACCCGTTTAATTACAAGCAATATTTTATGCAAGATTGCCTTTACCGTACAATCACATACGGATAGCCATATCATTTTAGGCAGGCGGGGAGCAGAAGCGCTTTTAGGCGAGGGGGATATGCTTTTCCATAGCCCTCAAGTGGGGGATGCTGTAAGGTTGCAAGGGGTATATGTATCAGCAGAAGAGGTAGCGGAAACTGTAAGGTATATTGGCGAAAATAATATTGCCGATTGGGATGATACAATTGCGCAAGCTATCTTTTCTGAACCTGAGGAAGAAGACCCATATACAAGGTTTGATGTTGCCAAGCCCACAGAGCGCAAGGATGTAAAAAATATCGAAGAGCTGATAAGGGCGGCGCTGGAAGTAATTATTCCTCAAGGCACTACTTCAATTAGCGATATACAAGCACTTTTGAATGTTGGGTATCCAAAAGCTAAGAAATTGGTTACCATAATGGAGCAAAGGAGCTATATTAGCGTTAGCGGCACAGGCCATAAGCGCACTGTAAATATTACAATGGATGACTTCAATAAGATATACTCTGATTAATGGCAAGGCTGAATTCAAGCGGCAGGTAAAGAGGAGCAGATATGGATAAGATAATAAAATTATATGGCGAAATCTCACCAATAGAAAATCTGCTGGCAAGGCACTTTGGGGCAATGCTGGACTATGACCTGGAAGAGGACAATCTGGATATAAGGTTAAGTGTATTTAATGTAACAAGCGAGGAAATTTCACAAATAGAACAAGTATTTGACGAGCAAATATATAATAATGCCGATATTAGTTTGCAGCAGACCTTAGTGGATTTTTTATCAGAAAACAATCTTACCATTGCTATTGCCGAAAGTTGCACAGGGGGCACGCTTTGTGCAAAAATAACTGAGGTGCCGGGCGCAAGCGAAGTTTTTTATGAGGGGGTAGTAAGCTATACCAATTCTTCTAAGCAATTGCGCTTGGGAGTAAAAAGAGATACTTTAATAAAATACGGGGCAGTAAGTAAGGAAACCGCGCTAGAAATGGCAAAAGGGGTTTTAGACGATAAAGCCGATATTGGTATATCAATCACCGGCATTGCGGGACCCAAAGGCGGCAGTTTGGAAAAGCCTGTCGGTTTGGTTTATATTGCGGTAGTAAGCGATATAGGCGAGGATGTGTTTGAGTTTATTTTTTCAGGGGACAGAGAAGAAGTTAGGCAAAAGAGTGTTAATACCGCGCTTTACAAGGCGTTTTTACATATTATGAAATACTATTAAACAAAGGAGTTTTTTATGGACGAGAGCAGAGCAAAGTTACTTAAAGCCGCCATTGACAATATAGAAAAGCAGTTTGGCAAAGGCGCAATTATGAAACTTGACGGAGAAACTAAAGTAAAAGTGGATGTGATACCTACAGGCTGTTTGGTACTAGATATGGCATCGGGAATAGGGGGAGTGCCCAGGGGCAGAATAATAGAAATATACGGTCCTGAATCCAGCGGAAAAACTACTGTTGCCCTGCATATAATTGCCGAAGCGCAAAAAGCTGACGGTATAGCGGCATTTATAGATGCAGAACATGCTCTAGACCCCGTTTATGCAGAGCGTTTGGGTGTCAATCTAAAAAGTCTATATGTATCTCAGCCCGATAATGGAGAGCAAGCCTTAGATATAGCCGAGCAATTGATAAAATCAGGTGGGGTAGATGTAATAGTAGTGGATTCGGTAGCGGCACTTACGCCCAGGGCAGAGATTGACGGCGAAATGGGCGAGTCGCATATAGGCTTGCAAGCAAGGCTAATGAGTCAAGCACTTAGAAAACTAGCCAGTATTACCGGCAAAAGCAATACCTGCGTAGTTTTTATCAATCAACTTCGTGAAAAAGTAGGAGTAATGTTCGGCTCTCCCGAAATTACACCGGGCGGCAAAGCACTCAAGTTTTATTCCAGTATGCGTTTAGATGTTCGTAAGATAGATTCTATCAAGTCGGGCAATGAGTTTGTAGGCAACAGAACACGCATTAGGGTAATTAAAAACAAATTGGCTTCACCTTTTAAGATTGCAGAGTTCGATATTATTTTCGGCAAGGGGATTTCTTCTGTCGGCTGTATTTTAGATGTTGGCGTAGAGCAAGGCATAGTTGTAAAAGCAGGTTCTTGGTATAGCTATAATGATGAGAAAATAGGGCAAGGCAGAGAGCGTGCTATACAGTTTTTGTCAGAAAATGCAGATATTAAAGAAGAAATAGAGCAAAAAGTCCGCAAGATTTTAATAAGTTAGCAATAGCAAAAGGCTTTAGTTTTTCGTTAGCACATAAGGCAAAAATAAAATACAATTTGTTGACAAATATAACCTAAATAGGGTATACTCTTTTTATATAGGATAATATAGGCTTTTTGCCTTTATCATACTGTAAATTCACAATTCAATAGGAGGTTATGATGTTCAGCAGTCTGACAATGCTCGGCATTGACTGGACTTATCTTGCGTACATCCTAATTCTGCCCTCGCTTGCCTTAGGCAGCTTGGCAGGAATACTTATTTATAAGAAAATTATTATTAATAAGATAGGAATGGCAAAAACAGAGTCAGCCAAAATACTGGAAGAAGCCCGAATCGAAGCAAAAACACTAAGAAAGGAAGCGCTTTTAGAAGCAAAAGAGGAACAATTAAGATTTCGTAACGAATTCGAACAAGAATCAAGAAATCAACGAAACGAGTTAAAGAAAGAGGCAAATAGGTTAAATTCAAGGGAGGACATACTAGCCAAAAAGGAACAAGTTCTGGATAAGAAGAATGAGCAGCTCGAAACCTTAAAAGAGGAGCTTACCACTAAAAAGGACGAACTTGACCAACTAGAAATAAAGTTAACAGAATATGATGCAAAGATGCTTATTGAGCTGGAAAAAGTAAGCGGCTTAACTAAAGCAGAAGCTAAAGATTTGCTAATTGCACAAATCACAGACGAAGCTCGCAAGGATGCTGTGATTATTGCAAAAGAAATAGAAGATGATGCCAAAGAAAATGCGGAAAAAAAGGCAAAGGAAATCATTTCCTTAGCTATTCAAAGATGTGCTGTTGACCATGCGGCGGAATCTACGGTTAGCGTAGTTGAATTGCCAAATGACGAAATGAAGGGGCGCATTATCGGCAGAGTGGGACGCAATATCAAGGCATTGGAGAGCTGTACCGGCGTAGACATTATTATAGACGATACCCCCGATGTGGTGACCTTAACAAGTTTCGACCCTGTCAGGCGAGAGGTTGCAAGACTTACTTTGCAAAAACTTGTAGCAGACGGACGCATTCACCCCGGCAGAATTGAAGAAATAGCTACCCGGGTCAAGCGTGATATAGCACAGGAAATAAAAGAAGCCGGCAATGCCGCTGTTTTTGATGCGGGGCTTTTTGGCATTCATCCCGAAATTATTAAACTATTAGGCAGAATGAAGTACCGTACAAGTTACGGGCAAAATGTGCTCAAGCATTCGCTTGAGGTATCTTATTTGGCAGGGCTTATGGCGGCAGAACTTGGCGCTGATGTAAAAGTGGCAAAACGGGCGGGACTGCTGCATGACTTAGGTAAGGCGGTAGACCATGAGTACGAAGGCACACATATTCAAATTGGCGTAGAGCTGGCACGCAAGTATAAAGAAAAAGAAAATGTGGTGCATGCAATCGAAGCACACCATGGGGATATAGAGCCTCAAACATTAGAGGCAATTATTGTGCAGGCCGCCGACGCAATCAGCGGCGCAAGGCCCGGTGCCAGGAGAGAATCTATAGAAAACTATGTCAAACGCTTGGAAAAGCTGGAGACCTTAGCCAATTCGTTTACCGGAGTGGAGCAATCTTATGCAATTCAGGCAGGCAGAGAAATACGGGTAATAGTTAAGCCTGAGGAGGTAGACGATGCGGCTACTTCTTTCTTAGCAAAAGATATAGCTAAAAAGCTAGAAGCAGAGCTGGAGTATCCCGGTCAAATAAAAGTCAATGTAATTAGAGAATTAAGGCATACAGAATACGCAAAATAAAATAGGGTAAAAATGCAAAAGACAGCTAAGAAACTTCAAGTGCTGATAGTAATAGCATTGCTTTTTGCAATTGCTATCGTTGCAACCGCTTGCAATAAGACAATAGACTCTCCAGAGCCTGTTAAGTTGGCGGATATTACTTTTCCCTCATTGCGGCAAGGACAATTGGATATAGAATGGCTGGGCGGCACTTATTCTGTAACAAGACCCACTTTAATTTATTTTCATGGACAAACGCCTAATGCCGCAGATAGCAATGTGCTCTTTGAGCTGCCCGGCGCAGAGTACCCTGATACTATAATTTCTGATAACTATAAAAGATTCAAAGATCGTGACTTGTCCAATATACGAGATTTAGCATTTTATTGGGAAAAAGCAGGCTTTAATGTAGGCATTTTTCATTATGAACAATTTGCCGACGATATTACTGCCAATGTGTATGTAAAACTCTTTAACAATGATTATTTAAGTTATAAAGCAGACAACGAAATCATAACAAGGGAACAATCCGCTCTTAGCCATAGCCTTACTGAGGTTTTTGCGGCTCGCTTCTTAGACTATATGGCAAGCAAACCGCTAAAAGGTAATGAAGTTAGATTTGTAGGCAATGGCGTAGGGGCTGCTTTTGCGCTTTCTGCCGCAGAATATTTGCATCATTTTTACACTCAAGGCAAGGTTTCGGGCAACTTTGTGCCTAGACGCATTGCTTTATGCGACCCTTATTTTAACAATGAAGCGGCAGGGTTTGCCATTGATTGGAAAGCAGAAGATAATTATAGCGTTTCTGCTAAGGGAGTAGATTCAGCTTTGGCATATAGCGCAAGCAGCATTTCTGCCTTAAATTCTGCAGGTATGATTTTTGAGTATATCGAAAGCAATGAGGATATGCAGCAAGACTATAACGGCAGTGATAAAGAGCAATATCAAACAATTTTAGGCAATACTGCCAGCTTGGAGTTTAGACAAATATATTCTGTAGTTTTTAGCGAAAATTATCTGTTGCAAAATAGAGTTGGCTTAGATTGGTATCTATACTCTATCAATGGCAGCGATGCAGGACTGGGCTTTGATACCGATACCAATATCCGCAAAGACCATACCTATCCGCTGCTTGACAACTACAATGAGATAAAAGATAGAAATTCTCTGGTTTATGGGATAAGCGCTTGGACTCCAACTACTTTTACCAAGGCAATAATAGGGCACAAGTATACCCAATTCTATAACCCTGCAATTAATAATCCAAGCAGCCCTGACTATAAAATAATTCCTTTTGTGCTAGAAAAGTTTCAATCGGAAAACAATCAAAAGAGCGATATTACCCTTCCGTATATATGCGGTTATGTATTTTTAGACTCCAATAGCAATCAAAAAATCGATGACGGTTTTGGAGCATTTGTTGCCAATGCCGAAGTTACTGTAGCATATCAAAATGACACTTTTAGCAAAACCGTTAAAACTGACCAAACAGGATTCTATAAAGTGGAGTTAGACGAGCGAGCTTACAATACCATTAATTATCTTACCATCAGCATAAAAAGACCCTCTCATAAATATCAGTATATGCCGGCAGTCAATGATGGCTTCTACAATAACTATATGCGTATGGATATGGTAAATATGGGCTCTCAAGCGGATAGCGTAAACATTTCCAGCTACACTAAAACAGGTGCAAAAATATGGAACTGCGCCCTTAAACCAGCAGCATAGCCATGAGGGCACTAGTTTATCAAAATGCTTATTATAAAACTGCAAGCACCATACATCAAAAAAATAGCTTAGTAAATGCTTTAACCGCTAAAAATATTGATTTCTTGTTTATCAACAGCATTGCTGATTTTCTAAAAGAGCGGCCTTTAGCTGATTTTTGTATTTTTTTAGATAAAGATTACTATGCGGCAAGCACGCTGGAGCATTATGGAATTAAGGTCTATAACAATTGCCGTGCAATAATGTGCTCTGACAGCAAAATAGCCAGCTATATCAAGTGTCTTAACTTAGTGGATATGCCGGGTAGCATTTTTTCACCTTTAAGATATACTTATCAGCCGCTGCAAGCTAATTTCTTGAGTTATATTAATCAAAAACTAGGCTATCCTTTAGTGCTTAAAGCTGATAAAAGTTCTTTAGGCAAAGATGTGCATTTAGTGCAAAATGAGCAAGAGTTAATACTTCTGGATAAGATTTATTTTGAAAAACGCTATATTTTACAAGAATATATAAAGGAAAGCGCAGGGGCAAGCGTCAGAGCAATTGTGGTAGGGGGTAAGGTTGTGCATTTTCTAAAGTATACCAATGCTAAAGACTTTCGGAGCAATAAAGAGTTGGGCGGACAATGCGCTCCGTGCAACCCCAGTGCCGAATTTACCATTGCCGCTCAAAAGGTTGCAAAAGAGCTAGGTTTATTTTATTGCGGAGTTGATTTCTTTTCCCTGCCCGCTCCAAAATTGATAGAAGTTAACAGCAATGCCTATTTTTTAGGTATAAGCGAATGTTACAATACTAATATTGCCGAGACTCTTATTGCCAAGATTCTGCAAGATTTATAGGGCAATATTTTTACCAGCTTGAAAAAATTGTAAACTATATATTTTTGCGCCTCTTGAAAAAATGTTGCAAATATAGTATACTATTATCAGCCTTAGATGTTTGTAGCCACTAAGAAGATTTTTAACCGCAGTTAAAAAATCGGGTTTATGTGTTCGAAAGCAATGCCATGCCTCCGTCTTAGACGCCAGAGGAAGACAAAAGCGTACGGCAGTTCACCCACCTGCTATAAGAGCGGGTTTAACAATCCTTAGGTTAAAGCTACGGCAATCTCAGGCTTTTTTTGTATGGTTGACAATTATCCTTACCGCAAGAGTGACAAAAGAGGCCGCTATTGCAATCACCAAAACAAACAAGATTATGTAACTGTAACTGCCTAGCGCCATACTTGCCGCACAAACAATAGAACTAGCGGCAAAGTTGGCGGCAATTAAAGTGGCTATTGCGCTTTTTTGAGGCAAGGATAAAAAAATTGCAACTGCGCTGCCCGTCCACAGCCCCGAAAAAGGCATAGGCAACAGTATAAATAAAAAGAGCAGCCATAATTTATGGGCTATCTTATTTTCTTTATATTTTGCCTTTTCTTCTAATGCTACCGCTTGCGTTTTTATATTGCACTCTGTCTTTTCCGCTAGTTTTTTAAGCAGTTTTGTGTTTTTCATCCATTTAATTATAGGTTCAAGCAAAAAGTAAATGGCAGGGCACATAATTATCCCGCCTATAGAAGAAAAGAAAATGCTTTCCAGCGGATTCATACCCATATTTAGCGCAATAGGCACAGCTCCAGTAGATTCAATCATAGGCACAAAGGATAAAAAGATTACAGATAAATAATTGTTGCGAAATATTTGTAAAATAAAGTTGGTAATTTGATTGAATGCTTGCGCCATATTCACCTTACCATATAGTATAATATCTATCTATAGCGTATATGATTAAGTGTCTTTAATAATGTAAATGATTGACTTTAAGGTGCAAATTTGTTATTGTAATTCAAAGGAGAGCCGCAATGAATTTATTGATTGATATTGGCAATACCAATATAAAACTGGGGCTTGCCAACTCCGAACGCAATTTATTTACATGGCGCATTGCCACAGACCCTAAAAAAACAGCAGACGAATTCGGTATGATTTTATTTGATTTGCTTGAGACAAGAGGATATAAGTTTACGGATATAAAAGGCATTATTATGAGTTCGGTTGTCCCAAGTATGAATTATACCCTAGAGCATATGTGCACTTACTATATAGGCATCAAACCTATTATGGTAGATGCGTATATCAATATGAGCGTCAATTTTGACCTTATCAATAAAGACGAAATGGGAGCGGATAGGATAATTTGTTGCGAAGCCGCTTACAGCATATATGGCGGGCCTTGTATTATAGTGGATTTTGGCACAGCTACTACTTTTAATGTTTTAGACGAAAATGGAGTTTTTTTAGGCGGGGCAATAGCTCCGGGCTTAAAGTTAAGCGCAGAAGCACTAGTTAATACTGCCGCTAAGCTGCCTAGGGTAGAGTTGGCTGTACCCGATACGGTAATAGCCAGAAATACTGTTACCAATATGCAAAGCGGTATTGTAATAGGTTTCAAAGGACTGGTGCAAGGCGTAACAGATGCTATGAAACAAGAGTTAGGATGCCCGGCAAAGGTTATTGCCACAGGAGGGCTGTCGGAGCTGGTCACAAAGCAAAAGGACAATCCCATTGATATTGTAGACAGAGGGCTATCTATAAAGGGGCTGGCTTTACTTTACAAACTAAACGCAAATAAGGTCTAACGGGGGGCATATACATCGTAATACATTGCCTCGTCTTGCTTGCATCTGCACCGTTATATCAACAAGTTTTTGTGCCTGCAATGGCACATTGGAGGAATGAATATAAAAATGAAAAAAATTGGCGTAGCACTATTGGGTATAGGTACAGTTGGCGGCGGCACATTTAGGATATTGCAGGAAAACCGCCAAAGCATAAAAGAAAATTATGGCGTTGATATAGAAGTGCTACGGGTAGTAGATTTAAGGCAGGAGCGAATGGTAGCCTTAGGGGGCGACCCTGCTATTGTTACAACCAATATTGATGATGTTATAAATGACAAGCGCATTACTATTGTAGCAGAGGCTTTTGGTGGTATAGAGCCTGCCCGCTCTTATCTTATCAAGTGCTTGCAGGCAGGCAAGAGTATTGTTACAGCCAATAAAGAAATGTTTTCTAAGCATGCGGAAGAATTGGAGGCAGCGGCTATTCAAGGCGGCGCAGGACTGTATTTTGAAGCCACTACCGCAGGTGGTGTGCCGGTAATAAGGGCACTTACCGAAAGTATGCAAGGCAACAGGATACTTTCCATTATGGGGATAGTTAACGGTACGACCAACTATATTTTATCCAAAATGGCGGATGAAGGGCTGGAGTATCAAGATGTGCTAAAAGAAGCGCAAGCGCTGGGATATGCCGAAGCCGACCCTACCGCAGATGTGGACGGATATGATGCAATGTATAAACTTAGCATATTGTCTACTTTAGCTTTTCATAACAGAGTTAGGATAGAAGATATTTATCGTGAAGGAATAAGCGGCATTCAACGGGAGGATATAGAAAACGGTAAAGATTTTGGCTACACCCTTAAACTTTTGGCAATAGGAAAAAAGTTGTCTGACAGTATAGAAGTAAGAGTGCATCCTGCCTTTATTAAAGATACGCATCCGCTTTCCGGAGTAAAAGGCAGTTTTAACGCTGTGCATATTTTAGGCAATAATGTAGGCGATATAATGCTTTATGGCAGAGGCGCGGGCGACCTTCCCACAGGCAGCGCAATAGTATCAGATATAGTTGTATGTTCGCAAACTGCCGCTCATAAACATCATTTTTTATCTAAGAGCGAGCAGATAAATATAAAAAAAGACTTCGAAACCGAATACTATATCAGAATGCAGGTAGTAGACCGCCCCGGAGTGCTGGCTCAAATCAGCAAGGCTTTTGCAGAGCACAATATTTCAATTTCCAGCATGCACCAAAAGGCGTTAAACGGTAAGGCATCTTTGATTTTCTTTATTCATAAAAACAAAGAAAGCAGTATGAACGCCGCTATAGCCGATATTAGCAAGTTGCAAGTTGTGGACAAGGTAGAAGCGCTTATTCGTGTAGAGGGCTAAAATGCCTATTGATGCAATTACTTTGCATTCGCTTGCAAAAGAATTAAATGCAAGTCTAAACGGACAGCGGATAGCAAAGATATACCAAAATGACGAAAATGAGCTTGCTTTAGTGATGCGAAACGGAAAAAGACTGCAAATAAGTGCAGACCCTTCGTTGCCATATATTTATTTAACCAAAGAAAAAAAAGAAAACACCCTTAACGCTCCTTCTTTTCAAATGCTTGCAAGGAAGCATATTGGCTCAGGAAAGATAGAAGGGGTAGAGCTTGTTGCAAAAGACAGAGTAATTAGAATTGCCGTAGCTTGTTATTCTGAAATGCACGACAAGGCAACTTATCATCTCTATATAGAACTAATGGGCAGATATTCTAATATCATTCTTGTTAATCCTAAGGGACTTATATTAGATGCGCTCAAGAGGACCTCCATAGGGGTTACAACTACCCGCTTGCTAATGCCGAATCTTAAATATATCCCCCAGCATCAAGAAAAAGTAGCGCCTGATGATTTAGCAGGTTTAGGCAATGCTGTAAAAGAGTTGACAGCACAAGATAACTTAAATGTAGCAGGTTTAATAGGAAAGATTTCCGGCATTTCTAAGGAAACAGCAAAAGAGGTATTAGCCAGAGCAAAAGAGAACACAGAGATACCTTTGCTAATTTCTTATTTTTATAGTATTGCAGATACCGCAAATTATGCTCCTTGTGTCACATTAGATAAGCAAGGGCAAGCGCAAGATGCCTTTATTTGTCCTTATATTAGCAGTAAAGCACCTTTTTTGCCAATGTCTGACTTAAATGCGGCATTTGAAAGGGTATACTCCGTAAAAGGAGCGCAAAGACAAAAAGAGCAAGATACCAAAGGATTAAGAAAAACCTTAAAAAGATTGGTGGGTAAAAACAATAGGCGTTTGGAAAAAGCTCAAGAAAGCCTAAAACAATGCGCAAAGATAGACGAATATAAAAAATATGGTGAGCTACTTACTGCCAACCTTCATAACTTTAAGGGTAAGGAAGAAAGTATTACCGTATTTGATTATTACTTAGAAAAAGAAATTGCAATACCTCTTGACGCAGCGCTAACCCCGCAGAAAAATATAGAAAGTTACTTTAAGCGTTATAAAAAACTAAAGCGCGCTAAAGAAGTATCCGCTAAGATTGTACAAGAAGCAGAGCATTATAAAGAATACTTAGACAGCATAGAAAATGCCATTAATATTTGCAACACCAAAGAAGAACTGTTGCAAATTGAAGCGGAGCTGGCTCAGCTTACCGCTCCTGTAAAGAAGTTGCCAAAAGCAAAAGGCAAGCCTGCTATGCCAAATAAGGCAGAGTATAAAGGTTACGCAATATATTATGGCAAAAATAACAAACAAAATGATACCGTTACCTTTGAGATTGCTTCTCCTGAGGATATTTGGTTGCATATAAAGGATGGGGCAGGAGCGCATGTAGTAATAAAAGGCAGGCAAATACCCGATGAGGTGCTTAAAGAGGGGGCTAGGATTGCAGCCACTCAAAGCGGTGCTAGTGGCAAATGCGAAGTGGTTTGGTGCAAAAGGCGATATGTTAAAAAGCTGCCGGGCGGCGGACTAGGGCAAGTTACTTATAAGAATTTTAAGAGCATTTTAGTTGATATATAAAATTTAAGTTCCGCAAAATATTTATTATAAAACAATCAATTTAATTATTTATATTTTGAGTGTAGCTTATATTTAATCCTTCTTCTTGATTAGCATTTTCAATAAATTTTATTAGTTCTTTTGCGGAAACAGCAAAATTAATATAACCGATAGAGCCTTCTTCAGATAACTCAAAGCTAATCATACCTATAGCTTCGCCATAAAAATCAAATACAGCTCCGCCGGAATTGCCTTTTAATAAAATTGCGCTCAATTGAAACAGTTCAATTTCTTGTTCAGGCTTATTAGGCAAATAATGAAAATGATTGGAAACAATACCCGGGGAGACACTAATTCCGACCCCTAAAGGGTTGCCTAAGATGGCAATTTCTTCTCCAATGCTAACTAAATCAGTATCAGCAAAAGTAATGGGTTTAAGATTAGAAGGGGGCTGGTCCAGTTTTATTATAGCAAGGTCAAGCTCTAAAGCATTCCAATAAATAGCAGTTGCGCTTCTTGCTCCAGAAACATTATGCAGTTTGCAATAAATATTTTCATAAGGCCTATAATCTCCTTCAGTATCCGGCTCAGGATATTGCGTTGTCTTTTGAAAAGTTACCGCATGAGCGACAGTAAGGATATAGCCCTCTTTATTTAAGACTATGCCCGCAGCTTTTGGCCCGCTGCCTGAAGCACTTTCGCTAATAATTTCTACTATAGAAGGCCGCCCTTCTTCATAGGCATATTGCGCAACTGAAATAAAACCGTCAGGAATTTTTCTTTGTCGGGAATAGATTTTAAGGACTTGATCAGCAATATCAGCTTTTAGACCGGCTTCTAAACTTTCTAAAAAGGAATTAAAGATTTTGTAATTATCTTTTTTTATATTATGGTCTGCAACAATCCAAACTACAAAGCCGGAAATAATATTAAACATTAGCAAAACAATCAACATTAAAATAAAAATACTCTTAAACTTTTCTTTAAATGCAAGAAAATCTTTTTTAGATTCTTCCAACTTTTTTATATATTCACTAGATACCTTTTTTTCTATAATTGCATTTTGTTCGTTTGATAAGTTTGCTTTCTCTTCCATTATTTTTCTCCAATAGTAATTAATGTGCGCTACAATTGTAGCATTATTTTAGCTATTTAGCAATTAGCCTATATTAAAAAGGGGCACTTTAGTGCCCCAAAATTTGTTAAAATAAGAAAATTGCGCTACTGCTCTCCCACAAGGATATAAATGTTTCCACCGCAATTGCCCCTAATTTGAAAACCTGGAGGAACAGACCCGCTAATTTGAAAGGTATTGCCCTCTAAAGACTCTACAACAAGCTGCTCGCCCGCCTCACCTCCTCCTGCTGACGCAGTATGGAAAGTAAAACCTTCTTTTACAAATTCTAGCCTATCTCCAACAAAAAGATATTCAATTCCCGCTCCATATTCATTGCTTATAGTTACCGGCTGCAAGCCGCCATTAAGAAAAATTTCTACACTGGAAAGAGCGGTACCGCCATTAACAGACTCTCCCCCTTCTTCAAAAACATGGTTTCTATCTTGGTATCCTGCAGGTAATAAAATGCCATCTTCATCAAATCTTACATTAAAAAATATTTCTGTAAAGTAACCGTCTTCATTCTTAGGAGCAATAATCAAATCATTAAAATCAATTTCTTTATCTTTAGTTGCAGCTATCACCAAGCATATTATGTAACTAGGAGTATGGCTGTCTGTATCAGCAGTTATCCATGTTGGTATAACCTTAAAATCATAAATAGCCGAATCTAACGCCAAGTAATCTGCTTGTTGCTCTCCCTCATAATTATGTGGGTCTGCAAAGCAAAAAGCAAACTCCCCTTTGGCATCTGTCTTTTTAACAAAAGCGTTATCTTCACCAAAAAACAAGTCGATACCTGTTAAAAGATTGTGGCTCTCGTCTTTAACTACTCCCTCAATAACATTAAACCCTGCAGTACCAAGCTCTACATTAGGAAACGCAGTAATTTTAGTAATATTTGACAAGTCCGGCAGACCAGGGTCAGATGTTCCATTATTGCAGCCTGCAAATATCAATAAAAGTGACAAGATTGCAACTATAACAAGCGATATTTTTTTTATTTTCATTTTCTTCTCCATACAAAAATACATTAATTCTCCTTACATTAGGATATCAAAATTGTCTCCACAGTTGCCTCTGATTTCATATCCTTGAGGCACAGGCCCTGTGATTATAAAAGTATCATCTTCCAAAGGCACAGAAACAAATCCGGATTCGCCAGGCTGTTTGGTATGAAAAGCAAAGCCATCTTTTACAAAGGTGAGCCTGTCTCCTATAAAAAGGTATTCAAACGATGTGCTATAAGGGTCACTAACAGCTAAAGGCACACTTCCGCCGTTCAAAAACACTTCCACCCCTACAAGAGAGGTCTCACCGTTTGTAGACTCGCCGCCTGTCTCATAAACAGTATTTCTACTGACATAGCCAGGAGGCAGCAGTACCCCGTCTTGGTCAAACTTGACATCAAGCGTGATATATGTGTAATTGCCCTCATTATCTAAAGGCATAATCAAATGCGTAAAGTTAACACCCTTTTCTTTTTCTATAGCTATAACAAGACAGTCAATGTTATTGTATCCGTTATGAATAAGGACGCATTTTACAAAAACTTTAAAACTATATATTTCAGAGTCTAAGGATAAGTAATCTGCTTGCTGAGCTCCCTCATACTTATGAGGATCTTTAAAGCAAAACTCAAATTCTCCCGCTTCATCCGTTTTCTTAACAAAAGCATTGTCCTCACCAAAAAATAAGTCGATATTTGTTAAAAGATTATGGTTTTCGTCTTTAACTATTCCCTTAATAGTATTGTATCCCGCTTCATATGCAGTATTATCAACTACAACATTAGGAAATGCTTCTATTTTAGGGTCAGATAAATCGGGTTCTGTGTCTGGGTCGGGTATTTCATTATTGCAACCTGCAAATATCAATAAAAGTAGTAAGGCAATAAATATTACATATGACTTTTTTTTCATTTTTTTTTCTCCTGATATTAGATATTGATATTATATCAATAAAAAAATAACTTTGCAAGGGGTTGCTAAGGGGTTGCTCCCTTGACTTTGCAAGATAATTGCATTATTATTAAGGATATGAAAAAGGATACAAGCAGATTTTTAAAACGGCATGTGTTGACTAAGGCATTTAAAAGATATTTTATACTAGCTTTTGCCCTGTGGGTTACGGTTAGTTTATTTGCTGTAATAACATCTAATGTCTTTTTAAATAGTTTAAGTGATTATTACATAGCTAATCCTGATATATATAGAGAATATAGAGAAGTGCAAGAAGTATACATCGCACCTGACGGGGGCAATTCTGAGCCGAAAGAGTTTTATGTAGTAACTGAGAAAGACACTATAAGTGTAGATATTCCTGATTATGCTATTTTAGATATAAATACCTTTAGAGGCTGTATGCAGCTTATAAGGATTGATTTTCCTGCTGCTACAAAAGAAATCAATCCGGATTGGTTTAACAAGCCCGATTTACCCAAATTAGCAGAAATTAATGTCCATCCCAGCAATAAGCATTACTCCACCAAAAACGGTATCTTATATAACAAAGACAAGACTAAGCTAATATTCTTCCCTTGGAGTCATGAGCTTTATGAGGGCTCAAATAGGGAAACTGAATATACGCTACCTTCTAGCGTAAAAGTAATAGGTAAAGGAGCTTTTAGAGATAACTCTTTCTTAGAAGCAATAATATTCAACAGCACGCTAAAAACAATTGAAGAAAGAGCTTTTTACAATTGTAAAAAATTGGAAGATATTACTTTACCTAGTAGCTTAGAAAAGGTAGATAAGGGAGCGTTTGCTGAGTGTAAAAATATAGAGAGTGTTCAAATTAGTATAAATAGCAAGTTTACGGAAATAGCAGAATCTGCTTTTATGAAATGTGAATCTTTAAAAGTAATAAATATACCTAATAATGTAAAGAACATTGGGAAGTGGGCATTTAGTGGTTGTTCATTCTTGCAAGTGATTTCTTTGCCGTCAGGGATAGAAGTAATTGACGATTTTGCCTTTGCCAATTGCACAAGATTAGGAAATTTATATATTTCAAGCACAATTCAATATATAGGCAGAGGTGCTTTTCAGCATTCATCTGCACAGCTATCCTTTCAGCAATCAAAGCCGAGCGAAAACTGGGATAAAAACTGGAAGCACCAATTAAACAATGAACCGCAATGGGGAGTTAACTTTCCTTAAGGTTTCAAAATAGTAAATTTTTTATATTATTTTAAGTTTATTTTGTTTTTTTTCTTAATTTTTTCTGTAGAATTATATTGTTATCGTATAAAAATCTTAAGGAAAGAATATTTTTTGTAAACTCTAAAAATAACATTATTGACATAATGCAATT
>CAYSNP010000012.1:0-49181 GCA_964432485.1 uncultured Christensenellaceae bacterium | reverse complement strand
AGCCCTTTCTCTTGCGAAAAACCTCTGCAAACTAAATAGACATCAACCTCTGGATTGCCCAGCTTTAAGATTGCCTCCAGACAACAATCAAAGATTTGCTTAATGCGGGCGGCGGCAATTTCATTAATGCTATTGACATCATATTCAAACTTGTCGCCTTTTACAGTTATGGTATATTTGTCATTTTTTGTAGGCATTATTGAAAGGTCAAGCACCTCAAACAATGCTAAAGCATGCAAGTAACCGATTTTTAGCACCTTAATAAGGTCACAAATAATATCAGCAACACCAAGTGTAAAATGAATAGAGCGCACAATAGCAAAATTGTGCGTAAGTGCAATAATTGTTTCTGCATAGCCTATAGAAACCAGTAAAGTATCTGAGTCCCTTGCCGAATAAGGAATAAATCTCTTTGCTATGGCATTGGCAATGCCTGTATATACAGCTTTTACATTTATCTTTTGCAAATTGCTTTCAATTACTTGCAGCACATTTTGAGTGGCATAAGTTAAGGCTATATCTGCAGAAATCTCTTTAGTAATCAATCCATATGGCGAAGTGATTTGCGCTCCGTCAGCTTGATAATAGCGGACGATACCTTTTTCTATACAGTCATAACCTTTGGGACTTTCGCTAATTTTTGATAAAAGCTGCTCTTCTTGCCTTAAGCCATACTCTTCAGCTTGAGGCAAGCGCAATTGTACTTGTTCAATAGAATGCAAACAAAACTCCTGAGGTATGCCTATAGCTAAAAGACTGTCTTTAGGCAATTCAAGTTTTTCTAAAAGTTGAGAAAGCACATTTGAGGTGTCTTCAGCAAGGCAGGTCTTATCATAACCGCCATAATTTAGATAACCCTTATCGAGTATATTGACCCCGTTTTTAGTCTTTTGCGCCTTAATAGCTCCCAATTTGTCAGGACCTATATATAAGGCTGCAAAACTGCTGTCAAGACCCATTGCAATCTCCCAATAAAACTTAGGAAAATTATAACATTTATCAGCACAAAAGTCAACTCTAAGATTGTCGGAAAACTACTGTAATAAATATAGGTAAAAGTCTAAAAATAGCTTATTTTATAAGACCGCGCCAAACCTGTCTTCTACGGAAAGGGCTAAGAATGCATTATATTTAAGTTTTATATTAGAAATGATGTTTTCGTTTGAGGATATATCAATTACCAATTGCGCTTCTTCATAATTGCGCAAAACAATTGCCGCATTGCCCTCTTCAAAAACAATGGATTTTATAAAAGCGTTAAGCGCTTCCTCCGCTATGCCAAGCTCATTAAAGCCTATGCGGATTTCGTTAAGTTTAATAATTTCAGGAGTGTTAAAGGTATTGCTCACTTGGTAGCCTTGCACCTTAATTAAAGTATTAAGCAAGCTATCGCTAGAAGGAACTATTTGACTTCTTACAAAGTTTTGGTCGGTAATTACGCATTTTTCCGCTTCGTCTTTAACAGGAATGGCAAAAACAGGTATCCTTTCCTTTACATGCAGCAACACTTTGTTGGGGAAAATCCGCTCAATATTTAGCACAGCCACAGAGTTGTCCGAATAAAAGGCTTCCACACCTTGGCTTGCTGCTTTTTCGTCAATGGTAAAAATATTATTGCCAATGCTTATGCCGCTGGCTTGAATAATTTCCTCAGTTTTTGCTGTTTGCGGAGCTTTTTCGTAGTATACATCAATTTTGGCAACGGAAAATATTTGGCCAAAAGCAAAAATCAGGCCTATTAAGCAAAATCCTGCTATTATTCCTATGTACTTTGCATTCTTCATCTTAACTTACTTACTTATTGTTTCTCCCTGGATATATCTGCGCCCAATGCGGTTAGCTGCTGTTCCCAATCTTCGTATCCTCTATCAATATGATTAATATTGCTAATTGTCGTAGTGCCTTCTGCCTTTAGTCCTGCCAGCACTAAGCAAGCGCCTCCTCTTAAATCCTCCGCTACTAAGCCAGTACCTACCAGCCTTGGCACGCCTCTCACAAAAGCAGATCGGCCGGATACCTTTATTTTTGCACCCATTTTAATAAGTTCTGGCACGTGCTTGAATCTGGTCTCGAATATATTTTCGGTTATTATGCTAGTGCCGCAGGATATAGCTTGCATTGCCATAATCGGTGCTTGAAGGTCGGTAGGAAAGCCGGGGTAAGGTTGGGTTTCTATACTTTCTATTGCAAAGAGCTTTCCTTTTGAGGCTAGCTCTATTTTATCATTAAATATACTTAATTTGCAAGAGCTTTGTTGTAACTTTGAAGCTAATGCCTGCAAATGCTTGCTGTTGCAGTTGCATACAGTTACCGAACCGCCGCACATAGCCGCACATATAAGCATAGTGCCTGCCACGATTCTGTCCGGCATTGTCTTGTATTCTGCGCCATGCAATGATTCCACTCCTTGGATAGTAATTAAACTTGAGCCCGCTCCTTTTATCTTTGCACCCATAGCATTAAGGAATTGTTGCAACTCAAAGATTTCAGGTTCTCTTGCCGCATTGTTAATTGTAGTGACGCCTTGCGCTGTTACTGCTGCCATCATTACATTTTCCGTTGCGCCGACACTGGGATAATCAAGCACCACATTGCCGCCTCGAATCTTTGTAGCATCACAATAAATATAGCCATTTTGGTCTTTTATATCGACATTAAGCGTTTCCAACCCTTTCAAATGAATATCAATAGGTCTCAGCCCAATATCACAGCCGCCGGGATAAGCAATTTTGGCGCACTTCCTGCGTCCCAGAATTGAGCCTAATAAAAAAATACTGCTTCTAAGCTCTTTAGCTAAGCTGCAGGGTATTTCGATTTTATCTGCATCTTTTGGATTTATTTCTACTAAATTACCTTCTCGAACAACAGTTGCACCTAATGACTCTAAGATATTTGCCATATTGGCTACATCCAACAAAGCAGGACAATTGCTGATAACTACCTTGTCTTTTGTAAGGATAGAAGCAGCAAAGAGGGGCAAGACAGCATTCTTAGCCCCTTGAACGAAAAAATCGCCGTAAAGTCTTTTGCCGCCTCTTATTAAATATTTATCCATGGAACTCCTTATGATTTATATAGTATATTATGGCAGGTGCATTTTTTTTGTTACTTTGTCGGCTAGGCTGAAAAGTATGCCTGACATAAACATAAAAATCATAAGGGAACTGCCTCCGGCAGATACATAAGGTAAGGGCACTCCTGTTGGAGGCACGCTTCCTGTAACAACTGCAAGATTAAGAATTACTTGTATGGCAATTAAAGAAGTTATACTTGCGGCAAGTAGCGTATGATAGCGGTCTTTGGAGCGTAATGCTGTTAAAATACCTCCAAAAATCAAGATGCCAAAGACTATTATTACTAAAAGCGCGCCAAAAAGTCCTAATTCTTCTCCAATAACTGCAAAAATAAAGTCACTTTCTGCAAAAGGCAAAAAAAGATACTTTTGTCGGCTGTTAAACAGCCCTACTCCGAAAAGACCGCCCGCCCCCAGCGCATAGTACGATTGAATAAGTTGATAACCCTCATCTTTAGGGGTAGCCCACGGGTTGGCAAATGCAAGCAAGCGGCGGATTCTATAAGGCTCTGCAATAATAAGTGCAGGCAATCCAACTCCAATAGCTGCCAGCACAGCGGAAAAATATTTATTAGGTATACCTCCTACAAACATTACGCAAATAGCTGACAATATAATACAAATTGTAATAGACATATTAGGCTCTAAAAACACAGGCAAAGCTATAAGCAGCGTTGCCAAAATTGGGACAAGGAGCTGCTTTACTTTAAGCGGCGGATTGTCCGCAAGGTAGCCTGCCAGAAAAATCACTAGCCCAAACTTAGAAAATTCTGAAGGTTGGAAGCTAATAAACCCTAAATCTATCCATCGGCGAGCCCCATAGCTTTCTTTGCCTAAAAAAGGGATATAAATCAACAATAGTATTAAAATTGAGCCTAAAAGAATATAATACTTATACTTTTTGAGGTAATTGAGATTAATTTTAGTGCCCAGCACCATCATTACGCATCCTGCAAAAAAGGCAAGAGCTTGTTTTTTTACATAGAAAAACGCATCTTTATAGTGCAGCAATGCGCTGTAGCTAGATGCGGAGTAAATCATAAGTATCCCGAAAAGCGCTAAAGCTAGCGTAGACAAGACTATACTATACTTCAATCTCATATATTAATTCCTTAAACTTATTGCCTCGCTCTATATAGTTAGTGTAGCGGTCAAAGCTGGCGCAGGCAGGAGAAAATAATATGTTATCAATATAGTTTATTTGAGATAAGAATAAAATAGCCTCTTTTAGGTTAGAAAACTTTTTTATTTTCAAGAATCCCATTTTAAGGGCAGATGCATATATCTTGTCGGCATTGCTTCCTGTTACGCAAACAAAGCTAACTGTATCTGATACTTTATCAAAAAAGGTGCAAAAATCTTCGTTTTTATCGCTGCCGCCCATTATCAGCCCAATATGCCCTTCAAGAGCATCAACAGCATTTTTGCAAGCATCGATATTTGTGCCTTTGGAATCGTTGTAGTAATTCTTTCCGTGCAAAGTACATACATATTCTAACCTATGAGCAGAAAGTTTGAAATTCTTTATCAAATTAAGCATTTGCTCAATATCAATCCTTAAAATATGCCCTACATTTAATGCCATCAGTAAGTTTTGATGATTAAAACGCCCTTTAATCTTGCTTGAGCGCAAGGGTGCAAGCGCCCTATCCTTTATGTAATAATAACTGTTCTTAATATGCACAGGACTTTTGCCGCCCTCGCTTTTTACCCCTATAACTTTAGCTGTCAGCTCTTTTGCCCTGGCTTTTAACATATAGTCATCAAAATTGATAAGAGCAAAATCTTTGCTTGTTTGTCCTGAAAAGATATTAAACTTTACATTTACATAGTCATTAAAATGCTCATACCTATCCATATGGTCGGGCGACATATTGGTAAGCAAAGCTATATTTGCCTTAACATCTTTAGCAAATTCTAGCTGAAAGCTGCTAGCTTCAATAACTGCATAATCCAAAGGGGTATTGTCAACTACTACTTGGGTTATGGGATAGCCTATATTACCCATTGTCCTGCTTGCATACCCTGCATAGCCCAGCAGCGTATTGATCATTTCTACTACCGTAGTTTTACCGTTAGTGCCTGTAACTATTATTTTTTTGCAACTTAGATAGCAAAGCCCTAAAGCTAGCTCGCTGACAATTTTGATATTTTTTTCCTGTGCATATTTTACAATTTTATGCCAAATAGGTATAGAAGGAGACAACACCACCAATTCTATCCCTTCAAATATGTACTCCAGGCTTTGCTCTAACAAGTTTTGCTTACCGTTAAGCACAGCCCTTTCGTCATCATCGTAAATCTTAACTTCTGCTCCCAATTGTTCCAACAAGGCAGTGGCAGAAACCCCGCTGGATTTTAGTCCTACCATTAGCACTTTCATACCGCTTTTTATCATAAAGTCACCTCACACAAGAATTAATGCAATTAGCCCTCCTATAGCTGTAAGTATGCAATAATATGCAACTATTTTTGTCTCGTGTATTCCTTTTAGCTCTAAATGATGATGAAAAGGACTCATTAAAAAAATTCTTTTTCTAGTGCGCTTAAAATAAAGCACTTGCACAATCACCGATATGCAAGAAAGAACAAACATTGCTCCTGCAAACAATATTAACAAAGGATGTTTTATAAATATAGCTACGCTTGAACAAGCGCCGCCAAGCGCTAGCGCCCCGGTATCTCCCATTATTATTTTTGCCTTATAAGAATTAAACCATAAAAACGCAAGCAAACTCCCTATTAATGCGGCAATAAAAATTGATAAGGATTTTAGCTCAAGTGCATAAAAGGTATTGCCCAAATACTCGGCATTGCAAAAGATAACGATTGTCAATATCAAAAATACAGTCAAGTAAATCAAAGAAACCGAGCCTGCCAATCCGTCCAGTCCGTCTGTTAAGTTTACCGCATTGGTCATAGCAATATATACAAACATAGAAAATGGTATATACCACCAGCGCAAATTAAAAGTAATATGAAGAATCGGAATATTAATTTCGCTCCCAATATATAGATTGCGATAAGCAAAATAGCTTGCAATTAGCGCTATTAAAAATTGCGAAATAATTTTTTGATAAGCCCTTAGCCCCTTGTTGCGCTTTAGCCCAATTTTTATAAAATCGTCTAAAAAGCCCAGTACTCCATAAGAAAAAAAGATTACAAGAGCGCTTAGCGCAAAACGAAAAGTAAAACCGCTAAATATTAAAGTTGTTATTATCGTTGCTAGCACAAAGATAATGCCGCCCATTGTAGGGGTGTTAGTTTTGTCCTTATGCTGTTGCACATAGTGCAGGATTACCTGTACGCTATTATGAGATTGAAGGAATTTTATAATTAAAGGGGCAATCAGCATCCCTATTGCAAATGCAACAAGCATAGAAACCAAAGACATCATTACAGCACTATTCACTTTTGCTCTCCTAAATATTTATGCACCTCATCCATATCAGAATAAGGTATCTTTTCTCCTTTTATATCCAAATAGCGCTCTGCCCCTTTCCCGGCAATCACTACAATATCATCCTCTTTTGCCAGCATCAGTGCCATTTTTATAGCTTTTGCTCTGTCAGGCTCGCTAATATAGCCCTCTTGCATACCAACTGCAATATCTGCAATTATATCTGTCGGCTCTTCCAGCCTGGGATTATCAGAAGTTAAAATAACCAAATCGCTGTATTTTTGCGAAATTGCGCCCATAATAGGTCGTTTTGCACTATCTCTGTTGCCTCCACAGCCAAAAACCGTAATTAGCTTTTTCTTTTTGAGCATTGCTGCCGCTTTAAGCAAGTTCTCCAGTCCGTCAGGCGTATGAGCGTAATCGATTATTACCATTTTATCTGTATTAATTACATTGAATCTGCCTTCAGGAGGCATTAGCGTGCACAATGCGCACTTGATAATATCTATAGGTACTGCAAGCGCAATAGCTGCGGCAATTGCCGCAAGAGTGTTGTAAATATTGTAGACCCCCGGCAAAGGTAAATATACTTCGCTTACTATATCAAAGGCATTAAGGGTGAATCTTGAGCCTGTCCTATCCTGCTCTATATCTATTGCAAAAACATCAGAAGGAGCGGCTATTGCATAGGATGCTTTTAGTATACTAGAATCTTTCAAAATCTCTTGCCCTAATTTGTCATCGGCATTGACAATGCTAAACTCTACATTTTTGCGGTCAAAAAACGACTTCTTAACATTGATATATTTTGGCAAGTCTTCAAAAAAATCTAAATGGTCTTGTGATAAATTGGTAAACAAACCTATATCAAACTTTAAGGCGCTTACCTTTTTGAAATATATGGCGTGAGCAGACACTTCCATTATCACGACTTGTATACCTTTTTCTACACATTCTGCCAAGCAAGAACTTAGCACAATCGGGTCGGGCGTAGTAAGCAAGCAGTCCTTTTCGCTCCCTTCAATCCTAAACCCTAAAGTGCCGATAGTTGCGCACTTTATACCGCTAAAGTTTAAGATATGCGCTAAGATATGGGTTGTAGTCGTTTTTCCGTTAGTCCCAATTACTGCTATCAGTTTTAGCCGCTTTTCCGGATTGTTATAAAAATTGGCACTAACTTGCGCATAAGCTCTTCTGGTATCATGAACAAGAATCGTGTCCGCATCATATAGCTTTTCGGCTAAAACTGCCGCAGCTCCATTACCAAGCGCCTCGCTTATGTAGTTATACCCATCATATACCCTTCCTTTTTGCGCTATATATAAATAGCCCGCCTTTACCTTCTTGCTATCTATAGCAATTCCCGTAATATCAATATCTTTTTCCGTCCAAACTGCAGCTACATTCCTCAATAAGTCTTTCAGCTTCATTTTACTCTCCAAAATCCAGCAACACTACTGTGTTTTCTGTTATCCAAGCGCCTTCTACGGGGATTTGGGAAACTACCTGTGTCCCCTCTCCTACCGTTTCATGGTAAAGTTTCAAATTATATAATTTTGCTTTAGCTTGCGAATAATTGAGTCCAACTAAATTGGGCATAGCAAAACTTTTTACAGGCTCTTTAGTTTGCGGCTTTAATCCAATATATTCAAATATATTGGCAAATATATCTTTAACATAGGGAGCGGCAACCATGCTGCCGTAATATAGCCCGCCTTTTGGCTCGTCTACCGTCATAAGCACAATATATTCCGGGTCGTCGGCAGGCGCGAAGCCTATAAAAGTAGATACATATTTGCCTCGGGCAATCACACCGTTTTCATATTTTTGCGCTGTGCCTGTCTTGCCGCCAATCTTGTAGCCGGATATGTAAGCATTTTTACCGCTACCTAAAGATACAGCTTGCTCTAAAATATCTCTCATTAGCGCACTAGTTTGTTCTGAGATTGCCCTGTTCCCTGTCGTAACAGATGAAGTGTAAATTGAGTTGCCAAATACATCTTCTACTGACTTTAGCAGGTACGGAGTAACATTAACCCCTCCGTTTATAGTTGCACTGGAAGCAGCCAGCAACTCTATTGGAGTAACCGCAATAGCTTGCCCAAAGCCCATTCGCGCTAAATCCACATTCTTTACCGTGTCTTGCGGCAGTATCAAGCCCGATGCTTCTCCGCTCATATCTATACCTGTCTTTCGTTCTAAATTAAACTTCTCTATTCCTTCATAAAAACGCGCTACACCCAGCCGCAATGCCATTTCCATAAAAAGCACATTACAGCTATGCTGTACGCCTTCGTCAAAGGTATGGCTGCCATGCCCTCTGGTGCGCCAACACTTAATCTTTTTACCGTCCACTATTTTATATCCCGGACAATAATAAGAATAATTTCGGTCAATTACACCGTAATCTAGTGCTAAAGCGGTAGTCAATATCTTAAAGGTAGAGCCGGGCTCAAAGACATTGCTTATAATAAAACTTTTAGAATTGGCAAAAAGCTCAGGTATATTATCTCTTGGTATATTGTTTAAGTCTATGGATGGGCGTTGCGCCATAGCGTAGATTTCACCACTTTTGGGATTCATAATTATACAACTGGAGCTTAGCGGTAAGTATCGCTCATATGCTGATTTAACAGCATTTTCGGCAATGCTTTGTATTACATAGTCAATTGTCAAGCTAATATTGCTGCCCGCAACGCCGGAATTAAACAGCGTATAATTGCCGCTTAATTGCCTGCCGACCAAATCTGTTTGCGTTAAGATATCCCCATCTTTGCCCGAAAGATAGTAATTGTAGTAATTTTCCAATCCTGCCTGCCCCTGTCCGTCTATATTTACAAATCCCAAAATCTGCGAAAGAAAATCACCATAGGGATATACTCGCTTTATATTTTGAGAAAAATATACGCCGCTCACTTTTTTAGATACAATATTCAGCATTGTTTTTTTGTCAATTTGTTTAGCTACAGTAATTTCCGAAACTTTGGAACGCATTTTTTCCAGCAGCTTTTGCTCATCTAGCACTAAAACGGAGCTAAGCACCTTAGCTGTATGCGCTTTATCCTTTACGCTTACCGGTCTTACAAATACGGTATACGAAGTTGCAGAATCAGCAAGCACTACTCCGTTGCGGTCAAAGATTTTTCCTCTTTCTGCCCGCAAAGGGACTTCCCTCGTCCATTGGTCTAAGGCAAGAGATTGCAGTCTGCTGCTATCTATCACCTCTATATAAATTAGTTTACATAAAACGACTGTAAACAAAAAGGCTATTAACATCGCTAGTGTCAATAACCTTTTCCTTAGTTTATAATTGGTGTATTTGATAGGCGCTTCCCCCTAAGTTTTATTTAGGGAATCGCATAAACGGTCAAACCAGTTAGTACGCTCCGCCTCCTCGTGTTGTGCCAGTGGCGCAATATTTTCGGTCCGCTGGTAAGCCGAGCTTGCGCTGGCATTGGCATCAAGTACAGTCCTTCCATCCATGTTTACCCATAATAAAGTAGATGCCAATGAGATAGTAATAATTACATATACCAATATAAAAATTTTACCTGCCTTGCTTAACTTTTTGCCATTTTGTTTTTTACTTTTTGCGGCTTTCTCCTCTGCTATATTCTGCTGGCAATAAGAGGGGGCATCGCTTGTGCTTTTTAGTTTAGTAATCAGCTCTTCTTTATAGGAGTTGCTATCCACCCTCAAAGACATATTCTTAATTTTCTCTCGTATGCTTTTTGCTATTTTTTTTGCATTTTGGCATTCTAAAGTGTTATCTTTAGTATCCTGAACTGTATTTTTTGCTAAATAATCTCCATATTTTTTTTGCATAAAGAGGTCGTATCCGGTTAATTTTCTTTCTTTATTTTCGGCTTCCTTATTTTTATATTTTAAGGCGTTCATAATGTACCTCCTTGTCTTGTAAAGACTTAATCTTTAGCAGTTGCTTTCAGCTTTTCTACTGCCCGTAATTTTGCGCTTTGCGCTCTTTTGTTGTCTGCCGCCTCCTTTTTACTTGGTACTAAAGGTCTTTTATAAAGGTTTACCACTTCCTTTACTTTATTACATACGCATATCGGTGCTTTTTTGTCGCAAATGCAATCTGCCTCCAAATAGTTAAATGCTTTCTTTACAATCCTATCCTCTAACGAGTGGAAGCTAATAACGCACAGCCTGCCCCCTACCTTTAGCCGAGCTACGCAATCATATAGAAATTGCTCCAACCCTTCCAGCTCCTGATTAACCTCTATCCTTATCGCTTGAAACGATTGCTTGGCAGGATTGCCGGATGAAAACCTATATTTGGCAGGATAGCATTGCGCTATTAGGTTAGACAACTCCAAAGTGCGCTCTATAGGTTTTACTTTTCTTTTCTCAACAATAGTGCGAGCAATAGTAGTAGCAAAGCGTTCCTCGCCATATTCTTTAAGTACGCGGACAAGTTTGTCTTGCGGATAAGTATTAACTACTTCGTATGCACTTATACCGCTTGCGGCATTCATTCGCATATCGAGCGGTGCATCAGCAATATAGCTAAAACCCCGTTCGGGAGTGTCGATTTGGTAGCTGCTTACCCCCAAATCTACAATAATACCATTTAGTTGTGCATCAAATTTTGTAAGGGCTTGTTTGAAATCGCAATGAAAAAAACTAAACTTGCCCTTGTATGCTTGCAGTCCGGATAAAGCCGCTGCTATCGCGTCTTTATCTTTATCGGTTGCATACAGATGCCCTTTATCAATAGACTTAAGTATGCCTTCACTGTGACCTCCTCCGCCTAATGTAGCATCAAAATAAATACCGTCAGGTTTTATATTAAGCGTTTTTATTACTTCGTTATACAGTACAGGAATATGTTTATATTCCATTGTTATAAGCCATAACCTTTAAAGATAGACATACTTTCTTCAAAGCTGGTCTTGCCAAAGATATTCTTTTGCTCATATGCCTCTTGAGCCCAAATCTCTATCTTATCCATCGAACCTACAAAGTAAACACCTTTTTCTATCTCAGCATAACTTTTAAGCCCTAAAGGCAAAACGAATCTGCCTTGAGCATCTACTTCGGGACTGCAAATTGCCGCTAAAAAGTTGCTTTTAGCTTTTTGCGCTTCCGTATCCGATAATGGAATACTTTCTAACTTTTGCAGCAGCTCACCTACAATTATTTCGTCCATTACATACAAACAATTGTTAGCTCCTGGCAATATAAAAAAAGTATCTGTCAACTCAATGCGAAACTTGGCAGGTATTCTAATTCTATTTTTGTCGTCTAACTTATAGTTATATGTACCTAAAAACATTGCAGCAACCCCTATAATTCTTATCTTGATTATAGCACACTTTTAACCACAATCAACCACTTGCTTAAAAATTAATGGTAATTTTATAAGAATTTCGTCATTATTTTGGGAAAGATAACCCCTAAAAGCTAAAAAATAAGCAATTTTAGGACAAGTGTTCGCAAATAAAGCAATTTTGATAAAGTTAGTTATTTGAAGAATGTGTTAGCAAAAAGCTAGACTAAAATATCACTTCAATGGGGATATTATTTAATATATCGCAGCTTGTAAGGTAGTACCTTATGCCATCTAAACAAGTAGGGGCAGCAACTTTATTTGCCAATCCGTGTAAATGCCCATATACAACAGCGGATACTTCAAACTCGGCAAATAATTGGGTAAAAGGAGACGGTTGGTCCTTGTCCTCAAAGGGAGGATAATGTATTAGGGCTATCAATTTGTCGCCCTGCTCTCTTAATTTGCTGCCTTCTTGTAAGGATAAGCGCATACGGATAAGTTCACGCTCATAGATTTTCTTATCTTGCGGGGTGTCTTTTTCGCCCCACCCTCTAGAGCCGCAAACTATAATGCTGCCAAACTTAAATGCATTATTTTGCAAAGCAAAGATATTTTGCGGCAAGGCCGCCACCACTTGAGCATAGCTTGACCACCAATAGTCATGGTTGCCCCTGATTATCACTTTGCTACCGGGCAAAAGGGCTACTTTACTAAGGTCTGCTTGCGCTTCTGCCAAATTCATAGCCCAAGAAATATCGCCTGCAATAAGCAGCAAATCTTCACTGCCAATTGCTTTTTGAGAGTTGGCAAGTATCTTTTCCCAATGACCTTCCCAAGCACCCCCAAATATATCCATAGGTTTGGGGGCAACTGTAGATAAATGAAAATCGCTTATAGCAAAAACTTTCATAAAAACATATTACCACAATATTTTTTTTTGTTCAATGGTAAAGAGCCTCTATGAAATGCTTTGCCTTAAAATAATCATTTTTCTTTTATCTAGAGTGCGGATATAGCGGTTGGCTAAACACTCCCGTACATATATCCTCTGAGTAATCTTCGCATTCGGGTATAATCGGGTATCCTGCGGTAGGCAACACTAGGTCCACATTGGCAACTATTTTTACTATTATTGTATAGCAAATCGTACAAGTCAGCGTAGTTTCATTAGTAAAGACTCCGTCTAAGACCACTACAGTAGAAGTAACTTCAACCGTTGCAGGTGTAAGTGCGTTTAATGGAACCCTAAGCATTACATCTTTGCTGACATTAACGCTTGCATCCCCTCCGAACTCTGCGCCTTCGCTATCTATGGCATTGATTTGTAGCGGGATTGTAAGGTCAATCCTTACTCTGCTGCAAGGGCTGCCATCTATTGGTGTTGTAGTGACATCTTGTACTATTGTATCAGTATTTTGTCCGCTTACAAATGTATAAGGCGGTACACCGCCAATGAAATCTACTGTAAGAGTTGCATTTTCTTCTGCAAATTGTTGCATACAAGCGTCAAATACCCTTTTTGTGCTTACTATTACCCTGTCGCAAAAGTTTGTTCTGCTATTATGAAGTAAGTATGCAGTATTGCATTTAGGCATTGATTTTCTATTATATGACATAATTAGTCTCCCATTGTATTTGATTTTATATTATATCTTATGAATAGCCAAAAATAAATGTGAAAACGCTTAAACAGGAATTGAAAATCTAAAGATTTAACCTTACGCAAATAACATTTTTTAATAATTAAACAAGTCTAACTTTCTAAAATTTGAGAAATCTTTTGCAAAATGTCCGACTTGCCTGCCTTATTGATATTGGATATTATATATATATTATCCACTCCCACCTTAAAAGCAGCGGCAATTTCCCTTTTGCGCAGCGCACTTGCCGAACGGCTGAGCTTATCGCTCTTGGTAGCTACAATAGTAAAAGGTATGCTGTAATGATAAAAATAATTGACCATATCAATATCATCGGCAGAAGGATTGCGCCGGATATCAAGCAGCAAAAAAACATGTTTTAAGCTAGCTGAATTTTCTAAATAATACTCTATTAACTTACCCCAAGCCTGCTTTTGAGAAGCGGATACTTGCGCATATCCATAGCCCGGCAAGTCTACTAATATAAACTCCCCATTATTGCAATCAAAGTAATTGACCAGCCTTGTTTTGCCCGGTGCTTTAGCGGTTTTTGCCAGTTTTGAATACCCTGTAAGCATATTGATAAAGCTGGACTTGCCCGAGTTGCTTTTGCCGCATACTGCAATTTCTGGCAAGCTATGGACAAGGATTTGGCCAATTGAAGCAGCGGAGGTAATAAAGCTGGCTGTTTTAATCATTGATTAAGCTCCGATATTAAAATTTATTGCCTGCTGAAATACCTCTTTAGCATCCTTAACAAAGTTAAACTTAATAGAGTTTTTAAGTTTAGTAGGCAATTCTGCTACATCGTTTTGATTGTCGTAAGGCAAAATTATAGTATCCACTCCCGCCCGTAGTCCTGCAAGTGCTTTTTCCTTTAGCCCCCCTATCGGCAGCACCCTGCCGGTAAGAGTAATTTCGCCCGTCATAGCAATATTGCAGTAAACTTCTTTGCCGGTAAGCTGACTTAAAATTGCCGATGCTATAGTTATGCCTGCAGAAGGGCCGTCTTTGGGAGTTGCGCCGCTGGGCACATGGATATGTATATCATAGGATTTTAGCTTTTCATCGTCAATACGGTATTCATCCTTAACAGTTTTTATATAATTTAAGGCAATTTCTGCAGATTCCTTCATTACATCGCCTAAGCTGCCTGTCATAACAATTTTGCCTTCGCCAAACGGAATAAGCGCTACTTCTATACTTAGGGTATCTCCGCCCGTAGGAGTATAAGCAAGCCCGTTAACTACGCCTATTTTATCAAACTCTATCTTTTTAATATTTTCATAAATGGGCTTACCCAGCTGTAAATGCAAATTCTTAGAAGTAACCTTAACAGGCTTCATGCCCTTGTCCTGAACATAACGCCTGGCAACTTTACGCATTATGGCATTGATTTTCTTTTCCAGTTCTCTAACGCCGGACTCTCTGGTATACTTTTCTGTAATATCCTCAATTGCCGATTCGCTAATACTTACCAGCTCCTTAGGCAGCCCATTTTGCGCAGCAGCTTTCTTTAATAAAAACCGTTGTGCTATTTCTACCTTTTCATCTAAGGTATATCCGCTCATTTCTATTACTTCCATTCTGTCAAGCAATGGACTGGAAATGGTGTCCAAAGTATTTGCAGTAGTGATAAAGAGCACCTTTGAAAGGTCAAAGGGCAGCTCTAAATAATGGTCTCTAAAATTGCTGTTTTGCTCAGGGTCAAGCACCTCCAGCAATGCGCTGGCAGGGTCGCCCTTGTAGTCGCTTGCCATTTTGTCAATTTCGTCCATTAAAAAGACCGGATTCATACTGCCCGCTTTGGCAATACTGGAGATAATCCGTCCGGGCATTGCGCCTACATAGGTCTTTCGATGCCCTCTGATTTCCGCTTCGTCCCTAACTCCGCCAAAACTTAGGCGCACATATTTTTTCCCCATAGCCTCGGCTATAGAGTAAGCTATGGAAGTCTTGCCAATACCCGGAGGGCCTACCAAACAAATAATTGGGCTGCGCCCTTTCTTAGATAGTTTTCTTACCGCCAATGCTTCAATCAAGCGCTGCTTTACTTTATCTATCCCATAATGGTCACGATTAAGTATCTTTTCCGCATGAACCAGGTCGGAATTGTCCACAGTATACTTGCCCCAAGGCAAGGAGAGGGCAAGGTCAAGATAATTCTTTAATATTGCCATTTCCGGACTTTGAGGAGCGGTACGCCTGATTTTAGATATTTCTTGACGCAGCTTGTTTTTAATTTCAGCAGATGCTTTAAGTTTGTCAACCTTTTGTAGATAATCTTCTATTTCGTCACCTTCGCCCAGTTCTTTACTTAGCGCCGCCATTTGGGAGCGAATATAAAACTCCTTTTGATTGTCCTCCATAGCCCGCTTAACTTCATCGCTTACCCTTTTTTCCAGCTCGGCAATTTCAATATTTTCTTGTATGGCTTTTATCGATAAAATAAGGCGTTTTTCGGTATCTTTTTCAAGGAAAATAGTTTCTTCATCTTGCGTAGACAGTCCTTTTATTACAAGGTCAATATTACCGTTGATATTAGCCGCTTTCAGCTCCAGCGGCTTTATTTGGTTAAGCAAGCAATATTTATAGTAACCGCCTAAAAATTCGGTAATTAATACAGCAGTTTTTTGGGTATCTGTATTTTGATATTTGATTTCTTCATACTCAGAATAAGAGCGGTTGTCAATAGATGTGAGATTCTTTATACTGACCTTAGAAAAAGAAGTGTACAACAGCCTGATATTGCCGCTTTCGGGGCTGACAATTTGGTCAATTGAAGCCATTACACCAATTAAGCTATCAGGGCTTAGCGTTCCCTTTTTGAATAACTTATCAAAGTTAGGCAAAAGGATTACATGCTCATTTAACAGCTTAATGTCGTCTAAGTTGTCCTTAACATCCTTGCCAAAGAACTCTATAACACCGCTTGCAAAAGGATAAATAATAGTATTTGTCTTAATAATTCTTAATAGTTTTGCCATTTTAACCTCGTTAGTGTACTAATTATACTATGCTTAGGGTAAAAATACAACTTAATTTTAAGCTATAAAGAATGCACTTTTTGGCAACGGTGCTATAAATTGTAAATCTTGTTATAAGAAAAAAGGCGTGCACCTATCCGCACGCCTAACCTTTCGGGATTAAATAGCCTTTTTTTCTCGTGCGGAATAATCCTTGTAAATTATCATTGGCGAAACTTTATCTTCAATAGATGCTTTGGTAACTATTACTTTTTGGATTGAATCATCCGAAGGTATTTCATACATAATATCAAGCACATTGTTTTCTACAATAGTGCGCAATCCCCTTGCCCCCGTCTTTAGCTTAATGGCTTGTTGAGCAATTGCCTTTAGCGCATCAATTTCGAACTCCAAGGTAACACCGTCCAGCTTAAACAGCGACTTAAATTGGCTTACCACAGAATTGCGGGGCTTTACAAGTATATCTATCAGCGCCTTTTCGTCTAAGGACTCCAGGCTTGCCACAATAGGCATCCGCCCTACAAACTCAGGGATTAGTCCATATTTAATTAAATCGTCCGGCTGCAGCTTGCTGTAAAGCTCTTTTAAGTTGGTATCCTTTTCCTTTAATGTACTGCCAAATCCCAAAGAGTAAGCATTGGTACGATTGGCAACAATCTTATCTAACCCTACAAAAGCGCCCCCGCAAATAAATAGTATATTGGTAGTATCTATAGTAATATACTCTTGCTTAGGATGCTTTCTGCCTCCTTGAGGCGGCACGTTTGCTACTGTGCTTTCTATGATTTTCAGCAGTGCTTGCTGTACCCCTTCGCCGGATACATCTCGGGTTACGCTCATATTTTCGCCTTTACGGCATATTTTGTCTATTTCGTCTATATAAATAATACCTTTTTCCGCTTTAGCTATATCGCCATTGGCGGACTTAATTAGCTTGAGCAGCACATTTTCCACATCCTCGCCCACATAGCCCGCTTCTGTTAGAGTAGTGGCATCAGATACCGAAAACGGCACATTAAGAATAGAAGCAAGCGTCTTTGCAAGCAAAGTTTTGCCCGAACCCGTTGGTCCTAGCATAAGAATATTGCTCTTTTCTAAATCTATGCCATCATTACTGATGTTTACTCTGGTGCGCTTATAGTGATTGTATACTGCTACTGATAAAATCTTTTTAGCATCATCTTGACCAATTATATATTCGTCCAGCTTTGCCTTAATCTCTTTAGGCTTAGGTAAATCAGCCACATCCAAATAACTGGCTTCTAAACCTCTCCTTTCGTCAAGATTAAGCATTTGATTTACCCTTTTTACGCAATAAGTGCAAATATACGTGCTCGGCTCTCTCCCTGCAATAAGTTCATCTACCATATCTTCGGGTCTGCCGCAAAATGAGCACTTCAAATATTCTGTCTTTTCCAAATTAAAACTCCTTAACCTCTGCTATAATATACCTTATCTATTATTCCGTATTCTTTTGCTTCTACCGCACTCATAAAAAAGTCTCTGTCCGTATCCTTTTCAATTCTTTCAATAGGTTGAGAGGTATTTTTAGATAGGCATTCGTTTAGCTTCTTCTTTATTTTAAGTATATGCTCTGCTTGTATCTTGATGTCACTTGCCTGCCCGCTAACTCCGCCTAATGGCTGATGTATCATTATTTCGCTGTTGGGCAGAGCAAACCGCTTACCTTTTGTGCCGCTAGAAAGTAAAAATGCACCCATAGATGCCGCAAGACCTACGCAAATTGTGCTTACATCGCATTTAATATAGTTAATTGTATCAAATATCGCAAAGCCTGCGCTAACGCTGCCTCCGGGGCTGTTGATATAAAGCGAAATATCTTTGGTAGAATCTTTAGTTTCTAAATAAAGCATTTGCCCCACTACCAAATTGGCGGTAGCGTCATCAATTTGTCCTGTTAAGAAAATTATCCTATCCTCCAGCAACCGGGAGTAAAGGTCATAGGCTGTAGTGCCTCTATTGGTTTGTTCTATTACTGTGGGTATCGGTATCATTGGCATATAGATACTCCTCCTTATTCCTTATTTATAATCTTATTATTTTCCTTTAAGTAGGCAAAGAACTTTTCGCTAAGCATACGGTTCATAACTCTTGTAAGCTCATTCCTGTCTGCTGACTTTTTATATTCTTCCACTGTTTTATCTTGAGCTTTTGCCAGCTCTTCTATTTTTGCCTCAAACTCCTCAACCTTTATCTGTAAATCCTCTATCTCTATAATCTTTTCTATAACTAATCTGGTCTTTACGCTTTTTTCCGCATCCGGTCTGGAATCTTTTCTTAACTGCTCTATAGTTTGACCCGTATACTTTAAATAATCCTCCAGCTTTAGCCCTTGATACGCAAAGTGGTACTCAATTTCTTTGAGCTTATTGTCCAATTCTGCTTCCACAAGGCTTTCAGGTGCTTCTGCTTTTGCGTCTGCCACTACCGCTTCTAACAGCTTATCTTCTGCCTTCATATTTGCTCGCTCGTTTGTATACTCTAACAGCTTCTTGAAAATATCTGCCTTATACTCCTCAAGGGTATCAAAATCGCTGATATCTTTTGCAAACTCGTCATCTAACTCCGGCAGTTCCTTTAGTTGAATTTCATTAATTTTTACATTAAAAACCGCTTCTTTTTCGGCTAAGTGTGCATGATATTCTTTAGGAAAGGTTACATTTATATCTTTAGTTTCGCCTTTGCTCATACCTATTAATTGTTCTTCAAAACCGGGGATAAAAGTTTTACTGCCAATGGTAAGTGATTGCCCTTGCGCTGTGCCGCCTTCAAACTTTTGTCCGTCTACGCTGCCGCTATAGTCCAACTTCACCCTATCTCCATCTTGCACAGGACGATTGTCTATATCTATCCATCTGCAAGCCGCTTCTTGAGCTCGCTGTACCTCTGCATTTACTTGCTCGTCAGTTACTTCTACTTTTTCACGCTCAACTTCTAAATCTTTATATGCTCCCAGCACTACCTCAGGTATAACTTCTATGGTCAGCACAACCTTTAGTCCGTCTTCGCTGATATCTTGAATATCTACTTCCGGCTGCCCTATGGGTTGGATACTCTTTTCTTTATCTAAAATCTCACCATAATACTTTTGCAATGCTATATCAAGCGCATCCTCAAAGAAAAACTCTATTCCATACCTTCTTTCCAACATAGAGCGTGGCACTTTGCCCTTTCTAAACCCTTCTATAATATATCTATGCTTGTTTTTTATATATGCAGCGTTAATATCTTGCTCCCACAGGTCTTTTTCTACGCTGAATGCTATTTCTAATTTTGTTTTGCTTAAATTTTGAATTGAGTACTCCATATTGCCTCCGTAATTTTTAGTATGTAAACTGTATTTTTTGCAACCTAAATAATAACATATATACTTATTTTTTGCAAATAAATGCCACTTTATATCTTAAAGAATAACTATAATCAGCCAAAGTGTTGCAAGATTTGTCGGAATAAGCTAAATTAATGCTTCCAGCGCAGAAATCTTTGCAGAAGTGGCAAAAACCTTCATAGCTACCTCTAATTCGTTAAATGGCGGGAAAGTTGGCGCTATACGAACATTAGAGTTTTGAGGGTCATTTTTATAAGGGTAAGTTGCGCCTGCGGGAGTAAAGATAACTCCGCATTCCTTTGACAGCACTATTGTGCGCTTGGCAGTACCTGGCAAAAGGTCACAGCTTATAAAGTACCCGCCTTTAGGTTTGCTCCAGCTCATAATGCCGCTGCTGCCAATCTCCTGGGTAAGCACTCTATCCACCAGTTCAAATTTAGGCGTAAGTATTTTGCTGTGTTTTAACATAAGCGAAGGAATTTGCTCATTTTGAAAGAATAAATAATGCAAGTATTGATTAATTTTATTAGGCCCTATTGTTTGGATACCTATTAGCTTTAACAAGTAAGCAAGGTTAGCTGGGCTGGTAATTAAAAAGGACACTCCTGCTCCTGCAAAAGTAATCTTAGAAGTTGAGCCAAACATATACACCATATCTTCGTTATTGTTAGCTTTTGCTTCGTTATATAGATTCAGTAAAGGGATATCTTCATTATATAAATGATGCACCATATAAGCATTGTCCCAATATATACGAAAATCTTTAGCTTTAGGAGCAAGTGCGGCAAAGCGTTTAACTGTTTTGTTGCTGTATACTACCCCGCTGGGGTTAGAATACTTAGGTACGCACCATATCCCTTTGATACTGGCATCATTTTCTACCAAATGTTCAACCATATCCATATCAGGACCGTTTTCGTCCATAGGGATATTAATCATTTCGCAGCCAAAAAGCTCGGTTATAGCAAAATGCCTGTCATACCCGGGTACAGGGCACAGCCATTTTAATTTGCCTTGCGTATTTTGCGGCGGCTGTCCGGAAATGCCAAACTGTATAGCGCGCTGAATATTATCATACATAATATTAAGGCTGGAACTGTCTGAAAGTATTAGCTCTGCTGAGCTCACATTACAAAAATCCGCAAAAAACTCTCTTAATTCTGATATGCCTAAGTTTTCGCCGTAGTTGCGCATATCTACGCTGGCTTGCAGGTTAGTTGCGCCTGAAATCAAGTCAAACATAGGCATTGACAGCTCCAGTTGCTCGCTACAAGGCTTGCCCCTTGCCATATTTAGTTTTAGTTTGGCATCTTTATATTTTTGATATATCTTTTTTTGCTCTTCCAGTTCTGCCTTTTGCTGTGCTTTGGAAAGTTCTTTGTAATTCATAATGCCTCCGCTTTTAATCTACTTTATTTTTTAACATAATTTTTATCGGTGTACCTGAAAAGTCAAATGCTTTTCTTAAATAGTTCTCCAAATACCGTTTATAAGTAAAATGCATATACCTGCCGTCATTTACAAATAAAATAAATGTTGGAGGAGCTGCCGCCGCTTGGGTCATATAGTATATTTTTAGTCTGCCTCCGCCTTTTGCCGGAGGCTCCTTAGCAAGGATTGCTTGCCCCATTACATCGTTTAGCAGCCCTGTAGTAATCCGTTGCAAAGTGTTGTTAAAAACAATATTAACTGTTTCTAGCACCTTAACTACTCTTTGCCCTGTAAGTGCGCTGGCATATACCGCTTGAAAATACGGCATAAACCTTAGCTCATGCTCTAAGTGCTTGTTAAACTCATTTATTGTATAGGCATCTTTTTCTATTTTATCCCATTTATTAATAACAATTACCGATGGCTTGCCCGCATCATGGGCAAGGGCGCAAATCCGTAAGTCTTGGTCGGTTATACGCTCTGTGGCATCAATAACAATAATTACTACATCAGCTTTCCTAATAGAGCCAATAGCTCGCACCACGCTGTAATATTCCAGGTCCTCTTTAACCTTACTTTTGCGCCTTATACCTGCAGTATCTATTATAACATACTCTTGCCCAGCAAAACTAAATGGCGTGTCTATACTATCTCTGGTAGTGCCGGGAATATCGGTTACAATTACCCTGTCATACCCTAATATTTTATTGACTAAAGAGGATTTGCCCGCATTGGGCTTGCCCGCCACAGCAATTTTAATAACACCGCCTACTTCCTCTTGCTCCGCAATTTCGCTAAAGTGCGCAATGACCTCATCCAGCAAATCCCCTAAATTTTTTCCATGCTCGGCACTTATAGGTATAGGCTCGCCTAAACCTAAGGAATAAAACTCAAAAACATCCTCTTGATTGTCTATTTTATTGACGCATAATACAATTGGCTTGGCATGTACTCTTAAAAAATCTGCTATTTCGTAATCATCGGAAAGCAAGCCCTGCTTTCCGTCCACCACAAATATAATTACATCGGCAAACTCCACTGCAAGTTCGGCTTGCCCTCTGATTTGCGTCCACATCTCATCTTTACTCTTTACCTCCATACCTCCCGTGTCTATAAGGGTAAAGTAATGGCCGCACCATTCGGCATCCGCATAAATTCTGTCACGGGTAACACCGGGCAAGTTATTAACTATGCTTTTGCGTTGTCCGCTTAGCTTATTAAATAAAGTTGATTTGCCTACATTGGGTCTGCCCACTATAGCTATCAATGGCTTTTCCATTACCTCTCCTTATTTGGCATAAATAAGTGAATCTGCAAATGCTGCTCCGGTATTGCCGCTAACTACTATTCTTTTCTTTAATTTTCTTGCTAACTCCTTTACAGTTTTACCATCTAAAAAGGTATTTGTAAACTCTTTAAGCATAACCGACGGTAAAACAAGAAAATCATTGGCAGGAGGTACGCTAAAAGCTGATACAATATCTGCGTATGTTAGAAGCCCTGCCACAGTAATGGTAGAGCCAAAGAATTTGTTTTCTATTGGATAAATATCATAGCTAAACTCTTGCCAACTTTGCTTGATTATCTTACATGCATCCGCTATATCTTTTGCTCCGCTTACAGAAGTGATAATACCTGCATTTCGCTTTTTTTTGGGACGCCGCTCCTCCATTGCATACTTTACCTCATGCAGCAGCTTTGCTCTTAGCCCTACTCCATTTTCTATTTGCTCAAAATTGCCATAATATTCATAATCAGGTGCTTGCATTTCAGCAATATTATACATTTCGTCCGAGCAAAAACAAAAGTATTTGCGCTTGTTATAAAACTCTTGCGCCAATGTAATAGCCGCTTGCGCATCTTCTTTTGCCAAAGGCTGCAGCAAAGTTAGCCCTTGCCTGTGGACTGTCAGCCCTACGGGGACTATTGCCACACTAGATAAGTTCTCGCCCAAAGAAAGCAAGTCTTGTAAAGTGCGCCGCAATCTCTGTCCATCATTATACCCTTTTACTAATACAATTTGAGTATGTATCTTAATGCCGCTTGCTGCTAGCTCTGCAAGTTGCTCCATAATATTAGGAACTTTTTTTACCCCAAGCATTTTAGCCCGCAAATTATTGTCGGTAGTATGCACCGAAACATACAAAGGGGATAACTTATACTCGTTCAATCTGCGCCAATCGGCATTGCTAATGCCTGTTAGCGTGACATAATTGCCCATAGAAAAAGAAAGGCGGCAATCGTCATCTTTTATATACAAGCTATCTCGCAGTCCTTTTGGCAATTGGTCTATAAAACAAAAAATACAATTGTTTTTGCATCTTTTTGGCTCTATATCTATATCCTTAAAGGCAATCCCCATAGATAAGCTGGCGGGCTTTTGTATTTGGCATTCAAAACTCTTGCCGTCACGTTCTGCTTTTATAATAATATCCTCTAAGGAGTCGGCATAAATATAATCTAAAAAGTCATTAAAAGACCTTGAATTAAAAGAGTGTATAATATCCCCACGCTTTAGAGGGCTGGCTTTGGCTGCTCCTCTATAAGCAATTTTACTTATTTGTTTCATTATTTTATTATCAAAATATATTTTTCCTAGCTACAAAAGGTACGCTATTCATCTTCAATATGGGCAAGTGCATAGGCAATAGGGCTGCTTTTAGCCATAGGAGCGCCTTTACCTACCCTTGATTCTAAGCGAATTTGCGCTGTAGAAATAGCGGCAACTTTATTGTCTGTGCTCACTACCGCTATATCGTTAGCAAGCAAAGAGGCATAAATTATACTTTTACCATTAGTTTTGACTAAATCAAAACACTTAATACCCTTGCGAGCACGCTTCATAATATCGAAGTTTTTGGCAAGCACCCTTTTTGCATAGCCTTTATCGCTAAGCAAAACAAGCTCCCCTAAAGATTGAATAACTGCGCCGCTCTCGTCCGTTTCGCCTTGGCATTGTGCGGCAAACACCACAAAAGCATTTTTGCTTAAAGTTATCCCTTTTACGCCGCCTGCCTTTCTACCTTGCAAAGGAAACTCTTGTGCTTGCGCATTAACGCACATACCGTCGGTAGTTACAAACATAACGGTGCTGTTTTCGCGCTCAATTTCTGCGCCTATCACCCTATCCCCTTCTTTTAAGACCATAACTTGATAAGAAGTCCTGTTTACCAAATATTCTGCAAGATTGCTTCGCTTTACCATACCGTCAGAGGTATAAATCAGCAAGTTTCCTTCCGCTTCCTCTTTAGGTATAGTAATTAGTGCTACTGCTAACTCCTCTTTTGGCGCTGTTGCATCCAAAGAATAAAGAGTGTCGCCCGCCTCGCTCCAGCCCCTTTCGGGCAAATCAGTGGTAGCAAAGCGGTAACAGTTGCCTAAAGAGCCAAATATCAATACATCTCTATCCACATCGGCAAGTGCTACTGCTTTGGTAAGTCCTAATAGCCCGCTTTCTGAAATATGCCTGTCTTGCGTTAAAAATTGACGGGAAAGGATAAACCTAACTTTACCGTCGGCAGTTAGGGTAAAATAGCCCTTTTTAACATTCTTATCGGTAGAATCAAAAGGACGGATTTCTATATCGGCCAAGTTGTCTACTACTACTGTTTTGCGCCTTAACTCGTGCCTTTGCTTAATATCAATAAGCTCTTTCTTAACAACTGCCAATTGCTTTTTTGCAGAGGAAAGAATATCTCTTAAAGAAATAATTTCTTTTTGCAAAGACTCATGCTCATTTTCAAATCGCTTTACATCTAACTTGTTTAGTTGCGAAAGCTGCAAGGACAGCACCGCATCTGCTTGCGCTTCGGAAAGGGAAAAGCGTTCTCTAAGTTTTGCTCTTGCTTCGGTTTTGCCGGAGCTTTCCTTAATAAGCACTATTGCCTCATCAATAAAATCAGGCAGTATGGCTAAGTATCCTTCCAAGATATGGCAGCGTTTTTCTGCACAAGCAAGCTCATAGCGGCATCTGCGCACAATTAGATTGCGCTGAAAATCTACATAATATTTTAGTATTTCCAGCAGTCCCATTTGTCGGGGCTTGCCCCCTGCAATAGCTACCATATTGGTAGAAAAATTGCATTGCAGATTGGTATTAGCGTATAAATAATCCAATATTTTAATGGCATCCTCGCCCTTTTTAAGTTTGACGACTATACGCATACCGCTTCTGTCCGATTCGTCGGCTACATCGGTAATGCCGCCCAGCAATTCCTTTTTTCTTTCCTTTAGTTCATAAATACGCTGTTCTAGCCTGCTTTTATTTTCTTGAAAAGGTATTTCGGTAATAACAATATTTTGCCTGCCGCCATCCACATTTTCAATATCCGCTTTGGCGCGCATAATTATCTTGCCTATACCGTTTTCGTACATAGAATATAAGCCTTCGTCCCTCACAATATAGCCGCCGGTAGGAAAATCAGGACCTTTGATTATCTCCAAAAGCTCCTCTAAGCCAATTCTCGGTTGGTCTATAAAAGCTATTGCCGCATCTATAACTTCGGCCAAATTATGAGGAGGAATATTGGTAGCCAAACCAATTGCTATGCCTGATGCCCCGTTTACTAGCAAGTTAGGGAATCTGCCGGGCAGCACCTTTGGTTCGTCTAAGGAGTCGTCAAAGTTCTTGTCCCATTGCACGGTATCCTTATCCAAATCCGCAAGCAGTTCCATAGCCAATTTTGTCAACCGCACTTCGGTATAACGCATAGCGGCGGCGCTGTCACCGTCTATTGAGCCAAAGTTGCCGTGTCCGTCTATTAAGGTCATGCCCATATTAAAGTCTTGAGCCATTCTCACCATAGCATCATATACGCTTCTGTCACCGTGAGGATGATACTTGCCTAAGCAATCCCCCACCACACGAGCCGACTTTTTATATGTACTGTCAGGCTTGATATTTTGCTCATACATAGAGTATAAAATTCGCCTTTGAACGGGCTTTAGCCCGTCCTCCACTCTGGGCAACGCCCTATTCATAATTACATATTCGGCATAAGGAAGCATAGAGCCGGGCAATACCGTCTCAAGCGGCGATTCTATTATTTTTGTACCTTTTAAAATGTCATCAAATGTTTCTTGAATTGCCATTACTTGCCTCCGTATTTAATTGCAAAGTTATCTTCTTTGTTAAAATCAACATTTTCAAAAATAAATTCCTTTCTGGCGGCAATGTTTTCTCCCATTAGTGTAGAAATCATTAAATCTGCCTCTACCGCATCATCTACAGTTACCCTAAGTAAAGTACGGGTTTTTGGATTAAGGGTAGTATCCCACAGTTGTATAGGATTCATTTCGCCTAAGCCCTTATAGCGTTGAATTTTATATTTAGTGCTTGTATTTGCTAAGATATTCTCAAGTTCTGTATCGTCATAAGCGTAAAGCACTTCGCTTTTCCCTCTTTCTATCTTATAAAGGGGAGGCATCCCTATATATACTTTGCCTTGCCGCACCAGCTCATTCATATATCTGTAAAAGAATGCAAGCAAAATAGACCTAATATGCGCACCGTCCTGGTCTGCGTCCGCTAAAATTATCACCTTGCCATATTTTAGCCCTTCTATATTAAAATTGGGGTGGCAATCTGTGCCCAAAGCATAAATTATGGTCTTTAGCTCCTCATTGGCAAAGATTTGCTCAATTTTTTTCTTTTCCACATTTAAGGGCTTGCCTTTAAGAGGCAAAATAGCTTGGAAGCCTCTATCTCTGCCCTGTTTTGCGCTCCCTCCCGCACTGTCGCCTTCTACAATAAACAATTCGCATTCCTCTGCTGACCTGCTTGAGCATTTTGCAAACTTACCTACTAATATACCGCCGGAAAGTTTATTCTTTTGCCTTTGTAGCTCCCTGGTCCTTTTAACCGCCAAGCGTTCTAGCGCGGCTGCTTGAGCTATTTGCATTATTGTCTTGATATTTTCTTTGTTTTTCTTATTATTTAAGTATGCCCGAAACTCTTCGCACACTATATTTTCTACAATGCTTTTTACCTCTGCGCTGCCCAGCCTTTCTTTAGTTTGTCCTTCGAACTGCGGGTCTTGCATATAAATAGATAAAATTGCGGTAAGCCCTACCCGAAAATCTTCGCCTAAAAAGTTTTCATCTTTTGGTTTTAAGAAGTTGTTTTCCCTGGCATAATCATTTAGGCTTTTGGTAAGAGCCGCTTTAAGCCCCGTTTCGTGAAAACCGCCGCTTATTGTTTGAATGTTGTTTACATAGGAATGGATATTCTCCAGCACATCATCGGTATGCTGCATAGCCAGCCTAAGCCAAAAGTTGTCTTGCCTTCTTTCAAAATAAATTATATTTTTAACTAAAGGGCTTTTAGTAGAATTAAGATGATTGACATAGTCAATTAGTCCGCCATTGTATAAATATTCTACTGACTTATAGTCTCCGCTTTCATTCGTAAACCGTCTATCTTGAAAGCTGATTCTTATCCCTTTTGTTAAAAATGCCAACTCCCTCAAGCGTTTTCGTATCTTATTATGGTCTAAGGCGGTTGTTTTGAACACTTCAGGGTCAGGCAAAAAATGGATAAAAGTACCTCTTTTATTAGTTTTGCCATCTTCTCTAAGATGCCCTTGAGCAACCCCGCAAACTATTTTATTATCCTTTTTTATTGAAGCAAACTCTTGCACATATCGTTTTCCATTGCGGTAAACTTCCACTTTGACCCAACTGCTTAAAGCATTGACAACAGATGCGCCCACTCCGTGCAGTCCGCCGCTAAAGCGATAGTTATCGCTATTAAACTTGCCCCCTGCATGAAGCTGAGTAAAGACCATCTCCACTCCGCTCATATTTGTTTTCTTATTTATATCTACGGGAATACCTCTGCCGTCATCCTCTACCGAAACAGATTGATCGGGATAAATTACCACACTTATATTAAAAGCGTGTCCGTTGGCGGCTTCGTCTATTGCATTGTCCACTATCTCCCAAAGTAAATGGTGCAGCCCCTTTTCCCCTGTGCTTCCAATGTACATACCCGGTCTTGCCCGTATAGGTTCTAGCCCTGAAAGCGCTATTAAATCTTTAGCTTTATATTGTTCCATTCTGCCTCCTTAAACATAAGTATTTTACCATATTTTAGCCAATATGTCAAATCGGAGGGCTTATAAAAAACCTTTATAAATAAGGGATTTTTGCTAAGATTAGCCTAGATTTTATCGCCTAACTTGGATATGGTGGCAATGATTTCCGAACTGATATTTTTAGGAGATTGTATAGTGATACTTATTGGACGCTCCTTTAGTACGGATATTACCAAATTGATGTCCTTATCCTTGGTAAACTCCACAATAGGCAATATTTTATTATTAATTGTTATATTGTTGTCAAAGTCGATTTTTATATAAGAGCCATAGCCAATTTCGCTGCTCATGATAAAAGAAATAAGCTCAAATACATCATTTTCATTATCACATTCTTCAAACAATCTTTGCACAATTTGTGCAAAATCGTTCCAACGCTCTCTAATTATATCCAAGCTAAAATTGTAAAAGCCTTCTATATTTAATTCGTTTTGAAAGTCCTCTAAACAGTCAACTATCAACCTTTTTTCATTCTTTCTGTCAAAGCTAAGCACCGCACCAAGCAGCGCATACCCTGCTAGGCCATATCCGCCGATATTTATACATTCCGCAAAGGAATCGTATTTATAAAACAGCAATATCAAGTCTGCAATCGTATCCTTAATTATGCTCTTTACAAAATCCACATTTTCTGCTGAAATTATTACCTTTGCTTCTTTTTTGCCGGTCACCACATTGATACGGAAATTGCCTAAAAGCGCCAACTTATCTTTGATGTATTTAATTTGTCTTTGATATTCTTTACCTAAATATAAAACAAACACACACATACTTTAAGTATATGTATGCTGATTAGATATATTTCTTGCGTATCAAGTTAAAATTGTCTGCAAATTTTCAAAAAATTATACTTGCTTTAGCGTATAATCGCCTGAGCAAACATCGAACTCCAAAGATTTGGTTATACCGTCCTTTTCAAGCAAAATCTTAAAAAAATCATTGTTGTAATCTACGCTTAACACCTTGTAGCCCATTCCGTTATATGCGCTTAAAAGCAATTCCTTTTGCGCATCAGAATAAGTGCCTGTATTATCAGATACAAATAGAATATCTCCAAAAATACTATTAATTATAGCAAGCAGCTCCTTTTGTTGCCAAGTATAGCCAAGCGCAGGAGAGCTTTTGTACGGGAACTCTCTTTTGTCATTGCGCAATAAAAATACATCGGGGTCGGATAAAAAAGCTCTACCGTTTAAGTGCCGCCTAAATACTGTATTGGTAATAGCAGTACGGGTGGATATAATTTCTCTGTTTAGCAGCTTGACATAAAAAGGGTCTTTATAAGAAGTATGGACATCGGAGCCAATCCTGCAAAAATCCACATAGCCAAATGAAGCGCCAAGGGGCACTCCGCATCCTAGGATATACTTGCCGCCAACGCACTCCCGCAAAAACTGCATTGCCTCTGTCATAATTTGCCCTCTGCTCTTGCCATATCGGGGATACATACATTGCGAGTATAAAAAGTCCAGCTTGACCATATCATAACCCCAGACATTAAGCACTTCAGCAAAGACCTCTTTAAGATAAGAGCGCACCTCAGGCAAATAAAAATCAATGGTATATGCGCCGCCCCAAGCTACTGCGGAAAGGTATGGCTTGTTTTTTGCATTTCTAATTAGCCATTCAGGATGCTCTTTTGCTAATTTAGAGTTCTTTTGGCAATTGAAAGGAGCTAGCCAAATGCCTGCTAGATATCCGCACTTGTGGATACTGTCTGCAATATGCTTCATCCCTTGAGGGAACTTTGTTTTATCTACGCTTAGCCAATCCCCTACCGCTGTTTGATACCCGTCATCTATTTGAAAGATTTGGGCTTGCTCTCCGGCTACAGCATGCAAAGAGCCTAAATCCCGCAAGATAATCTCTTCTGTAATTTTGCCAAAATAATTGTACCAGGAAGTATATCCGCACAATCTTTTTTGGCTGGGCAATTTCAACTCCATTAGCTTAAAATAGTTGTCAAAGACTTGCTCGTAGCCGCCCCGCTCATAATAAATATCAAACAGCTCAATTTTCTCATTAGCGCAAACGCTTTTGCCTTCAACATCCTTTTCTATCTTTAAAGTATTATCATTTAAGCCATATCTGATAATAGTGAACCCAACTTTCTCTGAAAGCGAACCTATAAGGGCATACTCCTGCCCATTGCGAATATAGCCATAGGTATTGGAATGATAGCAGCCTTTTTGGTTAGAGTAATTGACAAAATGATAATCGCCGGAAGTGTATGCAAAGTTCTTTACCGGGGGGTACTTAGCTATGCTTTTTAGCCCGCTAAACTTTTCCCCATTTGTATATTCTCTGGAATATGACCAAGATTGATAGCCATTGCAAAACACCTTAGAGTCTTCTTTATATGCATAATTGTAGGCCGCAACAGCCTTGCTTAGCTCCAAAGCATTCTTTGCTGTAAGCACAACTTGCAATCTTCCGTCTTTATAAGCAGAGCTAAGCGTATAGTCTGAACAGCTGTAATCTGTACAGCTGTAAACTTTGCCATCTTTAATATACTCAATGGCAATCTTAAATTGTTTTAACATAACTACTCCTAGGCTTCGGGCAGTCCGTTTTTGTCAAACTCCTCCAAAGCGGCAAGACAAATATCCAAAGATGCTTCCAAACATTCTTCGCTTATATTGTCGTAAGTATCTCTGCGGGTATGATAATAGTCTTGCAAATTGTGGTCCATTGCAGCCAGTGTAGCCGCTTTTAAGCCAGCTTGCACTAAAGCCGCAGAGTCAGTAGAACCTACGGTAACAGTAGCATAATTCACATTGGGGAATCCTGCATTCGCACTTGCAATCTTGAGCAGCTTGCACACTTGAGGGTCAGTTTTTACTATACCGTTAAGGTCTCGGGAATAAATAGAAAGGTGATTCACTTCTCTTAGCGTTTCAAGGGGTATAAATATAGTTTCTACATCATTGTAATCATCTTTATGAGCTGCCGCCCAAGCCTTTGCTCCTCTTAGGCCGCATTCCTCAGAGCCTGAAATAAAAGCGCAAAGCTCAGTATTTTCTAGCTTTATGCCTTCTTCGTTCAATGCTTTAATAATAGCTATGGAAGTAAGGCAGGCAGTAAGATTATCATTTGCACCGTCCACTACAATTTTAGAATTAGAAAAGAAATATAAGCCTATCCAAAAAGGTACAAATACCAGCCCTATTAACGATAAAGTTAAGCTGGTGCCGCCTTTAGCAGCACCGTAAATACCTAAAAATATAAGATAAATTGCTCCAATCAATGAAACTAAAAACTCAATAGCAAAACCTACTCCGCCAAACTTATAGTTGATAGTCCATTCCCAAGTGGCATCAGCATGCCCGCCAAAAATAATGCGCCTTTTAACTTCGCCTTGCGGCTGCTTAGTTGCCATTAAGTTGCAAGAAATCTTTTCTGCAAAAAGCGGGTCAAAAGTAGTCTTATACAGTATAAACTGAGTGAGCATTGGTATCAAGCCCAGCACAATAAATACTATAGGAAGCCAAGCCACTAAAAAGGATGACAAGAGCCCTAAAAGTGCGCAAGTGGCAGTAAAGGGAATCCAACCAAAAAAAGAACCGGGGTTGATTTTGAAATCTTCAAGTACAGAGCTGTCTGTATACTTATCCAGCTCGCTGCGCATATATTCCTGCGCCGCTCTTTCTCCCTCGCTGCCCGGGTCTCTCTTGCCAAATGTCTTGATAATATGCTCAATTTGGCTAGTAATGTACGCTACATTTTGCTTCTTAGTTTCTTTGCTTACCATTTTTTACCTCCATTAACTTTTTAATTCTATCATACAATAAACGACAAATCAATCTTAAAAGACAATTTTAATGCACTTTGCTGTCCCTATATACATCATATACGCCTTCAATAGCTTTTAATTTGGTAATAAGGTGTCCCAGTTGTGCCAATTCCTTAATTTCTATGGCCAACAGGATAATGGCATCTTGCGAGCCTTTGTTCCTTGCCCTTGCGTTTACAGATGCAATTTGCAGCTTTTCTGCAGAAATTACCGAAGTGATTTTATTAAGCAGACCGCTGCGGTTTTGAGCATCTATTCTGATTGATGCAATAAAGCTGGAGTCGGCATCAAGAGCCCATTCTGCAGAAATTATTCTACCCTCTTCGATATTGCGCATATTAGGACAATCTTTTCTATGCACAGAAACGCCTCGCCCCCGGGAAACATAACCTATTATTTCATCGCCGGGCACAGGATTGCAACATTTGGAAATCCTTATTAAAAAATCATCAAAACCTTCTATCAAAATGCCGGAACTATGTCTGCGAGGGGCTGGCCGACGCTCTATCTCTTGAGTGCTGTCTGTTATTATCACAGCTTCTTTAGTTGCTTGATCTTTTTTATAAAAGTCAATTAATTTTAGCAATATTTGATTAGTAGTAATGCCGCCGTAGCCAATACTGGCATAAATATCATCTAATGAAGAAAATGAATAGCGCTCCTGTATAAGTTTAACCCAGCCGGGCACAAGCAAATCCGAAAGCGCATAGCCTCTGTGCTTAGCTTCCTTTTCCATCATTTCCTTGCCCAGCTTAATATTTTCGTCTTGCATAGCTTTTTTGAAAAAGCTGCGGATTTTTGCCCTAGCGGAGGCAGTCTTGGCTATTTTCAACCAATCTCGGGAAGGACCTTTGGAGTTGGCTTGGGTTAAGATTTCTATAATGTCGCCATTGTTAAGCGGAGTGCCTAAAGGCACTATTTTATTATTGATTTTTGCGCCTACACATTTGTTTCCTACCGCAGAGTGTACCGCATAGGCAAAATCAATACAATTAGCTCCTCGGGGCAAGTTAAATACATCCCCTTTGGGACTAAAGACATATATTTCGTTAGAAAGCACATCCAGCTTTAAGGTTTCCATAAACTCTACGGAGTCTTTTAAGTCGGCTTGCACTTCCATCATTTCTTTAACCCAGCTTAGCTTTGAAGCATAATCGTCATCTTGCTTTTCGCCTTCCTTATACATCCAATGAGCAGCTATTCCGTATTCTGCTACATTATTCATTTCATAAGTACGGATTTGTATTTCAAAAGTAGTGCCAAAATTAGACACTACCGTAGTATGTAAAGATTGATACATATTGGGCTTGGGCATAGCTATATAATCTTTGAATCTGCCCGGCACAGGCCGCCAAATAGAATGAATCAGCCCCAACATCGTATAACAATCGCTTAGCGTTTCTACTATTACCCTAACTGCAATCAGGTCATATATTTGGTCAAGGGTCTTATCGGTGCTCCTCATTTTCTTAAAAATACTATAAAAATGCTTGGGGCGTCCTTTGACCTCACCTTTTATATTCAGCTCTTTTAATTGCTGCTCTATATCCAAAGCAATTTTATTGACGAATCCCATACGCTCTTCACGCTTTAGCTCAATAGCGTTAGACAATTCCTGAAACTCCTTAGGATATAGATACTTCATACATAGGTCTTCCAGTTCTGTCTTAAAACTTGATATCCCCAGCCGCCCTGCCAAAGGTGCGTAAATCTCTAAAGTTTCTAGCGCAATGCGCTGCTGTTTTTCTTTTCCGATATAATCCAATGTGCGCATATTATGCAGTCGGTCTGCAAGTTTAATAATAAGGACTCTTATATCCTCTGCCATAGCAAAAAACAGTTTGCGAATATTTTCGGCTTGTGCTTCCTTTTCGCTGGTGTAGCGAATCTTAGAGATTTTTGTTACCCCTATTACCAAGCTAAGTATTTGCTCACCAAATTTTTGCTTTACTTCCCCCTCGCTAACTTTGGTATCTTCCAGCACATCATGTAAAATAGCACTAATTACAGTTGCTGTATCCATACCTAAGTTTAGCAGGATAATCGCAGTTTGTATAGGATGGTTAATATATGGCTCGCCGCTCATGCGCAATTGACCTTGGTGCGCTTTTACCGCAAACTCAAGGGCATACTCCACACATTGATAATCGTGCTCGCTAAACTTTGTTTTCGCTAGCGCAAGCAGCTTCTGCATAGTCAACCTTATCCTTTATAGTTTGCAAGTAAAGTTGAGAAGCGCATAGCTCAACCTTTTCCTTGCTAAAATAAATAATATCATTTTTATCCGTACATATCAATGCTAATTCTTTAAATATATTGTAAGCCAAAGAAAAATCTGATAATGTTACCGTATGGCGGGCTGCTACCCTATTATATAGCGCTGTAACATTGTCCTCTTTGCCTGAAAGCAGCTTTTTCATAATTAAATAATATTGGCGCAACAAAGGGACGCTAAGGGTTGAGTCTACATAAGGAGCAGCGGCAAAGCTCAAATATTTTACCTTGCCATAGCTAGCGTTAACTATGCTTGCAAAACCCTTAGGCAGTTTATCCGCAAAGCTAATTTCCCCATAATAACTAAAGTCCAGCTCCTTATCCGGAGACAATATAACGGTATTAACAGGATTAGAGCAACCCAGCGTAAAGATAGATTGATTATAAAAAGGATATAAAGCGCAAGCCTTATCAAAACCTTCCTTAGAATAAGCTATTACAATATGTCCAAAGTCCTTTTGCGGCTTTCTGCGTTTGCCCCTATACTTAAAACTCTTAACATTATAAAGCGAAAAATAGCGTGATAACAACACTTCTGCGTTGGGCAGCCGACTGACTTTTATACTTTTAATAATGCCATTGACAATAGGTTTATTTCTAAAATAATCTAACTCTATATTATAAATAATTTCAGCGCCGCCATTTACTGCCTCTAATAAGTTAAGCATATTAAAGCCTAATAAGGTTATATTTTTTGAGCGAGAAAGTATATGCTTATGCTTTGCCATTCTGCTAAAAGAATTGGCGGTATATTCTGTTAAAAAGCAGGGAGCGGGGTTGCCCAGACCAAAAGGCTGCATCTTTTTGAGCTGAGCTGCCAGCTGCAAATCCACAGCTTCGCTTGCCAATGCAAAATCATAGGAGTATGTATGCTCCGCAAAGGTAATATTTTGCTTGGCAAAATATCTGTCAATTGAGCAAGCAAGCGCTTTTAAGTTGTCTTTGCCCAAACTTGCTCCCGCCGCCATACTATGCCCTCCAAAAGAGATAAGCAAGTCTTGCGCGCTTTTAAGAGCTAAAAAGATATTAGCACCGTTTATACTGCGGGCAGAGCCTTTAAGCAGCCCGTCTTGATGGGAAAACAAAATAACAGGTCTTTTGAATTCCTCACATAACTTAGCCGCAACTATCCCAACGATACCGGAGTCCCAGCTCTTATCCTCCAGGGCAATAATTCCGCCTTCAAATAAGTTATAAGCTAAAAGTTTCTCTTTAGCATGCTCAAAAGTCTTTTCGCAAAGCTCTTGCCGCACCGTATTTGCCAACTCCAGCTCCTCTACCAGCAATGAAAGTTCTGTCGTGTCTTGACTAACTAGCAGCCTAAAGGCACTATTTGCGCTATCCAGCCTACCCACAGCATTTAAGCGGGGAGCAATTTTGAATGCTATATCGTAAGAAGAGAGCTCGTCCCCTATTCCAATGCGCTCCATTAGCATCCTTAGCCCTATTCTAGTTTGCTTTTTAGCTAACAAGCGCAACCCATAAGCTGCAATAATTCTATTGTCGGCAATTAGCGGCACCATATCAGCTACTGTAGAAATGGCGCATATATCCAAATACTGCATAGCTTGAGCTTGTCCGCATAGTGCTTCTGCCAACTTTAGTGCTACCCCTGCGCCGCAAAGAGGAGGATAGCCCTGTACTAAATGGGGGTTGATGCAAATGGCATTGGGCAATACCGCTTGAGGCTCGTGGTGGTCAGTTACAATAATATCTATACCCAGCTGTTCTTTGGCAAAAGCAACTTCCTCTATTGCGCTAATGCCGCAATCTACGGTAATAATCAAGCGGGGATTGTATTGCTCTTTAATAAGTTTCAAAGCGCTGACAGTCAGCCCGTAACCTTCATTCTTTCTATTGGGGATATAGACATCGGAAACTATGCCTATTTCTTTGAATGCTAAGTGCAGTATTGCCGCAGCACCTACCCCGTCCGCATCATAATCAGCATAAATTACAATCTTGCCTTTACAAGCAATTACAGACCGGATTAGTTTGCAGGCTTCTCTAATGCCTATTAAATCAAAGGGAGAGCACAGCTCAGCTAAATCCGGCTGCAAAAACTTAATTGCCGCAGCGGCAGTATCTATGCCTCTTGCTAGCAGCAAGCCGGCTACAATTTTATTAATATTGCATTCTTTGGCAAGCTGTTCAGCCTGCAGCCGGTCAGCTTGATTTCTTAAAATATACTTAGGCATTTTTATCCCAAAAATAAAGCCCATAAACGCTATGGGCTTTACTGTTTTTTAACCTTTTGCGGTTTTAATCTTTTTTGTTGAGCGAGGTCTAAATAGATTCTTCCAAGCTCTAAACCCGTCCAGCTTTTGCGTTTGCAGTATGCCCCAAATAGAAGGAGCAATAAAAGTAGAAGTAAACAACCCTATCAGTAGACCAAAAATAATTGGCAACGCAAACTCTACAATTGCGGATACGCCAAATATTGCAAGCAATACTAATGTTATTAAAGAAGTAATTGTAGTATATAGAGAACGGGTAAATGTGGCTGTAACTGAAGAGTCTACAATTTCTCTTACCACCATTTTTTTATTGCCTGCCTTATAAGGCGCAAGGTTGTCCCTTACTCTGTCAAAAATTATAATACAGTTGTTAATAGCATATCCCACAATGGTAATAATACAAGCTATAAAGGAGCTGTTAATTTGCAATCTAAAAGCTATAGTCAGCGCAGTCATCAGCACTAAATCGTAAAGCAATGCTACAATTGTAGCCAATCCGCTAAATAAGTCAAACCGCACCGCAACATATATCAAGATAAGCGCAACTGAAATTAACACGGAAAGGACAGCGGTTTTTATTAACCTACTGCTTGCAGTAGCTCCGGTTAAGCTGGTAGTGGCTTTTATATCTACTTGTGAGCCATATTCTGCCTTAAAATTGGCAATAACATCTTGCCTGACTTGATTGTTGACAGCATTCATTTTTTCGGCATCAGCGCCAAGATCCTCGCCATGCGCCACATTAGTATACCTAACAATAATAGCAGAATCGCCGCTGCGCTGGTCTACGCTGATATGCAGACCGTTTTTATCAACCGCTTTGCTTATTAGCCCTAGATTTTTGCCATAATTATTTTTGTTCATATCAAAGCCATGCATTTCGACATTTAGCACTGTGCCGCCTTGAAAGTCAATGCCGACATTGGCAAAACCCGAATAATTATCGCTGAACTGATAGAAAGTGCCAAGCGCTAAACAAATAAACAATAGAATTAGCGGCAAGAAAAACCAAGTTTTATAATGCTCAAAAACTTTAATTTCTTTTCCTCGGTAATCCAGCTTAGCAAAGAATTTCTTAAGCATATTTCTTTACCTCCTTTGCAGCTAAGCCATAGAATCTTTCCTCCGGCTGTAAGGTAAGGACAGCTTTAAGAATAAATCTTGTTACAAACAAAGCGGTAAACATAGACACCAAAATACCAATAAATAAAGTAATTGCAAAACTCTTTATTGCGGTTGCGCCAACAAACATCATTACCAGCGCACCCATAATTGTAGTAATATTAGCGTCTAATATAGCGACTATTGCCTTTTTGAAACCTGTATTAACAGCAGATTGAATTGTTCTCTTGCCTGACTTCATTTCGTCTTTAATTCTTTCAAAAACAACTACATTGGCATCCACCGCCATACCTATACTTAGGATAATACCAGCAATACCGGGCAAAGTAAGCTGTACCCAAGGCACTATTGCAAGCAGGATAACTAATATTTCGGTATAAATTAATAAAGCAAGAGAAGCGCAAAGTCCTAATCCTCTATAAATAACGCTCATAAAAATAATAACGAATAATATGCCAAGAGCGCCCGCTATAATACCGTATTTTAAGGCTTCTGATCCTAGTGTAGGAGAAATTGTTTCAGAATTGACTAAAGAAAGTTTAACTCCCAATGCGCCGGAATTGATTTTGGTAGCTGTCTCTTCTGCATAAGTTTGACTGTACTTGCCTTCAATGATAGCTTTGCCATCGCTGATTACAGAGTTGACCCTGGGGCTCATTATCTCCGCATCATCAATAAAGATACCTATTTCTTTATTAAGATTAGCTTCCGTTGCTTTTGCAAAAGCCTCTGTGCCTGCTCTGTTAAACTTTAATTCAATTATATATTGACCGTTTTGGAGTGCGGCATTTGCTTTATCAAGATGCTTATTGCCCTCTATTAATACCTCACCGTTTTCATCCTTAAACTCTAACTTAGCAGGTTTGCCGATAAGTGCCATTAGCGCTTCTGTATCTTCTACGGAAGGCACTTCTACCCTAATACCGTCGTTACCGACTTTTGTCACTACAGCTTCAGTATAACCTTTGGAAAAAAGCAAACTGGATAAGTTGCTCATTGCACCGTTAATTGCTCCCGGAGGGTCTTCTACTCCCTCTAAATCTGCTATATATTCTGCATACATGCCGCCCTCAAGGTCCAATCCCAACTTAATAGCTTTGCTTACCCAGTAAAAATCATAATTTGATTTGCCTATCTTGAAGTTATCTTTACCGTTAAGAGGGATTATAATTAGAGCGGCAAGTATTATAAATACAGTTACACAAGCCAGTATAATAATTGCCTTCTTTTTGCTCACCCGATTGCCTCCAATAGTTTATCCATAATATTATAGCTATTTAAATATTTTTAGTCAATAGAATGTAGGTTGACTGCAATAAAAATTCTTCCATTTTTATAAGAAAGCCAAGACATAAGGACTTTTGCTAATCTTGCTTGTTTAAGTTTCCCTTATCAAAAGGCAAAAAACCTTCATCTATTTCTTTTGCATCACAAGTATAAGGCGTCTCCAAATTAAGCGCCCTTTGAATTACCGCTGCCCCGTATTTATCCCTTAATTTATCTATATTTGATTCCAAATGGCTGTCTTTTGCGCTATCTTTAGCAAACAGCGACAATTGGTATGCTTCACTTTGAGAAGATAGCGCATAGGCGGATACTGTAATTGTCCTAAGAGGAGGCATAGAGGAAAAGTTATAATGGGCTTTTAATATTTGCACAGCCTTTTCTGCAAGCTGAGTAGCTGTCCCAATAGGAGAAAGCAGGGCTTCCTGCCTGGTAATTGTCTTTAAGTTAGTATCCCGCAAGTTAATTGATATGCCGCCCGCTACCATTTTTTGCTGCCGCAACCGATAAGCTATTACTTCGCACAGTGCAAAAATCACTCTTTCCGCATCCTCTATAGCGGCAATATCGCTGGCTGTAGTAGTACCGTTGCCTATACTGTCAGGCAAGCGGACAGCGTCAAAGCGTGCAACGGGGTCGCTGTCTCTTCCCCATGCATATTCATAAAACTTTGTGCCCATCTTGCCAAAAAGGCTCTCCAAACTACTTTTATCGGCAGAGGCAAGCTCACCTATTGTGTTTATCCCCAGCTTGGATAACGCTTTTGCTGTTGCCTTGCCAATATATATCATAGCATGAGTGGGCAGCGACCAAACTATATCCTTAAAATTATCTTTGCTTATTACTGTTACAGCGTCCGGTTTCTTGATATCGCTGCCGAGTTTGGCAAAAATCTTATTAAAAGATACCCCTATTGATACACTAAGCCCGGTTTCTTTTTTTATATCCGCTCTTATTCTGTTTGCAACACTCAACCCGTCTCCAAACAGTTTTACGCTGCCCGTAGTGTCCAGCCAGCATTCGTCTTGACCAAAACTTTCTACCAAATCGGTGTAGCGAGTATAGATATCAAAGATTGCCTTGCTGTATTCCGTATATTTTTTATAGTTGGGAGGGATAAAAATAAGTTGCGGGCATTTCTTTTTTGCTTGCCATAACGGTTCTGCAGTCTTAACTCCATATGCTTTGGCTTGATTGCTTTTTGCCAATACAATACCATGCCTTTTTTTAGGGTCGCCTGCTACTGCTATACATTTTCCTTCCAGCTTGGGGTTAAGCCTAATTTCTACCGAAGCATAAAAGTTGTTAATATCTGAATGTAATATTATCCTATCCATTCAAAAGCCTGTAATATAATTCCTTTATTTGGCTAAATAAATGCTTATTATCGCCATTGTTTATAATAATATCGGTGGCAAACTTTTCCCTTAGCTTATCTTTTTCCTGTAAGCTCATTATGCGTTTTGCAAATCGTTTATTAATATGACTGCGCTCTATTATACGGGTAAGCCGTAGCGAAGTATCAGCTTTAATAAGCCATATCCTATCAAAATTATGTTGTATCTTTGATTCGGTAAGCAAAGGGATTTCTACAAAAACATTGCCGCTGCACTCTTTTGCTTTTTGCAGTATTCGCTGATTAATAAGCGGATGAGCAAGCTGATTTAGCTTTGCTAAGGCTTTTTTATTATAAAAGACAATCTTGCTCAGCTTGACCTTGTCTACCTTGCCGCCGGTAACAGCTTTGGGAAACAGAGCGGCAAGTTCCTTAACATAAAACTCTTGAGCTAGCAGTTCGTTATTGATTTCATCAGCATTGATAATATTGCCGCCTAAAGAGGCAATCATTTGCAGCACCGTTGTTTTTCCGCTCCCTATTCCTCCTGTTATAGCTATTAACACTTTTGTAAAAGCTCCTTGTCTTAGTATATTAAGCTAGCTTGCCTCAAACCAGTTGACTCCCTTATGCACTTCTACTTCTAAAGGTATACTTAACTGTACAGCATTTTTCATTTCGGTATATGCCAGCTGCGCAACTTGCTCTTGTTCGGCTATAGGGCAATCTATAATAAGCTCATCATGCACTTGTAAAATAATTCTTGCTTTTAGTCCTTCTTGTTTCAGGCGTGCGCTTAACCGTATCATAGCAATCTTAATAATATCTGCGCTGCTGCCTTGCAGAGGCATATTCATAGCCGCTCTTTCCCCAAAGGAACGGATATTAAAGTTCCTTGAGGCTAGCTCGGGAAAAAGCCGAATCCTACCTTTAATAGTGCGAATATATCCTTTTTCCTTAGCTTTTTCAACATTGCTTTGCATATAACCTTTTACAGCGGGATAAGTTTCAAAATAGCGTTCTTGAAATAGCCTAGCGCCTTGACGGGAAATATTAAGCACCCTAGCCAGCCCAAACTCGCTAATACCGTAAATAATGCCAAAGTTGATTTCCTTAGCGGCTCTCCGCATATCAGAGGTTACATCCTCTAAGTTTACTCCCGAAACTTTGGCAGCGGTAAGGCGGTGAATGTCAATACCATTTCTGTATGCGTGCAGCAAATTCTCATCTCCAGATAAATGGGCAAGCAATCTAAGTTCAATTTGGGAGTAATCTGCTGACAATAAAATACATTCCGCACTTGCTACAAACATTTTGCGCAAGCTGCGCCCTTCCTTTGTGCGGGTAGGTATATTTTGCAAATTGGGCTCAACAGAACTTAGCCGCCCTGTGGCGGTCAAGCATTGCTTAAACTTGGTATGCAGCTTGCCCGTACTTTTATCTATAAAATTGTAAAGTCCGTCCAAATAAGTAGATTTCAGCTTAGTTATTTCTCTATGCCTAAGCAGCAGTTCTATAATAGGATGCTCTAGCTGCTCTAGTGTTTCCGCAGTAACTGTATAGCCCATTTTGTTTTTCTTGCTTTTTGGCAACCCTAACTTTTCAAATAAAATATTGCCAAGCTGCTGATTGGAATTGATATTAAACTCCTCACCCGCTAACTCGTGAATCTTTTTTACAATTACTGCAAGCTCTTGTTCGTATTGTACGCTAAGCTCTTTAAGCATATTAATATCCATAGCAAAGCCTTGCTGTTCAATTTCGTAAAGCACATCTATTAAAGGCAGTTCAATATTATAATACAGGTCCTCAAGGGAATATTGCCTTACTAAATCATCTAAAATCCTATTGAGTTTAAGCATATAGACACTTGGGTACTCTTTATCCAGCCCGTAATCCTCCAGCAAATGCTCCAAACTCTTATATGCTCTTATAGAATTGACCAAATATGCTTTAAGCAGTATATCCTCTGCGCCTTGCCTATTGTAGTCAAAGCTGCAGCCCTTTTCCTTAGCTAAGTAATACATTTCCTTAATATCATAAAATACTTTTTGGCATTCGGCATTTAGCAGGGGACTGAGCGTCTCTAACACCTCGGCTATGCCAGGCCCTGCATCAAAATAGCTTTGAGCACATAAAATTGTATACTCAAGGCTTTCGTTAAATGCAAAGTTTACTTTAGAATTAATGCTAAGCGCAAACTGCTTGCTATCCTTATTCCTTTCTACAATTTCTTTTAATATATCTATGGATGTGAGCTCTATTGCCTTAATAACAGGTTGCTCTATTTTCGGCTCATTTTCTGCTTGCTTAAATTCAAATCGCTCAATTAAGCTTCTAAAGCCTAGCTGTTGCATATTTTCCAATGCTTTTTTATCCAGTATATTATCAAAAGTTAAATTATCTAAAGTGCATTCTATAGGCACAAGCGTATCAATAGTGGCAAGTTTCTTGGATAAAAAGACTATATCTTTGGATGCCAGCATTTTATCTTTTAGCGAGCCTTTTACTTGCTCTATATTTTCATAAAGAGTTTCTATATTTTCAAATTGGGTCAACAGTTTTTTTGCGCTTACATCGCCTACGCCTGTAGCGCCCGGTATATTGTCAGATTTATCCCCTGCTATAGCTTTATATTCTATAACAGCTTGCGGTGTCAGACCTTCTTGCGCAAGGGTATTTAAGGTATATTTCTTTACATTGGTTACCCCCCGCAGGGTATAATATACCGTAGTGCTGTTATCTACAAGCTGCAAGCAATCCCTATCCCCTGTTAAAATAATGGTATTAATGTTAAATCTTTTTGCAATAGTGCCGATAATATCATCAGCTTCGTACCCTTCCTTGCTTAGAATCTTTATCCCCATATTCTCCAGCAATTGATATAGATAAGGCACTTGTACCACTAAATCATCAGGCATAGGCTTTCGGGTAGCTTTATACTCAGGGTACACTTGCTGCCTTAGCACTTTGCCCTTATGGTCAAAAACAGCGGCAATATGTGTGGGGCGCTCCTCCCTTAACAAACGGGCAAGCATAGAAATAAACCCATATATAGCCGCAGTAGACTCACCTAAAGCATTTTGCATAGAAGGGAGCGCATAATATGCACGGTACAACAGGCTATTGCTATCTAACAGTAAAATCTTAGACAATTGATACCTTCCTTATTTTAAATTCAAACTCATATCGTTTCGTTTAATCCAACCTGCTTTCCGCATTATTTCCGCTATAATTATGGAAATTATTGCAGGCAAAACAAACATCAGCAATATTATACCCAATATCATTATGACAGTCGGAATATCCTTGCTGGCATCTATTACCCCCAGCACCCCCACAAAGCCGGAAGTGCCCATGCCTGCGCCCACTCCGCATTTTAGCTTAAAAACTGTGCTTGATAATGGTCCTACAATGGCGCTGGCAATAATAGGAGGTATAATAATAAGGGGATTTTTCATTATATTGGGGATTTGCAGCATACTTGTCCCTATACCTTGTGCAATAAGCCCTGCAAAGCCATTTTCTCTAAAACTTTGGACAGCAAACCCTACCATATGAGCAGAACAGCCAACTACAGCCGCTCCTCCTGCAAGCAGCAGAGCATCGCTAGTTACATTGCTACCAAAAAAGATTGCAACCCATATAGCGGCACTGGAAATTGGCATAGTAAGGAGTATGCCCATAGTTATCGAAATGACTATGCCCATAATAAAAGGATTCCACACCATAGCAGCCGCTATAAGCTCGCTTAATTTAGCAATAAAAGCCGAAACAGGAGGGCAGAGCAGCCACAAAACTAATGCGCTTGCCGCAAATGCTGTAAGAGGTATCAATAAGATATCCAACTTAGTTTTGCCGCTAATTAGCATACATACTTCGCAAGCTATAAGGGCGGCAAGGTAAGCATTGATAGGATTGCCTATACCTGTTGCAATAGCGCCCGTACCATTACCGTTAGCGCCCAGCATACCTGCTACCATACAGCTAAAAATAGTTAGCTTATCAGCTTTAAGAGCATAGGCTATGCCTGCGCCTATACCTGCTCCCATTAATATTTTGGCTATATTGGCAATGCTAATAAAAAAAACAGATATTGTGCTATTACTTATTGCCTTGCCAATTTGCTCAAAAATAGTGCCGGCTATCAAAGTTGCAAAAAGACCCATAGCCATACCGCTAAAAGCATCTACAAACCATCTTTTAGCTAACATCTTAAATACTGATTTCGATTGTGTTTTGTTTGTTTTTGTCACCTTTAGTCTCCTACAATGTATTGTAGCATTATCTTTAGTAATTGATAAAAGTCGCTTCTTACAAGTCCTGTGCTTAAATATCTGCCAACGCATAACTGATTAGTGGAGTCAGCATCAAATTCGGTTTTAATGGCCTTTACAAACTCTTTGAAGGAATATACCTTAAATCGCTCAATTTTATAATAAGATGCCACGCCTTCCAATAACATAACTAGTATGTCATAATGGTTATACTCTTTTCTGTCGGTCTTAACTCTTTTTTTAAGATACTCCATCATTTTTTGCAAGATTTCTCTTTTAGAAGTATATTCCCATTTCATTATTTTAGCTAGCTCTTGATACAACTGCTTGTTATATGCCAATGCGCAAGCGTTGAAATGTGTATTGTCCTGATATTCTATATAGTAACGCCGCCCTAAGTAATTATAAATAAATCTTAGCGCATCATGGTAGCCCATTTTGATATTTTTCATTATGCGCTCATTAGAAAAGACAAGTGTCCCTCCCAACGATTCCGAAGGTCGGATATAATCAATTTTTACTGTGGTATCAATGGGTTTCTTTATAATTGACATAGACCGCTTAGTTCTTATGGCAATGATTTCTTTATAGCCTCGGCGTATTAAAGGATTTATGGGCAAGTTGTCATAAAGCCCCCCGTCAATATAGCGCTTGCCGCCTATCTTCTTGCCTTGAAAGGCAGGATAATATGCGCTTGCCAATATGTAATCGTGCATCATCCCTGCTGGGATTTCTTCCTTAAAAAGCTCAAGCGGTCTAAAATGGTCGGTTAATGAGATAGTTACCAGCCCAAAATCCATTTTGCTGGCACGAATTTTGTCCTCATCAATATATTCCTGTATTAGTTGTTCAATTTGCTTTATCGAAATGCCTTTTTCTTTTAATGCTTTTGCTACAAGGTTAAAAAAGTACCTGACCGTGCTAAACTTAATTTGCATTTTTAGCAAATTATCTATTTCTGCATCATCTACATCAATAATTCTGGAAGTCAGAGCTTTTGACCAAAACTCATAGCAAAGCTCTATATCCCCTTGCACCACCAAAGCCGCATTAATTGCACCAATGGAAGTGCCTGTCACACCGTCAAAAGTGTATCCGTGCTCGTACAATGCTTTAATAGCGCCAATATGGTAACTGCCTTTTGCGCCGCCGCCTTCTAAAACTAATCCTTTCATATTCTCACTTAATTTCTCCGCCGGTAATGCCCGAAGAGGGCTGAGAAGGTATTGCCTGATTGCGAACAACAGTAAAATAAAATACTACAATACCAATAATTACAGCAATTATGGCGGCAATAATCCTTATCCTTAACTTTTTATTTAATTTGACATCTTCCTCTTTAAGCTCATCTGCTGGGTCTGTACCTTGTTCTATAGGTAAAAGCGGCTCATCAGGAACCGCTTTATCAGTATTTGTGTAAAGTTTCTCCTTATCTTTATCCATCCAAAACTCCCTAGCTTATTTTAACACGAACTTTAAAGGAGTGCAGTTGATTACGCTTTAACTTGTATTGGGGCTTTAGCATTGCTATAGCAGGTATATCGCCGCCAACCCCACGCTGCGCGCCATCTATATTGACTGTTAAAAAGTTTAGCTTGTTCAGCTCGTGCAAATGCTTAGCGTCATCTAACGCTTCCAAAGTATACGGATGCACGCTTGCTTCAAACGGAGCACCGTTAGCTTCTATTCTAAAGCCTTCCTCGCCTCCCACCTCCAGCCAGCGAACGCCGGTATGGTTGCCATTTTCTTGCGGAACTAGATAGTTATGAATAAAGTCCTCCGCTTTACCCTTATAAATACCTAAATAAGCGGAACTAGCTCTGTCTACGTAATTTTCATGCGGACCTTTGCCGTAAAAAGCTACACCGTCCACCCCTTCTTTAAGCGCAAAAGTAAAACCGTACCTTTCCATATTCCTAACTGACATTACTTCCATACCTATATCGAAGCAATCCTCGCTGCCAAAAGTATAATATGTTGTAAGCTGTTTAATCAATGGCATTTTCCAACAAATTCGTACAGAAGTGAATCCATCATTATGTTCTACATAAACTTTTTTGGGTCTTAGGAATTTTTGAGCAAGTTTATATTGTCCTTTGCCCGCAATTAAACGCAAAAAATTGGTAGGAACTTGCGGAAAAGAGTCATTATCTATTGTTGCCCTATACAGTTGAGGAAAAATACCGTCCCTTAAACGCTCTATGCCATCTTTTATAATATTGGTAATCCCACCCGATTTTTTATCAATAACTACTTGCAAATCACCGGAATTAATTACTACCTCAACAGAGTTGTCCGTAGCAATAGAGCTATTGCCAACTGTTGAAGCAGCTACCAGCGCTTGCGGTGTAATCAGCAATTGTTCACTTGCCACTATATGCCCTTTTTTGCTGTAAGCATTGGCTGCTCTTGTAAGCAAGTAAACATTCAGCACTACTTCCGCCTGCTCTGTGCCTAACTTAAAAGGTATACGGACATTGGCGGTTTCTCCTGCGGGGATATCGGGCGCATCCATTAGCTTGCTGCTGGCTACTTCTCCGTTATGAAGCAATTCAAGTTTTAAGCTAAACTTTTTTAAGTTTGTAAACAAGTACCTGTTTTTTATTACAATATCTCCATTTTCTAAAGAAAAATCCACTTGCTGATACTGCTTTGCAACTTCATATAAAGACGGATTGGGCGTGCGGTCTGCTCTAACAATACCATTAAAGGCAAAACTGCCGGAATTGGGCTTGTCGCCAAAATCGCCCCCATACCGCCACTCGGTAACATTGTCCTCTACAACCTTAATAGATTGGTCGGCAAAATCCCATATAAAGCCGCCTGCCAACCTGTCATACTTTTTGAAATCCTCCCAATAATCGCTAAAATTGCCTAGACTGTTGCCCATAGCATGCGAGTATTCGCAAAGCATAAAAGGCTTATCCCGATATTTTTCGGGCTTGAACTTAGTGCCTAAAGGTTTCCAAAGAGCAGGGCAATGCGTAAAAGTTTTATTTTCGCCTATCAGCTTCATTTTTTCTTGTCTGGTATACATATCGCTTACCACATCCCCCACTTTTGCGGTAGTGTCGGGATGATAATGAATAAATCTAGTTTTATCTATGGCAAGGATTGCTTCCCTCATTTCTCTAAATGCTTTGCCGAATCCCGATTCGTTGCCTAAAGACCAACTGATAATACAAGGATGATTCTTAAAGGTGTTAACCATATTGCGGGCTCGGTATACGCAATTGGCAGTCCATTTTTTATTGTTGCGAGGAATCATAAATGCCAGCCCATGTGTCTCTAAGTTGCATTCGCACATAACTAAAATGCCGTATTCGTCACATAAATCATAGAAAAATCTGGCGCTGGGATAATGACTGGTACGAATTGCGGTAATATTATGCGCTTTACATAGTTCAATATCTTTTTTTGTAATCTCATAAGGTACTGCATGCGCATAGTCGGGGTGAAAGTCATGGCGATTGACCCCGCAAAACTTAATCGGCTTACCGTTAAGCAAAATAAAAGGACCTCTGCCTTCCTTATAAGGTGTAATTTTTACCTCACGGAAGCCAAACTTGCCTTCTCTTTTATCCAAAAATTGCTCCCCGTCAAAAAGTGTTAAGGTAAGCAAGTAAAGATACGGGTCCTCGTGCGACCACAATTTAACATCCTCTTGAATATGCTGATATTTTACAAATGCTTTTTTACCGTCTTCCAGCTTGCCTATCTTGACATTTTCCTCAAAGACAATATTGCCTTGCGCATCTGCTAAGGTACAAAGCAAGCGGGCATCGGCAGCCTGAGAGCGTAAAGAGTCTACAGCAACCTCCAAAATAAACTTGCCTTTGGTATAGTCCTCATCAAACTCTGCAGTAGCATAATAGTCAAATATCTGTACCTTGGGTTTATAAATTAAGAAAACATCCCGAAAGATACCGGATATACGCCAAAAGTCCTGGTCTTCCAAATAACTGCCCGTACAATAGCGATAAACGGTTACAGCAAGTTTATTACTGCCCTCCTTAACAAAGCGGGTAATATCATATTCCTGACAGCCAAAGGAGTCCTCGCTATAGCCTACAAATTCACCGTTGACATACACTTCTCCTGCAGAATTGATGCCGCCAAAATTGATAAATACATTATCCTCAAGGCTATCTACCTCAAAAAAGGTCACATAACAGCCTGCGGGGTTTAATTTAGGCTTAATATGCGGTATCCTAAAGAAATTTTTGCTTTCTACCGCATAAGGATAGGCAATATTTGTGTAAATTGGGATGTCGAAACCTTGCAATTGCCAGTTAGAAGGCACTTTAATTTTAGAGAAACCGGATAAATTATAATCCAGCTTGTAATAGTCCGAAGGAATGTCAAGCACGCTTTGCACAAACTTAAAATCCCACATTCCATTTAGGCTAACAGTCTTTAACTTACCCTCGCTGTCAATAGGAAACCCTGAGGCATACCTTTCTGCAGTACCTACTCCAAACTTGTTTACATCATTATAAAAATTCATTTATTACTCCCTAAGAAGCTATGTATTTATAGGTAAATATTACCAAATATAATTATTAAAGTTAAATTTAATAACCTTAGGAGT
>CAYSNP010000011.1:0-50911 GCA_964432485.1 uncultured Christensenellaceae bacterium | reverse complement strand
AGGATAAAGTAAATGTTTGACTTTTTTATTTTTGGTGATATACTTTATTTACCAGCTTTTTTTTGGGGAGTAGCAATGAAAAAAACACCTTTTTATGAGTTATTAGCAGGACATGGCGCTCGTATGGTAGAGTTTGCGGGATATGCTATGCCAATTCAATTTTCCAGCATAATTACAGAGCATAAAGCAGTGCGCGCGGGCGTAGGATTATTTGATGTATCCCATATGGCGGAGTTTATTATTAAAGGCGAAAAGGCTTTGGAAGCGTTAGAAGCCCTTACCACCAATGTAATGAGCACTCTTGCCATAGGCAAGGCACGCTATACCCTTATGCTTAACGATAATGGCGGAGTAATTGACGATATATTGGTCTATCGTTTGGACACTCAGGAATATATGATTGTTGCAAATGCCGCAAATTATCAAAAAGATTTAGACCATATTGTAGCCCATATTGCCACCGAAGCAGAGTTTATTGATATAACCGAATCAACTGCATTGCTTGCCCTGCAAGGTAAAGATGCGTTAAGTATAATGGAAAGGCTCTTTGGCACAGAAGCCTTGCCTAAAGATAATTACTCTTTTACAAAAGCTATATATAAAGGTAAAGAACTTTTGCTTTCCCGTACAGGTTATACAGGCGAGGACGGGTTTGAAATATTCTTAGATACTACGCTTGCGCAAGATATTTTTTCAAGGCTAATGGAAAGCTCTCCCACTTTATGCGGACTGGGCGCAAGAGATACTCTTAGGCTAGAAGCAGGGATGCCTTTATATGGTCACGAAATGAGCGAAGATACCCTTGCAAGCGAAATTGGCCTAGGCTGGTTTATCAAAACGGATGCCAAAGATTTTATTGGCAAAAGCGCATTGGTAACAAAAGAGCCACAATATAAAAGAATAGGGCTAAAAGTAGTAGGCAAAGGGATTGCAAGAGAGGGCATGAAAGTATTTGAGAGTAACAAAGAGATAGGTTATGTAACTTCGGGTACTTATAGCCCCACTTTAGGATACCCAATTGCTATGGCAAGGGTTAGCATTGATTTTGATAAAGATAATGCGGAAATTGAGATAAGAGGTGCAAAAATACAAGCAGAGGTATGCAAATTACCTTTTTATAAAAGACAGAAATAATTTTTTTTGGAGGGCTCTATGGCATTATTATATGCAAAAACTCACGAATGGTACGATAAGGCAAGCGGCAAGATAGGCATCAGCGAATATGCGGCTAATGCACTTGTAGATATTGTTTTTGTAGATTTGCCCGAGGTTGGCACTATGCTTGCAGCGGGTGATTCCTTTGCTACTCTTGAGAGCGTAAAGGCGGTAAGCGATATTTATAGTCCGGTATCGGGCGAAATTGTGGAGGTCAACGAGGCATTAAGAGATGCGCCCGAGCTTATCAACGAGGACCCCGAGCAGACTTGGTTTGTAGCAATTAAAGCGGAGACAGAAGCAACAGGACTAATGGACAAGGCCGCTTATGAGGCCTACTGCGCAAGCAATCCGGAGGCTTAAATGGTAAAGTTTACTCCGCATTTACCACAAGATATTTCCGAAATGTTGCAAGCTATCGGCATAGAAAAATTAACTGATTTATATGGCGGACTTGAGCAATTTTTGGACAAAAGCAATATTACTATAGCGGGCAAAAGTATGCAGACGGTGGAGCAAGAGGCAAGGAGCGCAAGTCGGGCTAATAAAGTATACCCCTCTATATTTAGAGGTGCGGGCAGCTACAATCATTATATACCGCCTTTGGTAGACAATCTTTCTGCCAGGAGCGAGTTCCTGACAGCGTATACCCCATATCAAGCAGAAATGTCGCAAGGTATTCTGCAAGCTATATTCGAATATCAAACTATGATATCAGAGCTGTGCGGAATGCAGGTTGCCAACGCTTCGCACTATGACGGAGCGGCGGCTTTTGCCGAGGCATTGCTGGCATTAAGAAAAAGGGGCAAAGATAAGATATTGTTAAGTTCCGCTTTGCATCCTATGGCCGCAAAGGTAATAGAAACATATCTTAACCCTCTTAATGTAAAAGTTGAATATATAGATTGCAGCAATGGTAAAACCGATATAGAAGATTTAGCAGCTAAGTTAGAAGGTACAAGCGCAGTAGGGATAGCGCAGCCCAATTATTTTGGCTGTATAGAAGATGCTGACAGCATTGGAAAGCTGCTTGCCGAAAAAGGTGTCGGTTATGTAATGAGTATCTATCCTATTAGCGCAAGTCTGCTAAAAACACCTTATGAATGCAATGCTCAAATTGCAGTTGGCGAAGGACAGCCTTTGGGCATACCTATGTCATTTGGGGGCCCATACTTAGGCTTTATGGCTACCACAAAGCAAAATGTACGATTGTTGCCGGGCAGGATAGTGGGCAAGACCAAAGACAATAAGGGGCAAGATGCCTATGTGCTGACTATGCAAGCCAGGGAGCAGCATATCAGGCGGGAAAAGGCATCCAGCTCCATTTGTTCCAATCAAGCCCATTGCGCCCTTAGGGCGGCAATATATATGGCGACAGCAGGCAAGCAGGGCATTCAAGAAGTGGCAAAAGTATGTTATGCCGGCGCTCATTTTTTAGCTGACAAAATATGCAAGATTCCTAATTTTAAGCTAAAATATAATACAGAATTCTTTAATGAATTTATTATAACAAGCTCAATTGACACTAAAAAAATAGAAAAGGCTTTAGCCGAAAAAGGTATCCTTTCAGGGCTGCCGTTAAACTCTCAAGATATGCTTTATTGCGTTACCGAACAAAACTCTGCAAAGCAAATGGCAGAGCTTATTGCATATCTCAAGGAGGTAGCCAAATGAAAACATTGTTTGATATTTCGCAGGCAGGCGCAAAAGCTCTTTCCATTGACAGCAGTATACTATCTGCAACATCTTACCGGTTAGATCCAAAGCTATTGCGTTCTCAACCCGCACGCTTGCCCCAAGTAGCAGAAAATGAGCTGGCAAGGCATTATACAGCACTTAGCAAACGAGCTTTTGGGGTGGATGACGGTTTTTATCCGTTAGGCTCTTGCACGATGAAGTACAATCCAAAAGTTAGCGAAAAGATTGCTTCTTTGGAAGGATTTGCAGGCATTCATCCGGCACAAAGCGAAAGCGACACGCAAGGTATTTTGCAGATTATGTATCAGTTGCAAGATATGCTTTCTGCTCTTTGCGGTATGGACAAGTTTACCCTTATGCCTTCTGCGGGCGCACATGGCGAATATACCTCTTTGCAAATGATAAGGGCTTATCACTTAGAGAGAGGGGATACAAAAAGGACAAAGATAATTGTACCTGACTCCGCTCACGGGACTAATCCGGCTTCAACTGCTATGGCAGGCTTTACCGCTGTCAATATCCCCTCAAAAGACGGTATGGTGGACTTGCAAGCGTTGCAACAAGTGGTTGGCGAGGATACAGCGGGACTAATGCTTACCAATCCCAACACTTTAGGCCTGTTTGAAAAGGATATTTTGCAGATAAGCAGCATTGTTCACGGCGCAGGTGGCTTGCTTTATTATGACGGTGCTAATCTTAATGCTATTGTAGGCAATATAAGACCGGGGGATATGGGTTTTGATATAGTGCATCTTAATTTGCATAAAACTTTTTCCACGCCTCATGGCGGCGGCGGTCCGGGTAGCGGCCCTGTGGGCTGTAAGCAGCTGCTTGCGCCATATTTGCCTGTTAACAATGTAGAAAAAAAAGACGGGCAATACTATTTTGTCGACCCCGAAAAGTCTATTGGCAGAGTAAAGATGTATTACGGCAATATTGGTGTTTGCTTAAAAGCGTGGGCATATATTGCCATGTTAGGAACAGAGGGGCTAAAAGATGCCAGTCTTATGGCGGTGCTTAATGCCAATTATATGTTAGCGAAATTAAAAGACAAGTTTAAGGTAGTTTCTGATAAGTGTATGCATGAGTTTGTGCTTAGTCTACAAGAGCTAAAAGAAAAAACCGGCGTATCCGCTCTTGATTTTGCCAAAGCTATGATAGATGAGAGGATGCATCCTCCTACTATGTATTTCCCTCAAATAGTCAAAGAAGCACTTATGATAGAGCCTACCGAAACCGAAAGCAAAGAGACTCTTGACAAGGCAATAGCAAGCATATTAAAGCTATACGAGAAAGCATTTACACAGCCCGAAAGTATGCATTTAGCACCCCAAACTACGCCTATTGGCAGACCAGATGAAGTTTCAGCGGCAAGGAATCCTATCCTTGCCTATGAGTTTGGCAGCCCGCTAGAAGGGCAGTAGCTAAGCCGGTGAACAAGATTGTAGGCACGCTAAGGCGAGCTTGTAAAAAGTATCCCCTTATTAAAGAAGGCGACCATATTGCAGTAGGAGTTAGCGGCGGCGCTGATAGCCTTGTTTTGCTTACCGCATTGGCGGAGTTCAAAAAGTATTCGCCCGTAAACTTTAGTTTATCGGCAATAACTATTGATATGGGGTTTGCCAGTGCAGGGATAGATGACAATAGTCCGGAGGCATACCAAAAGTTAGCAAGCTATATATCTGAACTTAGCGTACCCTATTATATAGTTCCCACAAGTATTGCAAGTACAGTTTTTAAGGAAAGGAAGGAAAGCAATCCTTGTGCGCTTTGCTCTAAAATCAGGCGTGGTGCTCTTTGCTCCAAATGTAAAGAAATTAACGCTAATAAGCTTGCGCTTGCACATCATGCAGAGGATATATTAGAAACATTTTTTCTTTCCTTTATATATGAGGGGCGGCTAAGCACACTGCAGCCCTATAGCTATATGGAGCGTGCCGATATTACCTTGATTCGCCCTTTTATTTATGTTAAAGAGGCAGATATCAAAGGTGCGTCACGCAGATATAATATGCCTGTAGCACCCAACCCTTGTCCTCAAGATACTCACACAAAGAGGGAATATATGAAGCAACTGCTTCGTTCTATTCAAAAAGATATCCCTTTTGCAAAAGAGCATATGCTTTCGGCTATTGTTTCTCCCGAACGCTTTAATCTGTGGAATCAATTTGAAAAGGAGAAAACTTGAAAAATAACGGGCATATACATCGCAATACATTGTTAGGCTACGTTTTCCTAGGTCATGTATATGGGATACACTCCCGTCTGAAAGCCTCGCCTGCCTCGTCTTGCTTGCATCTGCACCGTCATTTTAACAATTTTTTTTATGCCTACAATGGCACATTGGAGGAATGAATATAAGAATGAAATCCTCAAGAATGAAATCCTCACTTATTAAGCAGATAAAACAAAAAGAGTATTGCATTAGATTCCATATGCCGGGGCATTCCGGCAAAAGCCCCAATCAAGAATATGCAGAGCTTTATTCAAGCGCAAAGTTTGATATTACGGAGCTGCCTTATAGCGATAATTTATTAAATAGCACAAACTTATTGAAAGACTTGCAAAAGCGTATAGCCATGCTATATCAAGCACAGCATGCCTTTATTTTTACCAATGGCGCAACCGGTGCGCTTTTTTGCGCAATTTTTAGCGCGCATGCCTTTGCGGACAATATTTTGATATTAGGAGGAGCGCATAAAAGCGTATATAATGCTATAAGGCTGTCCGGCGGCAATGCTTGGCAAGCGCCCGACAATTGCGATATTGATACTTTAGCTAAACAAATAAAAGAAAAAAATATAGGCGCTCTTATCTTAACAAGCCCTAACTATCAAGGGCAAACTATTGGTAAAGATTATCTCCTTGCGGTAAAGAGGCTCTTTCCTATGCTGCAAGTAATTGTAGATGCCGCACATGGAGCGCATTTTGTATTTTCTGACAAATTGACAGATAAAAGACCCATTGGTGCAGATTTAATTGTTTATTCGCTCCATAAAACGCTGCCTGTCTTTACCGGCGGCGCAATACTGCTCTCTACTGTCAAATATGCAGAAAAGATTCAGTTTTACAGAAGTATGCTGCATTCTACCTCACCTTCTTATCCTATTATGCTTTCGATAGAGTGCGCCATAGATTTTTATTCTAAAAAAGGGGAGTGTATCTATCAAGATATTTTTCAAGCGGTGCAAGAGTTCAAGAGTGCGCTTCCTGCGGGCTTTAAGGCGGTAGAAAATGCAGATTTTTCCCGATTGGTGCTTTCTTGTCAAGACTATGATTGCATGGATGTATATAATGCGCTTGCAGAACAAGGCATTTATGCAGAAGCGGCGGATAGGGACAGGATTATTTTTATAGTAACCCAAAACAATTACACCGCCTTGCCCACACTATGCAATGCGCTTGCCGCAATTGTTGTATCGCTCCCATCCAAAGGCAAGCCTACTGAAAATTGTCCGTTGCCGCAAGATATATTTTTGCTAAAGTTTGCTAAAGACTTTGAGCTAAAAGAGCCTAAAGACTGCATTGGCAAAACTTGCTATTCGGAGTTTGGGCTTTATCCGCCGGGCACACCTTTTCTTTTTTCGGGGCAAAAAATTACAAAATCGCATGTAAACTTTATCCTGGAACATCACAGTGCGCTATTTGGACTTGTAAATGGCAAGGTTTGTGTGGTAAAATAAACTTATGAACAAGCTAAACAAATTCATAGTCTTTGAAGGTTGCGAGGGCGTAGGCAAGTCGTATCAAATTAAGAAACTTGCAGAATATCTGGAAAAGACTAAACAAGATATGCTGGTAACCAGAGAACCCGGCGGCACACCTGAAGGCGAAGTCACCAGAGAAATCTTGCTAAAATGCCCTATGCCGCCTTTGGCAGAAGCATATTATTTTGCTGCCGCTCGCATAGCACATATCGATAAAGTTATTTTGCCTGCTTTGCAACAGGGCAAAATTGTGCTTTGTGACCGCTTTGTAGATAGCTCAATAGCTTATCAAGGCTATGCAAGAGGATTGGGCAGGGAGCTAGTCCGGCAAATTAACTGCTATGCGCTTCAAAATTGCATGCCTGATACTGTGATTTTTTTGGATTTATCCCCCAGCGATGCCTGGCATCTTAAAAATAATGACCGTATGGAAAAGGAAGGGGAGCTTTTTCATTCTAAAGTATATCAAGGCTTTAAGGAGTTAGCCGCCTATTGCCCTCGTTTTGTAACAATTGTGCCTGATAAAGATAAGGAAAAGACCTTAGATGCTATTGTAAAGGCTTTAACCGAACGAGGAGTAATAAATTGACGCTTTCTAAGATTTTGGCAAAAAGCAAGGAGTTTTTGCAGCTAAAAAAAGATATTGATGAAGGCAGGCTTTCCCATGCCTATATAATTACCGCTCCTGACGAGCTGTTAGGGCGGGAATTTTTCCTACTTGCCGCCAGACATATTATGTATAAATATGGATTCATATCCGCAGAATTGGTAGATTATAAAATAGACTTAGGCGTGCATCCCGATGTAAAACTTATAGGCGGACAAGAAAAAATCCTGGTTAATATCACAGAGGATATTATTGCCGATATTTATAATAAAGGTATGGAGGCAGACTATAAATTATATTTGCTAGATGCTTATATCCATCCTATAGATGCGGTAGTGCAAAATAAATTGCTTAAAGTGTATGAAGAACCGCCTAGAGGAGTAAGCTTGTTTATCCTTACACCCAGCGAAAGTTCTTTACTTGCTACTATTAATTCCAGAGCAACTAAAATAGTTATACCGCCTTTGGCAAATGAACATATTGTAGAGTTTCTGCAATCGCAAGCAGCCTCGCCTGAGATTGCGCACTCATGCGCGCGCTTGTCGGGCGGCTCGCCGGAAATTGCCCTTAACTTTGCCCAAGATAAGCAGCGGTATTTGCATATTGTATCCGAATGTGTACGCATTTTGCGTGATTGCACTCACACAAGCAAGGTTATAGAGTTTTTGGACAGCGCAGCGTTCAGCAAAGACAATTTTCTTACAAGCCTATACTTTTTTGAGATTATTTTTCAAGATTTAGCGCATAAGTTAACAGATAGCGCATATCCGGCAAGAACAACTGAGTTTGGGCTGGACGAAATAGCAGGATTTCAGCTTGGCTCTTTGGCGGATGCAGTAAGGGCGGCTCACAATGCAAGGCAAGCTCTCGCAGGCAATATTCAAGCTGATTCAGTAGCAGAAACAATGCTTTTTAATATATTGGAGGCTAAATACAAATGGCAATAGTAATAGGCGTAAAGTTTAAGCACGCCGGCAAAATATACTACTTTGACCCTAAGGGAGAAGAATTCAAAGAAGGCGACCAAGTTATCACCGAAACTGTGCGCGGAAAAGAGTTCGGCAAGGTGGTAATGTGCAATAAGGAAGTAGCGGATTCGGAGGTTGTAACGCCTTTAAAGCCGATTATTAAGCGTGCAAGCAAAGAGGATGGCGCACAGCATGAGCAGAATCTTGCCGACGCCGAAACCTTAATTGCAGAAAGTGCTAACAAGGTTGCAGAACTTAATTTAGAAATGAAAATAGTAGATGCAGAATACACTTTTGACCGCTCAAAAGCAATAATTTACTTTACAGCGGAAGGCAGAGTAGACTTTAGGGAGTTGGTAAAAGAGTTGGCATCGCTATTTCGCACTCGTATAGAGCTAAGGCAGATTTATGAGCGTGACGATATAAAGATGAGAGGCGCACTTGCCATTTGCGGCAGGCCTTGCTGTTGTACGCTGCATTTGAAGGACTTTGAAAAAGTAAGTATAAAAATGGCGAAAAATCAAGGTTTAAGCCTTAATCCTAACAATATTAGCGGCTGTTGTGGCAAGCTGATGTGCTGTTTGAAATACGAAAACAGCTTTTATCAAGAAGTGCTGAAAAAGATGCCAAAAATAAGCGCATCGGTAAAGACTTCGTCGGGAGAAGGCAAGGTATATGCTGTTAATGTACTGCGAGAAGAGGTACAAGTTAAGTTTGATACGCCTGACGGCGGGGTAAGTATATTAACTTTTCCTATTGAAGAAGTAAAAAAGGCAGACAGCTAATGAAGGCTTTGGTACAGCGGGTAAAGTGTGCGGAAGTTTATGCTGACGGAGAACTTACCGGCAAGATAGGTACAGGGCTGATAGTATATTGCGGCTTTTGCGCTCAAGATGATTTTGCCATATTGGAATGGGTGGCTGATAAGATAATTAATTTAAGGATTTTTCCTGATTCAGCTGGTAAAATGAATTTAAGCGTAAAAGAAATAGGGGGTAGTTTGCTGGTTGTCTCCAACTTTAGCCTTTATGGCAACTGCGAAAGAGGCAGGCGTCCCGACTTTTCTCACAGCGCGCCTCGAGAGCACAGCGAGCCGCTTTATAATGCCTTTTTGGATACCTTAAAGCGCAAAATAGATACCCAAAACGGGATATTTGGGGCAAGTATGATAGTTAATTCGGTAGGTGACGGGCCTATTAATGTAATGGTGGAAAAGCATAAAAAAGAGTAATTACTTACCTACGCAAAAAGAAGAAAAGATTTGGTCAACAATTGCTTCGTTTACATCGCTGCCTGTAACTTGAGCAAGTGCCGAGTAAGCCCCTCTAATATCTACTGCAGTACAATCAGGGGTAACTTTATTGTAGTTTTTGGTTGCGCTTTCTAAGGCTTCAATAGCATTTTTAACGCAAGCAATATGCCTTTCATTAGTCATAATTACTGTATCGGTAAGCATTTCTGCATTTGTCTTTTGCGTTATTTGTTTTATTAATTCTTCAATATTTTCTTTAGTTTTGCAGCTTATATATATATCCGCTTTTTTGTCGAATTTCTTTATATCCAACTTATTGCCTACAGTAATAATTTTTTTGTCCTTAGGCAAAAAGGTGGTATCGTCATTGCCCTTACAGCTTAAATCCAAAATATGCAATACTAAATCGGCATTGGCAATGGCGTTTTGTGCTCTTTCAATCCCTATTTTCTCAATAGTATCTTGCGACTTACGCATACCTGCAGTATCAATAAAGCGGTATTTTACCCCGCCAATCATTACCGCCTCGCTAAGAGTATCTCTGGTAGTGCCTGCAATCTCTGTTACTATTGCCCTTTCATCTTGAATGATAGCGTTAAGCAATGAGCTTTTGCCCACATTTGGCGCGCCCGCTATTGTTACATTTATGCCTTCATTGATAAAACGGCGATGCTGTGCATTTTTATATAATTTCAGTAGTTTTTGCAAGCAAGTTTGCAGCAATTCTAAAGTAGGTGCGGCAAGGTCGTCAGTAAGCTCCTCAGGATAGTCCAGCACCGCTTCTACATTGCTTGCGGCAATAAGCAAATCTTGCTCGCACTCTGCAATAGTTTTGGAAACTTCGCCGCTTGCCAATCTATACGCTTGCATTATCCCCGCTTCATTTTCTGCACGAGTCAGCTCTGCAATGCCTTCGGCTTGCGCTAAATTAACTTTACCGTTTAGAAAAGCTCTGCGGGTAAACTCTCCCGCATAAGCCTGCCTAGCACCCTTGCTTTGCACCAAGCGGGAAACTGCGGAAAGTACCCCCGGCCCGCCATGGCAATGCAGTTCTATTATATCTTCTCCTGTAAATGAAAAAGGCATTTTGAAGTAAACACAGAATGCCTGCTCCTTAAATGTTTCGCCATTTACGGTACCCAAATACATATAATTAGGCGACCATTCGGCAGTTTTCTTGACAAATATACTTTTTGCCAACTCTAGCGCCCGCTCCCCCGATATCCTGACAATACCTACCCCTGCCGGAGTAAGGCCGGTTGCAATTGCTACTATAGTATCCATTCTTAATACTTTTTAGTATATCCGAATCTGCGAGTTTTACCTAGTCCCTTTTTGGCAAAGTTGGTCCCCCCGTAGCTTACTCCGTAAGGTTTTTCGTTGCTAGGGATAATAACTACATGGCGATACTTGCCTTCGCCCTCAGATACGGTAGTTACATTGGGATTGCTTTGCAGTGCAAAATGAATAATCCGCCTTTCATAAGGATTCATAGGCTCAACTTTTACTCTGCGGCTGCCCTCTACCGCTTTTCTTGCCAATCTGGCAGCAAGAGCGGCAAGAGTGGTCTTCCTTTTTTGCCGATAAGAAGCCGCATCTATATTGACTCTAACGAATTGCTCCTCGTCTTTATTTGCAACTAAAAGAGTAAGATATTGGATAGCGTCCAACACTTCGCCCCTATGCCCTATTACTGCCCCCGAACCTGGTCCTGTAATTATATGAGCAATCCCTTCTTCGTTACTGCTTGTTTCTACCTCTAAATGAGGCGCAATATATTGTAGCAGTCCTTTAACAAAAGTTTCGCTTTTTTCTATTATTTCAGGAAAAGGGAGCGCTTCTTGCTCTATTTCCTTAGGGGTCACCCTAACCACAGCTTGTGAAAGGAAGCCGCCCGGCGACAGCGTTTCGATATCCGCTTCTTCCTCGGTCAGTCCCAATTCAAAAAGACCTTGAGCAACAGCTTCTTCTACTGTAGCTCCTCTAAACTCATTTGTAGTCATTCTTATCAGTTCTCCTTATTTAATAGTGGTGGAAAGGTAGCGGTCTTTTTCTTTGGCATCCTTTACTTTTGCCACCCTATTATATATCAAATTAAAAGCTGTAGTTATCCCAGAATTAAGCAATAAGTATAGCGTAAATGCAGTAGAATATAGAAATGCAAATACAGCCATCATAACAGGCATCATATAAGTCATCATTTTTTGCTGGGATTCCTGCGCTTTTTTTTGCTCCTCAGTTTGGCCCGGCATTGGAGGAGCAGCCGCTGTTTGCGACCCCATTAGTCTTGAGCTAAAAATATTTAAGATAAATGCCAGGATAGGAAAGATTAAGTATCCGTTCCAAACACCGGGCTTGTTATACTCATTCATAATGGGCTTCATTACTCTGTCGTAAATAGTTTTATCAGTTGCAATATTTAATTTACCTATCCCTTTGCCTGCATAATCTTCCGCAGTAGGGATAGGTTTTGCCCAAGTGTCAGGCATAAAAATATTGGTAGTCAGCAAGATTCTTTCAGGCTTATAAGATTCAAGCACTTTTTCTTCGGCAAGAGCGGTAGCAATTGCTTTAGCCGCTTTGTTGGCGGCAGTATCCTTTTCCGTCTCGCTAAGCTCCGAGCCTGCCAAAGATTGCCTTTCTGAATCAAAAGCATCGCTATATGCTTCGTTAAAGGTGTCTTCATATACCACTTGCAAATTTTCAAATACAGAGGAGTTGTAATGCTTTACTGCGCTGTTAAAGCCGCTAAACACAGTAATAAAGATAGCCAAAGTAATAATCATAGGCAAGCAGCTTGCAAACATAGAGTAGTTATGCTTCTTAAAGATTTCTCTTTGTTTTTGCATATATAATTCTTTATTATCTCCGCATTGCCTTTGTGCTTTTTCTAATTCAGGCTGCATTACTTCCATAATTTTTGCATTTTTGCGCGTAAGCGATTTTTGCCATACATCAAAAGGCGAAGTAATCAGCTTTAGCATTAATGTAAAAAGGATTACGGTAATGCCGAAAGGACCAATCCAAGAGATGCCGCTCCCCCATTCTTGTATCCATTGGTATAAAACATTGTAAATAAATTTGCCTATAAGATTAAGGTCGGTTACACAAATCATCAAAGCGTCCATTTTGCTTTTCCTCTCAGATTTTCTTTAACAGGGTCGAAGCCCCCTTTTGCAAAAGGATTACAGCGGGCAATCCTGGCTATCCCCATAAGGATACCTCTGGCGCACCCATATTGCTCAATAGCGTCTAATGTATACATTGAACATGTAGGCGTATAAATGCAATCCCTGCCAATGTAAGGAGATAAATATTTTTTATATGCCATTATCAGTGCTCTACAAAAGCGCTTCACCCTTGCACCTGTCTTGCTAAAAGTTTTTCTTTTTGTAAAACTTGTTCTATTGATTTACTAATTTCAGCATAAGAAGCATTTTCAATGCCTTGCCTTGCTACTATGACAATATTGTAAGCGGGTATTACAAAAGGAATTATTTGCCTAAAAACTTCTTTTATACGGCGTTTTACTTTATTCCTAACCACACTATTGCCCACTTTTTTACTTACACTAACACCTATTTTTAAGTTATAAGCATCCACATAATAGAGTGTAATCAGCTTATCGAAGGCCCGTTTTCCTTTTTTATAAATATAAGTAAAACTGCCTCTTTGGGTTAGACGGTAAATTTTGTTCATTTCAAGCAGAAAGCCTTGTTCTGCCCTTATTACGACGCCTTTTAATTGCTTTCTTGCCCCCCGCACTCTTCATTCTGGCCCTAAATCCATGCACTTTGCTGGCTTGTCGTTTCTTAGGTTGGTAAGTTCGTTTCATATATGTAATCCTGCCTTTTTTGGTAGCTATCTTTTAATCCTGAAAACAAGCTATTGTTAATAATACTTCAATCAGCGTATAAAGTCAAGTATTTTGCTCTTAGCAAGCAGGTCTGCCGCTGCCTCTTTTGCGGTATGTCGCTACTAATATTATTAAATAAAATAGCAAAAGTTTGCCGAGTTAAAAATAAAAAGTAAAATATTTCGCTTTTTGCTTTGTCTTAAAGGTGGTCAGCTTGCCAAAAAATACCATATAGTCATAATTATCACGCTTATATGCATTTTCTAAGGTAAATAGCTACTTCTTTTACCTAAAAATAATGCCTTTGTTTTTCAAATTCACTATTGACTTATTACCATCTTTTGATTATAATATTGCTATATATATAATAGAATATTGCGCCCCGTTATCTTTTGAGGCGCACGATGTAGTAGCGAAATACTATATATCATGCAGTCGAAGGAGCAGCTGTCGGTTGCAAGACTCATTTGTAAAGAGCGCAATTATAGCTTAGTTAGGGCTGTAATTGTTTGGAGGTTATTAATGTCAGCTTCATCTAACAAAAAGAAATTCATTGTCTTCTTAGTTATAGTTGCAGCTTTGGTTGCGCTTTCTTCTTGTACTCCTCCCGGAGACAAGGTGATAGACCCCTTCCAAATAATTGACAACGAGGCTAATCAGCTTAATAAGGATTTTACCAGCAAGGAGCAAGCAATATGGCAAGCGGATAGTTCTATCACCCATTTGCAGGAGCAATTGAACGAGCGTGATGCGGACTCTAATGCATATTATCTCAATATCGGATTCAAGATTGATACGGACACAGGCGCAAGTTTTATACTTAATATCGAAGGCAATTTTAATTCTGTACCTTATGAGGTGGACGGTATTATAGATACCGCCAAGTTAGAGGAGCATAACGAACTTATCAAAAAGAATGATATTGTGCTGGAATGGTATGATGGTAAAACAAATGACCTACTGATAGGTTATTACTTTGACGGTATCAATCCGAACAGCGCAGACAGAGGCAATCATTTATATTTAAACTTGCAAGGCGAGAAGCGTATTTTCTATGATTTTGGTGATACGGTTGCATATCAGCAGTTTGTAAGGGCAATCACCTCTTTTAATATTGAAGAGCTACTGGTCAGCGGCGGCATTCTTAACGAGGTAGGCGAAGAAGATACCGACGAAAGCGCAATTAAGACCCTATTGTCGCACGCTGTCACTTCTAACTATAAAAAGGTAAGACATGAAGAAGATATTGACACTATCTTGTTTTACAATGTTCAATTAAATCTAATTACTGACAGCCTAACCAATATTATTCAAGATTTCTTTAGCCCGTACGAGGACAAGGTGGACCCGCTAACTAACAAGTATTTAGGTTTTGATTTTTCTGTGCTAGGCAATATAGAGATACTTACTCTTAATGCTGATATTGTCTTTACAACCGAAATGCTTGACCGCAAAGATAACACCAAAGATGAGTATAGCGACGGCAAGTATTATCTGCTTAGAGGGGTTACCATAGACCTGGAGGGTACCAGCCTTTCCCAAGACCAAAATGTACCTTTTATAAGTACTTTAGAGTTTAATTATGATGAAAGACCAAGAGGGGAGATTAAAATAGATAAGGAAGGTTATGTAGGCTATGACCAAGGCAAGTATGAGTTTAAGGCCGAGCTGCATTTGCCTTCTTTCCAGGACTTGATAATGGATGGTATTATCCGCACAGATGTCAATCCTGATGACAATGACAGGAATCGGGTGTTTGCCGAGTTTAGGGATAGAAGTAATGAAGAGCTTATGTTAGGGCTTTATTACATTAACGAAAAAACATATATAGATACCACAGGGCTGGAACACGCCTATGGAGGTGTTAAGTTAAGCGATATAGGTCTGCCTAAGGCTTATATGGACAATTTTGATTTAGCAAAAATCTTAAAAACAGCTTTTAACTTCTTTGACAACTTCCTTATATCTTTTGTGGATGATTTTGTCAAACCTAAGGAAGATTCTAAATCTGATAGGCTTATGGAAGCGATTATGGACAAAATGGAAAGCACCAAAAAAGCCAACGGTCAGGAAAAGAATAGCGTTAACATAAAAGTAGATTTGCAATTAGTTAAGGATATTTTATATGAAGAAAAAGGGATAGACTATTCTACGGAAGATATTGTAAGCATTATCAATATTTATTTAGGCATGGACTTGGACGAAATTGCAACCGTATTAGGTGTTACCAATTCAAAAAAATTACTTGAGCAATCTTGGTTCTATATCACTTTTGATGTGGACACTAACGAGATTACGATTAAGTTTTTCTCTGATTATAACGATACCGGCACAGCAGACTTAATGATGCAACTTATCCTTTGGCCGGAAAAGGTTGGCGAAGAGGTCTATATGGTCTTTCCCTCTAAGTTAGACGAGTATAAGCCGCTGGGCAGGATAGAGACATACAGCGCAGAAATCAATGGTAAATTCACCTTCCAAAATGATGAAGAGGTGGACCTATCCGGCTTGCTAGGCTCATTTATGGGCGACCCGCTGGGGCTGAATACCTCATATACTTTGCCCGAAAAAGCTGCTTTGGAAATTAATTTACTGTTTGACCAGTATATTAGAGAGCAAACCTTAGAGGGCGGGCGGCAAGTGCAAAAATCACGCAATGCATTTATCTTACGAGCGTTTATTTCGGACAATCAAGGTAACGAATTGGATGTGTTCCGGGTATATGCCAATGATGTCAGCTTTAAGTCGGATGCTACTATTGAAGATTTAGGGTATATATGGGTAGATTTAGTTTGTCTGCCTGATATACCCAAGTTTAAGATAAGAGAAGATATTGTCTTAAATGCTTTTAGTGTCTATATGGGAGAGAGTGGGGTAGTCAAAGAGGGCACAAGTTTGGGTGTCACTACAATTTTGGCGGCAATTTTGGAGGATTCTTGGCCTGTTTTTGAGCCGGAGGTTATAAATATTACTTCCAGCAACGAAACTTTACGCAAAATCTTTGGGGTAAATAGCTTAATTGGCGACTTAAATGCAAAAGTTGGCCTTAAACAAAGGGTTAAAGGTATAGACCATTTGGAAAAAGACTTTGCCAATTATAGAGTAAGTAATTTTGCCGATATTTCAGGTGCCAATCCTTATGAAATAAAGTTGCATGAAACTTTGGATGTTATCTTTGACTATGGCAATTATCAAATTGTAGTGCCTATGAAAGTAGCTTATGACCGAGACAGTATTGCCATAGTAGAGAACCAAGTGAACTATAATGTAAAGATTCACGATACCTTTATGGGTGTGACCAGAGGGTATACGGTTAGATTAACTGGCGGAGTAGGCTCAAGAAATAAGATTACGGATATTAAAGCGTCAAGCAATAATAATTTTGTATGGGAGCCGCTAGAGCCTATACCTATAAGTATAGTGGCGGATTATGCCGGAGGGCAATATACCTATTATAATGTACTATACACTTTTTATGATGAAGCAAATGAATTAAATTGGAGCTTTAATGGTACTGAATTAGTTTTACAAGAAAAAGATTCCGAAGCAACATATATCAGATTGCAAAAAGGCGGCAAGTATTATTTTGATAGCGGTATTGAAACTCTTTATTTTACCTTTAACGGTACAAGATTAAAAAAAGAAGAAAATAAGGAATATACGGTATACACACTTTTGCAAGCAAATGGCTTGTATAGTTATATGCCACAATTAGAAGATTTTAACCTAAGCCAAGTTGGTGTAGAAGGCGGTACTTTTGTTACTACGCTAACAATAGGTAAAGGTATGATGGCAACATTCTCTAAAGATGTTACTATCAAGGTCACCAATAGAAAGATTGATACGGAAGAAACAAGGCGAGTAATTACCGACCCTTATAGCCTAGATAGGACGCGTGCAAGTGTTGCAGATGAGATTACCATAGACCCTTATGAGTATATTTTGGCAAAATACCGTTACTTTGCTACACCTGCCAATCAAGGCAAGACCAATCAAGATTTTATTAACAGTTATTTTGGGCAATTTAATATAACTATCAACTTTATGGGAGACACTCCGTCATATACGGGTAAGTTTGCTAGTTGGAAGTTTGACCAATTTGCTCCCGACCCTTCCAATCCTGACCATTATGATTCCAGGATATGGGTAGAGCAAGATATTACCCCCGCTGGTGCACAATCTTTTTACTGGGCTTTCAATGGCAGTGAGCTGGTTTTACAAACTAAAGACCCATTTTTAACTTATAATAGATTGGAGTTAGGCGGCAAGTATATATATAACGATGGGGGGCAATTCAGCTATTTTACCTTTGACGGGCTGGAGTTAATTCCAGAAGAAGGGCTGGAAGGGATAGATTATACTGCGATTTTTGCTAATGAATTATACAGCTATACCACAGACGGCACTTATTCTACCTATATGCATACAATGTTTAAGGGCCAAGTTATCTTGCTTAAAGTTAATGTGGTAGCGCGTACTTTTAAGGAGTTGCAGTTTGAGGGCGAGGCCCAACCCAATGTGTATACGGTAGATGTACTGCTTGGAGATACTTATACAATACCTACAAGAGCAAAGATTATATTTGAAGAAGTAGATGCAGAAGGCAACAATTATTATATTGATTTAATAAATTTGGACCCAATTATTAACTTTAACCTGACTTGGAGCAATCCGGCAGCAATAGATGTAAATATTAATGGTACGGAGCATCCTTTTGGCCCTGAGAAAAACAATCTTACAAGTGCTCGTATAAGTTTATTTGATAGCGACCGAACAGTAGGTGTAGGCGAATGGTTCCCCGCTCCTTATGCTATAGTTAAAGTGCTTTGCCCTCCCAAAATCGTGCCAACGGTAGAGCCGATGATTATTGATGATGTTCAAGGTATTCGTGCTATATATTCTATGGAAGGCGACGATGCCATTTATGGGGATTTTGCGTCCAGCATGATACGCATTGGCGACAATCAAAATTATGGTATGTATGAGGTTGACCCCTTTAATCCCAGCTCTTGGATTATCCCTAAAGTGGTGACCATATATTTTGAAAGCGGTTACACTAGAGAGTATACTGTAGAATGGGATACTACAAAGAATATTGTTCAATTCCATAATGGCGAATATCGTTTCATTCATATAGGCTATTTAGGCGACAATGAGTGCTATTATCGTCTGGAAGCGCAAATAGGTAACGAAGATATTGGTTACCAAACAATAGTGCTTGCTATACGCAAGCTTACAAGCAATATTGTCGACGCCGCATTTACAGGGCACGAAGGTATCAATATATCCGGCAGCTTAGCAACGGGCTACGATACAGAAATAGATCCCTTTGAAGAGTTTAAGTTGCCTACTAAAATAATAGTCAATTTTGCAGACGGTGCATCAAGAGAATATGCTACCGCTTGGCAAGAGTCGCTAAGCTATGTGCCCGGCACCAGCTTTACTATTACTACAAAGTTAGGAGATTCTAGCAATCCATATTTTGCTATAGAGCATTTATTTGAGCTTATGGTTTCGATAAAGAAACTTACGGTTACAGGCATTACAATTACTAATATGCCTGATAATAATATTATTATTGATATAGATTACCAAAACAAAATTATTAATATTAGCGGAATAATATTAAATTCCGACGGTTTAGTAGAAACTATAACTTTTGACGGCGACACGCTATTTGATAACTTATATGAAAATATAAAATATATTTTACAAGAGTTTTCGCTTACTTTCCACGAAATTACAGATACTTATGTAATTACTCCTAATTTATATAATTATTCTACTTTATTTGATACCCAAGAAACAATAAAGGCTCAAGGGCAAGACTTGACAATAGGTCTGGCACGTTATCCCGACAGCATTGACTTTACCGTCAATGTAAAAGCTACCGGCGGCAGGCCGCTAAAACAGTTGGAAGAGCATGAGATGCTAATAAGCATAAAGCCTTATGAATTAGATGGCACATTCAATTACCCCAATGGACTGGATTTGTCTGCCCAAGCTATTTTAATCACCTATGCTGACTATTCAACTGCAATATTTAATCTTAGCGAATGGCGTGTTATTACTTGTCCTAATCCTAATTATAATATAGGCGATACCATTACCGTAATTTCAGAAAGCGATGTGAAAAAAGGCGGGATTTGGCGTCTTTGCTCACGGTTGCCTGACGGCTCTAATATAATAAGGATATTCGATATTGCAATTATTGATGTAGGTCCTAATTATGGCACTATTGAGGGCTATGAAGGCAATTTGCCTATTGTAGGGGGCAAAATCACTATTAAAGATATATATGCTTTTTATCCTTTGCAAAACAATATTAATATACGCACCTTGCCAACTACAATTTGTATCACTATTTATCACAATATTGTTGTAGATGATATACAATGGACACTTGTGTCGGGCTTGGCAAGCGCGCTCTCACAAGTAAATTATCAGACAGGTTTTACCGAACAAGTGATAGCCACTACCCAGATTTTAGGGCAAGAGATTAAACTTAAACTAGAGGTATTGCCTTGCGTAATCAAGAGCGTAAGTGTAGAAGATACCGTAAGAGGGGGCACAGAGATAGAGTCCTCTGATACTCAGCCCAAACTTTTCTTTGACCCATATCATAATAGCCCATATAATGGCTTCTTCCAATTTTTAGAATTGCACTATATAGTAAAATTTGCCAGCGGCAATACTCATAAGTTTACCAGCTTACAATTCCTAATCAACGGTTTTTATGCCAGTACAATACCTTATGATATTACAGGGCATAAGATGGCAATATCGGGTGAGGATGTGCCTAATAGTAAGCTAGTAAAGCTGCATGCTACTTTGCCTGACGGGCAAGCATTAAATATAGATGTACAATTTTATAATAAGACTTTTGTAGGTATAGGTTTGCTAGAAAGCGTAGGAGCAAATAATAATATTATAGATACTTACTATATTGACCCTTACGATGAAGATATAGTAGTACCTTACAATGTATATATCAAGTTTCAAGAAGGGCGCGATTTACATATGGAGGATATTGGCTGGACATTGCCTCAAGGTTTCCGTATAGATTACCGAGGAGGCAATTATACAGATGCCGACCCAACTGATAGTGTCAATACTAATCTAACTAAGCAGCTTGCAGGTTACGGTGTAACTGTGCAAAAGGCATATTGGGACTTAGTGGTATATAAGAGAGAGCTTAGCAGCTATACCCTTAATCAAATTAATAACGAAAACAATCCTTATTTCCATATTACAGACCCTTATGCCGGCAGAGTGCAAGACTTGCCTGAAAAGGTGGTAAAAGATGGCTACAATCCCAATGATGACGATATAGGTGTGCCTTTTTCAGACTTGTCTATTGTATGGAGCTTAACCGATTTAGATATTACTTATACAGGTACTACCAATCTTGTTGACGGCTATATGCTTGTAGTAGGTTATATCAAAAATGCAGAAGTAGGACAAAGGGTAGAAATAAGATTATTTATAGACAGGTGGGAATTTAATAGTCTATTTGATGAGTATAACCTTATGAATCCCGCCAACTTTGTATTTTCTCGTATTGATAACAAATCTTTGCCGCACAATTACACAATAAGATTTAAGATTACCAATGCTCGCACAGGTGTAGTCAGCTACAATGAGATAGCTTTTGTGGCAGAGTGCTATGCCGAATCCGAGGATAAGCATATCATTTATTGGAATGAAAATGGCAAGCTGCAAGCTCGCAATGCCGATGTGCCGATTGCAACAGATTTTTCAATAGGCAATCCATATAAAGCTAAGGTTGGGATCAGTACAATTGCAGTATATTATCAATATCAGACTCCCAGTGTTACCCGCCTTGACTTTGGCTATCAATTAGGCGGCAAGAATGAAGTAATCTTGGTACTTAATCCTTTTGCACCTGCATTTCCGGATACGCCTATAGCTATAGAGGGGACTAGCGACCAAGTTAATTTTGTTGCGCTAGACCAAATATTTACGGTATCGATAACTTGGCCGGAATGGGATCCGGTGGCAGAATCTAAATACCTTAAAGGCGGTATACGATATGGCTATCCTGCTGTAGTCACCTTAAAAGTGGTCAATGAGTATAACATTGTGACTTATCAAACTCAAACAGTATTCCGAGTTAACTTGCTATTTTTGGATATGACTCAAATTCAAATATCAGAAGTTAATGCATCTTCGATTCCGACAACTATGTACGCTACAGCAAAATCCACTTATGTTGCGGGCACCTATGAAGGGCAAGTCAATCCTTATGGGGACATATATACCGATTACGCGCCTTACGAAGGTCTTAATTACCATATATATGACGCTCTTACCAAAGGGTATCAAGACTTAGGCATTGATACTTTCTCTTTATACTATTACAATATTACTTGGCAACCTGTCCCTGACCCGATAGGACCAGATACTATATTACGCTCAGTAAACTTTATGCTAAATAACAAGCAATTCTACTCAAATCATCTTAGGATTAAGGTTGTTTAGATATAGGCGGCAGTTGAGCAGCTAGACAATTCTCTATGGAGGATACAAAATGAATAAAAAGTTCAAACCGGTTTTAATTTTGCTTCTAATACTGATATTAGCAATTAGCCTTGCAGGCTGCAACCCTCCAGGAGGCGATCCTGACGGAAAGGACCCGGATCAAAACGGGCATCATGATTCTATTGACAAGGGAGTGCTGGTTGAGACTTTAAATAGGGCTCTGGATTCGCAAAGGACAGCAAATGAAAGCGCAGAAGTACTAAATGTTGCCAGCCAGTATACAATAATTGTGCACGGTATTAACTATCAATTTGATTACCAAGCCAATTACATAAAGAATCGGGATAAGGACAGCGAGATATACTTGCGGATTTTCGATTCGCAATATTATCAAAATGTAGCATTGGTATATTATAATGGGCAAGATTTATATTTGCAGTTGGACGGTGTATATACCAAGTATGAAGATTTTGGCTATTCCGCCTTCTTTTCTACTTTTTTTGCTTTAATTACCAAGTTTGATTTTAGTGAGTTTTTGGTAAGCAATGATTTTAAGGAGACCCTTAATACCTTGATTTCTTTAAGCGATAGCGAAAAGATTGTAAACAGAAAAGTTGCCGGCAGCCGAGAGTTCGTAGAGATAAAAGATATCCGCCTTGACAGCAAAAAGGATAGTATTAATAATGTTATAAAATCGACCTTAGGCGTGTTTGAGGACAAGTTTGACTTACTTAGCATGCGTTACCTAGATGTTAAACTTAGTGACCTTGCCGCTCTTGAGGTAAGCAATATCAATGGAAAACTGCTTACAATTGCAATGAAGGATAATAAGGTTAATGATATTTTCTTTAATTTAGATGGTAAGCTATCCAATAACATTGATGATTACAGTCTGGATTTTAGGCTGTCTACCGCGCCCGAAAGAAAGGAAATTAAATTATCTGATATAGACGACCCTGCAATGATTGAATATGAGCTGGGCAACCTTAACTCCTTCCATTATACGGGTACTTTTGAGATTCCGCTTTTAGATATCCTTTATGATACCGATATCAAAATGGATATAAATATAATTGATAATGATACTAATAAGCTATTTGTCCGCTTTACCGAATCCGGGATAAATCAAGGCAGTATTTTCTATAAAAATGGTGTATTTTACCTTGATATTACAGGGATATATGATAGGCTAAAAGGCAGTATAGACCTAGATTATCTCAATTTGCCAAAGATAAAAAAGGAAGATATTAATCTTGCAGACGAAATTGAATTAGCAATGAGCTATCTTTTAAGGATAGCAGAAGATGCCGCAACAGGAGATTGGTCAGACGGCAGCCCTGCTCAAGGTGAAGACAATGAGGGTAGCGAGAGCGACAATGGAGGGATTTTCTCTTTTGTAGTATCTAAAGTAACTACAACTAAAGATACTATTACTATCCTTATTGATAAAGAGCTGCTTAGCTTAGTTACAGACAAAGAAGACATCAATATAATTGAATCTATTGGAGAATTCTTTGGTTTAACAGAAGAATTGCTTAACTTTATCTTTGGTGAGGTGAACCTAGAGGATGTAGCAATATCTTTAAGTTACAATCTTGAGACCAAAGAGATTACCCTTGCTTTAGTAGCTGAAGAGATTGTGCTGCTTAGGTTTCGTATTTATCGTCAAGAAGTAGAGCGGGAGAGTTTTGTTATAGAATATCCTCAAGATTTTGACCCTTTACATTATAAAGATATTGTTAAGCCTGAAGAAATTCAGTACAATATAAAAGGACAAATAAAGCCAATTGGACAAGGGGCTGCGGCTGGGGTAGACCTTTCTACTATTTTAGGAGCATTTATAGGCGATATAACAGGGACTAATACCCCTTATCTTTTACGGAGCGACCAAGTTTTGGGTATAGAAATTTCAGGCTCCGAAGCAGGGGGCAATCAATTCTATTGTATTATCAAGGATATTACTCAAAATCAAGAGGATTTTGACCATCCCGACAATCCAAAAATAATCAGCATTTATGCTCCTCACGGAGATATGCTTTATATTGACCTTTATCGTTATGGCATAAGTTTTGTTTTGCCCAAGAGTGCTATTGTAAATCAATTGCAGGAGCTTGCAGACGGCGGATCTGCCTTTGCCGAAGGCTCTATCTCCACTTTGTTTAATGCTTTAATGAAGAATGCTATCACTACCGTAAAAGATGACGGTATAGTAATAGCAATCAATCCTCATGGCAATAAAGACCCGCTTAAAGATCTTATAGGCATAGGCAATTTAAGTATGCACTTAACAGCCCATATCAGCTTTGAAGCAGAGGAGATTGTAGTAAACGAAGAAGATTATCCCGAGCCTGTACTTATCATTGACGAAGGTTTGGTAAGGGAGTTCCAATCTATGTACGAGGTGGTATGGCTGGATGAGGTAGATGTACGCTTTGGCACCCTAACAAAGACTTTCAAACTTTCTTTTATTGGCGAAAGCGCAAAGTTCAAGCCCGGAACATATCTGTATAAGCCCGAAGCCAAGTTGTTTGGCGGAGTGGTGACCTATACAATGCTTATAAACGATACCGAGTATGGCACTAAAGAGATTGTTGATCTTGACTTAGCTGAAGGCCATCTTATAATTGATCCAGCAGATGAGCAGCCTTTACCCGATAAGATAAGTGTGATATATGAGGATGGCACTAAGGGCGAAATAGAGTATGAAATTGAAGACTTTAGCCCATATCATATTCAAATTACCGGTATGCCGCTCACCTATTACAATATTATAATAGGTAAGGGAAGCATTGGCGAAAAAGGATTTCGTAGACAGATAGAAGTATTAAATAGGGTTATTTATCCAATAGATATAGAAGACAATATTCGCAGTAATGTACCTATTGTAAAACAAATCGAAATCGACCCATACTATTATGCGCTAATGAACTTGCAAGGCAAGGGCACTTATGACCCGATATATGAAACACCTCTTGAGCTATTTTTTGGCTCTAATCAATTTGTAGGCAAAGATGATAATCCTGTTGTGCTAGAGGATTTTGAATGGGATATTGATTCTAGTGCTTATCTTTGGGACTTTACCTTAGATGCTATTTCCCACAATGGCGGAAAGTATTATGTTAAAGGTAGATATAAGACTTTAGAGATAGGTCTTAAAGTAATTGTTAAGGCAAAACAAGCAGAATATATTCAAATTCAAGGTGAGCAAAAGAGCAAATATACCGTAGATTCGCTTATTGCAGCGTCTTATGCCATTCCTTCATATAGTATACCGGGCAGAGAGATTCGACTTTACTTTAAGGATGGCACATATCGCATTGTAATCGAGTCTGAGGAGATGCAAGAGGCTTATGATGCAACTTATAATCCTGGCAGTGACCCTAAGTTTAATGGATATTGGCCTTTCCCCTTTATTTGGGATCGTCCTGTAGCTAACAACCTTAGCGGCACAACTCCCCAAAGCTATCCTTTCCAAGGCACTTCGGAGAAAACAACCAGGACTGTATTTGGCATTGCAGAGGATTTGGATTATTATTTTTCAATTGGCAATCAATCGGGCGGTGGGTTATATATAGAAGTAGATATCCCCGGCAGGCAAGTGGGTGAGGCTGTCAATCAAATACAAGCTGTAATCAGTTATGAATTCGATGAAAACGGCGAGATTATCAGGATTGATACTGTTGGCGTTTGGCCTTCTTTAGCTGCTTTTCCCGGTTATGCACTTTCAGAAGCATACAATTTTGACCCTTATGATAGCTCTCCCATACCTTCACTTATAGAAATTGAGGTAGAATATGCGGGCGTGACATCCAGGAGGGCATATCCCATTGTTTGGCAAGCATCATCGCTATTGAGCCCGGAGGGCATAATACTGCATCCCAACAGTAGCGAAACTTATTTTAAGGTTGTAGGCTATATTGGAGATGGCAGAGATAAGTTAGACAATCCAATAAGGGAAGAAATTGTTTTGCTTGTGAGAAACTTAGAAGCTATGTACACTTCTATCAAGATAAATGGATTGGCCGAAAATGTACTTACCTTAGATATAGACCCTTATGCTCCGCTACAGTTGCCCGAATCCTTTACCCTTACTTTCCACGATAACAAACAAGCTACTTTCCAAGCAGCTTGGAAGATGCAAGTAGGAGGCGAATGGGTTAGCATTGACAATGATACTAAGTTTGTGGCTACGGGCTCTAATTACAATCCTACTATAGAGATAGTTACTTTTGTAGAAAAGGGCGACGGAATTCTAGAGCAAAGCGTATTCCTGACACTTAATATTCTCAGGCGTACAGTGCTGTCCGGGCGTATAGGAGGCATAGTAGATAACGAAATAGAAAATTTTGTTATAGATACTTATAAACCCGCCTCTAAAACCTTATATGATAAAATAGTTGCAGGCATTAATACAATTACGGTATTTATGTCGGACGGAGCTAACAACTTCGAGTATGAGAGTCTACCTGTAACTTGGAGCAATATTGACACATTACAGGATATGCTTACCTTATCTTCTGCAGGCTCTATTCAGTTAAAAGGCTATATTTTCCAAGGTAAAGCAAATCAGCAGGAAGTCACTTGTACCTTTAATATTTTACCTAGAACACTAGACGGTATAGAATTCTCAAGGATTATTGACAACCCCGAACTAATTACTGTGGATTATGATTTGGTAAACAAAGTTATACAAATCAATTTACACAAAGTGTTTGCGCTTACCGACCCGGAAACAGGCAGAAACATATTGCCTTATGCTTATCTTAATGATGTGCTTAGCGAAGTATCAGTAAGATTTGCCAATGGCGAGTTTGGTACTTATAGACCTGTATTTAATCTTGGCACAGAACAAGAGTTTAACTCACAAATCTTTAACAATGAAGTAAGTATAACCAATTGCGCCTTTGATATTACTAAGTTAAGCACAGGTAGCAACCTTGACGGCTTTATCTTAAATATCGAAACAAAACAAGACCAGCCGATAACTCCTACTTTTTACGAAAACATTTCGCTTTTTGACAAAGATGGCAACTATTTATATCCTACAGGCTATCCAATCACAGGCGATTTAGAGGTAGATTATGAGTATTCGGGCAAAATTCGCTATACTGATATTATATGGTATGCTCGTACTCAAATAGGCGATATCCCGGCAGGACAACCTGTTAATAATATATTGCTTGGCGATTTAACAATGGAGATAGGAGCATCCTATTATCTTGTAACAGAATTGCCTAATAACATTCAGCTGCAAAAAATACTTGTTTTCCAAAAAGCTGATATTCAAGATACTTATTATAATGCTACTGCGCAAGACTCTCTTTATAATATTACCAATGGCAATATAGTAATCAATAATATATATAGTTATCGCAACTTTGATATTAGCAAGTTACCTACTCAAATTAAGCCTATACCTACTCCTTCTTTCTATATGGATGAGCAAATAGTATTTGATATCGAATGGACTATTTTAGAAGCTGACCTTGATACGATAGGGGCGTTAGGCTATCCTAAGACAAAGATTGCAGAGGCTCTAATTTATGGATTTGGGGATGATGTACAGATTATTAGCCTTTATTTAACAGTTAACGAGCTAACAGATGCAGAGTATAATATACCTCAAGTAATACCTGTCAGCCATCCTAGTGCGGGCGAAAACCATATTTATATAGACCCTTATGTAGATAACTTTGGCGGCAATTTTGTACTTCCTGACAGTATAGTGATGGTCTTTAATGGCGGTGCTCAATCTATAGCAATGACTAAAACAGCAGACAATTTCCACTATGAATGGAACGGTGAGCCTATCACCTCTATATCTTATAATCATTTAGGTCATATCTTAGAAGGCGAACCAAGCAATGATTTGCAAATTACTTTAATTCTTAGCGACGGTCATGAGGTGCTTATAGATTTTTATTTCCAAGACAGAACACTTGCCGATATCTTTATCCCAAATAAAGTTACGACTTCCTTGCCGGTAGAGGGCGCATATAGCGTGGGCGGCGTAAGCTATATCAATTTGAACAAAGTATATTATATTGACCCCTATGACTCAAGCACCCATACAGTTCCTTCCAATATCAATGCAGTTTTTGAGCAAGGTGAGAATATTTATATCGATGTGGACTGGACTTATGATGATGACTTCGAAATTACATACTTCGGCGGAACTTATACTTTTTACTCTTCACTTTCAGGATATGGTGAAGGGCTGGCTCCTCAGTCATTCCAAATTACGGTAATAGTGCTTAATAGGTCGTTGCAAGGCACATATTATGCCAGTCACCATTTCGGAGACCCCATTGGCGGCATGGTCAGCGATATAAGCAATGAGGTACAAGCCTTGGCTTTTGTAGATTTACCCGCCGAATATCTCACCTTCGGCATGCCTGTGATACCTGTTATCCATTGGAATATTGACGATAATGAGATAGGCATTCAGGGCATGTCCGCTACGCAAAGGGACGGATACTTAACCAATAACGGATTTGTAGGCGAGGTAGCTTATGTTACCATTAGCGTAACCAAATGGGCCTTCAAAGGCGTATTCCTGGACGAGCAAGGCAACACACCTTTACCTAACAATAGATTTCGATTTAATGCTTTTAGCCAAGATACTGTATTAGAGCACTTCTTTATGAAGTTCGAAAAGGATGATTCCGGCACTTATGTTTATGTAATGTTTTATTCTGAAAAGCGAGAGCTAACGGATATTCAAAAGAGACATTCTATATTTTGGGATGACAGTATAGAAATCAGCTTTGAGCAGCAAGTAGGCAAAATAAGTTTAGGCAACGCTTTTAAGACTCAGCGAATTGTTTCTCAAGGATACAATTATGCTTTTACTCTAATAATAGTTACTGCGCTAAATCTGGGATACGATATTGGCGGTGCTGAAACGCCTAAGTTTGTAATTGACCCGCTCAATCCTGTATTGCCCGAAACTGCAGAAGCGTTTCATTCCGGCGGCTCGTTAGGTAAGATACCAATCGAATGGAGCGAAAATGTTTACGACGTTATATTTAATGGCGGGCAAAGAGATGCTACTATTACATTATATCCATTCGAAAGTACACCTCAAGTAATCAATGTAACTGTATACTATCTGGATAGGACGCCTTTAAGATATTCTACTAATCTGCCCAACTATTCTGTTGTTCAAGATCAGGAAAATCCGGGCTACTACTTATTGCCTTCCTTGACAGGCAGTATTAATCCTATCAATTTGGCCATTTATGATGAGGAAGCAGGCGAGTATATTTTGCCTGCATCCCTAAGAGTTAAATTCAAAGATTATGTAGGGGATAGTAGCTTTTATGCAGTAGCTATCCAAAATTACAAGTATATACTTGATCTTGTAGATATTAAATGGAATATGGGCGGCAATGCGATTACTTTAGAAGGCACACCTGAGGGCAGCCCTCTTAATATAGCTATTGCCAGCTATAAAGTTTCTGTGCAAGATGAAATGGGGAATGCAATAGTTTCTGCAAGGATTAATAGCGTAAGCCCACTGCTTTCTACAAAGTTTAATGTAATGAAAAAGGATATTGTAGAAACTACTATCAGCTCTGCTGCCAATGTTCACTTGGCTACCCCTGATTACTATATTGACCCCTATAATGTACACTTCCCGACCAGTATTGGGGTTAGGTATAGGGATGAGATTTTGGACAGGGTTTACGATAATCTGGAATGGAGTTATAATAGTTCGCTACTTACCAATCCGCTATTTATCAATGGCAGCTATGGTGAACAGAATATGTATATCAATGCTACCATAGAGCTATTTGCCCAAAGTTTTAATATTGACTTTAAGGTTATACCCCGACATATAAATGTGCTTAATCCGCAAGGACAAGTTGCGCCTCTTAATGGCGGAACAATTTATATACTTAAAGGGCATACCCTTGCCTCGCAGTTGCCTTCTTCTATTTATTATCATTTTGTCAATCCCTTTGATTCCAATGATACCTCGTGGCAACTTATCCCATTAGTTTTCAATGCGTTAGACCTTGCTACTATCAATGTCAATAAAGTGGATTCTTATCCCAATATTGGGGCTAGGATGGGGATAGAATATGATTTAGATATAGTCTACTTTAATATTGCGGTGGTAGATCCTGTTCTGCGCTATTATGATGAAGCATCTCATATGCAAGGCACAAGTGTATATGACTATATATCTGTTGCCACCACGCAAGGCGGTGTTTATATGCCGGGGAAAGAAGCTGCGCTTGTACCTAAACACCTTGCAATCTCTACAAATAATACTATTAATATTATTGATATAACTTATGACTTTGCCCTTAATCAAGCGGTGCTGGACTGCAGTTATTCAATATCCGGCGCAAGCCCTGATTTAGGAGGTTCAATTCTTGACACCAGATCATTCCCTTTGACCTTCAAGATGCCTTTAAGGACTTATGTATATACACATTTAGATACTCCTCCTGCACTTACGCAGACTTCTATATCGCATGAGATAGGCACTCCGCTAATACAGTCTTTACTGCCGGAAGCAGAATTAAATAATATATATTATCCGCTAATGTGGGATATGTCATCTGTAAATATTAGGCGTGCAGGTACTTATGTTATCTTTGGCTATTATAAAAACGCATTTAATGAAGATAGCGCACTGGCTCTTACGGTAATCATTGACAAAATCAATATCTCTGAAGAAAATGTCAGGATAGCTCCTGAATGGTTAGAAAGAGAGTATAGCGGTGAAGAAGTGCCTTTGGAGATAGATGTTGATAGATTCCTTCGTGAGGACGGCTCTAATCAAAACATAAATTACTTAGTGCAATATTCTCTCAACGGAACAACTTGGTTTATGGAGCAACCTACCGCTACTACACCGGAAAGTAGCTATTATTACTTAAAACTTTCGTTTAATGATTACAATGTACAAGGCGAGCTTATTTATACTTTCCGTATTAATAAAAAGATTATTACAGGCAGTGAATTAGTTTATATAAATGAAACTACAGGCAATAATGTAATGATATACTATTTTAGCGGTACTATATTCTCTCCCATAATAACGGGATTGCCCGAAGGTTGCTTATATAATGTAGAGTATTTGAAGGAAGGCATAGCCAGCCCGCTGTATAATGCCGGCATTTATGAAATGGTAATTACTATTCCTGAACAGCTAAATTACACAACTTCCTTGCAGACTACTTTCGGCACAACTATTACAATACACAAAGCTGTTGTCAACTATGAAATAGAAGGCGAAATACCTTATGACAGTACTGCTCAGCATTGTAAGATTACAGGGCTTCCTGAGATTCTGCCTTTGGATATGTCAGTTAAGTATTATTACTCTTATGGGACTGTGGTAGACTCGCCCAATCCTGTAAAAAATGTAGGCACATATACTGCTCGTGTGGAAATAAACGGGGGCGAGAATTACCCTTCTGATACTACAATTTTCGGACAATTCTCCATTGTAAAAAGGGACTTGATTGTGAACGCAGGGATTATAGAGGTCGAATATCTCCAAGACTTTACTGCAGACTTTATTCGTAGCAAGGTCACTTATGAAGGACTGCAGCGTAATGACAGAGCATCAGATTTTGGTACTTTGATAGTGTCTACCCCTGCTACCAGCAAGTCTATAATTGGTGATTATGAAATTACCTTTAGTGGACTCAGTCATACCAATTACAATATTATATATCAGCAAGGCACTCTTAGGATAGCTCCTAGCACCACAGGTCAAAATCAAGTTATTCTTAATAGGGACGAGCTGCTTGCGGCAATAGAAGCCCTTGACGACTCCACTTCCTCTCCGCAAATAACTTGGTATTTAACAGCAGGCGACTACGGTGATATTGAGCTAAATAAAAATGCTGCAATTATTATAATTGGGGCTTACAGTTTGCAGAATGGCGAGTATGTAATAGGCACAGTCTTTGATTCTTTACAGGTTAATAAGGGCACGCTAACTATTGATATAGCCCGTTTTTATGCTAAGAGCAACTTTAATTCCTTGTCAATTGGCGCCGGTATGTCAGGTATTAAGATTAGCAGATGCGAATTCATTAACAATTCAGGCGCAACTTATGCCAATGCGGTAGTTACTGATGTAAAGTTTGCAGGCAATGTTCAGGTCCAAGACACCTTAATAAAAGGTTATGCGCTAGGTATATATATGCCGGGCGGCTCAATAAGCATGGAGCAAAGCAGACTGGAAGAAAACGCTCAAGGTATCAGGGTTATGAAAGGCCAGGTGGAGTGCTATAACTCCAGCTTCTTACGCAATATAGACTACGCCCTTTATATTGGCTATCATTCTGCCAATCTTAGGTTGTTTGGCAATAATTTTACCGGCAATAAATATGCGGTAGCATCTATAGAAGAGGATTTGCTTGACCCAAGCAAGGGCTACCTTATTGAAAATGTATTTAAGAGCAATGCAAAGGATTTGCTAAAATTAAATTAAGTTTTTATATTGAAGGAGAACAGTGTATGAAATGGTTTAAAGTTATCTTAGTAGTAGTCCTATTGGGCGCACTGGCGGCCGGATTAGTTCTTGGACAAGAAGAACTTCCTCCGCCCAATGAACCCGTGCTACTATTGCCCACATTCGGCGAAGCCCCTGATTTAAGCGCATCGGGTTTTGTTGATCATGGCTCTAGATTTGTAGCAGTAGCAGAGCAAGGACTGGCAGACGGCGCAACAGATGCCCAAAAGTTAGAAGCCGCTTATGCTATTTATAGGATGGGTTGCTATACTTATTTTACTGCACCTTACAGGGCAGAAAGGTCTTATGGCGGCGGTTATGGCGGAGTGCCTGACGATACTATTGGCGGCTATATGGATGTCTACAACCGTTCATTTAAGATTCATTCAGATGATGAAGAAAGACCTTTCTCATATTATGGATATTATGAGTTTTATTCGCAAATATCTGAAGTTAAAGGTCCTGCAGCTATAGTATCTCTTAAAGGAGTGGTAGCAGCCGCATTGACAAATGCCGAAAGAGAATGTGATGCGCCTGAGGGCAGGACTCATTGGCAAGGGATAAAAGGCAGCGCAGTATTAGATTATGAAGGGGGCAGCGCTACATTTAATGCAAATAAAATTAAGTTTACGGAAAGAGCAAAAATTGATGCTGATACTGCAAGAGATATTGCCGAAGGCAAAAAAAGAGGGTACGATGAAAGCTGGGGTGATGAGTATGGATTAACAGCTCCGGAAAAGACTCAGCATACCATTAATAAGAGCACTATAGAGCTTGACAGTATAGAGATTGTAAAAGATAAAGATAAAAACGACGATGAATATTATAATGTTAAGTTTAATGTAGTTTGCAATGAGGAGTCAACAGGTTTCGAAGCCCAAAGCATTAAAAATACTGCATCAATGATTAAAGCTATATCATTTGATTATCTGATTATAGAGTTAGAAGTTTATAAAAGCGGCTACATGCGTAGATGGTCTTGCTCTGAGTCTTGGATAGGAGAGCTACAAGTCCTCGCCTTCCCCTTACAAGGTAAAACAGCATCAAGCTCTAATACATATATTTCTTATAATAAAGATGTTGTAGAGCAAGGTATCCGTGAGCTATGGTTTATAGATGACCCATTGCTATAATGATTAGAGCAGAAAATATATTTTCAAAAGGATGGTAGAAATGCTATCCTTTTTTTATAGGAATAACAAGTCTGCATATAATAAAGTTATGGCGAAAATTGATAAAGGTTTTTTGTTAAAGCTGACGCTTATAGGCTTGCTAAGTTTCTTTATATTTAATTTTGAAACTAGTTTTAATTTATTAAAAATCCTGCTTAAAGCATTTCGCCCTATAATTATAGGACTTATTCTTGCCTTAGTGCTTAACTTGCCCTTAAACTTTTTCGAAAAGAAAGTTTTTGCTAAATTGAAATCTAAAAGGGCTAAAAAACACTTAGCCCTGTTTTGTACTATTTTAGTTATTGTTATTTTTTTCGCCGCTATAATTTACTTGATTATACCTCAAATTATAGCCAGCAGCAGGGGATTGACAACTAGCATTAAAGAGTTTGTAGAAAAGAATTTTAGCAGGTCCAATCAAGTTCTAGCCTGGTTTATTAGCAATCTGCAAGAGTATATGGGAGATATAACACAAAACTTCGGCAAATTAATGCCAAATATTATGGACTATACCAGTAGGTTTGTCAAAAGCATAGTAGATATATTTTTAGGATTCTTTTTAGCTATATTGATTCTTGCCACCAAAGATAACTTATTAGTCCAACTAGACAAAATCTTATATTATAAGCTGGAAAAAGGCAAGGTTGCAAGATTGATTGCAGCTCTTAATCTGGCTGTTAAAAAGTTTAGCCGCTACCTTGGCGGACAAGTGATAGAAGCTATTATTTTTGGCATAGTAATGTATATAGGGCTGGCAATACTGCGCATCCCCTATGCGCCCTTGATAGCTGTAATAATGGGATTCGTCAATTTAATTCCTATGATTGGCGGGTATATTGGCGCTATTGCTTCTGTGATACTAATATTTGCAGTAGACCCTACTAAAGCACTTGTCTTTTTAATATTTTCCACCATCCTTCAGCAAATCGAAGGAGTTACAACCTACCCTATTATAGTGGGCAAAAATGTGGGGCTTAATGCCTTTTGGATTTTAGCAAGCGTGATAGTAGGAGGCGCGCTATTTGGATTCGTCGGCATCTTTTTAGGCGTGCCCGCAGTAGCCTTTATTCATGACTATATCAGTCAGCTTATTAGGTTAGATGAAGAAGAGGCAGAAAAAGAAGCTAGAGAGCAAAAGCTAAAAGAAGGCTCTGATAAGCAGTTGACGGAGCTAATTGAGGAAAATAAGCAAGTAGCGGAAAAGAAAAAGGTTGTTACTGATGAAAGCTAATCAAGAAAAGATATTGTTCCGTTAGGGACAAGCGTATTTAAGGAGCTAATAAAGTTGGGAGCAGATATATCAATACATTCCTCCCCTTCAATTATACTTTCTCCCTTAGCACACAATGCAAATATAATCATACTCATAGCAATACGATGGTCCCCATAAGAATAAAACTTGCCGCCTTTGCCCTTACCGCCTTCGATAACCAAACCGTCCTCCAGCTCATAAGCGCAAATCCCGCCTCTTTTCAACTGCTCTGCCATACACTTTATACGGTTGCTTTCCTTGACTTTTAGCTCTTTAGCATCTCTAATTATAGTTTTCCCTTGCGCAAAAGCGGCACATACGCTTATAATAGGCAATTCATCAATAAGGCGGGGGATAAGGCTGCCGCCTATCTCAATGCCGGCAAGTGCCCCGTCCCTTATTGTAATATCCCCATAAGGCTCACCGCAAGATTGGGTATAAGCTACCCTAAGACTAGCCCCCATCTCTTGCAGGACCTCAATAATTCCCGTGCGTGTAGGATTAAGTCCCACATTTTTTACTGTTACCTGTGCACCCTCGCATATAGCGGCCAAGGCTAAATAAAATGCCGCTGTAGAAATATCCCCCGGAATACGCCAATTTTTAGCTTTTAGTGCCCCTGCCTCAATATTTATTGCTTTGCCACTAGTGCTTATCCTTGCTCCCATTTCCTTTAGCATAATTTCAGTATGATTCCTGCTGGGCTCTTTTTCAATTACGGTAGTTGTACCTTGTGCATGCAGCCCTGCTAAAAGGATAGCGGATTTTTGCTGAGCAGAAGCTACTTCTTGGCGGTAAGATATCCCCTTTAGCTTGCTTCCCGCAATTTGCAAAGGGCAGTAGCCGCCCTTTCTAGCTTTTATATCAGCTCCCATAAGGCGCAGAGGCTCTATTATTCTGCCCATAGGTCTTTGATTTAATGATTTATCACCCAATAGAGTAGCATTGCAATCTTGACCCGCCAAAATACCGGTAAGCAACCTTGCGGTAGTGCCCGAATTGCCTACATACAACGCCTTTTTCGGCTGACTAAAAGGGGTGGCAGGAGATATTGCCAGAGTATTGTCAACAAGCTCAAATTGTGTACCTAAATTGCGCAAACAATCAATGGTGGCATATATATCTTTGCTAAGCAGCAAATTGGATACCTTGCTTTTTCCTTGCGCCAGCGCAGAAAGCATTACCGCTCTATGCGAAATACTTTTGTCGCTATCAGGAGTTACTGTCCCTTCCGCTTTTTTGCATCCTTTTACCTTTATCATTATGCCCCCTTAAAAGAGCCTACAATTTTAATATAAGGGAGTTCGTTTTCTAGCTGATAAAGCAAAGCGGTTATAGGGCGGTCGTTAAGATTGCCCGTAAACTCTATATAGAAATTAAAGGCAAAAGGTTTTTGCTTATGCGGCATAGAATGCAATGCATTGATATTGATATTTAGACTGGAAAAGGTGTTAAGCACATTATTTAGCGCACCTGCTGTATTATCTAACTCAAATATTACCGAAATCTTATTGCAGTCAGGATTTACCACCAGCTTATTGGTAATAAACGCAAAACGGGTTGTATTGTTTTTTGTATCATTAAGTTGTTCTTGCAAAATATTCAAATTGTAAAGCTGTGCGCATTCTTTGCTGGAGATAGCCGCAAATTCGGGATTTTTTTGCACACTCACATAGCTGCTGGCTCTGGCGGTATTATCATTAGGGATAGGGATTAGCTTGTGCTTTTCAATATACTCTTGACATTGCGCAAGTGCTTGAGGATGACTTATTGCATATTTTATTTTATCCATATCGCTATGGCAAGCAAGCAGGCAATGGTTAACAGCCAGCTCCTCCAATGCCGAAATATATACTTTATATTTATATAAATATTGAAACACCTCTCCCACCATCCCTGCAGTGGAGTTGACCATAGGGAGCACCCCGACAGAATGCGGCGCTTGTTCAACAGCCTTAAAAACTTCTTCAAAGTAATCCTTATAGACGAACTTTTGCCTAGGATATTTTTTTGCGCTGATTATATCAGAGTAACTCCCTAACATCCCTTGCACGAATACTTTTTTTGCAGAAATTTCTTTTTGCGCAAACACAGAATAGGATATTTCCTTTTGTTTTGTTACAATCTCATATTGCAAGCTGCGAGAATTGCGCATAATCAAGTTAAATTGGCTGTTTAGATAACCTGCATATTTGCCGACAGCTGTACTTTTAAGTATTTCCTTTTCTCTTGTCCTGTCATATATAGGCGAATTGTCAGCTAGTTTTTCTTGAGCCACTTTACTTGAAATATCCAAACGCTTAACAAATAAATCTTGCAAATGCAAATTTATCTTATCAATCTCTTTTCTATAATCCTTAAAATCCGTCATATCCATACGCCTCCAAATATGCGTCAAGCAGAGTTAAGGCTACCAAACTATCAACTATGGGTATCGTTCTGGGCACTATGCAAACATCGTGTCTTCCTTTAATTTCTATAGTGCCAACCTCTTTAGTAGTTTTGTTAACGCTTTGTTGCGTTGCCGCTATAGAAGCAACGCTTTTGAATACCGTCCTAAAGATAATATCTTCACCGTTTGCTATACCTCCGACTATCCCTCCGTCATTGTTAGACAAGGTGCAAACCTTTCCATCCTTTATGGCAAGTTGGTCATTGGCAATTTTGCCCGAAGCCTCAGCATAGCCAAAGCCTAACCCAAACTCCACACCCTTTACAGCAGGTATTGCAAAAAGGGCGCTGCAAAGTCTGGACTCCAGACTTTGCGCATGAGTGCCTCCTATACCCGCCCTAACATTCTTTATTATAGTTTCCACCACACCGCCCAAACTATCTTGGGCTTGCCTATATTGTAAGAATAGCTTATATAAAGTTGGTATAATAGCAGTATCAATTACGGGTAGTTGATTTTTAGCAATACTTTCAAGTTCGGCTTGATTGGCTTGAGCAATATCTTGATCCGTAATGTCTTTTATCTTTTTAATATGCGAATAGATTTTTACCCCATACTTAGCAAGCGCAAGCTCAGCAATTGCGCCGGCAAATACCATAGGTGCTGTAAGTCTGCCCGAAAAATGTCCTCCTCCTCTAGGGTCAGCGCACCCCTTATAGCGGGCTTCTGCAGTAAAGTCAGCATGACTGGGCCGATAGTAAGCTGCAAGCTCTTGGTAGTCCTCACTTTTAACATTCTTATTGTAACAAATGGCAGTAAGCGGCTCGCCGGTAGTCTTATTTTGATATACCCCTGCAAGGATTTCAAATTTATCATCCTCTATTCTGGTTGTAGAATATGCCGCTTGTTTTGCTTTACGGGCAGCAAGTTTACTTTCTATACAACTATTGTCCAGATTTATCCCCGAAGGCAGGCCGCATATAGTTACGCCAATTGCCTTGCCATGGGACTGCCCAAAAATAGTAACTTGCAGTCTGTTATTTAACAATATCGCCATTTTCACCCTCCTTAAATAGTAAATCCAAGTAGTTGAGCATTTGTTGAGTGGAAAACTTATAAACTTCGCCTTTTCCTATCTTAGAAAACCCTGCAAAGTATAAGTTTTCGCCTCGCATTTTTTTATCCAGCAATAGGCTTTCTGCAATTATTTGCTTATTAAGATTAGGCATAGCGGTCAAGCCAAACTTATCAAGGTATTTTGCAATAATACCTTTATCGTTAGCTAATCCTGCCAACTTTAACAGCTTTGCCTCCATCCTCATCCCATAAGCCACAGCTTCACCGTGACTGAACCTTTTATACCCGCCCGCCTTTTCTGCAATATGTCCAAAGGTATGTCCAAAGTTTAGCTTCATTCTCTCCCGACTCTCTCGTTCATCTGTTTCGACAATAGCTTTTTTTATTGCAATGCTTTTATGTATTAGCTTATTGATATTAGTTTTGGTATCATTAAGCAGCTTAAATATTGAAGAATCAGCAATTACCGCATATTTAATTATTTCGGCTATACCGCAATTGAACTCTCTTTCAGGGAGAGTATCCAAAAAGGCAGGGTTGACAATAACAGTTTGGGGATGATAGAAACAGCCAACTAAGTTTTTGCCTTTTTTAAGGTTAACTCCACACTTTCCGCCTATTGCCGCATCCACCATTGCAAGCAGCGTAGTGGGCATGCTTATATACCCCAGACCTCTCATATAAGTAGCCGCGCAAAACCCAGCAATATCGCTTACCACGCCGCCCCCAATGCTAAGGATAGCGTCGCTTCGGCAAAATGCAAGCTCAGCAAGCGAGGCTACAATCTTAGCATGAGTATCCAGGGTTTTTGCGCCCTCTCCCTCAGGCAAATTGTAAGAATGAAATTGTATTTCAGGATTTGACTCTTTGATTTCTTGTGCCAGCTTGCGATAAAGGGCAGCTACATTATTATCAGTAACAATCAGCACTTTAGCGCAACCTTTTAGCACTAGCTGCAACGATGGGATAATATTTGTGCCAATCTTAATAAGCGACTCTCCGCTTGCAGCACGCAGGCGTAAAGTAGTCATTTTTATAGCCTTCTTCCAACAGCTTTAGCTATAACTTTTGCCTTTTTCATTATTTCATCAAAAGCATCTAAAGTTAAGGATTGCGCACCGTCGCTCAACGCTTTTGCAGGCTCATTATGTACTTCTATCAGCAGCCCGTCAGCCCCTGCCGCAATACTTGCCAGCGTTAGACTCTCTATCAAGTCCACTCTGCCCGCCGCATGCGAAGGGTCTACTATTACAGGCAAAGGCGAAAGCTGTTTAAGCAAAGGCACAGCGGATATATCTAAGGTGTTTCGGGTCCTAGTTTCAAAGGTTCGGATACCTCTTTCGCATAAAAGCACATTTTTATTGCCGCCATTTACAATATATTCCGCACTCATTAGCAGCTCATCAATAGTGTTTGAGAAGCCTCGTTTAAGCAGCACAGGTTTTTGTGTTTGTCCTATTTCTTTTAGCATTTCAAAGTTTTGCATACTGCGTGCGCCAATTTGGATAATGTCCACATCTTCCAAAAAAGCATCTAAGAAATTGATATTGGTCAACTCGCTGATTATAGGGATATTGTGCTTTTGTTTTTGCTCTTTCATCAACGCTATCCCTTCCAATTTTAGCCCCTGAAAAGCATAGGGAGAACTGCGCGGCTTAAAGGTGCCGCCTCTCAATACCTTTGCACCCGATTTAACAACTCCGTCAGCGATAATATCCAATTGCGTCCTGTTCTCCACCGAGCAAGGACCTGCCATTACATATATTTCCTCACTACCGAATCGGACATTGCCCACTTCAACTATAATAGTCTTAGGATGGAATCTTCTGCTAACTTGCTTAAAGGGCTCTTGCACCCTTATTGCTCTTTCCACATAAGATAAGCGAGTGATTTGCTCAATATCTATTTTACTGGTGTCGCCCACCAGCCCCAATACTGTGCTCATTTCTCCATAGATAGGGATACTTTTTATACCATACTGCGCTATAAATACAGAAAACTCTTTAGCTTCTTCTTTTGTTATACTATTTTTCAAAACAATAATCATTTTTTATCTCTCCTTATGAATTAGCCAGTTTATTGCTTCTATGTAACTGCCTTCTTTCTTTCCATAGAATCTGGCGCAACAAACGTCTTCAAGTACAGATACCTTTCTAAACGGTTCACGGGTAGAGATATCTGATAAATGCACTTCCGTGACGCTTAACCCCGCACATTCAATAGCGTCACGGATAGCGTAACTGTAATGAGTATACGCCCCCGCATTTAACACCACGCCATTATAGCGCTCGGCCGCTCTTTGCAAGGTTTCTACAATTTCGCCTTCGTGATTAGTTTGCTTAAAGTCAAGACAGATATCTGAGCCCGCAAAGTGCTCGGCTATCTTTTTATTTAATTCTGCAAGGGTAAATGTACCGTAATGAGCGGCACTTCTTTTGCCAAGCATATTGAGATTCACCCCATTTAGAACTAAGATTTTCATAAAGACTCCAGATTATTATCAATTATACACCTAATTGCCGAAAAGTCAAAGAATTTAGGCAAATAAGGCAAATAATGCCCTTAATACAATTATTCTTTTTGGAAATCTACTTGCTTAAAAAGACAAGCATATCGCTGGGCTTATTGGTCATAAAAGCATTAAAACGCAGCTCTAACCCCCGCTCCCATGCGCTTTGGTAATCGTTGCTGACAAGCAAAGTAGTGCGCATAGGGCGCATTCCGTTTTGGATACAGAGCTCATTGAGCATTTTTACCTTTGCAGGACTGCCTCGATAGCCAATTTCTGCCATATATGCAAGTCCTTTAAAGGTGGCAAGCTGTGCTGCCGCACTATCGTAAGAAAACCAGCCTACCTTAGGACAATAAAAAGGCAAAGGTTTGCCTTGGGCTTCAAGGGTATCGAACCATTCTTTGATTTGAACAGCTGTTGCCGAAAACTTGAAGACTGCGCATTCCACAGCATTATATTCTAATAGTAAATCATAGATTTCATCTTTGTCTTTATATGAGAGCTTATCCAAATTAATCATTATTTTGTCCTTGCATAGCTCTACAGCTTCTGCAAATGTTGCAATTTCATGCTCGGTTGCACTTGTAAACCCGCCTCGTCCTTCTTTTAAGTTAAGCTGTTTTAGCTCAAATAGCGTCTTTTTGCTGACAAATCCTATTCCGTTGGTAGTGCGCATAAGGGTATAGTCATGGGCAAGCACCCATACCCCGTCAGCAGACTTGCGCAAGTCCAGCTCTACCATATCCGCTCCCATATCTATACAAGATTGGATAGCGGCAAGGGAGTTTTCCGGATAATTGGACACATCCGCCCTATGAGCAATAACTAAGGGGCGACCGTTGGGATTCTTATAGTCAGCAAGCAGCTCCCTAAAAGTATAGCCCGCTCTTTTTACCGCTATAGCTTCCTCTTTAGGGAGAGTGGCATTACAGCTTGCCAGCAAACAGGCAAAAACTATAAGAGCCACCAAAAACGCAGTTATCTTTATGTATTTTTTCATATTTCCCTCACAAAACCGCTTTTTTATATTCTACCATAAAAAACGATTATTTTTTAGGAATTGTAAAAAATTAGTAATAAAGATTGGATTTTTTCTTAGCCTAACAATTTTTATTGACAAGTACAAGGATTTTAGTTATTATATAAAGCATAATTGCGGGGGTATAGCTCAGCTGGCTAGAGTGCTTGACTGGCAGTCAAGAGGTCAAGGGTTCGACTCCCTTTACCTCCACCAAAAAACACACAATGCTTTTGTGTGTTTTTTGTATCACAACCGCAAAGCGGCTGTGCATTTCATCAAGCGGCTTTGCCGATTGCATTTCACCATTCGCATAGCGAATGCATTCCCACACAATGCTTTTGTGTGTTTTTTGCATTACTTATTGGCGTCTTTTTTCCTAATAGGCTTGTTAAAGATGCCGTATACCACAAATTTAGTGTAGAGGAACTCTGTTACAAGATTAATCAGCATAACTGACAACTCTATCCAGTATTTATTTTTTGGGGTGGCAAGCACCTTAACATACCAAGTGGAGAGCGGTGTAAAGAACAGATAAAAAAAGAATGCCAAAAACATTGCAAAAGCCACATTATTTGCCGCTTTAAAGGTAAACTTGCGGTTAAGGGTAAAGTTAAAAAGCACCGAAAGAATCAACGCAATCAAATGCGCAAGCCAAGCCTCCCAATGCAGCACCTCAGAAAACAGCGTAAACGACCCAATCTGTATTATCCCTGCTCCCGTAGAAAAGAATAAAAACTTTAACCCTTGCACTATACTTTCTTTTTTACTTAATTTCTCGTTCTTGTTTTCCATAATACTATTATATCACAAAATCTGCAGAGTTAAGAAAAATTTTTCAAGTATACTTAATGCATTTGCTATCGCAAATGGTGAAATGCAGCCTAAAGGCTGGCGAAATACATTCACTTTGTGAATGATAAAAAACACACAAGGGTTGTCTTGTGTATTCGTGTCAAAGATGGACAATAAACTGTTTCCACAAAGCGGATAAGGGTTGCAGATTGTGTGCTTTTAAGTGCGAGGGCGAGGGAGTGTATATAGAAATACATGACCGAAGCCTAAGCCATGCAAAAAGAGCGCAAGATGCGCCCTTTTACGCTTTGTGGCGGAGAGGGCGGGATTCGAACCCGCGTGAGGTTGCCCTCCAACTGATTTCGAGTCAGCCCCGTTATGACCACTTCGATACCTCTCCGTAAGCTATAAAATTGTATCACAAAGCGGCTATTAAATCAAATTATTTAGTTAAAGTTTAGTTTATAGCTAAAAAGACAGTTTAAACCTCTTTTAGTAGTGCGTAATACTTTATTTCTTTTTTGGCATATGGTACAATATGGATATAAAAAAATAAGAAATTAGGAGAGATTATGAATAGGGCAGAATTTTTATTTAAGGTTATGGATACGATATGTCATCCATTACAAAACTACAAAAAGTATGACAATATTGTGGTAGAAAGGGATATTGTTTACGATAATAATTATCCTGAAGACTGCAAGCTCAATTTGCATTACCGTGAGGGAGCAAAAGAGTATCCCGTTGTGCTAAATATTCATGGCGGCGGTTTTGTAGCGGGCGATAAGCGGCATCGTGAGAGTATTTCCAATTCTTTTGCGGATAAGGGTTGGCTGGTTGCCAATATCAATTACAGGCTGGGGCCCAAGCACGCTTTTCCTGCAGGCACACAAGATGTTGTAGCTGCCCTAATGTATTTAGAGGGTATTGCACAAGAGAAAAAGCTCAACCTTAATAAGGTTATCCTTACAGGCGATTCCGCAGGGGCATATTATGCTATGCATACCTATGCGGCTCTCAAGAATACCGAGTTGGGCGAAAAACTTGGTATTGGCAAGATTAGCTTCGAAGTTGCGGGGTTGCTGCTATTCTTTGGTCCTTATGATATAGATGTAGCAGTGCAAAGGAAGCTACCCTTAAAACTTACGCATAGCATTGGCGAGAGCTTCCTTGGTCTTAAGATTGACAAGGATTTTGCCAACCTTAAAGATTACGAATATCTGGATTATATTTCACCATCTTCTTATGTGGCGGATGATTGGTGTCCTGTCTTTTTGGCATATTCTAAAAAGGATTTCTTTTGCGCAGGTATGGCAGAAAGTTTAATAGAAAGGCTGGAGGAGCACAAAATACCCTATCAACAGTATTTTAGCACAAAATTAGGGGACAATCATTGTTTTCATCTCTTTGCATATACCAAACAAGCTAAAAAATGTATGGAATCAGTCTTTGCATGGCTTGAGGAGATAAAAACAAAAGAATAATATTTTTGAGGGCTTGTAACAAAGCGCAAGCCCTTTTTCATAACTTAAATATGAGCAAGAATTGTTTTTAACCGGGCTAAACCTATCCCATTTGGATTTTTTAGATTTTAAAGCATATTCCAAGTGTAATTGTATACTTGGTACTTTTTTGCAACCTGTAGATTTGCATAAAGAAAATGCTTGTCCCAACTTTTTTAGAAAAATCACCAGATTTTCTTCCTTAACTATGTCGCTTATGATAGTATGCTTTATATCCTTAGCGGAGGACAAGCAATATCTTTCTGCGCTGGTAGTGGATAAGGGATGCATTAAAGGTATTTCTGATATGATTAGCAAAGAGCCTTTTTATAAGGGGCACGCCTTAGCTTCTGCCCGTGCGCAACGCATTTATATGACTTCCCAAGGCAGCATTGGCGTAATTTTGGACGGGGATATCAAATCGCCTGATTGTGTTGCCAGCTTATTGCAGCGAGGGGCATCTACTTTATTGTTTTTAACGCTATCTGCCTATGACCCTCTTATTAAACGGTATTTAGACGCCCAAACATTGCTTAATAAAATCACTTTAGCAGGAACTTTTTCGGATAAATGGTTCATTTACAACAAAGAACTAGCCCTTTTTGCTCAAGGCTCAATCCATACTCTTAAAACTCAAAACAGCATTCTGCCTAATAATATTAAAAAGGCTTATGAAAAAGTTTTTTATGAGTTTTGAAAAAAACAAACGATGCAAGTACGTCTTTATTATACAATACTCACGTTATTGTCATTTTTGGGATAATAGCTTGCGTAACACTTTTATTATCATAGCTATTATTAGCATAATAATTAATAAGCATATTGAAAATAGTAAGATGGGAAAAATCAAAATATTAATGCGAAAAAAAACAGTAGTCATTGCAGTTGTACCAGTTGCATCTATTGAAAACAAAATAGTATTTGTTATCAATAAAATTAAGACAATAAAAACAAAACCCATCATACTTAATTTTGCATCAGACAAGCTGAGTTTCATATGTAATACAATGGAAGCAGATATTATAAAAAAAATCCACCACGCAAAGCTTATAATATATTTAGGAGAAAAAAACGCTTTTTTTATTTCGCTTAGTATACCGAGAAATTGCTCAATTGTTGTAGATGAAAAAACACTTGAATTTAAAAACTCGAATCTTTGTATGATATTCGCTTGCTCCTGATAACATTCGGGTAAAAGTAAATACATTAAAAGCGTAATAACTCCCACCCCTAACATAATAGGACCAAAACCTATAAAAAAGTTGCCTATCTGATGATAAATATTATTTTTGTTATATGTATGATTTACATAACCTAAAACGCCATTTTTGTTATCGGGCTCAAACAATTTTATTCCATTAATGTTATGTCCAAATAGAATACAGAATAGCGCATGACCTAATTCATGAATAGGCGTACCTATAACGCCGGTCAATATATGAAAGATTCTGCCATGGCGACCTAATGCGAGATAAAGTATTCTATGTAGTACCCAAATTGCCAATCCAAAGATTGTCATAATCCCTACGGTAAGCAAAAGTTGTAGAAGAAAATTGAATATTACTACGCCCATAATATCTTAGATTTTAACGGGACACAGCACCTGCCGCATCCCGTTAATTCTTTTATCTTATAAGCTAAAATATAGCGTTTTTTCTGTGTACTCGCCGGTTATAACAGTTGTGCCATTCCCTGCCGCCCTTACTCGTATAGTCACAGAGCTTTTTCCTTGCCAAAGCTCGCTTAAATCTATTGTGCGATTATCCCTGCCCCCGGTATCAGTCCAAACACCTGTAAAACTTCCTTCATCAAACACATACTCGTACTCATAACTTATTGCATTGGTAATAGCAGTCCATTTTACTAGCTTATCCATAGTAAGCTGTATTTGCCCAGCATTTAATTTACCTAACAGTATTAATGTATGACTACTTCCGCCTACAGTATCAGAGGCTATATAATAAAAGCTTTCTTCTAAAATCTCACCATCAAAATCTCCGCCAATTGCCCTAACTGAAAGAGTATGCTCTCCTGGCGTAGATACTACATGGCTATATACTAAAGTATATGCTTCGGTTGAAGCGTTAGTTGCGCCGCCTATACTGTAAATGTAACCTTTTGTGCTTGGGCTATCATTAACCATCTTTGCTTGTGTAGTAATTTGGATATTTATTGTTCCTTCTACATTTATAGTATCGTAACTATAGTCAAATGAAAATTCTGGTGCGCTGAGTTTTTTAGTTACCTGATTAAAATGATGTGGGTCAGAATCAATACTTGTATACCCATTGTCTCCCATGGCATATACCTTTATCTGATAACTTTTTGCTGAAGTGAAGTTTGGTATAAATGAATATGTTTCACCATACTTATGTATTTCATCTAAGGATTTTATGCCATCAATAAAAACTGAATAAGCTGAAGCGTTGGCAACCTTTTGCCATTGATAAGCACTATCTGCAATGGTGACAATTGGCGTGGGCAGCTTAATGATACTAACAACATTTGTGGGATCAGAGTTTAGATACCTTACACCGTCACCTATTGCTTTTACTACAAAATTGTAAGCATCCAGCCTACCCTCAAATTTGGAAATATCCAATACTTCGCCGGCTAACTCGCCGTTGTGATATGATTCAGCATCTTCTGCCCCCTTATACACAATATAGGTTGGTGCATATGCACCATTTGCATTACGATTTGCGGGTGCATTCCATTTAAACTCAGTATTTGTAAACCTTCCGGGGCCGGGTGAGGCAAAAGTTACCGGCGCTAATTTTGCTAATTGTATAGTTGTCGAATCGGGAGAAGACATATAATATACTGCCCCCGCTTGTCCATAAGGATGCTCAGAGTCATAATCATTTGCTGTTATACGTACAAAAACATTGCTGACTGCTGTAGAAATAAAGTCATTTATATTGGCATAACTGCCGGCAGCAGCAACACCTTTTTGCTGCCCATCAATAAATATTTCAAAATTTCTATAAGTAGGTGCCAAGGTGTTATGGTCAGTATAGTGCAATTCGCCTTCACTTTGGTCGGTAGTTACATATAAATCTTCTACGGCATGAAATCTTGTAAGCGTAAACTCCGCAGTAAAAACTGAAGGTAATATATTAGATCCATTACCTTTTGCGTTGACACTTACAGGATAAGTCCCGGGCAAAATATTATCCAAATTGTTTACACCTGCAGAACTGCTGGTAATATTAGTGCCTACTTTAACATTATATTGCGCACCGCTAACTGTACCCCAAGTTAAATTATAGCCCTCCATTTTTGGTGCCGAAGGCATTGCCTGGACTGTTATATCAAAAGGCAAATCGTATGCGGGTAAGGAGTCTAACTTAATCCTTGTGCCGCTAACGGCACCTTTTGTACGAATCTTATATGTAAAGTTTTGTTGAGTAGTTTGATTTTCACTACCTATTACATCCACTACACTAAACTGATTGGTGGTGGTATAATAGTCTGAAAGCAGTCCTTCATCTTTATATAGCTGATAGCCTACTGCTCCGCTTACTGCGGTAAAATTAACTCGAAAGCCTTCTTCAAGATATACTTTATCGCTTACAATAAAATTTTGAGCAGCAGGGGCTGGCGCTACAAGTCTGGTAACAGTTATAGGTTCTCCGTAAACTGAATCATATACATCCGTACCTTCTGCTGTAGCTTTAAGATAAACTTTGTATTCTCCTGCTTCCAAAAAAGAATATCCGAATTGCCTGCTCTCGCTACTCAAATTTGCCGCTCCCTCTAGATTAACTTCTTCACCGTTATAGAGTATTTTTACCCTGTAGCCTTTTGCTCCCAGCACTTGTTGCCATTGAACAGAGTTTACTGCGTCTCCATTATGTGCATCATGTCCGGAAATCCATTCGGTTGCAGGGGCTGGCAGCAGTCTTATGCTTTTAGGTGTGCAAAAACTGCTAAAATATGTAGCGTTAGCTGAAACAGGCTTAATTGATACTTCTTTATTAATATCTGCAGGCAGTCCTGAATAAGCATTTGTACTTACACTATATTCGGAGCTGTCTACTTTTACAATATAGCTGTCCGCTCCATCTACGGCGGGCCAATTGACAATACCATCTGCAACAGTTATGGTACTAACAGTATTAAGATATACGAATCTTTTAGCATCTGATATACTAGAATCAAAAGAGGTAGAATGGTTGCCCAAAGATTTAATCGTTATATCAAAATTTATATTTTTAGCATCATATTGAGCAGCTGTTCCGCTTACTGTATCTAGCTTAATGCCATTGGCATAGACCTCATAGCCAAAAGCTCCGCCCGCAGGAGAACTCCACCTAATATACTCCCCATCATAAGTAACATTGCTAGGCAAACCTAGCTTTGTCATGCTTTTAGCATCGCTCCAAACAGAATACCAACTGTCATCACCCTCAACAATTGGCCGTACTTGAATTGTATTTTCTCCTGCAGCAAAATCTTTAAATTGCGCGCCTGAAATATATGCATCAAGCTCCTTTCCATTAAGCATCACTGCATAAGCATTGGCATTGGCAACAGCTGTCCAATACGCAGTGCCATCCTCTTGAAATCTTATATTGCTTATCTTAGGCAAAGGACGAAAGGTTTCTTCTGTCGCCTTTGCTTTAAAAAGCTTTTGTTTAAGTTCAGAGACCGCTTTTACCTTAACTGTAAACTCCTTTTCGTTTGCAGCATAGGAAAGCTTTGTGTCAAGCACCTTTTTTTCAGGTCCATTATCAATTTCCACTAAATAATAATCAGCACCTTCAACTGCATTCCATGAGATGGTTGTACCGTTATATTTAAGGTTTTGCGGTGGCCCTGCAATTAAGTTGCAAGCTGATAGTGCAAATATAGCTACTATCAAAATTGTTAACACTAATAAAATTCTTAACTTTTTCATTATTGCTCCTTCTTTCTTACTCTTTTTTGCTTTATTTTACTGTCTATGCAATAGAAAATTTATATTTAATACTTGTAATATTTGCCTTAATATCTGATGCATGAGTTCCTCCCGCCCAATTTGTGTATGCAACTTGTGTTAATTTGAATTCATATCCTATATACAGATATTGGGAATTCAATGTAATAACCTTATTAATAGTTTTGGTACCGCTGTTAGCCCAATTACCGTAAGTAGGGGGTATCGAAAGAGGGGCCCACCCTCCGCCTTGTGCAGAAAGAGAAAATAACGAGTTACTATCTCCGTTAATGTAAATTGAGCCTGAAAAAGCATTGTTATCATATTCGCTACGTTGCCGTGTGCTACCATTACCCACTACTTCTATTGTCACCTGTAGCAAGCCTAGTGATTGCATATTTTTAAGTTCATCAGGCACTGCTATTTTATGTTTACTTCGGTCACCATAGGTCTCTGAGCTAGATTCAATATAATTCTTGCTAAGCGAATAAGGATTGGTGATTTGTATTTCTGTATGGTTATACCAGCCTGCATACAATATTCTATTGTTTAATCCTTGAGAGGGCGATATTTCTGTATACCAAATGCCCTTGCTATTAGGTTGGGAATACCAACCGGTAAATATATGATTCTCTCTAATTGGATTTTTTAACTGAATTGCATCACTTTCCATTGTAAAAGATTTAGGATTGCCAGATACTGTCCCGCCGCCTAGCTCATATGTAATTTGCCAAGAGATTGGAGTCCATTTAGCATATAGAACTTTGGTTCCGTAACTGCCTTTTATTATTTGTGCAAGTGGACTTCCGTTAAAATTAGAATTGTCATACCATCCCATAAACTCATAATATTGCCTTGTAGTGACAGGTAAATCAATATTAGGTGTTTCAACTGTATATTCTGCAGGTGCATCGTTTATTACTGAGCCTCCATTATAGTTGTAAGTTATCGTATAGGTAATTATTTCCCAAGTCGCCCTAACTCTTGCACCACCTTCAGGCATAGTAGTTAGCATAACAGAATTGTCATCCTCATCGACCCACCCTTCAAAAGAAAAGCCTGCTCTTTCGGGTGTACCTAAAGATATATTGCTGTTAGCAAGAGCGACAAGAGGCTTTTTTTCTACTCCTCCCTGTGTATCAAAGATTATAGCCGGCGCCCAATGTGCATACAGTGTTATTGGCTCTGTTATCAAGCCGCTAAAAGCAGTACCGCTTAGGCTGCTATGCTGTGACCACTTAAGAATACCTTTTATGCCGCCGCTAGCAGGTGTCTCAAAAGCAGAAAACTCCCCACTATCCGGGGCATACATTTCGATTGAGCGTCCCCAGGGAATATCTATTGTGCTTGTTGTTGTAGTTGAGGAGAGGCTAGGGTTTATGCTCCCCTTATTTGAATTAAATGTAACAGGTACCGGAATCGGCTCCCACTTTGCATAGAGATTGAACTCATCCTTTTCTTTAGCCATTGGATAATTAGAATAGGTCATTTTAGCTTTTACAGGCACACTATATGCGTTAGAAAAAGAAATAGCCTCTTCACTTTGCCCATTGTGCCAGCCTACAAAAATATGTCCTTCTTTTGTAGGGATGGGGAATATATTAATATTAGAGTCATAAGCTACATTAATATTGCTTTCGTCTACAATTCCGCCACAAGCATCAAAGGATATGATAATATTTTTAGGTAACCATTGTACAAATAAATTTCTATCTGCAGTCTCGCTCCAACTAGCTATAGATAGACCATTGCTCCCAATGTATTGAGTGCCGCCAACCTCCTCATCAAACAACCCGTTAAAGATATAGCCCTCTCGCTCGGGTATAGCAATAGAATAATTCTCTCCTTCCTTTACAGCAATGGTTTGCATATCGCCGTTGCTGTCCACCCAACGCACAACATACTCTCCGCCATTATTGTTACATGCAAATAGAGTTAAAGTTAAAAAAACAATAAGCAGAAAAGTTGCTAATTTGCAAATATACTTTTTCATAGTAACATCTCCTTTTTTTGTTTTAGTATAAAATAAAAAAAAATATAAT
>CAYSNP010000010.1:0-55588 GCA_964432485.1 uncultured Christensenellaceae bacterium | reverse complement strand
AGGCTCAGTATTATATTGTTTTAATCCATTATTAGTATTAATATCAGTAATTTGATTTTTATAATACCCATAACCATTCCTATAGGAATTAGAAAGTCCGTATCTTTTAATTATTAGCTCACATTTCTCCAACAACTTCTCAAACTTAATAGTATGAAAAAGTTTCAATAATCCTATCACCATAGGGTTATTGTCTATCAAGTATACTTTGTTGCAATCAGTATTAAGGCCTACTGTCCCTCCACCACAAAATAAGTCTACCATTATATTTATATTTTTTGGAAAAAAGGGTTGAATTTGGCTTAATAATCTAAACTTATTTCCTGTATAATTTAAAGGTGTTTTTACATAATTTATCATTTATTTAGACTCATTATAATATTTAACTAATCAAGAAAAATCACTCTTTAACTCTCTTATCTTTTCTTTACGCAAAGTGCCATCTTTAAGGGCAGCAGCTAGCGCCGCTTTATCTCCTGCCGCTATTAGGTCACGATATTTGGTCAATTCAGCTATCATATGATTAAGTTCGATATCAAGTGCTTTGGAATTGGTAACAAAAAGCTCTGACCACATCTTTTCGTCCAGTTGCGCCACCCTGGTCAAATCCTCAAAGCTGCCTGCAGTATAACCTCTTTCTTTTAGAGCGGTAGGACTCTTAACATAAGCGCTGGAGACAATATGCGCAAGTTGCGAAGTAAATGCAATAATTTCATCGTGGGTCTTAGGGTCAGAGTAAATAACTTCCTTAAATCCTAAAGAATGCACAAAATTTTCAAAAGTAAACAGCACTTCTTTGCTCAATCTTGGCGAAGGTGTAATAATAAAGTATGCACCTAAAAACAAATCAGCAAGCGAATACCTAAAGCCCTTATACTCTCTGCCTGCCATAGGGTGTCCGCCAATATAATTGACGCCCGCTTCTAAAAGCAGACTTTGGGCAGCGGATACAACGATTTCTTTTACGCCGCAAATATCTATTACAATGCTACCTTTTTTGAAGTTGTCCACATTATTGGTAATAAAGGTAATAGCATCTTGCGGATTTAAGCAAATTAGTACAAGGTCTATATTAGATAGCTGATTGGCGGGGATTTCGCTGTCAATAGCGCCATAGCTATACGCTTCTCTAACTGCTACCTCGTCTATATCCATACCGTAACAAGGATAGCCGGTATACTTTTTTACCGCCTTACAAAAAGAACCCCCCATTAGCCCTAAGCCCACTACTGCAACTTTCATATTTATATTCCTTCCTCCAATGTGTCATTGTAGACACAAAAACTTGTTAAAATAACGGTGTAGACGCAAGCAAGACGAGGCGGGCAAGGTTTTCAAGTTTGCTTCCTTATGCTTTTAACTTAAACCCATTTGCATGCATTCTTGCTATCAATTTATTTTGGTCGTTATATACCTCAGCTTCAACAAGCATCATTGACCTGCCTTCGCTAACTATCCTAGCTATGGCTGTAAGTTTGCCGCCTAGGGCAGGGCGAACATAAGTAATAGTAATATTTTGAGAAATTACGCTATTTTCTCCCCAGTTAGTAACAACTGCAAAAGCAAAGTCCGCCAAAGTAAAAATCAGCCCACCTTGTACCGTGCCCTTACAATTGTAATGGTCTTGCCTGATATTGCACTCTACGGTTGCGCTTTTTTCGTCTACGCTTACTATATTAATCCCATTTTGAGCGGCAAAAGTATCTTTTTTGAAATATTCTCTTATTTTTTCTATATTTATTGCCATTAATCTCTCCAAATATTTCCTAAAGTTTACAATAATTAATTTGCAAAGTCAATGAAAGTGCGTTATTATTAACCTATCTTTCTCTAAAAGGTAATAAAAATGCTTAATATTGTTTTGATAGAACCGGAAATCCCGCCAAATACCGGCAATATTGCCCGCACCTGCTCCATAATAGGAGCGCACCTGCATTTGGTAGAGCCCTTGGGCTTTTCCATATCTGATAAAGCGGTTAAAAGAGCGGGGCTGGATTACTGGAAAGATATTGCTATCAGTGTTTATCCTGATATTAATGCATTTTTTGCAAACAACTTTGGACAAATGGTCTTTGTTAGCACCAAAGGACAAAAGATTTACAGCGATTTTCAATATGAGCAAAATGCATATTTGATATTTGGAAGCGAAACTAAAGGGTTAGACGAAAAGCTGCTTGCCAAAAATTACTCTAACTGCGTGCGTATCCCTATGCTGACTACAATGCGTAGCCTAAACCTTGCCAATGCTGTTGCAATTGTAGCTTATGAAGCATTAAGGCAGCATTCTTTTAAGGGCTTGGATACCATAGGCAAGTTAAGACAGAAAAAGACTGGGGATTAGGTTACTCCTCTATAATGCTATATATAACTACTTCTTCTTCCGGCTGAAAATCTATGGCAAAAGGCCTTTTTGTATGCATCATTGGAGTATCAATTTTTATTCCCTTTTCATTATACTCTTTGATATCACCTTCAATATATACCTCTATGCGTGTAGAGGACTCTTCTACACGGTAAATATCCACTGAGTTATAGAATTGCGCAAATTGCTCTATTGATGTGCTTGTTTTGTACGCCTCCCCTACATCAATACGATAATCGGTAAGCCCGTCAGGAGTTAAGAAATCTTGCGGACTTCCAAGCAAATGATAAGGGATAAGCACATAGTCGTCAGGAGTAATCCTTGAGGCAGGACAGAAAAAGAAGTACATATTGTCAGTATCGCCCGAACGGGCAACCATATAATAATGGAACTTGCTGTTGCCTTTATCCTTTTTGATAAGCAAGTAGTCATTGCCGAAAAGTTGAGCGGTTAAAGTATCGCCTTTTATGGCTTCCTGCATAGTTTGTAAGCTCTTGTCTGTAAAAAAGTAGACATAATCCCCGCCGCTATATGCCTTATCCGCTTTAATAGGCAAAACCAATTTTTCACCATCTATAATACACCTTGCAGTCATTTTTCTTGGATTAACAGAACTATTGCAAGCGGCTAATATACCGCAACAGATAAGTACCACCATAAGCACTAAAGTTATATTTCTTTTTGCAGCTTTTTTCATTTATAGCCTCCCTTAATATTAATAAGCATCTCAGTTTCTTTTAACATAGAGGGGAAAATAAGTCCTCTCTATATTAAACTACAATTGAAACCGATTTTTGTGCCGCTTGGAAAAATGCTTAATTCAAAAGCAAATTAACTAAATCTTTTGCGGCCGCCTCATTAAGGGCAGAAACGGAAAAATTATAACAGAAATCCCCATACTTAAAAGAAAAATAAAAGATATCAAGTTCTTCATAAGAAATCTGAATATCTTTGTAGGTATAAGTATTGCTCAAATTGTTAAAAAGTTCTAAATCCTCAATAGTATATGATATATAGGCCTCCTCCACAAGATATACTATTAGCATTGTTGCATTACTGCTTGGAGGTAGTAAATAGCTTTCTGCAATGTAAATAATATTATTTGTCTTTTTATCTTTGTATGCCTTACAATCTTGCACTTCAAAATCATAATAAAGCACGCCATTTTCCCCATATACGCTTTTTATAGAAGAAAGTTCTTCAGTTTTTAGGGAGTTTGAAGGGATAAAGAATTTATCGGCAGAATGGTATCCCTTTGCAAAATGAACAATTAGGACCGTAAGCAAGACTACAATTACAGCGCAGCTAGCAGTAGCATAGAGCCATTTATAATTTCTTTTACTTCTATGCGCCCCTTCATGTAACATATATGCCTTTGCCTGATCCAAGACCTTATCCGACGGCTTTGCGGAATTTAGGCTCTCAAACAGCATTTTATCTACTTTTTTATATTTCATAGCATTACCTACTTTTTTTGCCTATTTTATTTTATTGTACATCTTTAGCAGTGCAGTCTTAATAATTCTCTGTGCCGTACTAGGTGATTTATTTATGCAGACCGCAATCTCTCTCACCGTAAGACCTTCCCAATATTTCTTATATATAACATCTTTCTCTATCTCGTTAAGAATTGACAACGCTTCGGCAAGCAAGATTTTATTAACACAATTTTCTTCAAAAGAAAAGACATCTTCCCAATCGCCGCAATCTTCAATATCCTGTACAGCTATAGTATTTTGCTGTTTATTCATATTAATTGCGCCATTGCGTATGCTTTTAAATAACCAATTAAGGCTATTGCCTCCCTTTTTGAATTGCTTAGCAGTTTTAACTAGTTTAAGGAGTATATCGCTGAGCAAATCTTCCGCTTTAGCTTTGTCTATAAGGTATTTTCGAGCCATATTAAACAATAGCCCTCCAAATTCTAGAAACAGACAATCCAGAGCTTTAATGTTCCCTTTTGCAATATCAAGCACCAATTTATTAGCGCGCTTAACCCTTTCATCCACACTGATATAATAAACTGTTTTGTAAAAAATTTCAAGTTTGCTAAAGATTGCAATAACATTGGTAAGTCTTAAAAGAGTATACTGCTTATATCTAAAATAAAAAGCTATCTCTAAAGAGATAGCCAAATGTATAAATCAAAACATCTACTGTAAGATGAGTTTAGTTGTACTTAAACCTTGCCTCCGCTTCTTCTATGCTTTTGCAATAAGGGGTCTCTTTAAATGTATTCCTTTTTGCGCATTTGATACAAACTGCATAAGGGCTGTTGCCTGGGTCAAATTTTATCCCTGTAAGGGTGCAGTAATATTGGGTAGGCTGGCGCTTATGGTCTGCAGTAGCAGAATAGCTGTCTAGATAAGGCTTGCACCTAACATTTTCTTTGCTGGAAGCTACAACTTTTTTGAAATATAATGATTCCTTACTTTTTTCTTCTTCGAAAATCCCTAAATATGGAGGGAAATTCCTTTCTTTGCCATCTTGCATTTGTTGAACTTTTTGCTCCTTTGCCATTTAATACCTCCCCAAATTAGTTGGTTCTATTTTAAGCTAAATACTTAACAAAACAATTATATCATAACAATATAGGCTTTTCAATACCTTTATTAAAATTTTACTGATTTTTATCAATATGTTCATTCTTTTTTTTGTAAGCAAGCCAATATTTGCTCTGTCAGCACCTTGTAACCCTTAAAATTTATATGCAATCCGTCAAGGGAATACTGCGGACTAAGATTGCCTTGGGAGTCAAGCAAAGCAGGGTAAGCATTTATAAACCCTATGTTTTGTTCCGTACAAAAAGAACTTAGGTGTTTGTTTACTTCTACTATATCCGAATTCCTGCGCTTGCCGACAATAGCTTTGGATACCTTGCTCACCTTGTCATTGACAGGCAATAGCGAAATTGCATATAAAGCAGTATTGGGCAAATTTTCTTTTATCAAAGCGCACACTTTGGCTATACCTTCAAAAGTAGCCCTTGCCTGGGCTTGTTTATTTAAATCATTTGTGCCTGCCAGCAAAATTATCTGCTCAGGACATACGGGATAGACAGAAGTTGGCAGCCGCTCTATTATTTGACTTGTTGTATTGCCCCCTACCCCTCTGTTATGAGTGAACATGCCGGAAAAAAAGGCGTTAGTATCATATAGCTGTATAAGGCTGTCCCCTAAAAATAGAAGCCCGCCTTGTTTAGCTATTTGAGTAAGATAGTTATCCTCATCTGTAATATATTTAGGGAGCATAAGAAGGGCTCTTCTTATAAAGACCGCAATAAGAACGATTGCAATAAGGTTGGTAATTAATAGCGCAATAAATAATTCCTTCATTGCTACCTTTTATTGAGAGGAATATATGTTTGCTTGTCTGCTACCGCTGTATAGCCCGGTCTAATAATCTTGCCTTTGTTGGACAGTTCCTCTATCCTGTGAGCAGACCAGCCTACAATGCGTGCTATTGCAAAAAGCGGGGTATAAAGTTCTATCGGCAGGCCAAGCATAGAGTATACCAGCCCTGAATAAAAGTCCACATTTGCGCTAACTCCTTTATAGATTTTGCGCAAATTGCCTATTACCTCAGGAGCAAGCCGCTCTACCGCTGAGTATAGCCTAAACTCCTCATCCATATTCTTTTCTTTGGCAAGTTCTTCTACAAAGCCTCTTAGAATTGTAGCCCTTGGGTCCTCAATAGAATATACCGCATGCCCCAGCCCATAAATTAAGCCTGTCCTATCAAAAGCCTTTTTATTTAATATCTTTACCAAATAATCTGCAATATCTCCATCGCTACAAGATTTGATATTCTTTTTAATATCCGCCATCATTTTAATAACCATAATGTTGGCGCCGCCGTGCCTGGGACCTTTAAGCGAGCCTAACGAAGCACTTACTGAAGAGTAAGTATCAGTACCGGAAGAGCTTACCACATGGGTAGTAAATGAAGAATTGTTGCCGCCGCCGTGCTCAGCGTGCAACACCAAGCACAAATCCAGCAATTTAGTTTCCAGGGGAGTATAGGAGTTATCCGCCCTAAGCAAATACAAAAAGTTTTCCGCTGTAGATAAGTCGGGGCATGGAGGGTGAATATAAAGACTTCTGCCTAAATGATAATGAGCATAAGTTTGATAACCGTATACTGCAAGTAGCGGAAATTGAGAAATAAGCTCTATGCTTTGCCTAAGCACATTTTTTATCTCTATATCGTCTGGATTGGTGTCATAGCAATATAAGGTTAACACCGAGCGGTTCAAAAGATTCATCATATCTTTTGAAGGCTTTTTCATAATTATATCCCGCACAAAATTAAGCGGCAGCTTTCTGTAGTCTGCAAGAAGCGTTTTAAAGTCCTCCAACTCTTGTATCTTGGGCAGCTTGCCAAAGAGCAACAGATAGGCAGTTTCTTCAAAACCTAGCCTGTCCTCCTCGATAAAGCCTCTAACTATTTCTTCTATCCTTATCCCGCGGTAAGAGAGCTTGCCCTTACAAGGCACCATTACGCCTTGCTCGTTTGGCTCAGAAGACAGAATCTCCGAAATCTCGGTAAGTCCTGCCACCACGCCTTTACCGTTAAGGTCTCTAAGCCCTTTTTTTACATCGTGGAGTTTGTAATAATCGGGATTAATCAGCGTGCTTTCTGCGGCTATAGCGGCAAGTTTCGTTAGCATTTCATCTTTATCAAAATTCATTTTAACCGCCATTTAAGTTCTCCTTATAATAAAATATTTTGAGTTAATCTCAACATAATAAAGAAAAAAAAATGATAATGGCTCATTTTTCTCATTATAACAAACAGGTTTTGCAAAGTCAAACAAGTTTGCGGCATAGCAGAAAAAGAGCAACGACATTATTTTGCAATTATTATTCGGAGTTTCCATAAGTTGCATAACATTGCTTAGCAGCTTGAAGTTTTTATTGCCAAAAGGCAACCTTTATGTTAAAATGGCAAAAATGAGGTTGCAATGGCTAATAACAAAAAGAGCAAAAGGAATAAAAGAAAGAGAGTAAAAAGCGTATACAACCCGCCTTACAGCAATGATATACTCTCTACCCCGCTGGAAAAGCTAAAGCTACAAGAAAACACCTATCAGCTATTAAAGAATGCAGGGTATACAAGTCTGAAAGAAATTCTATCCGGTGAAGAAAAAGATTTCTATAAGATAATCAGATTCAATAAAAAAAATTTGGCGGACTTAAAATCGTCGCTTATCCCCTTTAAGGCAGAGCTGAAGCCCTCTGGAGAGCAGGTTGCCGATAACAGCAAGAAGCCTGAGGGTAAAAAAGCTACAATAGATGCGGCCGCAAAAGAGACCCCCGCTCAAGACAAATTTGTTAAAATAAGCAAAGGGGGCAAGTGGGGCTTTGCAGACAGGCAAGGAAAGGAAGTTATTAAGGCTGTTTATGATAATGTTTTTTATTTTAACGAGGAACTTTGCTGTGTAGAAAAAGATGAGCTGTTTGGATATATTGACAGGGAAGGCAATGAGGTTATTCCCATTCAATATGATTGTGCTTGCAGCTTTAGCGAAGGGTTGGCGTGCGTATTTAAAAGAGATTTATGCGGCTATATAGACAAACAAAACAATGTGGTTATAGAGTTTAAATTCGAAGCGGGCACACCTTTTGAAGAGGGGGCGGCACGAGTAAAAAAAGACGGAAAATGGGCAGAACTTAAACTTAAAAGCAGCCCTGCGGATACAGGTATAAACAGCTACACTTTAAGATGGATAAATTGATTTTGAGCTACTCCCTATTGCAATATGCAGATTGATATCTTATACTGTATTGTGTTATGAAGAAGATTTTGAGTATAGCTGTTGCCCTTATTACTATTATAGCAGTTGCCGGCGGCGTAATTGTTTATATAGACTGGCAAGCAAATTTTATCCCAATTTATTGGGAAGATATGCCGCCAAACAGCAATGAAAATTTAAAGTATTTTGGATATTACCATTTTAGCGACGATAGGATTGAAGAAGTTGCCTCTTTTGGGCATAGCAATATGTGCAAAGTGGACGGAGATGATACACAAGAGCTTATGCGCCTGATTGACAATGGCTTTTTTGTATTTGTTATGATAAGGCATATGTTTTTTTCTAGCGGAGGCACCCCTGACAATTGGCAAGAAAAATGGGAAGCAGTAAAAGCTACCATTGACCCGTATATAGATAGGATACTTGGTTTTTATGTAGATGAGCCTATTAAATATGACTTAACTACTGGCGAAAATGTAGGCAAAAGCATGGAATCATTTCATTTTGCTTGCAATACTGTAAGGGCAGATTATCCTGACAAGAAAATGATGGCAGTATTGACCGTTAATGATTTAAGCAAAAAAGAATATTCTCGTGAATACTACAAATATTGCACAGATTTAGGATATGATTTTTACCCAAAATGGAACAAAAAGAGCGTACTTAAGTTTATCAGTACGCTGGAGGACAGCATTGCGGTAGACAATCAAGATATTTGGCTAATTCCTAAAGGATTTTACACTGTAGATGTTAAGGCTGATGATTTGTATTGGTTAATTGAGCCCAGAGATTTGCCTCCGGGGGAAGATGTGCTGGACTGGATAAAAGGCAGCTATGAAATAGCGGTAGCAGACAGCCGCATTGTGGGCATCTTTTGCTTTGTATATGACAATGACAATTTTACCATTCCGCTACGCAAGTTTTTCTTACCGGATAGTGAGCATTATAATGAAGAAGTGTATGGAGTATATAATCAAATAGGGCATGCGGTTATTGCCAACTGCAAATAATTTTCTAAAAAAGGAATTGCAATTGATAAACTATAAAAACGGAGAAATAATATTTACCGGTCCTTTTTACCAAAAGACTAATTACGATGTAAGCAATAACTTAATTACTGTAGGCTTTGATGGACAAGGTGCACTATCAGGCTATGCTATTATTAATAAATACCTTGCCTTTAATTCTTATTACTCCCTCTTTTCTATTGATGGCAAGGCATTTGATTGGACGATAAATAAAACCGTTAGAATGGCAGGCAGGCGCCAAATAATAGAAGTTTCGTTACCTGAATGTGAACTTACGGTTACCCAATTCCTAGATAATACTACTAATTGTATTTTTTACGAAGTTAAGATTGCAGCTAAAAAAGATGTACAATTTTCTAATGTTATTAATTACGGAGTCAATTTTAACTCTTACTTTAAAGAGTTGTTTTTTAGCCGATTTAAGCTAAGCACACTTTGCAAAGCAGCACTAGGGTTATTGTTTTGCAAGAAAGAAGGAGTGCGCAAAGTAGATGGTCTGGACTATATTCATAACGATTTAACAAGCGACTACTATCTCGACTTTGCTTTTAGCGAAGGAGGGCAGCCTTTAGAGCGGGTGTTTAGGCACTATACGCAAGTTAAGTTTGGGGGTAAAGTTAAAAAGGGAGAGGAAAAGAGCTTCCGTGCCACCCTAAGCGTAGGCTCTAGAAAAGATGCCAGCTATGCAAATGTGGTAGAATGCTTAAAAAACTTTGAGCAGAAAAAGGCTGAAGCTGAAGAGTATATAGCTTCGCTAGACAGATACCAAACTGAGGATGAGTTTTTAAAAGCATATTACCAGTCTTTATTAAATTGTTCACTTTCTAACTATAAAGATTTAGGCAAGTTTAAGGGCTTTTTAGCCGGCATTGTCTATCAATTTCCTGCCCGAACTTATTATCGTGACGGATACTGGACAGCACTTTCTGTGCTGCCTGTACAGCCTGAATTGGTAAGAGCGCAAATACTTACTCTTGCGCAAGGCATTGATAAAAAAAGCGGCAAGTGCCCTTCTGCAGTAAAAAGCAACTTTAAGAATTATTGGGGCGACCACTATGATTCGCCCAGCTTTTTTGCAATTTTGCTTTATGATTACATAACGCATACAGGGGATAAGTCTATCCTTAGCGAGCCCTGCAAATGCGGCACTGTTTTTGATGCCGCTATAAAAGCACTTGAACGGTTAAGTGCCAGCGCAGACCAAACTGGGCTTTTGGTTAAAGGGGGCAAATACAACAGGCGAGATTGGGCTGACAATGTATTTAGAGGGGGATATGTCACTTATAACGAAGCCCTTTATGCCCGAGCGCTTTTTGCCGCAAGTAAAATATGCGGTGCTAAAGGGCTTAGTAAAATGGCAAAAAAGTATAACAGCTCTTACCAAAAAGTTAAACAAGCTATTAATGATATGCTTTGGAGCGAGGAAAAAGGGTATTTTATCAATTATCTGGAAGAGGACTTTGCCGAGGACAATCTTTCAATAGATACTGTGCTGGTTGTGCTTTTTGGGCTTTGCAGCAAAGACAGAGCAAAAAAGGTGCTTAAAAATATGGAGCTACTGCTGGAGTCTAAAAACAATATGGCGCACGGAGCAGGTGACTTTGGTACTTTTTGCGTTTTTCCTTTTTATAAAGATATAGAAGATGTGGTGCAAAAGTCTTCCTTGCCCTACTATTACCATAATGGCGGGGATTGGCCTTATCTTTCTGCGGCATATGCATATGCAAAGCTAATGTATAATATGGATTACAAATACCCGCTGACAAGATGGTTTAAGTATAACATAGAAAAAGGTAATTATACCCCTGTGGAATTCTTTAGTCCCTTGCATCCTGAGGGCTCTTTGTTGCAGGCTTGGAGCAGTATGGGCGCATTTGTACTTGCTTATCCGCAAGGGGATTTCTTTACTAAGGAATTGAAATGACACTAGAAATATGGCCCGAAAGTTCAAAAACTAAATACTTAAAGACAAAGGACTACATTACCTATGGGGTAAGCAATTTTTTTGGCAGTTCCATAGCAGGGCTTACGCAAGGATATCTATTAATTTTTTATACCTCTATACTAAAAATAAATGCCCTTATTGTGGGCACTATGTTTTTGATAGCAAAGATTTGGGATGGGATAAATGACCCTATCGAAGGCAGCATAATTGACCGCACCAAAGGCAAATATGGCAAAATGAGAACCTATCTTATCTATTTAAGTATCCCATACGCTATAGTTACAATATTACTTTTCTTGCCCGTCAATTTTTCTGACATTGGCAAGATTGCCTATATGTATGTTACTTATTTGGTATGGTGCTCGCTTTATACCTTTGTGGACGCACCTTTGCAAGCATTGCCTAGCGTAGTATCCCCTAACCCGGAGGAGCGCACCAAAATGATTTCTTTAGGCAGGCTGTTTGGGTCTGCCGGCGGAGAAATAGCTATGGTCATAATAGCCATAGGATTCTTTCTTACTGACAGCGCAGGAACAATATATCTTGCCACCGCTATAATTTTGTCAGCACTTGGCGCTATTTTTATTATTTTTGGCGGGCTGAAAATCAAAGAACGCATTGAGCCTACGCCAATTAAAGGCAACAATATCTTTGAAGGCTTTCGCTACCTTGGCAAAAACAAACCGCTGCTCCTTATGGTAACGGGCAACTTTTTATCTTTTTTCCGCAATATCATTTCCGCCAGTATATTATATGTGGTAACTTATGTTTTTCTGCAGCCGCAAAATCAAATACTATTTTCTATCCCGTCTATGATTGGTTCGCTTATAGGTATGCTTGCGCCTGCGTACTTGGGCAAAAGAATCAGCAGCCGCAAGCAATATATTTATGCTACCTTTGCGCTTTCAATAATAATGGCTATGGTCTTTTTAATTAGCAAAGTGTATTTGAGTATGGCAGTAATTGCAGTAGCAATGTTCTTTTACGGTATCCCTACCGGCATATTAAATGTAGTGCCAACGCTAATGTGCACGGATACCCTTGACTATATGGAATGGAAGGAAGGGAGCAGACAAGAAGGTATCTCTTTTTCCATAATGTCCTTTAGAAGCAAAGTGGCAAGCGGCTTTAAAGATTTTACCATGACTTTGATTTTGACTTGGATAGGATTCGAGGCTATGGGCATAGGAAAGCTGCTGCCGGGCAGCAGCGACCTTTATATGCAGTCAAAAAAGACACAAGCAGGGCTACTTTTAATGTTTTCCTTAATCCCTGCTGTCTTTAATTTGTTGTCTGTTATACCATTTTTCTTTTACAAATTGGATGGAGAATATCTTAAAAAGATACAAGTTGAGCTGGCAGCCCGCAGACACTTGACGAATTAAAGAAAAAGCGTATAATAAACCTAATAAGGATACTAAAAAGATATGTCTAAACAGATAAAGAATGATACTCTTGATGTAACGCAAAATCCTGATAAAAAGTACAACCTTTTTAAGTTTATTTTAATAGTTATCAATGTGGTAACAATATTAATTATTTTAAAGATAGAACTAAAAGGCGGCTCAATAAAGAACTTTAAAGAAGCAATGAGCATACTTTCGTCAAATATTATTTGGCTTTTGCTGGGAGTGGGTGTGCTGGCGGTGCGCATTCTTGCAGATACTTTATCTTATATGATATTTATTAAAGATACTACCGGCGAATGGCGCTTTGCTCTGGCTCTAAAAATTGGACTTATCGGCAAGTACGGCGACGGAGTAACTCCTATGGCTACAGGGGGACAGCCTTTTCAAATTTACTTCTTATATAAGTATAATGTTGAGCTTGCTACTGCCGCCAGCATTCCTTTAACCAGAATTACTGTTAAAGTGCTGGCTTATGATGTAGTTATGCTCTTTTTCTTTATCTTTTTCCCTCAAGAAGGCTCTAGCGTAGTCAAGGTATTGGCATATATTGGGCTTAGCCTTAATCTCTTGCTTCCCGTTGTTATCTTTCTCTTTGCTTTTTTTCCTAACTTAGCAAAAAAACTTATTGGCATAGGCTTAAAGTTAGGGCATAAACTTAAACTTATTAAAGATATTGAAAAAGAAAGAGCGTATTGGACAAAGAAAGTTAATGATATGCTTTCATCAATAAAGTACTTTGTGACCCACCCTTCTATTTTCTTTTCGGTATTTATTTTATCTGCAATTGACCTGTTATGCCTTGCCTCTATTCCCTACTTTATCAATAGGGCTTTTATGGGCAACACCTATTCTTGGCTTTTTATCACTGTAAGCACAATGTATGTCACTTGCTCATCTCTGCTAGCCCCTACGCCCGGCACTTCAGGAGCGGCGGAGGCAAGCTTTTATGCCATATTTAATAAAATAATTATGGGCGGAATGGTCTTTTATGGGCTGATAACTTGGCGTATATTATCTTTTTACTCATATATGCTGATTGGCGTTGCAATACTTATATATGAATCCTTTTTTAAGAAAAAATCCGTTATTGACCTAAAAGATGCTCAAAAAGGCAGAGTTACCAATAAAATGAGGGCAGAAGAAAAGCCTATTGAAGCTACTGACGAAGGCTAAAATAGGCTTTGCTAAAGTTTTATTTTACAGTATCTTCTTCCATTGCTTCTTCTTCTTTAAGGTCGATAAAGATGCTTTTCCTTTTGGCAAAATACTTTTCTGAAGTAAGGTGTATCAGCGCTTCCTCAACAGAGGCAAGAGTGCCCACTACTATTACAGCATAAAAAAGCGCAAAGGGATTAAAAGTAGTGTAATTACTTATTGCAACATAATAAATCGGTAACAAAAATGCTATAAAGGAAGTGAATTTGTTGCCATAGGTATGAATAACATAGGGCTTGCCATACTTTTTCTTAGTATAAAAGACATTAAAAATCCTAACAGCAATCAAAGGTATTGCATAAGGCAGAAACTCAAATAGTTTAGTCCCTATCCATACAAAAATGCTTATCCCCATTACTATGCCAAGCAGGGTATCGCCTATATCGTCCAGTTTAGAGCCAAAGTCGCTTTCTGCTTTTAGCGCTCTTGCCACCCTGCCATCCAATCCGTCGGTAATCCAAGCTATAGAATAAAGAGTAAGAAAAACAGTTTGATACTGCTCTTGCATAAAGAATAATAAGACAAACGCTAAAATTATCCTTATTGAGGTCAAAAAGTTAGCTATATTCTTTTTCATAATCTCTCTCCTTATAAGTAAATCACTATATCATAATTATATTACTTTTAATCTTACTAAGCAAATAATATACGATAAAAAAAAGTATTAAACTTATTAAAGCAAAGCCCTATCTGTTTAATCTTATTCGTCCAAATCCTCTTTATGTTCTTCTATTGCGCTCTCCTCTTCTTTTTCCTCAATCTTTTCTTCTACTGCATACATCTTGGGAGCAGAAACAGACAACACCATTAGTGCAGGGTCAGCATCAGTGGCAACCTTGTCAGGCAACTGCAAATCTTTAACATATAAGCTGGTGCCCGCTTGCAAACTCTCCCCATCTATATCTATGGTATTGGGGATATCTTTAGGCAATCCAAGTATCGGAAGCGATTCTATATGCATAGAAAGCCTAAGTTTTTCAAATTCTAGTTGCTCTGTATTAACTACCCTTAACGCAACATCTGCTTTTATTTCTTCCCTTAACGAAACTTGCTGAAAAGTAATATCCAAATAATCGTTGGATATCGGCATAGTTTGAAGGTCTTTAATCATAACATTGTATTTCTTTTTGCCTAACTCTAACTTAAAGACCGCAAGTTTGCCTTGCTCGGCTATTGCCTTTCTAACTTCGTCACTCCTAATTTTAATAGAAACAGCACTTGCGTCTTTTGAGCATATACTGCCCGGAAGGTAGCCTGATTTTCTAAGCCTTTTATTAGCTTTGCTACCTTGCGGCTCTCTTAACTCTGCCTTTAGCAATCCTGTACTCATTGTACACCTCCTACATAGTACCTATATTATATCATAAAAAAAACAAATAATAAAGCAAAGGCTGTTTTTATAAAGTGAGTGAGGAATATGCCATAGCTTTTGAGCACAACTTCCAGCGGTGGGATGTTTTAGGCAAGTATGTTTGGCCTAATCCGGATGAAGTTGTTGCTATTGATACATGCTACTTGCAATTTGTATACCTTAAAGAGTATCTGCAGACCAGAGCGGAATGGCTAAACGAATATTATAACAATTGAAAGGGATAGCGAGCTTACAAAGGACAATCTTTTTAAGCTATCCTCTAAAGGAAAGCATACCTATAATTTTGTTAAAATTGGCTAAGCAAGCTCAATCCCTTTCGCCGCTGGGCTACTCCTCAAAGTCTATGGTAATATTGCCATTGGTATTTTTTGCGCTTATGGATTTGGCGGCATTGGGGTTAAGTGTTTGAGAAGCATATTTTACACCGTTAACAATAATTGATCCCACCGTATTGCTTATTATCAACTTGGTATCCGCAAAATTACCTAGAGCATTGACAGTTATATTGCCATTGGTAGTTTGAGTATCCATTTTGAGGCAATTGGTATGCGAAATAGATATATTGCCGTTGGTAGTATGGCTTAACAGCTCTTGAGATTGAGCACTCGTTATTGCTATCCTGCCATTGGTTGTGCCGGTATCTATAATATTTGCAACAGTACCTGCAACAGTTATATTTCCATTGGTGGTTTTAATAGTGCAATTCTTATTTACTGTAATATCTTTAAGGGATATAATGCCATTTGTATTTTCTATACTAATATCATTAGCTACAGAAATGTTCTTAATATTAACCTTACCGTTAGTCATATTAATTTTTAACAGCTCTAACTCATTAGTGCTAGATAAATCTACATCGCCGTTAGTCGTTTCAATAATCAGTTGCCCTGCAAAGTTTTTAGAAAGACCTACTCTTACTTTTTGAATATGCGGAGAAATAGTACCTAGTTCTAAACTCCATCTTTTTAGCCAAGTTTGATTTTCCTTAATAGCTTTAAGTTTAACAAGCTCGCTGTTTTCGGATAGCTCAAAAAAGTAATAATCAGATTGGTAATAATCAAATGTAATCTTATCTTCTTCTATTTCATAAAACTCTATAGTGTTATTAATACAATCTATCTCTAACTTTTGCGGCAGTAACTCCACGGTTTTTGCAACAGCAGTAAAATCTGCATCCCTTTGATTGGTAAAGGCTTTAGTTATTGCATTAGAGTCAAATCCTAAGAGCGCAAAGCCCGTAAAAGCTAAAATTAATCCTATTACTAATATTATTGCAAAAGCCAAAAAAACTTTTTTCATATTTAATTCTCCTTATCTTACCTATTCTTTTTTTTAATTATCTTAGCAAGCCCCGCTACGATAGCTTTAAGCAGGTCAATTGTTACCCTAAAGATAACTAAGGCTAGCAAGGCAAAAGCAGCAATTACTACTAGTATTACACCGCTAACAAGTATTGCGCCCCCTATCCCTAAATTGGCATAAGCCTTGATTACAATAGGAATTGCGGCAACAGCGGTAACTACTGCGCCTAGCCCAAACCCAAGAACTAGAGAAAGCAATGTAACTGATACACTAAAAAATATGGCTAAGAAGGCTATCCCGACAGGCAATAATATAGGAGAGGCAAATAGCACTAAAATCAGCATCCAAAAACTGTTAGAAATCTTAGATAAACTGCTGCGTTTAGTCAGTCTTATATTTACTAAATCGGCTTTTATGCCGGCAGAAACATCTTTTATCTTACCAATAGATGCAACTGCTTGCGCCTCACTATACCCTCGCTCTATCTTTTCGTCTATCAGCTCATTATAATAAGCAAGGATTTCTTTCTTTTCGCTTGCATCAAAGCGCACAAGCTCATTATCTAATGCTTTTATAAACTCCGCCTTATTCATTAATACCTCCATTTGCCTCTTGCATTGGCTACTATAAAATTATATACTCCCTTGATTTCGTCCCAATCCTCTATAAATAACTTGACCTTACTATATCCTTCATTGGTCAGCTTATAATATTTGCGCAATCTTCCCCTATGCTCTACGCTATAAGTGGTAAGGGCGGCTGCAGCTTCCAATCTGCGCAATATGGGGTATAAAGTCGACTCTGATATATCCACCACTTTAGATACTTCCTGCACAATTTTGTATCCATAGGAGTCCCCCTTGATAAGAGTAGACAATACCACGACATCTAACAGGCCTTTTTTAGTTTGAATGTCCATTGATACCTCCCTATGCATAATACTATACAATACATAGTATTGCGCTTGTCAATAGTAATTTTCGAAAAAAATAAAATAATATTTGTTAGCTTATATAATTTATCACAAATTAAATCTAATTTTAGTAGATTCTACTTAAAGTAGACAACCTTCTAAGGCACTTTTACCCTTTTCTAAGGCTAGTAGTTTCCTATTTTCATAAGATAAGGTATAATATTATTAAAATAAGCAGGGAGCAACGCTATGAATAACAAATTTGGGGAGTTTTTATATAGCCTAAGGAAAGAAAAGGGTTGGACGCAGTCAGAATTGGCGGATAAGTTAGATTTAACTAATAAAGCAGTATCAAAATGGGAAACAGGCGATTCTTTTCCGGAAACTTCATTACTTGTACCGCTTGCATCGCTATTTAACGTTAGTGTAGATGAGCTTTTACGAGGAGAAAGAAAGTCGGAAGGCGAAAATACTCCCATAATAATTGAACCTGAAAAAGAAAAGCTCTTAAAACCCTTGACAAAAAAACAAGTGACCGTGATTTCTTTGGCAATCGCCTTGATATTGTTCGGCGTAATGATGCTCGTAATACTTGAGATAAACGATTACCGCTTTACATTTTATGTGCCTCAAATGCTCTTTTGCACATCGGTAGCTATATTTATGCTGGTCAGCACAGGCATGCTTAGAGCCCTTGGAAGCGCAGAGCTTGACGAAGAATCACAAAAAAAAGGGAAAAAAGCAATATATATGCTGTCTTTAGGAATAAGCCTGTTAATCTTATCGCCTATGATTCTGATAATGCTATCCGAATTTGGTCTGCATGAACAAATAACCATTCCGGTTTTCTTTTCTTTTGTACTTGTCGGCGTGCCGCTGATTGTTTATAACAGTATGGTGTGGGAAGCACTTAAAAAAGAAAAAAAGATTCCTACCGAAGAAGCTCCTGCATTAAAACCTAATTATAAGGTATTGGAGGATGTTATTTGCGGAATAGTTATGCTTGTCTGCACAGGAATATTCTTGTTACTAGGCTTTTTAAGGTTTTTATGGCATCCTGGCTGGGTGGTCTTTCCCATAGGCGGCATTCTTTGCGCTATTGTATCTACAATTTTAAAAGGCATATCGTCTGGAAAATAAAGTGTTTAAGTCTTTTTGCCTTGTTTACGGTAAAGCAATTTACAATATATTTGTTAACTTTTGCAAGCAAGCCGATTTTTTTTACAAACAAGATATACCTATTTGACTTATCCCAAAAAAGGTCTATAATATAGAAATAAAAATAAAAAAGCATTAATGATATACTATTATCATTAGGTGAAAGATGAATATTGTTATAATTGGGATAGGCAAAGTTGGGATTACCCTTACAGAGCAGCTATCTAAAGAAGACCATAATATTGTGATTGTAGACAAAAGCAAATCGGTTATTGAAAAAGCAGTAAATGACTACGATGTAATGGGTGTGGTGGGCAATGGTGCAAGTTCGGATATTCAAAAGGAAGCTAAGATTGATACTGCGGATTTGCTGATAGCTTGCACATCTTCTGACGAACTTAATATCTTATCTTGTATGGTTGCCAAAAAGCTGGGCGTTACCGATACCATAGCCAGGGTAAGGAATCCGGAATACTTTAAGCTTTTTATGAGCAGAGAGTTAGGACTTAACCTAATGGTCAACCCCGAGTATGAGGGCGCTATGGAAATCTTTAGAGTGTTGCGCTCCCCCGGCGCAATTATGATAGAGTCTTTTGCAGAGGGTAAAGTTGACCTTGTGGAATTAAAACTTACACAAGGCAATCCCGCAGTCAATCTTTCAGTTTCTCAATTTGTAGAAAAGTTTAATATAAATTTGCTGATTTGCGCCTTACAAAGGGGGGAGGATGTAATTATCCCCAAAGGCAACACCATTTTGCGAGAGGATGACCAAATCTATATTACAGCTTCTTCGCAAGATATATGCAATATTTTAAGGAAGGCGGGTTTTAGAAAGAATCCGCTTAAAAATGTAATGATTATCGGCGGAGGCAGAATTTCTTTTTATCTTACCAAAGAACTGGAAAAAATTGGCGCAAAAGTAAAAATTGTGGAAAAAGATGAGGCAAAATGCCTTGATTTAATCACACAATTGGATAAGGTGGAAGTTATTGCCGGCGATGGCTCTGACCAGCAAGTTTTAATAGAGGAAGGGCTAAAAAGCGCAGATGCCATTGTTATCCTTACCGGCTCTGACGAAAAAAATATAATGATATCTATATTTGCAAAAAATGCAGGAGCGCAAACTATTATTACCAAGGTAAATAAGCTATCCTATTATTCGATGTTAAGGGCAAGCGGAGTGGACAGCATTATTTCGCCCCGACTAATTACAGCCAACCAAATAATCAGATATGTCAGAGCAAAACAAAACAGCAAAGGCAGCGCTGTGCTTAACCTATACAAAATTGTCAACGATAAGGCGGAGGCGCTGGAGTTTATTGTTACCGAAAAGTTTGAGGGTATCTCTAAGCCTTTGAAAGAGTTGAAGCTAAAGGAAAACCTTTTGATTGCAAATATATTAAGGGGCTCTGAGTTTATCACGCCGCATGGCGGTCAAACTATTGAAAAGGGAGATAAGGTCATAGTTGTCACTACGCAAGGTTACCTTAAAGACCTTAATGATATTCTTAAATGAATTATAAGTTATCTCGCTATATACTTGGGCAAATTGCCCTTATTGAAGCTGCGTTTTTACTGATTCCGCTATTTATTGGAGCAGGCTATAAGGAAGATACCCTGCTTGCTTTTGCACTCACAATAGCAATATTGCTTGCTTTGGGGATAGCTTTTACTCTAAAGAAGCCTGAGGTTCTTGCCCTTAGCGCAAAAGGCGGCTTTAGCCTTGTTGCTTTATCTTGGATAATGATATCCCTTTTTGGCAGTTTGCCCTTTTTTATCAGCGGATATATCCCCAACTTTATTGATAGCTTTTTTGAAACGGTTTCCGGCTTTACCACTACGGGCGCATCTATAATTGGCAATGTGGAAGCAATGCCAAAAAGTCTGCTCTTTTGGCGCAGTCTTACCCATTGGCTGGGGGGTATGGGGGTATTTGTGTTTATTATTGCCATTATGCCTAAAGCGGAAGCTAATATTGTACAGCTTTTTAGGGCGGAAAGCCCGGGTCCGCAAGCAGGCAAGCTGGTATCCAAGCTAAAGTTTACAGCACGTATCCTTTACGGTATTTATATTGCGCTTACATTGCTTGAAGTCCTGCTGCTCCTTGCTGGAAAAATGTCGTTGTTTGACAGCCTTATACATGCCTTTGGTACAGCGGGAACAGGGGGATTCTCCAGTAAGAACTCCAGCATAGGATTTTATAATAGTGCTTATATCGAAATAGTTATAAGTATCTTTATGATTATCTTTTCTATAAACTTTAATATATATTTTTTGCTGCTTATAGGCAATATCAAACAAGTGCTAAAAAGTGAAGAGCTAAGAGTATTTTTATCAATTATTGCGGTATCAATTATCATTATTTCAGCCAGCCTTACCTTAAATGCGGTATATGCTAACTTTGGGCTTGCGGCAAGGCATTCCCTATTTCAAGTTGCCTCTATAATATCTACTACCGGATACACTACTGCAGACTTTGCACGCTGGCCGCTTATTGCGCAAATGGTTTTGCTGCTGCTAATGTTTATAGGTGCATGTGCAGGCTCTACCGGCGGAGGGCTAAAAATATCCAGAGTAATTATCTTAGTTAAGTCAGGGCTAAGAGAAATAAAAAAGACGCTGTCACCCAGGAGAGTATCTGCAATTAAATTTGAAGGTAAACCTTTAGATACCGCTATCCACCATTCGGTACTGCGCTACTTTGGCATATATATGATTATCTTTTTTATATCTGTGCTGCTGGTAAGCATAAAAATGGAGGGTACAGCAGCCGCTTTTGTAACAAGTTTTACCGCTGTTGCCTCATGTCTAAATAATATAGGACCGGGGCTGGCTAAAGTCGGTCCAATGGGCAATTATGCGGCATTAAGTTATTTTGCTAAAATAATTCTTTCTTTGGATATGCTGATAGGCAGGTTAGAAATCCTGCCTATGTTACTGCTTTTTTATCCTAAACTATGGATTAATAAATAAAAATTAAGGTAAAGTTTGCGCTATATTCAGCTCTTCCATTTGTTCCTGCGACAGTCCTTCAAATAGTGAGGGGTTATCTTGATTCAGCAGCGGAGTGACGGTAAGAGCGCCTTTCTTGTCTATTAGCAGCTGAGTATGCCCGTCGCTAAATCTATCATTTGTCTTATCCGCAAAATAAAATCCAAAATAAAGTAAATGTCTCCGCATATAATAAGAGCCAAAAGAAGAACCTTGCGAATAAATTAGCTTTACGCCTCTATAATCTACACAAAAATCATTGATATGGTCATGGCCGCATACTACTGCCTGGGTACTGCCTACATATTGGATGGCGTTAAACATACCTGTATTGTATGGAGAGAAGCAAATACTTTCTCTTAACATGCCATATATTATTTTTTTCTCTTGTAAGGCTTGGCTGTAAGCTACACCATACTCTACAAGAGGTATATGCATAAACATCACGGAAGGCGGCATCTTGCCGGCTTTTTCCGCTATTGCATACATTTGCGCTTTATACCATTCGATTTGATCATATTTGATAAAGTCGTATCCATCTTTATATTTAAAACCGTATAGTGAGCAAATATCCTCCTTTAGATAATCGCCGGAATCAATAAAAATTAGGCTTTGAATAATATGGTTATTGCTATCCTTAATATTGACTATGCAATTGCCGTCTCCCCAAATATCGGGCTCAGAAGTGTTAATACAATGTTCAAAAGAACAATAAATCTCTACCAGCTCTGTCCGGGTAGGCCCTTCCGGATGTTCTCCGTCATGGTTGCCCAGCACAAAACCCCAATATTGATTGTGCTTTTCGAACAATCTGCCCAGCATTGCCGCCCCTTGCTCTGCTCTCAAACCCAGCACTATATCCCCGCATATTACAATCAAGTCAGGCTGCTCCTGTATTATAGTGTTCTCTATTAAAGTAAGCGAGGCAGCGCAAGAAGTCTGCTCCATAGCGCCCTTGAAATGAGGGTCTGTAAAAGTAAGTATCTTAAAAGGATCATTGCAAGGCGCTCCGTTAGCGTAAGTCTTAACTAAATAGGCATGCTCCCCCTCAGGGCGATATAAGGTAATAGTATACTCTTGAGTGTTGGCATTGCCGCCTACCCATATCCCTGCTGAAAGTAATGCTACAAGTAAAATTGCTAAAACTATTTTAAGAATCTTCATATCACACCTTCCCGATAAAATTATAACTTAAAACGAAACTTTAGTCAAGATTAAGCGCTTTAAGCCGCGCCTGCTTTTTTAATATAATTTTAAGATTTCTTGTTGCAAATTGGGGTAGCGTTCGGCATTTACTGCAGTATCAAAGGACAAGCCGCCTTGCTCATCTATATAATATATAGAGCAACCTTGCAGCAAGTCATTGGATATGCCTTTAGTTGCCACATTATAAGAGCTGTATCCGCTAACTTGATTATATATCAAATATACGCCTTGATATTTTATCCTAAAATTGTTGATATGGTCATGTCCGGACACCACTGCCTTTGTAGAATTGCACTCCAAAATTGCATCAAACAGCCCGCAAGAATAAGGGTCGCCATTTTTAAGGCGGGGACAGCAAGGCTCTTCCAAAGCATTGCCAAACTCTATAAGCGTCCCTTGTGCTGACGGTTGATTATAGATAAAGTTGCCATTGCTTGCTTTGGGTAGCTCAGAAAGAGCAATATCGAACTCGGCCAGCGGTATATGTACATAAAGCATACTGGGCACAGTTTTTTCCGCTAAGGTGCTTACTCTTTCTACTGTTTGGCGATACCATTCTATTTGGCTGGGCTTTAGATGGTCATAAGATTTTTTCTTTAATCCCAACTGCTTAATGCTTTCTTTGCTTGCAAAAGCACCGCCGTCTAAAAAATATAAAGTTTGCCTAACGCCGCTGCTGTCCGCAATATTTATTGCGTAATTGCCAATCCCCCATACGCTGCTGCCGTCATTTAACTCCTTGGCATCAGATTGAAAAAGGCAATGCGGATAAGATGAAAAGGTATCACCCATATTTTGGCGGGATACGCTTTGCCAGTTATCCCCTTCGTGATTGCCCAGTACCGGCGCCCAATACACATTAAGCTCTTCCATTACCTCACATAATTGGCGCACTCTGCCCCTATTATAAGAAGAAGTAATATTATCGCCTACCAGCACTACTAAATCAGGCTGTTCTGCTTTGATATTTTCTATAAGCAGCTCCATAGTAAACTTGCCCTTTTTTCTGTAAGTGTCCAAATGCAAATCTGTAAAAGCCACTATCTTAAAAGGTTGGTCGGTGGGATTGCCCTCTTGGTCTGTCTTGGCAAGGGTAGTGTACTCCTGCCCTTGCAAAATAACTACATTGTTATTAAGCGGAGTGATTAAAGTTGCATCAAACTTGATATTTATAGGCAAAAACATTAATATTAGCCCTCCAATGGTAGCTAGCAATAGAGCTAGGGTCGTTAATAATATCACTTTATTTTTTTTACTAAGGTTGCGGCTCAATGGTGAGCACCTCCTTTTTTATTTTACAATCTTAAATTATTAAGAGCTTACAAGCAAATGAGTGCTCTGCAGCATTGTATCCAGCTTAAAGACCTCTGAAAAGCCCCTTTTTGCCCCCTCTACCTTTTCTGCGGCTGCAGTATAAAGAGCAAGGCATACCTCATAGCCTTGTCCCTCCTCTTGAGCAAAACCCTCAAAAAATGACAAGGTTTGCTCCGCAGTTTTGCTTTCAAAAGGACTCTCTTGTATTTGCTCCTTATTGTCTTTGGCATAAGAAGCCAAATAATAGCCTACATCATTATAATCCTTAATTTGGTACTCGCCTTTAAGCTCGGCTTGCGCTTCGTCTATGCTTTTGGTATAATGCTTTGCTCTAAAATCGGCAGATTTTGCCAATCCTTCTATAAAAGCGACAAAAGAATTCGGGCTGGCTTGCATCCAATCTTGCCGCGCTACCCATAGCCCTTTGACCTGCCCGTCCTGATAACAGTCAATAAACACTACCGCAAGGGCAAAACTTGACTCTTTTACAATGTAATCCAGTTCGTCTCCCAAAATATATGCTATGCTGACAGCTTTGCGCAAGTCTGATTTTTGCAGTTTTTCATAAGTATCTTTTATGCCTGAAGAAAGATAAAGATAATTGCTGGTCTTGCCTATATATCCCTTAACTGTGCCTGTAAGAAAAAGACTAAGCGCATCATTGGTGCTGTATACAGAAATGTTGACTGTGGAATTTTCACCCATACAAGCAGATAAGGTCAGCAAGGATAAAATCATAATAATCAGCACTAAAGCTATATTCTTTCTGCGTTTCATACTTTTGCTCCTTCTATTGGCTGCTCCGCCTGCTCTGCCAGGCTTTCCTGCGCTTGCTCTGCTCTCATTTGTGCCAATTCTGCTAATATAGCCGCACGCTTTTCGCCTCTAAAGGTATCGAAAAAGAAGATACCGCCTGATACAAAATTGCCCACAATACCGGGTATGGTGACCAAATAAAAAATGCGGTTTAATGTCTTTTCCTCCTGCACTACATTTATTGTTACGCCGCCCATAGTTTTTGCACTAATATACCCTATTGCTATCAGTCCTGTGGGCAGCCATAAATCTCTTAGCAAGGTATTAATTCGCCCTGCAAATGAGTTCATAGCAAATACCATGCCCTCTGAGCGCACAGGTTCGCCGAACTTTTTCCAAGTCCGCCACTCCATATAGTCAATGCTGTCGGCAATTAAAATATTTCTTGTGGTGCGCACCAGCCCGGTAGTTGCGCCTGAAAATGCTATTAGCGCACCCACCCAAAATAAATTGGAGTAGCCCACTATATGCAGCAGTAAATAGAAAAACCCCGAAAAGAAATATCCGCCAATCATAATATCCCTTGCGCAGTGCTTTTTGCCAAAATACGGTACTAAAGCTATACTTACATAAGAAAAGGATGCGCTAAAAAACCCAATTACGGTAGAAAGCCAAAAAGCGCCAAGTGTTTGCCTATAAAAATAAGCCAACGCTCCAAAGCTAACTTGTCTTATGCCTTCTATAATCCTTGCAATCATAGAAATTATCAGCGGACCGTTGAGCATAATTGCTTTAGCGTTAATTTTGGCGGGAGTATCCTTGAGGATAACGCCTAGATTCTTTTCTCTTAAAGTAAAGAAGGGTATAATCATAGCCCCCAGACCCAAAACCCCAAATACAATAGCACCTATAAGATATAATTGTTGCTCCAAATGAGAATACACGCTAATCAGCACAGGGATAAGGCCGCCCGGCAGCATTGAACCTAGCGTGCCTGCAAACTCCGCAAAGGTGTAAAAGTTCTTACGGTCATTGGGATTGTTGCTCATCCTTGCAGACACCGCCAGCAAGCTCATATCGTAAAAAGTATCGGCAAGACAATAGATTATGTAAAAAGAAAAGACCCATATCAGTCGGGAAGTATACGAGATATTAGGCACTACAAACAGTAAAATGGAAGTAACAACCAGCGGAAAAGGAGTTAATAATAAATACGGTCGGGATTTGCCCCAACGGGTATTAGTCCTATCTATCAATGCGCCTGCTATCGGGTCTGCCAAAGCATTGATAACCTTGGCTATTGTCATCAGCAGCAACAACATAGCCGCTTTGATACCCATATAATCGGTTAAAAATATGATAATAAAAGTACCTATCATATCTTGACCCATATAGTAACCGAAAGAGCCTGCGGCAAAGCCTAATTGTTCTTTAAGAGTAAAGGAAGGATTCTCAGCAAATCTTTTAATTTTCTGAGATATTTTTTTGAAAAAGTTCATTAAAGCTCCTATGCTTGCTTATCTTTAGCGCAAGGAGAGCAGTACTCGCCTGCAATAGCTCACCTTGCCCTTGCTTTATGCTTCTAATAATCTAGCATAACCTATACTCTTTAAATAATCAATACTTTTTGTAATTTCCCTAAAAGGAATGGCAGTTTTTTGTTCTACCGCTCCGTATACCGCACCTATTTTTTCTGCGCAAGCTATAACCTCTGCAAAGTCAATGACTCCATCACCTAAGGCACAATCATGTACTCTTGGAAAGATAAAACCTTTACGCAAACAGTAATCTCTTAAATGCAGCCCGTAAACCTTGCCTTTTGCCTTCTCCAGCAAATGGGGTACATATTCGCCGCCTTTGGTAACCCAATAGGTATCTATTATCAAGTTTGCATTTTGCAGCTTGTCCAAAATAAAGTCTATTTGCCTACTGCCTTTCTTACCTACAAACTCAAAGTCATGATGATGATAATTGAGCACAATCCCGTAATCTGCATAACGCAACGCCAGCTTATCAATCCTTTTTAGCATTTGGGAAAGCATATAAGTGCTTCCTCTTTGATACTCCTGAGGCATCACCGAAATATTGGCTGCGGGACAAGAAGTTGCCTGCAGGAATTGAGTAATTTCTTTGAACCTTTCCTCTAAAATCACCAAGCGTGCCTGAATAGCAGACAAGCTAATAGCAAACTGCTGCGCCGCTTGATTGATTATTTGCGCATTTTCTTTGCTAAAAGGAGCATAGGAATACTCAAAGGTAAGATACCCAAGTTCTGCCGCTGCTTTTAGGGTTGAAAAAAGGTCATTGTTTGCCGCTCTTCTAACGGTATATAATTGTAATCCTATTTTCATTATCTTGCCAACCATCCGCCATCTACTGCCAGGGTGTAACCGTGGATATAATCACTTGCCGCTGATGCCAAAAAGACGCCCGCGCCCATTATATCTTCCGGAGTGCCCCATCTGCCGGCAGGAATGCGCCCAAGTATTTCCTTGCTGCGCACCGTATCTGCCATTAAATTCTTAGTATTGTTTGTTGCCATATAGCCGGGGGCTATGGCATTGACATTAATACCGTATTTTGCCCACTCATTGGCAAGGGTCATAGTAATCCCCTTTATTGCGCTTTTGCTGGCGGTATAGCTGGGTACTCGAATGCCGCCTTGAAAAGAAAGCATACTCGCTACATTGATTATTTTGCCCCCTTTGCCTTGCCCTATCATTACTTTAGCAACAGCTTGGGATAAGAAAAACAATGTTTTAAGGTTCACCTGCATTACTTCGTCCCAATCTTTTTCAGAAAAGTCAATACTGTCCTCTCTGCGGATAATGCCGGCATTGTTTATTAGAATATCAATCTTGCCATACTGTTCTAAGGTGCTTGCTACAATAGTATGTATGCTAGCCATATCCAGCAAATCAGCTATTACATTGAAAAACTTGCCCTTTTCTATCAAACTTTCTGTTTCAATGCTGGGCGTACGAGATACGCCTACCACTTTTGCGCCCGCTTGGGCGCAAGCTATGCAAAATCCTTGCCCTAACCCTGTATTGCTGCCCGTTACAATTGCCACTTTATCAGTTAGCTTAAACTTATCTAATATCAAATACTTTACCCTCCTATCTTAAATCCGAAGTCCTAACCGCTTGCATATCTCCAAAATCTTGATTTTCTCCGCACATGCCCCATATAAAGGAATAATTCCTTGTCCCTACTCCGCTATGGATAGACCAACTGGGGGAAAGAACTGCTTGCTTATCCAAAACAACTATATGTCTGGTTTCGCTAGGCGTGCCCATTAAATGAAATACCGCATTGTCTTGCGCAATATCAAAGTAAAGGTATACTTCCATTCGCCTTTCGTGAGTATGCGTTGGCATAGTATTCCATACGCTACCGTCTGAAAGCATAGTCAGCCCCATAGTAAGCTGACAAGTTTCTACCGTTTCCGGCACAATATACTTATTGATTACCCTTTGATTGCTATCGCTTAAAGAGCCCAGTTCTACATGAATTGCTTTATCAAAAGGGATATGCGCCAATTTGCATACCTTATGCGCAGGAGTCGTATTGATATAAAAAAGAGCGGGCTCGCTAGGATTATCAGTTGCAAAAAGCACTTCCTTTGTGCCTTTGGGGAGATAAATGCAATCAAAACGAGCCATTTTATAGCTGGCTCCGTCTGCTTGAATCCTGCCGCTGCCGCCAATATTAATCACTCCCGCTTCTCTGCGCTCAAGAGGATATTTTGCAAGCAGCTCCTCCGCACCTGAAAGCGGCAATGCTTGCTCTGTGGGCATTGCACCGCCTACAATTATCCGGTCATAATGAGAATAAAATAAATTAACCTTACCAGAACTGAATAATTTATCAATAAGAAAGTTATCTCTAAGCTCTTGAGTGTTCATTTGTGAGAACTCTTTTTTACCAATTGCATAATAAGTCTTCATTCTAACTCCTATATGTATAATAAACTATATAATTACATTATCTAGCTTGTGTTAGTATATACTTTTTCTACCCTGTTTGTCAATACTGAAAAAAGTGCGGCAAAGCACAAAAAGTTGTGGTATAATACAGTTATCTTTAATAAGGATATCTATTATGTGGAAAATAAGAAAATTTATTTGGTGTTATTTACTGCAAAAATTGCCGCCTTTCTTGCTTTTTTTAATTTTACCGCACAATATTGCCGCAAAAGAGCTAAAGAGTGCCTACAATATTAGCTACGGCAAGGATAAAAAGCAAAGATATGATATACATATGCTCAAAGAGGATGCGCCGATAGTATTTTATATTCATGGCGGCTCTTGGATGTCGTTAGATAAAAGATATTATAACTATATTGTTAAAAAGATAGCGCTGGCAGGGTACAGAGTGGTGAATATTAATTACCGCCTTATGCCTAAAGTTACGCTTAGCGAAGTGGTATCTGATTGCGAGCAGGCTATTTTTCATGCTTTAGAACATTTGCCAAACAGCCAAAATGTGCCCTTATTTATTTGCGGAGACAGCGCGGGAGCGCACCTGGCGGCTCTGCTTTGCGGCAAAGCCAATTGCAAGGGCGAATATGGCGAAGTGGCTTTTGCGGGAGCAGGTTTATTTTACGGTTTATATGACCTAAATAATCTAAAAAAATGCGCCCTGCTTTCTTTTTTAGAAGAATATCTGAAAAAAGAAGGACAAGGCAAAGAAAATTACCTTACAGAGCTTTCCCCTGTTTATTATTTCAATGAAAAGTTCCCTCCCAGCTATTTGGCAGGAGGGAAAAGAGATACTTTATTTTATGGCACTCTTGAGTTTAGTAGGCTTTTGCAAGATACGGGCATAAACACAAAAACTATGTTTGTTGAAAAAAACAGGCTGGACGGGATACATGGCTTCTTAAACTTAACATTTTTTTCTTCTAGCAAACAAGGGCTGGCAGAGTTAATTGAGTTTTTTAACAGCATAGCAGGCGGAGAAAATTCATAGCTTGTTTATCAATAATCGTCATTATAGACATCTTCATCCTCTAGCTCAAAATCCTCTTGCTCAAAATCTTCTTCTAATTCGTCATCATCATCATTGTAAAACTCGTAAACCATACTGGTAGGATTGAATAAAGCGTCATTTCCTAAAGGATTGGTGATTTTATCAAAGAAATCATTATCCATAGCTGTCTCCTTTGCTTAGGCTGCAATCCCTGTATGCCTAAGGCAATGTTACTTAGTTCAATATATCCCATATTAGCAAAAATATGCTAACATTTTATTACCAATGTTTTCACCTCATACGGAGTAAACTTCAGCAAGTCAGGGTTGCAGGGTTTGCTGTCTGCAAAAAGCATATTAGTTTCTGCAACTTCCTTATAAGATATGTTAATCTTGAGGTTTGCAGCAGTTTCTCTCCCTTTAGACTCATACAAGCGCAGGGCAGGATTGCCGGATTCTGTAAGCATTATACTTTCTACTATTACACCGTCACCGCTACAGTTGGCTATAGGAGATAATTCTACCTTGCCATTTTGCACCAATAGCGGATTGTTAAGCTCATAACCTATCTTAATTAGCTCGCTGTCTACCGCTTCGCCTTTATGCGGATATATTGCAAGCGTAAACTCTTGCGCCCCTTTGTCTGCTGTGGGGTCGGGATAGGTAGTGCTTCTTAAACAATTGACGCTAATTAAACCGTCTTTAACTCTATGACCGTACTTGCTGTCATTTAATACTGCAACACCCCAGCCATTATTTGTAACATCCACCCATTTGTGAGCAGGTATTTCAAATTGTGCCTTATCAATTTTATTATCCGTCTTGGTGCTCCTGGCAATATTGCCAAACTGAATATTGCATAGCACCTTATCGGAAAAGTGTGTAGGGTAGAAATCAGTACGCAACATTTTATGTCTTTCGTACCAGCTTACGCTATAATCCAATAAGATATAAGGGCTGCCCGCAGTAATAATAATCTTTTGAATTAAAAAAGATTTATTATACCTAAACTTATTTTCTCTAACTACGCTTTGTCCGTCTATATAAGAGGTTGCGCTTACCAGCTTTAGCTTGCGGGGCTTTTTGTTAACATAATTGCTATCTATATCCCAAGCATTATAAGGTACTGTATATCTATCCTTATATATTCGAGGAGCGGCAAAAACACTTTTAACAAAGCCCTTGCCCGAAGCCTTATCTATTAAGCTGACCATATCGCCTTCTTCATTAAAGCTGGCTTTTAGTATCCCATTTTCTATTGTTTGGCTACCGAAAGCAAGCTCCTTATTAGCAGATCGTACCGGTAACAGCTTGCAAGAAGAATAACCGTCCACCTGATAAGCATACCATGCCCCATTGTGTTTTAGGTAGCCTTTTCGGGCAAAATCTATCGGATTGGCTGCGTGCAATCCGCCCTCTTTTGTAAAGCTATCAAGGGTATTGGCAATGATTCTGTCAGCACGCTCTTTTAAGCGCTTGTAAGCAGGTTTGCATTCATCATAAACCCTTTTTACACTAGAGCCGGGCAAAATATCATGGAATTGATAAAGCAGGACTTCTTTCCATATCTTGTCAAGTTGCTTTCTGGGATAGGAGATATCCTTTTGAATCTTGGCAAGAGTGCATAGCCATTCCGCATTGTGCAATAGCCGCTCCATTAGCCTATTATTCTTTTTGATAAAGGCTTGAGTTGTATAAGTGCCTTGATGCTTTTCTAAATAAAGCTCTCCTTTGTAGCTTGGATAAGAGTCCTTATCCTTATCTAGAAGCTCGAAAAACTTTGCGGCAGTAGAAAACTCTATCTTAGGCCCTGTGCTGATTGCCCTTTCTCGTGCAATCATATTGACTTCATATTCGCCTGGTCCTCCGCCGCCGTCACCTGCGCCAAAAGGCATAAGCGAAATATTGCTGACTTTGCGTTGTGAGTAATTCTTTTCCACATAATTAATGCTAAAAGGCGAAGCGGAGGAATTGTAATCTCCTTCGGGCGGCATATGCACCAAAACGGAGGAGTTATCTAGTCCCTCCCAAACAAAAGTATGATGCGGAAACTTATTTACAGTATTCCAACTGATTTTAATGGTCATAAAGTAATCTGCGCCGCACTTTTTAATTATTTGGGGCAGAGCGGCAGTATACCCAAAGACATCAGGCACCCATAGGTGAGTTATATCTTTGCCAAACTCTTGTGCAAAAAACTTTTTACCATAGTAAAATTGCCTTATCAAACTTTCGCCGCATGGCAAATTGGTGTCAGGCTCTGTCCACATACCGCCTTGCGGCTCTATATTGCCTGCCGCTATTGCCTTTTTTATACGCTCAAAGAGTTCGGGATATTCTTGCTTTAGCCATTCCAGTATTTGGGGTTGACTGGTGCCAAAGACATAATCAGGCTGCTTTTCTATATAATAAAGCGCGTTGGTAAAGGTGCGAACTGCTTTGCGCTTAGTTTCTCGCAAAGGCCATAGCCAAGCCAGGTCTAAGTGCGCATGCCCTACCGCATGTATGGTAAAATCAATCTTATTTTCGCCTTTATAAAGCACAGCCAGCGCATCTAAAGCCTTTTGTACATCAGACTCTTTTAACGGACCTGCCAGCCTGATAGCTTTTTTCAACACCGCCTTAAATTCGGCTTTTTTTGCTTTATCCTTAATATTTAACATAGTTTGATAAGCTGCATAAAAGTCATAATACAGCGCAAATAAGTCTTGGCGAAAAATGCAAATATCAGCTTTTTTGAAATGAGCTTGTCCTTTGCTTTTTCCCAACACTCCATTATTGCCGCAGTCCACCCAAAACTTTATTTGCTTGCCCTCAACTCCAATTCGAGAAAGGGGCACTACCTGCTTGCCAACCTTAGTTTGAAAAAGATGCGCTACTGACATTAGTCCTGTAAGCCCTTGCAAAGGTCCTTGCTCATTGTATACGCATCCTTCTGCGCCAACATTAATTACTGCCACAAGCTCATCTATTGAGCAGTTGTCAGGGAGCGTGCCCGTAAGCTCCAGCCAAGCGCATTCGTACAGTCCGCCCCATTTATCTCCGGGTTTACAAGCTGAAAAGTATAGTTTGTTTACTTCTTCAAAAGGGACAGGTTCTTTTGATTTATAAATCCTTGCGGAAAGCGCAAGCACCTTACTATACATTTTTCGTTTTAGCACCTGAAGAAATAAGTTATAGCGAGGAATCCTAATGTGCTGAGCCGCCATTCCGACATAAGTAAAAGTATCCATCTGTTTACCGCCTTTTAAGATATTTTTTATACCAAATTGTTATTAATGCTCAATTATTATTTATTATAAACATAAAACACAAGCAAATCAAGGTGTAAAACAAAGTTGTTATTGCCAATAGCATTGTTACACGACATTTGCCTCGCCCCTCGCCCTCGACCCGCGCATTGCACCTAGTCCTTGCGAGCGGATGCGAAGCAATCCCAGCGTGCGTTAGAATGGTCAGTACGGTGTTACCTAGTCCTTGCGAGCGGATGCGAAGCAATCCAACAACATCCATTCAAGTGCCATCACCTTTTAGCCCAGTCTTTGCGAGCGGATGCGAAGCAATCCAGACTCCAGAGGCTTGCTCTTTGTCTTCCCCTCCACCTTGTCTTCTTGCCAAAGCATATCACTTTGCAACTAGATGCAAAATATAATTTTTAAGCAGTGCTAGCGTGTGCCCTGGATTGCTTCGACACTTTTGTGTCTCGCAAAGACGATTTATTCATTTTCATTCGCAGCGCTCATGAGCTCTTACCAATTATGACAATTAATTAAGAATACTTGCCGGTAATCTTTTCTAGAGTGCTCTTTAACTCTTCTCTTAATGCTAAAGGAGAAAGCAATTCTACATTTTCTCCATACTGCATAAGCCAAAAAAGCATAGCCTTGGGAGCGGCCTCTATGGTGACCTCAATTCTTTCACTGCTAATGCGCTTAACCTTAAAGCGCATGCCAAACCAGTCAATAATATCATCCACCATCCAAGGAGGGCATCCAATTACTATACTTTGCGGTGATTCTATATAAAGATATGGATGGCAAGCAACTATTCGCCCTAAATCCAAACCCTTTTCATAGTTTGGCAAAGACTCCAAAGGGCGTCTTTGGGTATCCAATAGTTGAGGTTTAGTTATCTTATCTATACGATAGAATATTAAATCAAGATAACGAGTATCATTGCCGACAAGGTAGTACCTTTGATTGTGAAGCAGCATTTGATAAGGATTGACTATGCGCTTTTCTTCTGATTTTAGGTGGAGCTTTTTATCAAGTCCATACTTATTGTAAAAAAAAGTTACTTGTTTTCCTTTATTAATACCTTCATGAAATATTTCTATATTAAGGAAAAAGTCTAAGTTGCAAGATTTATCCCAATTAGTTGCGTATTTAATATGCTTAGCATAGCTCCTGAATCCTATGCCTCCCAAATTAGTTAACTTAGCTATTAAATCCTTAGAATGCTTTGGATTGATATGCCGTGAACACATTACGCTGTCAATAAGCAATCGCAGTTCGCTTTCGGTGAACTCTTTATCTACCAAATACGACCCCTTTCTATCGCTCTTAATATCACAACCCATCTCCCGCAGCTTAGCTATATTTCTGGCTACTGCCTTTCTTTCACAAGTAATGCAGTAATCTTTTTTAAGCAGGTTTATAATTTGCTGCTGTGTTAGCGGATTGCTTTCGTCCGAATATTTTTCAAGTATTTCCTTTATCCTAATTATCCACCCCTTTCTGTTCTCTTGTGCCATAATGCCCTCCTTTCTCTTGTTCTTTCTACATTATGCACCATAACAAGGACATAGTCAATACATAACACAAAAACCCCAACGAATATAAACAAAAAAGAGATATATTTATGCCTCTTTACAATTTAATTATATCATATTGTATCTTAAAGAAAACTGAATAGCAGTATAAAAAAGCGTTTTTATTGTTCCACAATAAGTTTTTGAGGGGAGATTTTTCTTAACCGTAAGGATATTAGATAAGCTGTCAGCACGCTTGCCCCAAATATGCCAAAGCCAATTAAGATTGTTGGAAGAGCGGGGATTATAAAATATGCACTTACAAGACCCATTGAGGACATTATCAAGGACAATAACGGATTGGTCAGTACAAAGGTTAGGCTTGCGCCAAGTATTGAGCCTAGAATTAATGACGGCAGCATAGAGATAAGCATTTGAAGTATAAGCCGCCCGTTTTTGTAGCCCATTGCCTTCATAATCCCTAATTCTTTCTTTTCCTTGCGAATTAATGCACTTAAAAGCAAGAATAGTACAAAGGCTATAATTATAACGGTTATCACTATCATAACGGCGGAGATTGCCGCAAAAGGACCACCCATTGAGCCTAATACTGATGCCATTTGCTCTTCGGCATCTGCCAAAAATATTTTATTACCGTACAGTCCTTTTAGAGTTTCAATATATGCTTTGGTATTTACGCCATCGTTTAAATAAACATATATGATGTCCATTTTAAAACTTGAGGTATGATTTTGTGCTGCATTTAATGTTATATTGCAGTATTTTCCCTCCTTGCCTATATCTTGTGTCAATCCCACAACAGTATAGCTATGGCTTACCCCCTCAATCTCAACCATCACAGTATCGCCTAGCCCCTTTTTTAGGGCTTTGGTAGCTATTGAGCCAAGCGCAATTTCGTTATCAAGTTTAGGATACCTTCCTTTGTATACGGTGCTTTCGGTAAGCAACGAAAAATCTGCAAATACTGAAACATTGGAGTTTATTCCGTTAATGGTGCAAATATAATTTGCAGTTAAAACGGTGCGTGCTACTTCCTCTTGTGAATTGATAGCGAAGTCTAGTTCGGCAATATCCACAGAAGGGTCTGTTTGTACCCAAACCTCAGCCATTTCAAGCCCTATCATTTTCTCCATTGCCGCAGTATCCACATTGAGGTTATAGCTCATGGAAAAAACAAATGCGCTGACAAAAACTAAAAGCATAGTTATGGCAAAAAGTGTAATATTGTTTTTTATATTTTTCAAGCAGTGTTTTGCTCCTAGGTGAAAATCAAGGGGCATTTTGTACTTATTTAGCGGCATTATATTTTTCTTAAAACTATAATGCGAACCGCTTTGTCGTAATGCGGCAATAGGCGTTATTCTTTTGTATTTTCGTGTAATAAAAAATGTTATAAGGCTAGTTAAACTGCATACTAAAGCAATTGAAAGTATAACAGGGACAATATTTGCGCCACTAAGCCATAGAAGCCCTGATGTGCTGGCAATTATATCGCCTAAGAAGCCAAAAGTCAAAAATGAAATCAGCGTACCCAAAATACTCCCCGCTCCTGCAATCATAAGATATTGCAACAGCTGACTGCCCCTTAACACCTTGGTTTTATAACCTATACTTTTCAGCGCGCCTATTGTGGTTATATCTTCTTGCATTGTGTTATTTATACTAAACTGCGCCACAATAAAAGCTATAATAAGGATAATCAACGAAAAAACTATAAGCAATATTGATAAGATATTTATAAACATCATTGCGCCTGTCTTGCCGCCCTCGAACGATGCTCTAAACTCTTCATTATTTTTTAATTTAGCATAATTATCAAATGCTGTGCAAAAAGCAACACTCTTGTCACTGCTGTCAAACCTTACCGTTAAATTTTTATAATGCGTATAATTGTCATCCGTTTCAAAATCGGAATAGATATTTGATGAAACATAAACGACATTAGAGCCTTTGGTGCTGGAGCCATATAAGGCATCCTCAAAAAAACCTTTTATGGTAAAATCATAATCCTTTCCGGCAATATCTAAAATGACTTTCTCTCCCGACCTAAAACCGTCTGTTTTAAAGTTAATCGGCAGAATTATATTTCCTGTTTCTTTTTTGTCAATTATGAAAACTTTTTGAAAAGAGCTACCTACAGATGCTTCGTCTAAGATAAAAATCGTTTTAGTTTTGCTTCCGGATTTCTTTCCCCACGCGCCTGTTGTAACAATTGCATCCGAAACAAAAACATCGGTAACGCCTTTATAATTCCTTGCAAATTTTTCAAAACTAATATCATTATCATCACGATAACTGCTGCCCACAATAAAACTAGAAAAATGCGGTGCATTCAGCTCATCCACCTTTTTATCATAAAAGTTTGCGCCGCCTATTATAAGCGAAAGACTGATTGACAGCATTAGCGCCGCCAACAAAATCATAGCCAAAAAGGTTATATTAGCTCCTTTCCTTTTTCGTATATTAGAAAAAACAAGTTTTAGTATATTCATAACGCCCCCTTACCAACCTAATCGGGTAAGGAAGTCTTTTACTTTAACTTTTCTGCCCTCATCCTCAGTGGTGTATTTATCCAGCTTTAGCTCACCGCAAATTGCACCGTCCTTTATATAAAGGATTCTGTTAGCGCGTATTGCCGAGTTTATATCGTGTGTAACCATAACAATGCTTTGACCTTGATTGTTAAGTTGAGTTAAAATATCTAAAACTGCATTAGAATGCTGCGAATTAAGCGAACCCGTAGGCTCATCGGCAAAGAGGATTTTGGGGCTGGTAACTGCCGCTCTTGCTACTCCGACTCTTTGCGCTTCGCCGCCGGAAAGCTGCGAAGGAAATTTATTAAACATAGACTCAGCAATACCCACCGCTTGCAAAATACTTTTAGCCTTTACCAAAACCTTTTGCTTATTTTTGTTGTTAAGCAAGCCACTAAGTAATACATTATCTAATATCGACATACCTTCTACAAGGTAAATCTGCTGAAAAACAAAACCGCAGTTTTTAGCTCTAAAGTCAGCTAGCTGGTCCTGATTAAGTTTGGCAATATTGATTTCCTTGCCGCTTTTGTAAATTACCGCACCAGCTGACGGCGTATCCATTCCGCTCAGTGCATACAAAAGCGTGGACTTGCCGCTGCCTGAAGGCCCCATTATAACAGTAAAATCCTTTTCGTAGATTTTCAAGTCCAAATCCTTCAAAACTTGCTGCTGCACCTTGCCGCTTAAAAAAGACTTTGATAATTTGCTTGTCTGTAATAAAATTGCCATAATCTCCCTCCTGCCAGCCTTGAACAAATATACAACCCGGCCTTTTTTCGCAAGTGATTTTAAGTAATTATTTAACTTACTGCTATGTCAGCGGATTGCTCTTGCTTTTTATATTATGCACCTTAACAAGTCTATAGTCAAGATGCAATAATTTAGATATTGTAATTCATAAGTTGAAAAAGTGCCTAAACGCTATTTAGACAAAAAGCCCCGAGTATAGTAGTAACTCGGGGCTCTTATATGGTAGCGGTGGTCGGACTCGAACCGACACTCAGTTGCCCGAACTTGATTTTGAGTCAAGCGCGTCTGCCATTTCGCCACACCGCCATTTTGCTAAGTTATGAATCCTGCGCCGAATTTTTGAGTCCGCCGCGTCTGCCATTCCACCATTTCGGCGTAAGTTTTATTGTGTTAATTATTTTAACACAATGCATTTAGTTTTGCAAGCGCCTGCTTATTAATTTTACTGCCTAAAAAAAACTAACTCTTGAATTGTCGCAGACGCTGTGATATAATAATTATGTATTTTTTAAATAAAAAGGAGAAGGTTTATATTATGGCAATATCAAAATCCAAAAAGATTATTAAAGGCATATTAGCAGTAATTATTATCCTTGTAACTGTAGGGGGTACTTTTGTAGGGACCAGCTATTACTTACATAGCAGAAAAAAAGCTATTATTATATTGCCCGGGCTAATGGCCAGCGCTCTTTATGATACTTCGACAGGTAATGGAGCATGGGATCCTTTTTATGATGTCGACTTGAATTTTAAGACATTTATTAACGAGGAAGGGCTAAATCTAGGCTCAATTTTGCCATTATTGCTAATAAAGAGCGTATCGGAACAAATAATCAAGCTGTTTGCAAATGACTTCCATGGAGCACCTGACAGCTTAATGAATTTGATTGCAATGACTGAGGATGGCGTACCTAAAGTGGATACTATTGAACCTGTACCTTGGGAAAATAAAAGCAGGCTACGCTATGGGGTTATCAATGCTCAAAAGGAATTGTATGAAGAATATCATAAAGAATATGGAGAAGAATATGAGGTACAAGTATACAATTATGATTTTCGAATTGATAACAGGGTGAGTGCGCAACGACTTGAAGAGTATATCAATAACAAAAGATACAGGGAAGTAATTCTAGTTGCACACAGCAATGGCGGGCAAGTTGCCGCTTGTTATCTTAACAAAGAAAAGAACAGGGCAAAAGTGGCCAAATATATTAGCTATAGTGTACCCTATTTTGGTTCTTTTAGCGCAATTACGCAATTAGAAAATATTGATAATATGTTAGACTCTTTACTTTCTACCTTAGGTGAGTCAGAATTAACAAGAAAACTTGAGCAAGTGTTTCAAAACCAATTCTTATCAATGCTTTACATGTGGGCACCTTATCAGCTCTTGCCTTCATTTGATTTTATAAATGTAGATAATATTGGCGGCAAGGCCGAAATCATTATCGACGGTCAGCCTGTTCAATTTGCAACCGAACAGGAATTGTTTGATTTTTACTGCTCCAGACCTTGGGCTAAAATGAGCAATGGCAAGGTTCGCCCTCAGTTGGCCACTTGGCCCGATTACTTGGATAGTATTAAAGTTACCTTGCCTAGTGGTGAAAAAGTTTTGTCTACAACATTGGTGGATACAACATATATCAATGGAACGGGAAAAGAAACACCCATAAAAGTTTATTTTGAAACTAACGATGACGGACAGCTAAAGCTGGTTGACGAAACCTATAAATCTACCTATGGAGACGGTACAGTATCACATTATACAGGCATTGGCGGCGAAAAAGACGCTTCTAAAATAGTATTGCTTGAAGGTGTGAATCATTATGGTATCAACGGTTACTTTAAAGAAAAGATGGAAACCGAATCTTTTGAGGTAATGGATGAATATATGCAAAACAGAACGCCAAAATGGTATGATTGGATTGAAACTGTGCTAGACTATTTTACAGCTTAATTGCATAACTTTGCTCTAAAAACAGGTGATAATAGTGGAAAAACTTAATCTAAAAAGGGCTGCATGCCCTGAAGATGTAGGGTTATCTTCAAGTAAACTGCTTGATTTTTTTGCAGAGCTTCAAGCTAACAATATCAATTATCATTCCTTTGTTATTATTAAAGGGGATACTGTAGCTTTTGAAAGTTATACTTACCCCTATTCTGCTTATACCCCGCATGCTATGTATTCTGCTACCAAAAGCGTAACAAGTACCGCTATTGGCTTTGCTATCAGCGAAGGGCTGCTTACGCTTGACACCCCTATTATAAATATTTTTCCGAAATATGCGCCCAAAAAGCCTGATGCTAGGCTGGCTCGCTTGACTGTAAGGCATCTTTTAACTATGAGTTCGGGCAAAGAACCTTCCATGCTGACGGATAAATCAAAATCAGATTGGGTGCAAGACTTCTTTAAGGCTACTTGGCGCTTTGAGCCTGGCTCAACCTTTAAATATGTAAATGAAAATATCTATATGCTTTGCGCAATACTTGTCAAACTTACCGGGATAAGTGTAACAGAATACCTGACCCCTCGACTATTTCAACCCTTGGGGATAGCTGTCCCCTTTTGGGAAACTGACCCCAAAGGTATAGAAGCGGGAGGCTGGGGGCTATACCTTACACCGGAGGATTTTGCCAAATTCACGCTATGCTATAAAGATGGAGGCAAGTTTGCAGGCAAGCAAGTTGTGCCCGAATGGTGGGCAATAGAAGCTACAAAAAAGCAAATAGACAATGCTCATATCTTGGGGTACGACTCCAGTTACGGTTATGGCTATTGCTTTTGGCGCAATAGTGTTGAAGATACTTTTAGGGTAGACGGGATGTTTTCGCAATTTGGGATTGCGCTGCCCAAGCATGATGCTTGTTTAGTTATGACAGCAGGTCAACCTGACGGGCTGGGTATAGTAAGAGGGTGTATTTGGCGGCATTTTCCTGCGGCATTGGAAGGGGGTGAAAGCACAAAAGAGCAAATATCAGCCCTAGAGCAGTATAGGAATCCTCCGCCCCGCCTTTTGCCCTACTCTGAGCGTCCCCCAATAGAAGAGCGCATCAACGGTAAGATAATAAAATTAAAAGAAAGCAAACTGCTTACCTTAGCAGGTATGCCTTTGTCCATGATACCCTTGCCCGTGCTCTTTATGGCAAAAGACCGCAGCGGAAATATCAATAACATTAGACTAGTTTTTGCAAAAGAAACTCTCACTTTTTCTTGGACAGAAGCAGGCAAAAGCTATAGCGTAAAATGCGGCATGGACGGGCGCAATCGTGCTCAAAAGGTATATATAGCATCTCAAGAGTTTACGCTGTTAGGATGCGCAAGCTGGCAAGGCGACATACTGGAAGTTTGGATAAGGCCACTAGAAAGCGTTGCATTAAGGATTATTAAGTTAGCATTCAAAGGTAATAAAGTAAGGTTTACAGCCACAAGCTCGCCCAGTATGGTAGAACTTATGGACGATATTGCAGTAGGCTCTCTCCCCGATGTGTTCCCTAACAAAGTTATGGTTAGGTTTATGCAGTTTTTCTTAAAAAAGTTTGGGAAGTTTCTTGAGCCTAAACTAAAAGGAAAAGTGTTATAAGCGGCAAAATTATAATTATTACAAAATAAAAGGCTGCCAATCTTGGCAGCCTTTATCTTTATACTAAGTTGCAAGTATTAATCTTTGTACTCGTCCAAATTAATATCTTTTTTGGCGGTAGCTTTGCGCTTTTGACTTTCCTTAACTACTGTCTTTGCAGTATCTACCTTGCTTACTACAGTTTCCTTTTTCTTATACTTAGCCTTAAACTTTTTATATCCAACCGAAATCATTACCGCCACAATAGCCGCACCAATAATAATAGTGGATATAAGCAGCCACATCTGGTCGGTAAACTGCCATTTTTGCTTTGGCGGCTCAGTTTCTTCAGGGGGCTCTTCTTCCGGCGCTTCTTCTTGCTTAAACTCGTAGATATTTATAATAGAATTATTCAAAAGCGTCTCATTGTCTGCAAATTGTTCGTAAGCGGCACTTGCTGTATCGTATTCTTCTTTCTCTATAAGTTCAAAAGATACATTGTCAATAACTAACATACCCGCAAAAAAGTTGTCTTCGGTTTCGCCCGCTTTTTTGCTGCCTAAATGGAAGGAAATCTTATTGCTGGAAACACTGCCGGTGCGAGGATTGTGAACATACATAGTATATTCTACAAAGCCTTCTGTATTAAGCTCTTTGCCTTCATTGTTAATTCGTATTGTCCTTATATTTTCGGTATCATTGCCCGGCTCAAAGCGAAACTCCGCAAAACTATCCTTATCCATCATAGTTTTGGCAAAGAAAGTGATTTTATAGTAAGATTCTGAATTCAAAGTCTTAGTGGACGAAGTATAGCTTTGCCCTGTCTTATCAGAAAAGTTGGCCATAAGCAGCACATTATCTCCATAGCCTGTTAAGAAAGCTCTTAGCTCATCAATACCAAATGGCTCAAGGATAAAGTCAGGCTTAATATAGTCAGGATTGTCTTCTTTTGTATCAAAACCTTCGTAGATATAAGCGTGTTCTGCACTAATTTCAGCGGCCTTAAATACGCCATATATCGAGATAATCTCATCTCCGCTTTCTGCGTCCGGTGCAAAGGAATGGGTATAATCTTTGGGGGTATGCCCGTTTTTGCTATCAGTTGCCGCTTCGGTATAAATATCAAAGCTGTCGGTAGTATATAATAGATTCTTATAAATGAAATCGTTATTAAAGAACTCTTCTATTTCTATTTTAGTATTTTCATCTGCTTCTAGCTTCTTTTTATAGGTATCTTCGTCAATAGACTTAAAGTAAATATCGTCAAAAAATACAGTACCTTTTGCAAGCCCGCCCTTAACAGTATTGCCTGCGCTGTCAGTTTGGTCTTTAGCATATTTATTGCCCAGTCCAAGCTCTAACTTTAAGGTAGCGGCAATAACGCTGGTTTCTGCATAAAAAGTATATTTTACCCATTTACCGCTAGTATTGATATTGACAAAGCCAATAAAATTACCGTCAATGCTAGGGTCCTCGCCTGTATAGCTTTTCTTAAAGAAAATATTGGAGCTATTGTTGACAGTAACGCTTGCCATTGTATCTGAGCCTATAGTCTTAACCCAAACGCTTAGCTCATAATAGGAGTTGGCACTTAATGTAATAGTGGAACTCATAGAATAGCTTATTCTGGTATAATACTCGCTGGAAAGCATTAATGCGTTATCGCTTTTAGTACTAAAATAGCTAAACTTATTATCTACCAGTTGAGCTTCGGGGTATAAATTAGCATCTCCTCCAAACTTGCCTGCCTTATCTTTATAAAATTGGGTATTAATTATACCGTTTTCTACCTTGTAGTCAGAATCATCCGCCTCTATATCGCTTGTTAACTTGGTTGCGCCTTCGCTGGCAATAGGCTGGGAGTAATCGCTTATACCGTATTCAATATTTTTTCCGTCGTCTGCTACAATAGCATTTGTTATAGCTCTAATCTTAAAACTGCAGCTAATATCATAGTAGTTGATACCGCCTTTTCCTTCAAAGTCCCACTCGGGCTCTGTTGCTTCAGTCAGTTGATTGACATATATTGTTGCAACCAGCTTGTCATATTGCATTTCATATTTGCCGTCACCACGCTCTATTTCGGCGTTGGTAACATATATTTCGTAACTGGTCGCTTTTTTTACCTCATCCCAAGTTAGCTTTTTATTTTCTTTATCAATCTTTAGGTTTTTAGGTCTGTCTAAAGAGGTAACAGGCTCGCTAAAAGTCCAATTGGAAGGGGTAGCTACACCTATTAGCATACCGTCGTCGTTAAAAGCGTCCTTATCTTTCTTTATAGTGTCCTCATAGTCCACATTTTGAAAATAGCCATTGGTAACGGTATTGGAAGTATCTAGCGTAGAAGTAAAGGTATACTTTTTGGCAAAATCGCTGGTATCAGCATCGTTAAACTCTTTATAGTCAATGCTCTGCATAATAATAGCAGTAACAAAAGCCGCTCCCTTTAAGTGCTCGGTAGGGGTAAAAGTATCGCCTGTGCCCATTATAAACTCTAAGGATATAGAGTTGGCATCAAGGGTATCACCTTTTACATAAAAGATAACTTCTTGCCACTCTGCTTTGTTTATATTGCTTATACTGGTAACAGTCTTAATATCGTCAATATCGTTTGCATTAAGCAGATTAATAGTCAGTCCTTGACCTTTATCTATCCCTTGAATCTTTACCCACATAGAAATACGGTAAAAATTATTGGGCTTGATTTCTTCATAAGTGTTTTGAGGATCGCCTATATATCGCAAGCTAGCAGCGGTATAATCTAAGTTGTTTAATAGTAGCACATTATAATTGACCGTTTCGCCCAACTCATCTTTAAGTATCATAGTGCCGGGCATATCCAAGCCCATATCAAGCGCTTGCCATCTCTCACTATTTATTGCTGCATCACCGTCGATAATGCCATAGTCGATTAAGTCATTGTTTTCATTAAGACCTTTAGCAAACTCAAATTTCCAGCTGTCATAGTTGTCAATGGATTGATAATCTCCAGAAACAGAAGTCTCTATCAGTCCTGTCATATCGTCATCAGTTTTTTCTAAGGTAGATATAGGAGTATAATCAAGCCCTGCAAGCTCGGAATTGTCCTCTACCGTGCCATCTACGGTTATAGTAAGATTATCAAACAATGCCCCGCCTATACTAAGCGTACTAGCACCTGCAACACCCTCGCCATACCAAAAGCTAAGGTTGACGAATCTGGAGGACAATTGTGTACCTTTAACCTTAAACTCCAGCTTTTGCCATTTATTTAAATAATTTTCCGGCGCTCCTTCGGACTCTCTTACCAAATTGCCTTCCACAGAAGAGCCGGTAAGTTTGAATTGCGCTCTTGTGGGAGCATTTAAATACTCTTGATATTTATCGTAGTTTTCTTTTTCCTTTAAGTAGTCGTCATAATCTTGCTTATCTTCCAGATATTGCTCATATGCCACATACTTTTCATAAGCCTCTTTTTTCTCCAAATACTCTTGATAGGCATCCTGCTCCTCTTGAGATGCTTCCTCTCCGGGGTCAGGAACTACATCAGGCTCATCAACTTTATCCGCCTTTTCTACTTTCTCGGGAGCTTCTACCAAAGACGGCTCTGTCTCCACTATCTCGCCTTCATAAGCAGGTTTCCAAACATATACCCATACCGAAATGGTGTAATAGGTATTGGCTTCTATAGCCAGTTTCTTTTGGCTTTTATAGCCTGCTCCGCTGGGTTTGTTATGATAAATCATTAATGCCCGATATTCGTCTAACTCACCTCTGCCTACAAAGCTCATTAAACCTTTAGCTTCGTCAGCAATATCCGGAGCTCGGAAATCTCCATTTAGCTTTTTAAAGGAGTCTACCCACTCGTCATCTTCTTTTACCCAAAACTTACTCATATCAAATATGCCGTAAGTGCCCGAAGTGCCGGAAATAACGGTAGGTCTATCCTCGCCCGTCTCCAGCGTTTCTTTACCTATAATTAAGTCATATAATTGGGGAGTATTAACTTTAGCACCATAATAATATCTGGTAGTGCTGGATACGGTGGTGGTGCTGTTGATTTTTTGTGCATAAGTAAAATTAGGGTCAGCAAAGACTAAAGAGCCTTTCCTCACCAGACCGCTTTCCTCAACATCTTGAAAGTTTGCTTTTTCTTCGCTAAAATTAGTATCTTTTTCGCTAGCTAATTCGGTTAAAATAATGTTGTCAAACAATGCAACGCCCGTGGTAATCCGGGGATTTCTATTAGCATCTTCTTGAGAGCCGATATATCCCGGACCATGCCCTAACCACAATTCAATATTGATAGAGCGGTCCTCATAATTGTTGCCTTCAAGGTAAAACTCATAAGTTTGCCACGATTTTTCCGTATTTATTGCAGGAATTTCGAAATAAATACCCCCTGTAATAAAGATATACGCGCCTTTATGCTCATCTACAGTAGCATCAGTTATATCAGTATACACATCTATAATTAAATGGTAATAAGTGTTCTTTTTTATGGTAATGGCGCTAGAGGTAGCAAAATAAACGCTGCCTGAATTGTTGCTTTTATTGACATTGGAGATAGCAAGCGCTCCTGTATCTTCATCAGCAGTCTTGCCATCCTTAGTTTCTTTGGGAGTGCTTGGAGCTATCCCCGGATAGCTCATTTCACCATCAGGCATCAGCACATATCTGGAATTGCTTTCAAATACATCTTTTGTTAAGTCTATTACGCCCGCTTCTGTTTCGGAGAAGCTAATTGAACCGGAATTAGCTTTCCAGCCGGGCACTTGGTCTTTTACATATACATTTGTACCTGCGGTATGCTGTCCCAGATAAAAAGTACCGTTGTTAACTAACATATCCCTGGTGGGGGTAAGAGAGCCGTCCGGCGTATCATCCTCGTCCACAGGCTCATTACATGCGCTCATAATAAACAATAGCAAGAATACCAAGATTACTGCTATTATAGTTTTTTTGTTTCCTGTCTTCTTCATTGTTGCCACCTTTTTAGCATAATAAGAGTGGTTATTTACCAAATCTTATAATAACATATCCGCAGGCATTATACAACTAAACAACCCTTATTTGCATTACAAATTTTGTATTTAAAGTATATATGCATATCGTATAAGGCTAGAAAATATAGTTATGTAGAATGAGCGTCACAAAAAAAGTCTATAAGGCGGTAGCTACTGTAACTGCCTACTCTATTTTTACTAAAATTATTTCCCTATTTTTTAAGATATACATTTCACGAGAGTTGGGGGCAGAAGTAATGGGGCTGTATCAAATCAGCACTTCAGTTTTTTACCTTTTTGCATCCCTTACAGCCTCAGGGCTGCCATTGGTGCTTTCTCGCAAAATTGCTGAGGAACGAGCACTAAATAACTCTAAAGGGTCTGCGGATTTGTTAACAGGCGCATTGATTATAGGGGTTGCAGTTTCTTTGATAATGATAGGATTGCTGTTTGCCTTTCGCAACTATTTAGGTTCTCTCTTTTCAGATAAAAGAAGTTTGCCGTTGTTTTTAATAATAATGCCCGCTTTGCTTTCAACAACTATTTATTATATTATCCGAAGTTATTTTTGGGGCAGAAAAGAATATTCTCGCTTTGCTTTTACCGAAATGCTGGAAGAGCTAATGCGAATAGTGATATGTGTATTGCTAATAAGCGGTATAATTTTTACTATTAGCGGAGCTTATGCTATTACTTATGCATTTATAATCAGCGATATATTGATATGTATTGTGCTTATAATAATGTTTCTTACCTATGGCGGCAAACTTTCCGCTACTCCAAAGTTCAAAGAAATAGGCAAGCCCGCCTTACCTATTACTGTAATGCGAATAGTCAGCTCATTATCCGTTACTTTTGTAGCACTGCTTTTTCCGCTTAGGCTAATGCAATCGGGACTTACAATGAGTGAAGCTACAGCTTCTTACGGGAGGGTTAGCGGTATGGCAAATCCGCTAATTTTAGCTCCTATGAGCATACTGGGCTCTCTTAGCGTGGTGCTAGTGCCCGAAATGAGCGAAAAGTGTGCAAAAAAAGATTACGTTGCACTCAACCGCCAAATAAACAGCGGGCTGGAGTTTTCTTTTTTAATCAGCGGCATCTTTTTGTTATGTTACCTTGCATTGGGAGAAGAGTTAACCATACTCCTATATAAGGATGCCCAAAGCGGCAGATATTTGCAGTGGGCTTGTTTTATTATGATACCTCTTTCGCTTTCCCAGCTCACCCAAAGCGCTATGCATTCTATGGGACTGGAAAAAAAATCTTTCTTTAACTATATCGTAGGAACGATAGCAATGTTTGCCTGCGTTTACTTTTTGCCTCCCCTTGTAGGTATCTATTCGGTGGCGCTTGCGTCTCTTTCCTCTCTTACTATTTCAGGCGTGCTTAACCTTATAATGCTCAAGAAATATTCCGGACTTAAAATGGAGTTTCTGCGTTCATTCTTTGCCGCTATGATTTTTGCTCTTGCCAGTGCATATTTTACTTACTCGCTATACGGTATCTTATCAAGTGCGCTGCCTATCTTTGGGCTTGCCCTTAGTGCGGCAGCGGGCATGGGAATGTATGCTGTCTTGACAATAGTAACGGATACGGTAAAGTTAAGTGCCTTTAAAACAAAGGGTGTTGGATTATAAAAAAAGGTGGTATTGCCGCTTAATATTTATTGACAAAGCAATTTTTACCAATTATAATAATGTCAGCAAAGTAAATAAGGTGCGATAGTGTTGCGGGATGGGATGTTGCCTGCAAACGAATGACTGCTTTTTGCAGTTGCGATGCCTTATTGCGTCCGTTGCAAAATAGAGCATAATTTCCTTTGCGCCTTCTATTTTCCAATGGGCATAGGAGGTTTTTTTATGTCCAAAATCACTCAGCGAATTGCTTATACCGCTGTACTTACTGCTATTTCCGTAGTCCTTAATATGGGGACTTTTAATGCCGGCATAAAGCATTTTGCGCTTTCTTTCGTTTATATCCCCTGTTTTATTGCCGGCTATAAGCTAAAGCTGTTTGATGCCTTTTTAGTTGGCTTTTTGGGAGATTTAATTGCAGGTATTATTCATCCGTTAGGCCCGTATCTGCCTTTGATAGGCATAGGTAGCGGGCTGCTGGGGCTGATTCCCGCTTTGGTCTTTAAGTTTTCTCCTTTTGGAAAGATTGCAAATACAATACTGAGTTTTTTCTTGGTACTGGTATTGGTTACTGCCGGGATAAACACATTTGCTTTATGGCTTGCATTTTCTAAAGGTGCTACTTTTTTTGCCTATCTTGGAGCACGTGCTCCTTTTCAAAGTTTAGTGCTTGCCTTAAATACAATTATTGCTTTACTGCTACTCCCGTCTATAGACCGAGTTATTAAAACAAAGCTAAACTAAAAAAGCTCAGCAATTCTGCCGAGCTTTTAATCTGCCCTTAACAAGTGCTTTATTGCTTAATCTTTTTGGGCTTTAGCTTCCTGCCTTTAATAACTAATACCAGTAGTACCAGTATTGCTATTATGCTGGCAGCCAGTAGTACCAAAGTCCACTCTTGGCTGATTAGAGGAGGCTCTGCCCTGCTAAGATTTATTTTAATAATTTGCTCGCTTCCGTCTTCCAGCATAACTTTAACAAAAATAGTATTTTGTCCTTCTTGCAAGTTTAGCGAATGTCCTGCTAATGACTCGGTACAATCTGCATCTGCATACAAGGCATAGCTTGCATCACCTTTTATAGCTAAGTTTAGTTCAAAACTTTCGATATTGCTTGCAAGGATAGCAGTAATACTATCTTCATTAACAGTAATTTTTTGAATTTCAGAAGTCCTGATTACTGATACTAAAGGCTCGTACTTTTCAACAGTAAGTGTAGCAATCATATGAGGAATAGGATTGTAATTGGCACTATCGCCGAGAAATCTTGCAGTAGCACTAACCTTTCCGGGTTGCGTTAAGGCATTGCTGGAATAAGATACGCTCACACCTTCGGGCAACTTACCTGTAATTGTAATTATCTTAACTTGTCCGTCATAGATATAGGCAGCATCCTCAAAGATTATGCCGCTCATATCATAGGTGCCCTTTTCTATAGTTAAAGTAGCTATCATAGAATCTATAGGTTCATGGTTGGGAGAAGTATGCGAAAACTCTGCAACAGCATTGACAAAACCTACCTTTGTTAAGGTATTGTTTTTATAGCTTACGCTTACTCCTTGGGGAAGTGTGCCTGCAATGGTGATTGATTTCCTATAACCGTCATAAGTTACCTTTTTATCTACAAAAGATACATTGCTCATATCAATAATAGCTTTATGAATAGTTAGGGTAGCAACTTTATCGGCAATTGCGTTATGGGTGCTGCTGTCTCCGGTAAAAGTGGCGGTAACTTGCAGCTCACCCGCCTCCGTTAAAGTGTCTGCAGAATAAGATACACTTACCCCTTCAGGCAAAGTGCCGACAATCTGCAAAGTTTTAGGAGTCCCATCGTATATATATACCGTATTTGAAAAAGAAACACCGCTCATATCATAAGTAAACTTGTTTATCTTAAAGGTTGTCTCGCTTTCGCCTAGCTTATAGCAGTCAGTTTCGGCACTTATCACCTTTAAGCTATAAGTGCCTGGCGCAGTAGGCTGAACCGGGCTATACTCGCTTTCGCCGCTTGCCTTGTATAGATAAGTCAATGCCCCTTGGGCAGGATTATCCACTACAATATCCAACTCCCCTCCCAGGAAGATATCCTCCACAGTAGCAAACACCCTATTTGTTGCCTTTTCAATAATAAGCCAAGCTGTCCTTAGCTCTACAGGATAATAATTTTGTTCATCTGATAAAAATGTGAATTCTACGCTAGCAAGATACTCTCCTACATCTATTTGCACACGGTTGTCGCTATAATTAGTATTAAGCATCTTTGGTAAAATACCGCTTATCTCTAAGTAATGTATTTCGCCATCATATTCAAAAGTCTTATCTTCAAAGCTTACTCCGCTCATATCGATTGTAGCTTTATTGATTTCAAAATCCACAAGGAAGAATGCTTCCGCATAATTTTCTGTAGCGGCGCTAATAATCTTTGCAACATACAATCCTGCGTTTACAGGTTTGGCTGTAGTGTACTCGTCATCGCCTGCACCTTGCGGCTTAAAGTTAAACAGCAACGGACCTCCGTTAGGATTGGACACTTTGATATCCAAATTCTGCCCAAAGGTAATATCAGCAATGCTTGCGCTTAAATTATTGATAGCAACCTCAATGGTCAGCTTTGCATACATAGAAGGGATAGGATAATAATTAATAGGGTCGCCTTCAAACTTTGCTTCTATATTGACTTCTCCAACATTTGTCCTCTTGTTATTTGGTAAGTAATTGACAATTACGCCTATAGGCAAAGAGCCTGTAATAGTCAGGACCTTTTCTTGACCGTTATAGACATAAGTTGCATCCTCAAAGCTAACTCCGCTTAAATCGTAATATGCCCTCTTTATTTCAAATTGAGAGTAATCTATACCCACCTTATAATTAGTTGTCTGCAAACTTTCGGCCTTAACATCATAGACACCTAATGCTCTGGGTACAATATCTGAATAATAAATATCATCTTGTCCTTGTTTTTTATAAAAATAGCGTATTTCAGCTCCGCTAAGGTTGGATATTATGCTTATATCCATAGGCTGGTTATAAAATATATCGTTAGCTTGTATTTCTAACTCATTTTCTGCCCGTTCAATGGTAAGAGTAGCGCTCCTTGTAGGGATAGTATTATAGTTTTCCTCATCACCGGTAAAGAAAGCATAAATGGTATAACTGCCGGCATTAGTATGCTCAGAGCCTACGCCATAGGTTACGCTTACTCCTTCGGGCAGCTCGCCGACAATGGTAATAGTATAGCTATTGCCATCGTAAGTTACCGTTTTATCTGAAAAGCTAACCCCGCTCATATCATAGTTAGGCCTGGTTATCCTAAAGTTTGCAATAATTGTCTTTTCAAAAAAGTTTTGAGATTCTTCACTTACTATTTTTACAGTATAACTGCCAAGTTCCGTTGGAGCAGTAGTGCTATAGCAAGAATCGTCTTCTTCCTGCAACTTAAAGTACAAAATTTCTTCCGCTCCTAAATTATCCTCTATTGTAATATTTAAGGGATCGCCAAACACGCTATCTTCTACAATAGCTTCCATAGGATTTTCAGCTTGAGTAATGGTAAGAGTAGCCTCCTTATCGTCTATAGAGTGGTAATTGACACTATCGCCTATAAAGGTAGCTGTTACTTGCAATACTCCTACATTAGTCAATTTGTTAAGTGTATACTCTACGCTTACTCCGTCGGGCAATACGCCTGTAATAAGCAGTTCTTTTTCTTGTCCGTCATATTCGTAGCCGGCATCTTCAAAGGTAATAGCACTCATATTGTAAGTGGCTTTGTTAATCTTAAATTCCTTAATTACTGTTGCAGAATAGTAATTAGGCGTCTCCAAACTTTGTACTCTTACTACATATTCGCCTGCTTGAGTAGGCACTGTGGCTGTATAAGTATCGTCATCGGCACCTTTTGCCTTATATCTATAAGAAAGCCCGCCGCCGCTAGGGTTAACTATATTTTCTATAAAAAGCGTTTGTCCGTAATTGATGTCCTCTACAGTAAAGTTCAGCGCATTTTGTGCCTTTTCTATTGTTAAAGTAGCTTCCATGGAAGGGATAGCATAGTAATTGTCCGGCTCTACTAACTCAAAATCAACAGTAACTAAAATACTGCCGACATCTGTTAGGGTATTTTGAGTATAAACAGGAGCTATGCCCATAGGCAGCGTTCCGCTTATTTCTATCTTTTTAGTCTGTCCGTCATAGGTATAAACTTTATCCTCAAAGCTAACTCCGCTCATATCATAAGTAGCTTTAAGTATTGACCAATTAAGATCAGGGAAATTAGGAGGATTGTAGCCGGATTCATTATATTCATACTCTAGAAAGGCAGTATAATTGCCTGCATTACGCATACTGATACCCATTATATTGGTAACTTTAAGGATGGCAGGGTCAAGTCCTTCTACTATATAATATCCAAAGCCAGAATCGTAAGTCAAGCCGTTGATACCTACTGTTTGATAACTGCCGTCAAACATAAAAGGAGCATCATATATCCAGCTTAAACCGGATAAGTCAAAAGTGCCTTTATCATTAATATATAGAGTTGCGTACATAGAGGGTATAAGTTCATAATTATCTTCATCACCAGAAAAATTAGCAGTTGCATTGGTTGAGCCCATAGAAGACAATGTATTGCCTACATAAGAGACGCTAACACCTTGAGGCAGAGTGCCATCTATAGTAATTTCTCTAGTTACACCTTCTTCAAAGCTAAAATACTTATCAGTAAAGGAAACGCTGCTCATATCATAAGTAGCTTTGTCAATTGTCAAAGTAGCAGTAAGTACAAGTTCAATCGGATAGTAATTGACCTCATCTCCAGCAAAACTTGCGCTCACTTGAATTGACCCTGCATTGGTAAGCTTATTATTGCTATAGATTACGCTTACTCCTTGAGGCAAAGTGCCCGTGATTGTAATCTCTTTTTCTTGTCCGTCATAAGTATAAGAAATATCGTCAAACTCAATATTGCCAAGGTTATAGTATGCCCTTACAATACTAAATGTAGCTGTAGCCTCCGCTGCAAAATAGTTAGAGGTTGCTTCACTATAAGCTTTTACTGTATATTCGCCTAATGCTGTAGGTACAGTAGCAGAATAAGAGCCATCGCCAGCATTGCTGAGTTTGTATAAATAAGAAACGCTGCCGCCGCTGGGATTGCTTACTACATCTATTACAATAGGACTGGAATAAAAAACATCATCAACTGATATTGCTAAAGGGTTGTCGGCTTTAGTAATGGTTAAAGTAGCACTCTTGCTAGGAATAGGAAAGTAATTGTCTGCATCTCCCGTAAAGTTAGCGGTAGCAGCAATACTACCTACATTGGTTAACTTATTATTTGCGTATGCTACCGATACTCCATAAGGCAATGTGCCTGTAATAGTAAGTGCTTGCTCTGCTCCATTGTATACTTTTGATGTATTGTTAAAGCTAACACCGCTCATATTGTAAGTAGCTTTAGTTACTGTAATAGTAGCGCTCATAGACGGTATGGCATTGTAATTGATAGCATCTGGCGGTGTAAAGTGAGCTTGTGCTCCTTGCGAACCTACCAATGTGCGCTTATTGCCCGTATAGCTAACTGTTACTCCTTGTGGCAAAGTCCCTGAAATTGTAATTGATTTTTCTGTACCGCTATAAACAAAGCTGGCACTGGGGAAGCTGATTCCCTCCATATTAACATTGGCTTTATTAATATTTAAGTAAGCATACAATGGGTCTCTAATATCATTGTAATTGTCTGTATCTGCTACACTAAACCTTGCAGTAATCTGCGTACTGCCCGCATTGATCATATGGTCAAACGGTTCATACTGCATACTTAATCCTTCTGGCAATGTGCCTGTAACACTAATATATTTAGCAGTACCGTCATAAGTATATGTCTTACTAGAAAAGCTAATGCCGCTGATATCATAAGTTGCCTTTTGCACTTTAACAAGCACATTTATACTTCCTTCCTCATAGTTGCTAGTTTCTGCCACCTTTATTTTTACCATATAGTCGCCTGCGTTTATAAAGCTGTTATTCTCATAAGATATTGCACCGCCGCTATTGGCTGTAGCACCGCTTATGCTCTGGGCTTGCCCATTGTATATGGGATTAAGATTTACACCGCTTAAATTAAATACAGGAGTAGCCTTAGCAATAGTAAGCGATACTGTCTTTTGACCCATTTGAGTCCCGGAGCGGCTAACAGTAATCTCTGCATTATAATAGCCAAAATTAGTTGGAGCTGTAGCAGAGGACCAAGAAGGCGAGCCCGGCTTATTAGTGTAAAAGTATGATACAGTAAATCCGGTATCAGCAGTAAAACTAACCCCTTGCGGACTGCCGTTATAAGCGTGTGTAGTATCTCCTGTAGTAATCTCATAAAAATGTGCTATAAACTCTAAAGATTCCTCATAAGCGTCCCCTTCCACTAAAGTATAAGTCTTGCTTTTAGTATAGGTGCGTCCTACACCAGCACCAACTTGCTTTTGCCAGGAATGGAAGTAGTATCCTGTGTTTTCAGTAGCCACCATTGCATAACTGCCCCCCACAGTCCTTCCGTTTTTGGATAAAACTGTGGATGAACCGTCTAAGGTGACAGTCCCTCCGGGAATTGCTGATTGCGGCGTTTCTGGTCTTACACTTACCGTAGGGTTGTAATATTTAATGGTTTTTTCTGCTGAAGCAATGGCATGATTGTTAAAAGCAGTAATTTTATTTTCGCCTTGTGACAAGTCCACATTAAGAGAAGTAGTTTTGCCTCCGTCTTCTCTAATTACAGTAGCGCTGCCATTAATGATATACTTCCATACTCCGCTTTCGTTATCAGTAATGGTAACAGAACCTGTTGTAGTCCAAGCATTACTAGTGCCGGATACTGTAGGAGCAGAGCTATCTGCAGAAACTTTTTGGACTGAAAGACTTATAGATACATTATTTAATTGAGCTAAGCTATAGTTACACATCCCTAAAAAACAACCGCCATTAGACTCCAATCTTGCACATATACCTACTCTAATATATCTGCCATTATTGCTTGTTTGTTGATAAGTAGCTGTAGATGACAAGTTACCGCTACCATTCTTTCCTTCCCAGCTTGAGTTATTACCTTGTATATAATAATTTTGGGTAAAAGAATTATGCGCAAGCCCATCAGTACCAGCTACAATATTGCCTACTGCTATATAAGAAGATATCCCTATATATGCTTTTTCGGCTATATTCTCAGTTTTTCCTTGCGCTGTAGTAGTGACAACAAGTTTTGCTCTGTTATCTCTTAGCGCTGTATAAATATGGTCATCTAGCCTTGCAGTAATAGACCAAAACCCATTGTTTTTATCACCATCTTTTAATTCCCAATGATTGTTGGTACTTCCGTCAGACTGATTTAACAATCTGGTAGCATTATTTTGTAGACTGCCATATGTAGTATAGTCATTGGCATATACCATACTGGTCTGCTTAGCATAAGTACGACCCGCATCAGTAAAGTTGTAACCTGTACCGCCAAAAGGTAGCCCGGGCCCCCATGCATTTGCTTTAAACGGAGCATTGCCTCCAATATTTGCTGAAATAAAAGCTACCGAAACTAAAATCAATGCCAAAGTATAGCCCAGAGCTTTTTTCAAATTAATTTTTGACTTCCTATTCATTACCGTTAGCCTC
>CAYSNP010000009.1:0-55888 GCA_964432485.1 uncultured Christensenellaceae bacterium | reverse complement strand
AAATGCAATAGGCAAAGGGGGAAGGCTTTTGAGAATCCGCGCAATGACGAAGAGCAAGGCACTGGGGAACTGGATTGCTTCACTACCGTTCGCAATGACGGGGAGTAGGCTGACGCAAGTATTGGATTACTTTGTTTCTATCGCTATATGCAATAAAAGGGCTATGCTTATGTGAGTCCAGATTGATATATTTGTTTACATATATAATGGGCTGAATTAGTTTATTCGTTTTAGCAAAAAACCCTAAAACTTGCCAAAATAAAGCATTTTTATTGTCTTGGTTTACATTATAATTTGCTATGGAGGCATTATGCAAATTGAAAGTAAAAATAAGGATGGGGATTTATATATCTTCCTTTCCGGAGAAATTGACCAAAGTAAAGCAATTGAGGTAAGATTGCGTTTTAACAGTTTACTTAGCGCCCGCCCGCTAAATAAGGTTATCCTTAATATGGGCGGGTTGCAATTTGTGGACAGTACTTTTCTTGGGGTGCTGCTATCCCGCTATAAGCAATTGCGTGCTCAAGGCGTGCCTATTTTTATAGAGCAACCCTCACGCCAAATTGATAGGCTGTTGAATGTAAGCGGCATATATTCAATTATCCCCAAAGTTAGATAATGGAGGCTGAAATGGAAAATAAAATGACATTAAAATTCAAAGCAATAGAAAAAAATCTTAGCTTTGCCCGTAGCGTGGTCGGAGCATTTTGCGTAAGCGAAAATCCTACAATGGATATTATTAGCGATATAAAGACTGCAGTTAGCGAAGCGGTTACCAATGCTATTATTCACGGATATAAAGGTTCAGAAGGAGAAGTCACCATAGAGGCAGAAATAAAGAGCCATATGCTTTACCTGACAATAATTGATAGCGGTTGCGGCATAGAAAATGTAGAAATGGCGCTAAAAGACTTCTTTACTACTGCCAAAATTGAGGAGCGCAGCGGGCTGGGCTTTACTATTATGCGCTCTTTTATGGATGGGCTTAGCGTGCTTAGCAAGCCCCTTACCGGTACTACAGTGCAAATGAAAAAGCAGTTGGCATAAGGAAAGATGCTTAGCAATGAAGATATACTAAAGCTAATTGAACAGGCACAAAACGGAGAAATAGAAGCAAAAGCAGAAATATTGAAACATAATACTCCGCTTATTAAAAGTATTGTACGCAGATACACCAATAAGCAAGTGGAGTATGATGACCTTATGCAACTTGGAACATTAGGGCTTATTAAAGCTATTAACAATTTTGACACATCTTATAATGTAAAATTTAGCACTTATGCTGTGCCAATGATTGCCGGCGAGATAAAACGCTTTATTCGTGACGACGGAGCAATAAAAGTAAGCCGTTCTATGAAAAATATGTCTATGAAATTCAATGCATTTATAGAAAACTTTAGACAGGAACATAAAAAAGAGCCTACTGTAGAGGATATTGCACTTGCTTTTAATATGGAGCGAGAAGATGTGGTGATAACTATGGAAAGCAGCCATTATCCTATCTCTATTTATCAAGAAAACGATGATGGGCTTAGTTTGGTAGACCGCCTTAGCGCAAAGGGCAGTTTGGAAGAAACTATTGATAAAATGCTGCTTAAAGACCTAATAGCAAAGTTAGACGAGCGAGATAAAAAGATAATTATACTGCGGTATTTTCGGGACAAGACGCAAAGCGAAATTGCCGGTGAGTTAGGAGTCAGTCAAGTTCAAGTGTCAAGACTGGAAAGCAAGATTATAGAAGCTATGCGAAAAGAGTTAATCCCTTAAAAAAGGCGAGTCTTGCTAACCCGCCTCTTTACTGTTTTATCTAAAGGATTTGTAACCCCTGTCATAACGCTTCCTTCTCTTATAGGCGGCCTTATCAGTAGCTCTTGCCATACTATCCTGTTCAAGAGTATTTATGCGGTAATTAATTCGATACATTACTCTGACAAAGTAAGGAAATATAAAGAGCAAGGCAGCATCAAGGACTGCAAGCAACCCAAATACGCCTGCCTTAATCGGTGTCTTAAATATTAAAAAATCTCCAAAACCTTCAAAATAAGTTTGCCCAGAAATTAATGCAGGGATGCAAAAAATACTTAGCACACTGCCTATCAGCATATTTAAGCTAAGTTTCTCCAGCTTAATCTTTACTTTGCCAAAAAGCAGATTTTTTGCTGAAAAAATAAAATTAAGAGCAGCGCTTATTAGCCCAAAAGTTGCGCCCAGCGGCAAAAGATAGACCCCAAGTACAGAGAGAAACTTGTCAAAGGCAAAAGGTTTTAGGCTTAAATCCAACTGGTTAAAAAACTCTTGATAATATATCCCGTTGCGAGCAATATTAAATCCGCTTAAAATAGGCCAATCCACTAATCCCAAAGATATATTAAAACCGTTTATCCCTTTTGCTCCTGCTACAAAGTTGCCAAAATAAAGTAAAATAAAAATCAAGCTACCGCATAAAGAAATAAAAGGCACAAGCCGCCCTCTAAGGTATCGCTTATTCTTTTTTTCTCGTTTAGCCATAACGCACCTCCAATGTCTACGCATAAAATAATACTATAAAACATAAAAAAAAGCAATAATAATTTAGGTTGACGCAAATATCTGCTTGTTTGGAATAGAAAGTTTTGATAAGAAAAGAAAATGTTATGCAATTTGGTTGTATAAATATTCATAATTATGTATAATACTCTTATATCATTAAAGAAGGATGGTTAATCTATGGCAAAGATGAAAATAGCGCTTGCGTATTCGGGCGGGCTGGACACCTCAATTATTATTCCCTGGTTAAAGGAAAACTATGATTGCGAAGTAATAGCTATGGCGGCCGATGTGGGGCAAGGTGAGGAGCTGTCGGGACTGCACGAAAAGGCTGTTAAATCCGGTGCTTCTAAGCTGTATATTAAGGACTTAAAAGAGGAGTTTGTAACTGATTTTGTGTACCCCTTAATAAAAGCCGGAGGGCTTTACGAAAAAAAGTATTTGCTTGGCACATCTATCGCCCGCCCTTTAATAGCAAAAGCATTGGTAGAAATTGCTAACGAAGAAGGCGCTGATGCTATATGTCACGGTTGCACAGGCAAGGGTAATGACCAGGTACGGTTTGAGCTGACCATAAAAGCGTTGCGCCCTCAAACTAAAATTATTGCCCCTTGGCGCATTTGGGACATAAAAAGCAGAGAAGAGGCTATTGATTACGCTACCGCAAAAGGTGTGCCTATTTCCGCAACTAAAAAGCGTCCCTATTCTATGGACCGCAATTTGCTGCATATATCCTACGAGGGACACGATTTAGAAGACCCTTGGAATGAAAAGCAAAACGACCTTTTATTGATTAGCAATACTCCCGAGCAAGCTCCGGATGCTGCCGAATATGTTACTATTGACTTTGAAAAAGGGATACCCGTAGCTGTTAACGGTACTAAGCTGCCTCCCGTTGAATTGCTTGAAAATCTAAACACGCTTGGTGCAAAGCATGCTATCGGCATAGCGGATATAGTGGAGAACAGGCTTGTAGGCATGAAATCACGTGGTGTATATGAGACTCCTGGCGGCACTATACTTATGCAAGCTCATGATGAGCTGGAGGAGATATGTCTTGACCGGAATACCTTACACTATAAGCAAGAAATTGCTGTTAAATTTGCAGATTTAGCGTATGACGGCAATTGGTATACCCCGCTTATGGATGCAATTATGGCATTTGTGGACAGCACACAAGCAACGGTTACAGGGACGGTTAAACTAAAGTTATACAAAGGCAATATTATTCCTGCCGGCAAAAAAAGCCCCTACTCCTTACACGACCTTGATATTGCTACTTTTGGAGAAGACGAGGTTTATGAGCAAAAAGATAGCGCAGGATTTATCAATTTGTTTGGGTTGCCGCTGCAAGTGCGGGCAATGAAAATTGGAGATTATAAAGAAAAACTTATTGGAAAAGGGAAAAATGGATAAGTTATGGAAAGGCAGGCTAACTCAAGAAATTGATGCGCTTGCTGGAGAGTTTAACAATTCGCTTCCTATTGATAAAGCGCTTTATGCAGAGGATATAGAGGGCAGCATTGCCCATGCCGAAATGCTTGGCGAATGCAATATCCTTTCTAAAGAGGACAGCGAAAATATAGTTAAGGGTTTACTGGAAATTAAAGGCGAAATAGATAGCGGCACTTTGATTATTAAAGATGCGGAAGATATTCATACTTTTATAGAAGTTCAGCTTATTAAAAAAATTGGAGAAGCAGGCAAACGCCTGCATACTGCACGCAGCCGCAATGACCAAGTGGCTACCGATTTTAAGCTCTATGTAATTAAATCTATAAAGAAAGTTAACCTTGCGCTTAAATCTTTAATTGATACCTTAATAGCCAAAAGCAATGAGCATCTTTACACCTATATGCCCGGATTTACTCATATGCAAAAAGCGCAACCTATTACTTTAGGATTCCACCTTGCCGCTTATGCGTATATGTTTGCCCGAGACCTTGTGCGTTTTAATGATGCCTTAAAGCATGCCTTACTTTGTCCTTTGGGCGCAGGCGCTCTTGCAGGGACTACTTTTGCTATTAGTAGAGAGCAGGTAGCCGAAAAATTGGGGTTTTGCGGCATTACCGGCAATGCAATGGACAGCGTTGCCGACAGGGATTTTGCGCTGGAGTACCTCTTTGCCGCAAATACTACATTTATACACCTGTCCAGGCTTAGCGAGGAGATTATCACTTGGGCAAGCAACGAATACAGCTACATTACACTATCTGATGCCTACTCTACCGGCAGCAGTATAATGCCTCAAAAAAAGAATCCGGATATAGCGGAGCTGATTAGGGGCAAAAGCGCAAAGGCAATAGGCTCTCTTACTGCAATGCTTGCCTTATTAAAGGGGTTGCCGCTTGCATATAATAAGGATTTACAAGAGGACAAAGAGCTGCTACTAAATTGCGAAAAGGACTTGATTGCCAGTTTATTGCTAATGGAAAAAATGTTGCAGACCGCCGTCTTTAATGCTGATAAAATGCTTGCGTCGACAAAATCAGGGTACTTAAACGCTACTGATTTAGCTGATTATCTATCACAAAAGGGGATACCTTTTAGGGATGCATATAAACTTAGCGGAGAAATAGTTAGCTATTGTATAGATGCTGGTAAAGCTATAGAGGAGTTAACGCTTGCCGAACTTAAAAATTTCAATAATCTATTTGAGCAAGATATATATAAAGCCATTGATATTAAAGAAATTGTTAATAAGCGCAACTCTGCGGGCGGAACAGCACCGCAAGCAATTAAAGAGTCGCTGGAAAAGTTAAGCAAAAGATTAGCAGCGCTCTAAAATAAAAATTATGACAAAGGCAATGCAGAAAAACGCATTGCCTTTTCTTTTATGAGTTAATAAATATTCTAGTAATTCTTTAGCAGCAGCTCCAACACCGCTTTTTGAGCGTGCAGGCGATTCTCCGCTTCATCCAAAATTACGCTTTGCGGTCCGTCAATTACGCTTGTTGTCACTTCTTCTTCCCTATGCGCCGGCATACAATGCATAAAGAGCGCATCAGGTCCTGCTTTTTCCATAACGGTATCATTTACTTGATAGGGCAAAAGTGCAAAAGCCTTTTCTTTACTTTTTGGTTGCCCCATGCTAAACACCACATCTGTATACACTATATCAGCACCTTGTAAATTGCCTTTGATTTGGTCGGTAACCTTAACTTTGCCTCCAATGCTTTTGCAGTAATTATATACTTCTTCGCTTGGGGAGTAATTTTTAGGGCAAATTGCTACAAAGTCTATACCTAGCTTTGCGCTTATCACCATTAAGGAATGGGTAACATTGTTGCCGTCGCCCATATATACCATTTTTAGCCCTTTAATATGTCCTTTCTTTTCCCAGCCTGTCATAACATCAGCCAGTGCTTGGCAAGGGTGATAGTCGTCGGTCAATCCGTTGATAATAGGAATATCCGAAAACTCCGCAAAAGTTTCTACATCAGCGTGTTTGTAGGTACGAATCATAAGTCCGCTAACTCCCATTCTGGAAATCACTTTAGCAGTATCCGAAATAGTTTCGCTTTTGCCCATTTGAATATCGTACGCTGACAAAAACATACTTGCACCGCCCAACTGCCACATACCCATTTCAAAGGATAGGCGTGTGCGGGTAGATGCTTTGGCAAATATCATTGCAAGCACTTTGCCAGCAAGAGAAGGGCGGGGAATGTTTGCTTTATATTCTTCCTTTATCTCTTTGGCAAGGCATAAAATCTCATAGATTTCTTCTGTAGAATAATCACGCAATGTCAATAAGTGCTTATTGTTTAGCTTATAAGTAGGTTTATAGGATGAAATATCCATATTAATTTCCTCCATATTCGTTTAAGGCCAATACTTTGTCGTGTACTATGCCCGAAAATGCAAATATTACCGCTGATGCGGTGTCAAGCGAAGTAATGCAAGGTATATTAAACTCCATAGCTGTGCGCCGAATGGCAAAACCTGTGCGATGAGTATCCTTGCCCAGCGTAGCGGTTGTAATAATAAAGTCAATATTATTTTCTTCCTGCATTACCTTAATTAAGGTATCTTTTTTTATTAAGTTGCAGTTTAGCCTGTTTGCAGTAAAATATTCAAAGGTTTTATCCGTAGCAAACAACTTGTATCCTCTTTTGGTAAGTGCCCGCGCTATTTGTAAGCCTTCCGCTTTATCCCTGTCCGCAAGCGAAAACAGCACATTGCCAAGCGGAGGTATATTTAGCCCGCTAGCAACTAGTGCTTTTTTTAATGCCGCTTTATAGTTGGTATCAGTCCCCATAACCTCGCCTGTGGATTTCATTTCCGGAGAAAGCGAAATATCAACGGAGTTCATTTTAGCAAAGCTAAACACAGGGGCTTTTACCGTAATAAACTTAGAGGGTTCTATCAGCCCGCCTGTAAAGCCCAGTTCCTTCAGCTTTTTGCCAAGCATAATTTCAGTAGCTATATTGACCATTTTAACTTTAGTAACCTTAGTTAAAATAGGCACGGTGCGGCTGGCTCGGGGATTGACTTCTATAACATATAGGTTTTCATTTTTATCCATTACAAATTGAATATTAAATAAGCCCTTTATCTTTAGATGCAGTCCTAAGCGTACAGTATAGTCCTCAATAAGTTTAACAATTCTAGAAGACAGCGTTTGAGCCGGATATACACTTATACTATCCCCGCTATGCACCCCCGCCCTCTCAATATGCTCCATAATCCCGGGGATGACCACCATTTCACCGTCGCCGATAGCATCTACTTCTATTTCTTTGCCGGTTATATACTTGTCTATAAGTATAGCTTGCTCATTTTCCAAAGCTAGCGCCAAATTCATATAATCGTGCAAATGTGAATGATTATACACTATTTCCATTGCCCTGCCGCCCAGCACATAACTGGGTCTGACCAGCACGGGGAAGCCTAGCGCATCCGCCTCTTTGGCAGCATCCTCAAGGGTAAAGACAGTTTTGCCTGGCGGCATAGGAATCCCTAGCTCCTCAAGCACGGTAATAAATTTATCCCGTCCTTCCGCCCTGTCTATATCGGCAGCGGAAGTGCCAAGTACCACAACTCCGGCATCGGCAAGCGGTCGGGCAAGATTTATTGCTGTTTGTCCGCCAAATTGCACTATTACTCCGGTTGGACGCTCCTTTTCTATAATATCCATTACACATTCATAGGTTAGCGGCTCAAAGAACAGCTTGTCGCTGGTATCAAAATCTGTGCTTACCGTTTCGGGATTGCTGTTGATTATTATCGATTCTATGCCCATTTCCTTTAATGCCTTAACGCAATGGACAGAGCAATAGTCAAACTCAATACCTTGACCGATACGGATAGGGCCGCTGCCTAATACAATAACCTTCTTTGCCTTGTTTACTTTAAGCTCTTCATTGTCCTCGTAACAGCTATAATAATATGGTGTAGCAGCCTCAAACTCTCCTGCGCAAGTATCTACCATCTTAAAAACAGGCGCTATTTTATATTTGCTCCTTAACTCAATTACTTGCTCTTTATCCACATTCATAAGATTGGCAATATAAGCATCGGAAAATCCCAAGTATTTTATGGTGCGCATTAACTCCTCTGTAAGTTCGCCAATTGAAGTAGTTTGTAGCCTTTTTGCATGATTGACAATATTTAAGATTTTACCTAAAAAGAAGCGGTCTATCTTGGTAATCTTAAAGATTTCGTCAATGCTTACTCCCCGCCAAAATGCCTCGCTAATAATAAAGATGCGCTCATCGTTTCCCTTTGCCAATTCTTGCATAAGTTTTTCAAAAGACCATTGCTTCATAGCTTCCATGCCAAATTGATAATTGACTTTGATATCTAAGCTGTCTATTGCCTTTAGCAAACTTTCTTCAAAGCAACGCCCTATTGCCATTACTTCGCCTGTGGCTTTCATTTGAGTACCCAGTTTTCTATCCGCTGTAGTAAACTTATCAAACGGAAACCGAGGGACTTTAGTCACCACATAGTCAATAGTGGGCTCACTGCCTGCATAAGTCATACCTGTTACATCGTTTCTTATCTCATCTAAAGTAAACCCTACCGCTATTTTAGCGGCTACCCGCGCTATAGGATAACCGGTAGCTTTGCTGGCAAGAGCAGATGAGCGGCTTACCCTGGGATTGACTTCAATTACAACATATTCATAGCTTTCCGGATTAAGCGCAAATTGAATATTGCAGCCCCCCTCAATTTCCAATGCTTTAATTATTTTAAGAGAGGCAGAACGCAACATATGATATTCTTTATCCGAAAGCGTTTGCCCGGGCGCAACAACAATACTGTCCCCTGTATGAATGCCTACGGGATCAAAATTCTCCATATTGCAGACGATAATGCAATTGTCCCGCCCGTCTCTGATAACTTCGAACTCTATTTCTTTCCAGCCCGCAACAGATTGCTCCAAAATAACTTGATGAATAATACTATGCTTTAGCCCTTTAAGCACTATTTCTTGAAACTCTTTATCGTTTTCCGCAATGCCGCCGCCTGTGCCGCCTAGCGTAAACGCAGGGCGGATAATTACAGGGTAGCCGTTGGTTAGCGCAAAATGTTTAGCTTGCTCATACGAAGTAACAATTTCGGAAGCGGGAACTTTTTGTCCCAGCTCGCCCATTAGGGTGCGGAACAGCTCCCTATCCTCAGCCTTATTAATGGAAGATAACTTTGTGCCCAGCAGTTTTACACCGTGTAGCTCAAGTATGCCGGCACCCGCAAGCTCAATTGCCATATTAAGCCCGGTCTGTCCGCCTAAGGTCGGCAAAATGCCTTGTGGGCACTCTTTTTCTATGATTTGGGTAACCGTTTTAAGGTTTATGGGCTCTATATATACGGTATCGGCAGTTGTGCTATCGGTCATTATAGTAGCAGGATTGCTATTGATTAGCACTACTTTATAGCCTTCTTCTCTAAGTGCTTTGCAAGCCTGCGTGCCCGAATAGTCAAATTCTGCCGCTTGACCTATAATTATAGGGCCGCTCCCTATCACTAATATTTTTTCTATATCATTCCTTTTTGGCATACTTGCTCCGTCTTTATTTTAGAACTTTATTAAGTTTTATTACCAAAATATCAATTTCTTCTTTTGATATAATCAGCGGCGGCAAGAAGCGCAAGGTATCCCCGCCGGCATCGCCGCAAACAATGCCTTCTTCTAAAAGAGCCGCTACATAATCTTTTACATTAACCTCTTTGACTATATTCAATCCTAACATTAAGCCTTTGCCCCTTAATTCTGCTACTGTGTCTTTGCTTTCAGCCAATTGTTTTAGTTTGGCATAAAAATACTCTGCAACCTCTGCAATATGTACTTGCATTTTTGTTTTCCTAATTTCTTTCACCACACATAGCGCTACAGCTGTAGCAAAAGGGTTGCCTCCAAAAGTAGTTCCGTGGTCGCCGGGGGTGATAGTATCCTCTACAAGTCTGCCTGCTAGGCATGCGCTAATGGGTATTCCGCCGCCCAATGCTTTTGCCAAAGTGATTATATCGGGCTTTATTTGGTAATGCATATAAGAATAAAGTGCTCCTGTACGATATAGCCCTGTTTGTATCTCGTCAATAATCAAAAGCTGATTGTATCGCCTTGTTAACTTGCGGGCTGTTTGCAGAAACTCCGCAGTAGCTTCTCTTATGCCGCCCTCCCCTTGAATACACTCCACCATAAACACACCAACTTCAGGGTCTTTAAGGGCATCTTTTAAGGCGCTTGTATCATTAAAAGGGATATATATATACCAATCGGGCAAAGGCTCAAAAGGCTTTCGATATTTTTCTTGACCGGTAGCGGCTACCGTTGCAAGCGTTCTGCCATGAAATGAGTTGTCGCAAGTTACAATCTTATATCTGCCCGGAAAATTGTCGTTCATATATTTTTTTGCAATTTTCAAAGCGCATTCGTTAGCTTCCGCTCCGCTATTTGCAAAAAAAACTCTTTTGAAATGAGTATTCCTTATTAAGTCGCCGGCTAATTTTCCTGAATTTTCATTATGAAAATAGCCCGAAGTCAGTAGCATCTTTTTAGCTTGACGGGTGATGGCGGCAACCAGCTTTTTATTGTTGTGTCCCAGCGCACTTACTGCAATCCCTGCCAAAAAATCTAAATATTGTTTGCCGTTAGCATCATATATCTTGCACCCTTCACCTTTGGTAAGTACAATATTATGCGGTGCATAACTTTTTAATAAGTACTTTTTATCATTTTCTATGATTTTTTCTGCAATCATTTTCTTACCTCCATTAAGCTATTATACATTACAATGAATATTTATGCAATTATATTAAGTTGCAAAAAAGACAAAATATATTATAATTAATCTTATGAGTACAATTGAAATAAAGAATCTAAGACAAAAATATACCGCAGGTGCTGTAGGAGTCTCCAATTACAGCATTTCCTGCACAGAAGGCGAGCATATTTGTATCCTTGCAAGCAAGCAAGGAGGCAAAACTTCTCTGCTTAAATGTATTGCAGGGCTGCTGGCTGCCCAAGAGGGAGCAATACTTTTCAACAATATACCTATACAGGACAAAAAGACCAAAGAAAGGGATATTGGCATTATTTTTCAAGATTGCGGGATAATTGAAGCTAGAAGCGTAAAGTGGAATCTTGCCTATCCGCTTAAAATCAGAAAAGTTCCCAAAGAGCAAATTGCGCTTGCAATAGCTAAGATAGCGCCGCAATGCAAACTTGACCATTTGCTTTCTTTTTCTGCTGCCCGACTAAAGAGTAGCGATAAGATAAGGCTTGCCTTTGCAAGAGCGCTTGTCCGCAATGCGCCGCTACTGCTTATTGACAATCCTTTTGCATTGCTAAAAGGTGAGGAAAGAAGAGAGCTTTTTATAGAGTTGCTCCCTATTGTCAAGGCATATAAAAGCAATATTTTCTTTGCTACAGACAGCGTTGACGAAGCCTTTACGCTTAATAGTAGAATAAGCGTATTGCATTACGGGATTTTAGAACAAACAGGCACAGCGGCAGAAATAAAAGAAAGTCCTGCAACCGTACAAGTTTATAAATATGCGTATGGTCTTTCTGCTAACTTTGCTCAAGTAATGCTGCAAAAAGAGGATAGCAAGCTATTTATAGAGCTATTGGGGCAAAAAATTGTTCTGGACAAGCGTCAATTGCTAAATGATATTTATATTGGCACAAATGTAATAGTTGGATTTATGGCAAAAGAGTCAACTGAGGGTGCAATTGCAAAAATTGAGTTTTGTGAACACAAAGAAGGACAGATTTATGCTCATTTGATTTGCAATAACCAAAATATTATTGCACCTATTGGCAATTTTGCAAAAGGGGAGCTTTTTATCAAAGTTTTACCGGGAAGCATTAGGTTATACGATGACTCTAATGAAAAGCTAATTTACTAATTTGCTATATTTTCGATTTGGTGTCTTAAAGGCTTAAAATACATTAGCATTACCCCGCCCACAACCGCTATTGCGCCATCTATCAGCAATACTGAATTGTATATAACAGAATATATCAGCGGATGCTGCCCTGACGGAGCAAAACTGCTCCAAAATGCGTATCCGGCTATTACCGAGGCAAGATACCTACCGATAAACCCTATTGTCATACCCAGTGCCAGCGCAAAAGGAAAGTCATTGACAAAGGCATAAAACGCTTTAATTGTCGGACTTTTTGCCTTATCTAAAGACAAATTGGCATTTAGCTTGCGTTTATGAAAGACCCCTGCCAAACCCAGCATGGTAAATCCTATAATATAATCAAATAAAAATTGAAGAAAGTTAAGGTAATATACCCCTTGTACGCATTGCAAAATTGAATAAGCAAAAGCCGCCATTAATCCTTCCCTTACCCCAAACATATATGCATATAACATAATAGGCAGCATACTTAGCAAGGTAATTGAGCCCCCTTGCGGTTGTGAATATAATTTTATATAGCTAAGCCCAAAGGAAAGCGCCACCATTACCCCGGCATAAGCCAAGGATTTAGCTTTAAGTTTGCCCGGAGTTTTCTTTGCAAAAGTGTAAACAAGCACATAAAGCACTACTAAAATACCCGCCATAATCCAAACAACAGTTTTCTCATTCATTTGCTTGCCTCCCAAATAAAAAACTTCGGCTTGCTTGTGCCGAAGTTATACTTTTCGCTTCCCGCCGCAAGAATTACCTTGTTCCGGTCATTCGGGTATAATCTCAGCCGTAGCACCCCGTTTTTTATTATTTAATTTGTTTTATCTTAACACTCGAATAGATTTTTGTCAACTATTTGGCATTGGCATATAGATTTTTGTTTTGCTTTGCGTTATAATATGGGTATGGATTACAATTTCTTTGCTTTTATGAGCCGAATGAAATATATTGAGCGTTGGAGCTTAATGCGCTCCACCGTTAAGGAAAACATTTTAGAGCACAGTCTGCAAGTAGCTCATATTGCGCATGCGCTTGCAATAATTAACAATAAGGTTTTTTGCGGCAACTTAAATGCCGGACTTATAACTTGCGCCGCAATATATCACGAAGCCAGCGAGGTAATTACCGGAGATATGCCTGCTCCTATCAAGTATTTTAATCCCTCTATAAAAAAGGTCTATAAAGATATAGAACAAGTAGCTAATGATAAACTGCTTTCTATGCTGCCCGATTCCTTGCGTCCCGAATACGAAAAACTTATTAAAATTGACCCTAAAAGTAACGAGTACGCTTATCTTAAAGCCGCCGATAAACTTAGCGCATATATCAAATGCATTGAAGAGCTAAAAACGGGCAATAAAGAGTTTCAAAAAGCTAAAATTGCCATAAAAGCAGACTTGAATAAGATAACCTTACCCGAAGTTAAATATTTTATGGATAACTTTATTGGAGCTTACGAAAAGACTTTGGACGAGCTTGACTAATCCCTTTATCTAGAAGCTCTTTTCTTTTTTATTTTTCTTTTTATCAATAAAACAGTTATTATTACAATAATTATTGCCGCTAGGATAAAGGGCGAGAGATAAAGCAAGCTCAGATAAATAGTGCCTCTGTTAGCATAAAGCGATTCTAACATTGGATACCCTGCTACTATGCTAAGTTGTCCATCAGGCAAACTATCGTAGGTATATTGATAATGCATTCTTTTAATTTTCTTAAACTTAATAGTTTGGTTATTTTGATACGCCTTACTTAATCTTGGATAACTCTCATTAAGATGCACATTGATTTCTATACCGCCAAAGTCTTGCCAATACTTTGCAGGTGAAAGGTAATACCTAAAAGTCTGTGTATCTTTATAAAATGCAATCTCTAAATCGTAGTTATATTCTACAACAACCTTTAATTGCTCTTGAGGGGCAAAATCAAGTGTATATATTATTGCTCCTATACTGTTTACTCTTTCGAATTGTGAAAACTCCGGCTCTTCTTCTGCTAAAATTGCCTCCCATGCCTCCCATGTTTGATTTGCGCCAATTTCGTAGTCCCTAAGCTCGTAACTTAATTCGGTATTATTTTGCATTACCTTAACTTGCTTACTTTCATCAATGCTTTGCGGCAACAAAAACATAGTTAAAACGGATACGCTCTCATCACTAATATTTGCCATAGTGTATTCTGCCCTAACTTCTGATATATTGTCCTCACCAAATGTAATATCCAGCACTTCGCCAACTATCTTGACCTTGTCATGCTTGCGAAAAATAATACCCCTGCCGGTTTCGCCCCATGTTGGAGGACCTGCATTAGCGTTTGCGGTGAAGTTAGGAAATACTGTAACTGTAAAAACATTGAAAAAAGTGAAAATCAATAAAATTAAAAATATATTTACTTTTTGCTTTTTCATATTCGCTCTCCTTTGACACTATTTTAGCATTTTAGCTTACTCTGCTATATATTATAATATAATGCAAATTAAAGTGCTCATTGATAGCTTAACATATTTACTTGCTCAAAACAATGCTTATGCTAAAAATGCATATAAATAATGATTAAATAGTTGACTAAAACAGCATAATAATGTATTATAATACCAGTCTTTACGACAAGGAGGTGATAAGAAGTGTCAACTGTCTATGTAAAAGATAACGAAAGTTTGGATAGCGCAATTCGGCGTTGGAAAAAGAAGTGCGCTAATGACGGCATTATCGGCGACCTTAGGCGTAAAGAGTTTTACGAAAAACCCAGCGTAAAAAGGAAGAAAAAAGCGGAAGCAGCCCGCAAGCGTGCTTATAAGTAACTTGCTAAAGAGCCGAATTCGGCTCTTTTTTTTAACTATTTAGCTAAAACTAGCTCATTTTTGGACTTAGCTGTTCTCCTCCAAGTATATGGATATGAAGATGCTCTACGCTTTGGCAACCGTGCTTGCCGCAATTGGAAACTATGCGGAAGCCTTCTTTCAATCCAAGCCCTTCTGCCAGCTCCCCTAGTTTTTTAATACAGTCGCCTAAAATAGCTGCTTGCAAAGTGCTCATTTCTTTAATATTTGGATAATGCTCTTTAGGTATCAAAAGATAATGCAGGATAGCTTGAGGAGAAATATCCTTAATGATTATCATCCTTTCATCCTCATACAATTTTTTGCTGGGAATACTTCCCTCAATAATTTTACAAAAAATACAGCCCATTTTTACTCTCCTTTTACAAGTAATCCGTCTTTATATAAACTTGTTGACACTACATTTTGTATTCCGTTGTAAGGCTTGGCGCTATATGCCCTAATATAGTTGCGGGTATAGCCTGAAGCAATTCCGTCTTTTACTTCCTCAAACAAAACTTCGTGTTCTTTATTAAGGTTTTCTTTAAGAAAATTAGCTCTTAACGCCCCTGTATGACTGAGCAGAATTGCCTGTCTTTGCTTAGCTATGCTTTTGTTAGGAAGGCTTAACTGATATGCGCTTGTCCCTTTTCTTGGTGAGAAAATAAAGCAATGTATATCAGAGAATCTAGCTTGCTCTATAAACCTAAGTGTATTGTCAAACCTTGCTTCGTTTTCTGTAGGATAGCCCACAATAAGGTCAGCGGCAATGGCACAATTGGGAAAATATTTGCGAATTAAGTCAATTTTTTCCAAACATTCCGCTGTATTATATCGCCTATTCATATCTTTTAGTATAGCATCATCACCGCTTTGAACAGACAAATGAAAATGGTCGCAAAAGGAATGCAGTCTTTGCAAGGCAAGCATAAGCTGTTCATTTATCCCTTCTATATAAAAGGAACTAAGGCGCACTCTGCAAGGAACTGCCGCAAGCGCATTTATTAGCTCTGACAAATTTGTGCCAATATCCTTACCGTAAAGTGATATGTTAATACCGACCAGCACAATTTCCTTATAATCTTTTGCATAACTGTGTGCTTCTGCCACAATTTCATCAATTGGGCGGCTGACGCTGCCGCCCCTAAGATAAGGAATAATGCAATATGAACAAGCATTGTCACATCCGTCCTGAATTTTAACAAAAACCCTTGTTCGGGATACCAAATAAGGGCTATTGGTATCCCGAACAATATCTTTATTAAAACAAGCAGGATAGTCTTTATTAATTATATCAACAATTTTTTCTTTACCATTTGTACCGGTGATATATACAACTTGCTCCTTGGCGTAACTTTCGGGCGCAAACTCACTGCCGCAACCAATAATGTAAATACCGGCGGCAGGATTGTATTTTTTTGCTCTTGCAATCATTTGCCTGCTTTTGCTGCTGGCTTCTGCAGTTACAGCGCAAGTATTGATAATATAAATATCCGCATACTCTAAACTGTCCCCTATTTGCCAGCCGCTCAAGGCAAGCTCTTTTGCAACTACCTCACTTTCGTACCGATTGACTTTGCAGCCTAAGGTTAAAATATTTGCCTTCAATCTAATTCACCTATTTTGTCCAGCGCAAGCACCAATCCGCAAACAGCGGCTGTTTCTGCCCTTAATACCCTTTTTCCTAAAGAAAAAGTGCGGATTGCTTTGCTGTGCGCCAATGCGATTTCCTCTTTAGAAAATCCGCCTTCGCTGCCAATAACTATAAATAGCGGTGCTTTGCTGCTATTTTCAATTGCCAATTTTTCCTGACTTTCCTCATAAAAAAAGATGCAGTCGCCCTCTTTAGTATACTCTAACATGGATGCAAAATCAACCAGGGGCAATATCTGCATTATTTTAGCTCCGCCGCATTGCTTACTTGCATTGATAGCAAGTCTCTGCAAGCGAGCAGGATTAATTTCTGTAACATTGGTAAATTGCGAGGTAAAAGGAAGCAGTTTTGAAACTCCCAATTCAACAGCTTTTTGCACAATAAAATCAATTTCTTTGCAGACTGCTTGACATAGGATAATTTCTCTGACCGTTTCATTCCTGTTTAATGTTTTTTTTAATATTTGTGCATAAGCGCAATCTTTTTCAAGCGCAATTAGTTTAGCATAATAGTCATAGCCCGTATTGTCGCATACTATCAGCTCATATCCAAGCTTGTAGCGCAAAACTTTAGATAAATGTTTGAATTCCTCACCTTTTATCTTAATTACATCTTGCTCTATATCCGCTGGTGTTACAAAGAATCTTTTTGCCTCCATATCCTATACCTCAAACAATCCTGCTATCCAATCATCCGCTTGTCTTGCTGTAGCTAAAGAAAAACCGCCTTCTTCAAAGGCATTTAGCACTTGCTGCCATCTTTCTTTAATAATGCCAGAAGCTATTAGTTTGCCTTTAGCTTTTAGCCCTTGTTTATAATTGCCGACAAAAGCTATAAGCAAATCGGCAGTAAGATTAGCTAGTATAATGTCTGCTTGACCTGTTAATCCTGCAGGCAGTTCTGCGCATAAATATTCTAGTTGCTTTAGCCCATTAAGTTTAGCGTTGCTCTTTGCAGCATCTATGGCAATTTCGTCTATATCAATTAGTTTTACTTTATTTGCTCCGCTTAGCGCGGCGGCTATGCCCAATATTCCGCTGCCGCAACCTAAGTCAATAACGCTTTTGTCCAAAAAATCTAAACTGCTTATAAGCTGCAAAGCCAGTTGTGTGCTTTGGTGCTCGCCTGTGCCAAACGCCATACCCGGATATATCTTTATATGGATTGCCTTACCGTCAGGCTTGTCTTGCCAAGCAGGTACAATCATATACTTGCCTATACTGATTGGGCGATAAAAACTTTTCCAACTTTCATACCAAAGCTGATCATCAACTTGTTTTACATCTTTAATTATACCGGCATCCAGCCCGTACTCCTCCAGCAAAACCTTTAGCTTAATTTCCAGCGGCTCTATCTGCTCAGCTTGAAAATACCCGATTAGGGTTACCAAATCAGTATCTTTGGGACTCATTACTTCGCTATCTATATAGTCCCAAATTAATCCTGCATCTATTGCCTCTTGCAAGGCTTGCCCGTCATCAATATTCACACCCAACGCACCTAGAGAAAAAAAGGCGTCAGAACAAAGCTCCAAGCCTATTTTATCCGTTTGAATTGTTATAGCCCAATATTTCATTAAAGTTCTCTTAAAACTTTATTATATGCTTTTATTTTATCGTATTTGGCATCTGCAAAAGCATCTTCTGCTTCTAACAGCTTTTTCTTTTGCTTGCTACTAATATTCTTAGGGGTATCTATTACCACCTTTACCAACAAGTCCCCAAATGCATCCTTTCTTAAATGCTTAATACCTTTGCCTCTTATCCGCAATATAGTGCCGCTTTGCGTGCCTGACGGGATATCCACAGTTGTGCGCCCGTCCAGCGTAGGAATGTTTATTTTTGCTCCAAGTATTGCTTGAAATGAAGTAATTGGCAAGTCAAAATACAAATTAAAACCGTCACGCTTAAAGAGCGGATGCGCTCTGATACTAAAAATAATCAGCAAGTTACCATTAGGACCGTTGCCCAGGCTTGCGCTCCCTTCCCCTCGCATAGTAAGTATTTGTCCCTCGTCCACTCCAGCGGGGATATTGACCTTTAGGGTACGGGATCTTCTTACCCTGCCTTTGCCTGCGCACTCCGGACAAGGCACATCAATCGTTTCTCCGCTTCCGTTACATAAATCGCAAGTGCGCATAGTTTGCATAGTGCCAAACATAGTCCTTTGATTTACGGTAACAGTACCCGAGCCGCCGCATTTGGTACAACGCTTCTTTTCTGTGCCTACCTTTGCCCCTGAACCTGAACAAACCGGACATTTTTCAATACGAGTAAAGGTGATATCCCTAGCCGCTCCAAAGCTGGCTTCCTTAAAATCTAAGCGCATAGTTAGCTCAATATCATCGCCCGGCATTGCGCTGGCTCGAGCTTGCCTGGTGCTTCTGCCTCCGCCTACATCGCTAAATACATTAAAGATATCGCTAAATAAATCGGTAAACCCACCTGTGCCAAAAGGGTTGCCCCCTTGCATAGTAGGTCCGTCCTCAGACCCGAATTGGTCATAAGTTGCTTTTTTCTGCGGGTCGCTCAGCACATCATAAGCATGCTGAACTTCTTTGAATTTGGCTTCTGCCGCTTTTTTTTCGCTATCAGATTTTGTAGTATAGACATCAGGATGATACTTTTTTGCCAATTTGCGATATGCGGACTTTATTTGGTCCGCATCCGCATTCTTATCTATTCCTAATACTTTGTAATAATCCTTTTCGGCCATAATAGTTAATTAATATCATCGGGATTAATATCTATGGTGTCCTCGCCGGCATCGGAGTCTGGTCCGACTTCAGTTTCGCCTTGCTCCGCTTGCTGTTGATAAAGTTTAGAAAATATGGGATTGGTGACCTTAGCCAGCTCATCGGTGATTTCCTTAACATCCTCAACAGTTTCCGCTTTGGCAAGTTTTTCTTTTGCCTGTTTTGCAGCTTCTTGCAGCGTGGTTTTTTCCTCTTCGCTTATCTTATCGGGATTGTCCAGCAAGAACTTGTCAACAGCAAGGATAAGTTGCTCGGCAGTATTTTTCATTTCTATCAGCTCTTTACGCAACTTATCTTCTTCCGCATATTGTTCCGCTTCTTTTATAGCTTTATCAATATCATTTTCAGTCAAGTTGCTGCTTGCGGTAATAGTGATATTGTTGCTTTTGCCTGTGCCCTTGTCTTTTGCGGTAACACTTACAATACCGTTGGCATCAATATCAAAAGTAACTTCTATTTGAGGGATACCTCTCATAGCCGGCGGTATACCGGTAAGCTCGAATCTGCCCAATGCCTTATTATCTGCTGCCATTGCCCTTTCGCCTTGCAGGACATGAATATCCACAGAAGGCTGATTATCGGTAGCGGTAGAAAACACCTGTGACTTTTTGGTGGGAATTGTAGTATTGCGCTCAATAAGTTTGGTAAATACTCCGCCTAATGTTTCTATGCCCAAAGACAATGGAGTTACATCTAAAAGCAGTACATCTTTAACATCGCCTGCCAGCACCCCTGCTTGAATTGCCGCACCCAACGCTACGCATTCGTCAGGATTTATGCCCTTATAAGGCTCTTTGCCTGTGATATTGTATATTGCATCTACTACCGCAGGTATTCGGGTAGAGCCGCCTACCAGCACAACCTTATTTATCTCGCTTGCCTTTAGCCCCGCATCTTTAATTGCTTGCAGCGTAGGTTGAACAGTTGCCTTAACAAGCCCTGCTGTCATACTTTCGAAATTGGCTTTGGTAAGGTCTAAGTCGATATGCAGCGGCCCGTTAGGTCCTACGGTGATAAAAGGCAAGTTTATATTAGTTTTGGTCACTCCGGAAAGTTCAATTTTAGCTTTTTCTGCCGCTTCTTTTACCCTTTGCATAGCCATTTTGTCTTTTGAAAGGTCAATGCCTTCATTTTTCTTAAACTCGGCAACTATCCAGTCCATAACGATTTTATCAAAGTCATCACCGCCCAACCTGGTGTTACCATTGGTTGCAAGCACTTCAAAAACACCGTCGCCAAGCTCCAGAATGGATACATCAAATGTGCCTCCGCCAAGGTCATAAATCAATATCTTTTGACTCTTTTCGCCTTTGTCCAACCCATAAGAAAGAGCGGCGGCAGTAGGCTCATTGATAATGCGCATCACTTCCAATCCTGCAATTTTGCCCGCATCTTTGGTTGCTTGTCTTTGGCTGTCAGAAAAATATGCAGGTACGGTAATTACCGCCTTTTCTATTTTCTGTCCCAAATATGCTTCTGCATCTTGTTTTAACTTAGAAAGAATCATTGCGCTGATTTCCGGAGGTGTAAAGTTCTTGCCATCTATTGTAACCTTGTGATTTGTGCCCATTTCTCTCTTAATAGAAGTGATGGTTTTGGTAGGATTGACCACAGCTTGCCTTTTGGCAACTTGCCCTACCAACCTTTCGCCATCTTTAGAAAATCCAACTACAGAAGGAGTAGTCCTGCCGCCCTCTGCATTGGTGATGATAACGGGCTCGCCGCCCTCCATAACAGCCACACAAGAATTGGTTGTTCCTAAGTCTATACCTATAATTTTTGCCATTTTATATTTCTCCTTGTAACATTTATTTTTAGCTATTTATTTTGCCACTTTTACCATTGAATAACGCAAGACTTTGCCTTGCCTTACATACCCCTTCTTAAAAACCTCTACCACCTGATTTTGCTTTTCTTCATCTTCTACTTGAAGCACAGCATTATGCAGTTCGGGATTAAAAGCCTCACCTAATGCAGGGATTTCTGCTACCTCATATTTTTGCAAGGTTGCGTCCAGCTGCTTTTTTATCAGCACAACCCCCTCCTTGTCCGCACCGTCCGCCATAACGCTAAGTGCTCGTTCAAAGTTGTCGCTTATATCCAGTAAATCATTTAATACGCAACTTGCACCATCCCAAAAGATTTGTTTCATTTCTTCTTGGGTACGCTTACGATAATTTTCATATTCTGCTTTTACTCTTTGTGCTATATCTTTATATTCTGCACATTTAGCTTCGGCTAATGCCAATGGGTCTGTTATTATTTCCGTCTCTTTTGCTTGTGCGGCAGCCTCCTTACAATTGCTTTCCTTTGCAACAATTCTTTCCTTTGCTTTTTTGCCAGGCTTAGCTGCCGGTATTTCATTATTCATTACTGTCCTCGCCTTTTTCTTTTTTTGCTACTTCTTCCAGCGTCCTGCCTACATGCTCAAGTACGCTCATTACCTTTTTATAATTCATACGCTGAGGTCCAATTACCCCCGCTCTGCCAAACTCTTTGCCATTGACAATATATTTAACGCTGACAACAGCGCAATCCGCTATGCCCCTATCTTGCTCATCTTTACCAATTGTAACAGCAAATTCAATACCGTTATTGTCCTCAAGCAAACGCACCATTTCCTGCCTGTTGTCAATTACTGATAAAAAGCTCTTAGCGCTGGCTTCGGGGTACTCGGCAATCTTGCTGGCTCCTTCAAGCACCAAAGCTTGTGCATGCTCTGCCTGCTCTTCCATAATTTCAATAATGCAGAAAAACAGCTCCTTGTAATCTGCCAGCTCCTTTTCTACTTCCGCAGCAAAAAACTTAATTTCTGCCAGTGTCCTATTGGAAAAAACATTGTTAATAATTACATTGGCTTCTTGTACATACTTTTCATCTACCTCGGTAGAAAGCACAATTGTATGGTCCCTTATTATGCCGCTATCAGTAATAATAACAGCAAGCACCTGCACCTTATCTAATGCCAACAATTTGACTTCTTTTATCCGCACTTTTGTAATATCGCTAACTAGCATCACAGAAGTATAATTGGTAAGGTCGCTAATGATTTTGGCAGTTTGGCGTACTATTTCGGACATTCTGGTATACCTTTTTTCAAATCCCCGATGAATTGCCTCTAACTCTTCTTTTTTAAGCGGACAGCATTCTACAAAATCCTCCACATAAGTTTTGTATGCTATTTTGCTTGGAATGCGCCCTGCGGAGGTATGCGGCTTAATAAGATAGCCCATATCCTCGAGGGTAGATAACTCGCTCCGAATAGTGGCGGTGCTGACATTTGCCAAATAGCGCTCCTGAATTACAGCAGAAGAAATAGGGCTGGCGCTTTTGATATACTCATCCACTACAGCTTTTAATATCTTTTGTTTTCTTGCTGATAAGCCTTTTTCCTTCATTACTCTCCTTGGCAAACAGCGTTTTAGACTGTTAGCAGTCTAACAGGTAGACTGCTAATTTTATTATATCACTATTTTATTCATTGTCAAACAATTTATACACAAATATGGAACAATTTTCAAAAAACTTTATTATTTTAGGCTTAAAATAATTATGCTGGGCTAATATCTAAAAACTCTGCAATTACAGCATTTTGCAATAAAAAACCTTGCTGATTTAAGGCAAGAAAATTGTCTTTTATTTGCAGCAATTTTTTGCACTTTTCAATTGCTTTTTTATAAAAACTTAAAAAATCTATATCAAAATCTTTTGCAAATGCCGCTATGTCCAACCCTTGCGCCAACCGCAAAGATAACATTATCCTTTCCTTTATTAACGCTTGCCTATCCAGCTCCTCAAGCAGTATTCTGGGGTCTTTGCCTGCTTCTGTCTGCTCGATATATCGGCAAATATCAGGCTCAATGCAATAGCGCTTGCCTTGCGTATAAGAATGTGCACCTGCGCCTATTCCAAGGTATTCTTTGCCTTGCCAATACTTTAAGTTATGCTTGCTTTCAAATCCGGGTAAGGCAAAGTTGCTGGTTTCGTACCTTGCAAGCCCTTTTTGTGCTAATTCGTTTACAGCTAACAAATAATAATCCGCAGCTTGCTCCTCGTCAGCAATAGCATTTGTATACCGCCCTTCTTTAATCCAAGTATACATAGATGTGCCTTGCTCGCACTTTAGCAAGTAAGCAGAAATATGAGCGGAATAGTCGCTTAAAATATTGATATCATTGATTATATCTTTTTCTTGCTGATATGGCACAGCTAGCATTAAGTCACAACTAATATTTTTATATACAGCGCTTGCTCTTTCTAGGACACCCAGCGCCTCTTTGGCAGTATGCCTTCTACCTAATCCTGCCAACACTTGATTATTTAGCGATTGAACCCCTATACTCAATCTATTTATCCCCAATTCTGCATAGGCTGCAATATTTTGGGCGGAGCAAGGGTTGACTTCTATGGTTATCTCTTGCGCTTTTACTGCAAAATTGGAAAAAATTGCATCAATTAACTTTTTCAGCAGCTTTATGGGTAGCAAAGAAGGAGTGCCGCCGCCAATATATACGGTATCAATAAAAGAGCCTTGCAAAGGGCTGGCTTGCATTTCTTTAATACAAGCGTCAATATACCTTGTCATAACCTCTTTAGTTGTAACTATGGAATAAAAATCACAATAAGGGCATTTGCTACTGCAAAAAGGTATATGAATATATATGCCCCTATTCATATCAGTTATCAATTTTTAGTATTGACATAAAGGCTTCGCTGGGAATCTGCACGCTTCCCACTTGGCGCATTCGCTTTTTGCCTTCTTTTTGTTTTTCCAGCAGCTTTTTCTTACGGGTAATATCTCCGCCATAGCATTTTGCCAATACATCTTTTCGCAGTGCTTTTACAGTTTCTCGGGCAATCACTTTGCTCCCTATTGCCGCTTGTATAGGTATTTCAAACATTTGGCGGGGGATGGCGTTCTTTAGCTTTTCGGCAATTTGTCTGCCTCTGCTGTAAGCTCGCTCCCTATGCACTATTAGGCTTAGCGCATCGCAGGCCTCTGCATTTAGCAGAAAATCCAATTTGACCAAATCGCCCGCTTGATAGCCGGAAAACTCATAATCCAAACTTGCATAACCTCTTGTCTTAGATTTAAGAGCATCAAAAAAATCATAGATAATTTCGCTAAGGGGCATAGTATATTCTATCTTTACCCTAGTGGTGTCAAGATAGACCATATCTATAAAAGTGCCCCGCTTGTCTTGGCACAATTCCATAATAGCTCCCACATAAGCGGGAGGAGTATATATAAAGGCCTTAACAATAGGCTCTTCTATCGTTTCAATTACACCAATTTCCGGCAGGTTGGCAGGGTTGTCTACAATAACCACCTTACCGTCTATTTTGATAACCCTATAAGATACGCTTGGGGCGGTGGTGATAAGGTCGAGGTCAAACTCCCGCTCCAGCCGCTCTTGAATTATTTCCATATGCAGCAGCCCTAAAAAGCCGCATCTAAACCCAAAGCCCAAAGCCAGCGAGGACTCAGGCTCAAAAATTAAGGAAGAATCATTAAGATTTAATTTGTCAAGTGCTTCCCTTAAATCATTGTACTTTGCACCGTCGGCAGGAAAAATCCCGCAAAACACCATAGGTAAGGTCTTTTTATACCCTACAAGCGGCTCTGTTGCCTTATTCTTAACTGTGGTAACGGTATCCCCTACCCTTATATCTTTAACATTCTTTATACTTGCCGCAATGTAGCCGACTTCCCCGGAGGACAACTTGCCTATAGCACTCATTTTAGGCTTAAATACCCCTACTTCTGAAACTTCAAAAGTTTTGCCTGTAGCCATCATAATTATTTCATCGCCTGCTTGCACACTGCCGTCTACCACCCTTATGTTGCAAATAGCACCTTTATAGTTATCGTATAAGCTATCAAAAATCAATGCACGCAAAGGAGCGGTATCCTCACCTTGCGGCGAGGGCAGCTTTTCAATAATTTGCGCCAACACTTGATCTACATTAGTGCCTGCTTTTGCGCTGACACAAGGAGCATCCGCTGCGGGCAGTCCTATTACATCCTCTATTTCCTGCTTTACTAAATCGGGCTCAGCGGCAGAAAGGTCAATTTTATTTATTACTGGTATAATTTCTAAATTATTATCCAGCGCCAAATATACATTGGTTAAAGTTTGCGCTTCAATGCCCTGCGTTGCATCTACTACCAAAAGCGCACCTTCACAAGCTGCCAAAGAGCGGGATACCTCATAAGTAAAGTCCACATGCCCGGGGGTATCAATAAGATTAAGGGTATACTCCTGCCCTTGATAGTTATATGTCATTCTAACGGGAGTGAGCTTTATGGTAATGCCTCGCTCTCGCTCAATATCCATAGAGTCCAGCATTTGTTCTTTAATATCCCTTTCCTGAACAACTCCCGCAAGCTCCATAATCCTATCAGCCAGCGTGCTTTTGCCATGGTCAATATGAGCAATTATGCAAAAATTCCTAATATACTTTTTTCTGTCTTCCATAAAACTCCTAAAAATCAAGTCCATTATATATAATTTTTACATTTTTAGCAAATATTTTCAACAAAACTCTTTATCTGCCGCCAATTTATGGTATAATATCGTTTAAGGTATTATGGATATAGCATTGACGATTAAGAATTTGGAAAGACGAGGATTTACTCCTTTTTTTGTAGAAGATGCCAAGCAAGCATGTGCTTTGGTAGAAGATTTGCTTGAAAAAGATGCGGTTCTTGGCTTTGGCGGCAGTGTTACAGTTGAACAAATAGGTCTGCTTTCCTCCCTTGCGCTGTCCGATAAAAATATTACCTTACTGCACCGTGGCCTTATGGATAAGGAAGGTATAGAAAAAAAGCTACAATACGAGCTTATGCATGCCGCTCCTTGGTTTGCTTCCAGCGCAAATGCTATAAGCGAAACCGGCGAAATTATTAATGTGGACAGCAGAGGCAACAGAGTGGCAAAGAGCTTATTTGGCACTTGCAACTATATATGTATTGCTGGCATAAATAAAATTGTGCCAAACGTAGAGCAAGGCTTGCAAAGGGTAAGGGATATTGCCGCTCCGCTAAATATTAAAAAATTAGGACGCAATACGCCTTGTGTAGGTAACGGATTATGCAATGACTGCCCTTCTAGCGACAATATCTGTAGGGCTACCGTTATTCTGCACCAAATGCCCACCAGTTTTGAAAAATTCTTTGTTATAATAATAAATCAATCACTTGGCTTTTAGATAAAGCTATATAATACATAGGAGGGTGCAATGGATAAGCTACTAGCAAGCCCCATAGCGCATAGAGGGCTACATAATGCGGGGCTGCCGGAAAACTCTATGGCGGCATTTGTCAATGCTATTGAAAACGGGTACAATATCGAAATTGATGTGCGCTTGTTAAAAGACGGTACAGTTGTAGTATTTCATGATTCGGATACTAAAAGAATGACAGGTAAAGAGGGCAAAATTTCTAAGTTAACCTTAGCCGATATTAAAGGGGAAGAATACTTGCTCCCTAACGGAGAGCATATTCCGCTGCTAAGTGAACTGTTAGAGCTAATTGACGGAAAAGTTGGATTGCTGGTAGAATTAAAGTCCTTGAATTTCTTAACTTTTAAGCTGGAAAAAGCAACATACGAGCTGATAAAAGGTAAGCAAGATTGGGTATTTATTCAATCTTTTAATCCCGCATCAATTAAATGGTACAACAAGCATGCCAATGAGTTTATCAGAGGCCAGCTTGCAATAAGACCTAAGAATACCTTTTTTAACTTTATTTATTTCTATACAATTTCCGGGTTGTCATATATGTTTGGCAAGTATCATTTTCTAGCCTATGATGCAAGAGGTATTACATATAAAAGAGTTGCAAAATTAGTACAGCAAAAAAAGATTAAACTGGCTATTTGGACTATAAACGATAATGAAAAGCTGGCTTCTGCAATAGAGGCAAAAGCCGACCTAATTATTTTTGAACATATAACTCCCGACGGTTTTATCTTAAAAAGTACGGAGTAACTTGCAAAATCTTACATTATTAGCTTGCACTTTTTGTATATACTACTAATACAAACGGAGGGCTGATATGAAAAAAGGATTCTGGGCAGGGCTAACCCTGGGGATAATTAGCGCAACTATGCTTTTGCAAAGCGAAGACATAAAAGAAGCTATAAAAAAAGTAAAAAAGTAAAAAAAGCGGCAAAAAAGCCGCTTTTTAACTATCTTGTAAGCTGTATTACATATCTATCAGCAACTTTTTCTCTACGCTGTAAGAGCCGTCATCAGCTATTTTTATTATAGTGCCGCCACGCTGAAAAGTATTTTTTATCGCATCAGGATAAGCAAGATAATCAATAGAGTAACCGTAAGACAGCTCTATACCTTTATAGCGAATAGACCAGTTGTTATAATGGTCATGCCCTACAAATACCGCTTTTGTGCTGCCCAGCTCTACCATTTTCTCAAACATATTGCCTTTGGAATATGGGTCGCAAACTTTTTCGTTAGGTTCTCCTGCTATCCCGCCCAAAAACTCCACTTCGTCAGAGCCTTCTTTGTACAAGCTCCAAGCATCGGCAAACTCATTTAAGGGTATATGTAAAAAAGCAAGGGAAGGTACTAAATCTGCTTCAGGAGGTGAAATTGCTCTTAGGGTGTCTTCGTACCAAGCAATTTGGTCATCATAGATTTTGTCATAATGCCAAGGGTTATAGCCCTCATAGGCATTGGAGTCTATTACAAAAAGGGCATTATTAATAGTACCGTCGCTATTTAGTACCTTAATTACATAATTGCCTACTCCATGAATGTCTGCCGGTCCTAAATCATAAATACAATGTTCAAGCGTAAGTAAATATTCCCCAAGTTCTTGTTTGGTATAAAGGCTTAAAAACTCGCTGTCATGATTGCCAAAGGTAACTGCCCAAGGAATGCCAAAGGCCTCAAGCATACCTGCAAAAACTTTGAATGATGCTAAATTATTGCCATTGCCACCTTGAATATTGATAGGATAGACATTGTCGCCTGTGCAAATAATTAAATCAGGCTTAACATAATTCACTATCTTTGTAACTGCTTCGATAGCCAGTTTATCTCTGCCTTTAGTAAATATACCGTTACCTAAGTGAATATCGGTTAGCTGCAAGACCACCAGTTCGCTATCATCAGGTTTGGTAATAGTCCAATAGCCTTCCAGGTCTTTTTTTACTTCCAGCTCCCTATGCTCCACAGGCTGTATCGCTGCTATAAGGTCTAAGTTTTGCTTAGGTTGTATAGTCATCACTATTGCTAACACTACCGCTATAGTAGCTATGCTAAACAAGGCATAGCCAATCCCTTTAAGGATTCTGCAAAATAAACATTTCTTTTTCATAATAAAAAACCTCTTTAACATTTTAGCATAAAAGAGGCTTTAGGTCAATATTAAAATATCCATTTTGAATTGTCTGCTATTCTGCTTTTTGCGCCCCCCTGTAATTGGCAATAGCTTCTCTTACAGCTTCTTCTGCCATTACAGAACAATGTATCTTTTGAGGCGGCAAACCTTCTAATTGCTCAACTACATCAGCATTGGTAATTGCAAGCGCTTCGTCAAGCGTCTTTCCGATAATCATACCCATAGCGGTATCTGTTGAAGCTATTGCCGCAGTACAGCCAAATGTTTGAAAAGATGCATTTACTATAACATCATTTTCTATTTTTAGAAACACTTTCATTATATCGCCGCAGCTGGCATTGCCTACAATACCTTCTGCAGACGCATCTTCCATAATACCTATATGTTTAGGATTGGCAAAAATCTCTAAAACTTTATCATTATACATAATAGCCTTTACCTGATTGCACATTAAAAAGAGGAGACCATGCTCTTAACTTTTCTATGCATTCCTTTAATTTTTCTATGGTGTAATCCATCTCTTCCTTAGTAGTATCGTGCCCTAGAGTAAATCTGATAGACCCGTGCGCTTGCTCAATTGGCACTTGCAAGGCAAGAATAACATGCGAAGGCTCTAATGCGCCTGAAGAACAAGCAGAGCCTGAACTAACCGCTATTCCTGCCAAATCTAAGCTCATTAAAATGGATTCGCCCTCAATATAGTCAAAACTTATATTAGCATTAAAAGGCAACCTATTTTCTCTTGAACCGTTAAGGAAAGTATACGGTATTTCTGCAAGTACCCTATCTATAAAGTAGTCCCTTAAACCCAATATCTTTGCATTATTTGCTTCCATATTAGCGCAAGCTAACTCAAGTGCTTTTGCCATACCAACTATGCCAGCAGTATTGGTAGTTCCGCCTCTGCGGGAGCGTTCCTGATGCCCGCCTACCACTAACGAATCTAATTTAATACCTCTTTTAATATAAAGAGCGCCTATTCCCTTAGGTCCGTTGAATTTGTGAGCGGACATAGAAAGAAGGTCAATATTCATTGCTTTAACATCTATTGGTATGGAGCTCATAGCTTGCACTGCATCAGTATGGAATAATATACCTTGCTCGCTTGCAATTTTACCAATTTCCGCTATGGGCTGAATAGTGCCTATTTCATTATTGGCAAACATAACGCTAATTAAAAAGGTATCCTCCCTTATCAACTGCTTAATTTGCTCAACACTGACAAATCCATCCTTATTGATTTTGGCATAACTTACCGAAAAACCCTGTCCCTCTAACCATTTGGTAGCTTGCAGCAGGGCGGGATGCTCTATTTCTGTAGTAATAATATGCCCTTTTTTATTCTTTTCTGCAAATGCAACGCCTTTTATCGCCCAATTATCGCTTTCTGTACCGCCGGAAGTAAAAAATATTTCGTCGCTGTCCGCGCCAATCAGCTTGGCAATAGTAGCCCTGGCTTCTGCTACCGCTCCTGCAGTCACTCTGCCAAAAGCATGTATGCTGCTGGCATTGCCAAATGTGTCTGTTAAGTATGGCATCATAGCTTCCAGCACTTGGGGAGCAAGTTTAGTTGTTGCCGCATTGTCTAAATATACTTTCATTAAATTACCTTAATGCTGTGCTTATACAAGGGAAAAGCATTAGTTAGCTTAGCCACTTCCGCTTTAACCTCGCATGCTGCCGCATCTTTATATTTTATTATTTTAACTATACTTTTGCCAATGATTGTCATTTGTGCTTCCGTCATCCCTCTGGTGGTTACGCCCGGAGTGCCCAGCCTTAGCCCGTTAGGGTCAAATGGGCTAGCGTCATCAAAGGGAATTGTATTTTTATTGGTAGTGATATTTACGCTATCAAGCATTTTCTCAAGTTCCTTACCTCTGCAACCCGTGCCCCTAAGGTCAAGCAGCATTAAATGGTTGTCAGTACCGCTGCTAAATAGCTTAATACCCTCATCCATTAAAGTGCGTGCAAGAGCTTTTGCATTGGCTACAACTTGTGCGCAGTAACGCTTAAACTCCTCGCTTGCCGCTTCCTTAAAGGCAATGGCTTTTGCTGCTATTATATGCATTAAAGGCCCGCCTTGCGTACCGGGGAATACCGCTCTGTCTATTGCTTTTTGATATTTGCTTTTGCATAAAATCAAACCGCTCCTAGGGCCTCTTAGCGTCTTGTGTGTAGTGGAAGTAACTACATCTGCGTAAGGAATGGGACTAGAATGCAAACCTGTGGCAACAAGTCCTGCTATATGCGCCATATCTACCATAAACAAAGCTCCCACTTTATCGCATATCTCCTTAAAGCGGGCAAAGTCAATTTCTCGGGCATAAGCGCTTGCTCCGGCTATTATCAGCTTTGGCTGACATTGCACCGCTATCCGCTCCACCTCATCGTAATCTATATAGCCCGTTGCCTTGCTGACCCCATAGGGAACAAAGTTAAAATATGTGCCGCTAATACTGGCAGGACTGCCATGAGTAAGATGCCCGCCATGATTCAAATCCATACCCAAAACGGTATCACCTAGTTTTAGCAGTGCATAATAAACTTGCAGGTTAGCGCTGCTACCGCAATGAGGTTGCACATTGGCATGCTCTGCGCCAAAAAGTTGCTTTGCGCGCTCTATGGCTAAAGTCTCTATCTTATCTACAAACTCGCAACCGCCATAAAATCTTTTAGATGGATAGCCTTCGGCATATTTATTGGTTAAATGAGTGCCCGCCGCTAGCATAACGGCAGGGGAAACAAAGTTCTCGCTTGCAATTAGCTCCAAATGGTCTTCCTGCCTGCCTAACTCTTCTACTAAAGCCTGATAAACATCAAAATCTTTTTCTTTTAGCGGGGTTAAATCAATCATTTTATCTTCCTCTTATATGTAAATACCCCAATATTATAAAACTTAAATTTTAATAAAGCAAGCAAATAAAAGCACGGAAAAGCTAGCTTGCGTGTTTTTCCAGTACTGCTAAAAGCTGCACCTTTGGTTTTACTCCTGTAAGCTGTTCTACTAACGCTCCCTTCTTAAAAACTAAAAGGGTGGGGATGCTCATAACTGAGAATCTTTGCGCAATTTCGCCGTTTTCGTCTACATTGACTTTGCAAATATTGTATTCCTCCCCCTTTTCTGCTGCCAGCTCATCAATTATTGGCGAAAGCATCCTGCAAGGAGGACACCATTGCGCCCAAAAATCTACCAAAGTTACCTTATCTTGATTAGTTATTACATCAAAATTGTCATTGTCCAAAACTTGAATATTATTCTTCATTTCCGATATCCTCCGCCTTTATAAGGGTAACCATTTTAGGAATTAGCCCCTTTTTCTTTTTTAAGTATTTTTCCGCTATCGCTATACCTAAGTATGTTAACGCAAGAGCGCCAATAGCTATAGATGCACTAGCCCAATCCCCCATATCCTGAGTAACAGCAAGGGCAATAAGGAATGCGGCGGCAGGCACAATATACACTAAAAATGACGCCTTTAATATGGTGTTATCCGGTATTTCTACCTCCACTTTGTCCCCTTGCTTTGCGCCTAAAGAGTTTTCGACTACAAGTTCAACATACATTTCATTCTTGCCCCTAAGGCACATATTGCACTTGTCGCAAGCCGCTTTACGGTCAAAACGAACTACACATTCGCCATTTGTTACTGCAGTTATTATCCCTGTTTCTCTCATTTTTTTATATCTATCCCTAATTCGTTTGTTTGCTCGGAGCTAACCTCGCTGGGCGCGCCTTGCATAAGGCAAGATGCGTTTTGCACTTTAGGAAAAGCAATTACATCCTTAATATTGTCTGTTTGCGCTATCAGCATAACTAACCTGTCTAATCCAAATGCCAATCCGCCATGCGGAGGAACGCCATACTTAAAGGCTTCGATAAAAAAGCCAAACCGCTCTGCTATATCAGTATCTGAAAGCCCAATTATTTCAAACATTTTTTGCTGAACTGCCCTTTGATGTATCCTGATAGAGCCTCCGCCCGCTTCTTCTCCATTAATAACTAAGTCATAAGCCTTAGCCAGCGCTTTAGAAGGTGCGCTGTCCAAAAGCGCAATATCCTTATCTCTGGGAGCAGTAAAAGGATGATGCATTGCCGATAAGCGTTGCTCTACGGCGTCATACTCAAACAGCGGAAAATCAGTTACCCATAAAAACTCATAAGTGTTTTCTGCCGCCAGCTTATGCTCTTTTGCTATTTGCAATCTTAGCGCACCTAAAGCGGTAAGAGCTACCTTGCTTTCTCCTGCTGCAAAAAATATTATATCGCCGGGCATTCCGTCCATTCTTTCTATCAATCTATCAAATTGTTGCTCTGAAAAGAACTTTTTGATAGAACTTGTCGTTTCATGCTCTTTTACAATAGCGTATGCAAGTCCTTTGAGCCCATAATCTTTAACAAAATCTGCTGCTTTATCTATAGCTTTTCTGGAGTAAGCGGCGGCTAAACCTTTAGCATTTATTGCATGGACAGAATGTCCTCTTTTCTTAGCCGACTCTTGAAATAAAGCAAACCCGCTTTCCTTAACATAAGAAGTGATATTTTGTACTTCTAACCCAAAACGGGTATCCGGCTTATCAGTACCGAATCGCTCCATTGCTTCTTTATATTTAAGGCGGGCAAACTTGCCTTTAAAAGTTAGGCCAATAGTTTTAGAAAAAATGTCTTTAATCAGTCCTTCCGCTATTTTCATTACATCGGCGGGCTTGCTTACAAAGCTCATTTCCAAATCAATTTGGCTAAACTCCGGTTGGCGGTTAGCTCGTAAATCCTCATCTCTAAAACAGCGCGCTATTTGGTAATAGCGGTCCAGCCCGCTAATCATTAAGATTTGCTTGTATAGTTGCGGAGATTGAGGCAAGGCGTAAAATTTGCCTTGATGTATCCTACTAGGCACTAAGTAATCTCTTGCGCCTTCGGGAGTAGATTTGCCTAAAAACGGAGTTTCTATATTCAAAAAGCCATGCTTGGCAAGATAATTATGAGTGATTCTCATAATTTTATCTTTAACAGTCAAATAATTCTGCATAGTGGCTCGGCGCAAATCTAAATATCGGTACTTTAAGCGCAATGCCTCGCCCACATTACTTTTTTCCGCAATTACAAATGGAGGGGTGTCTGCTTCGCTGATAATTAGCAGCTTGCTTGCCTTAATTTCTATCTCACCGGTAGCCATTTCTCTATTAATGTTTTTTTCGCCTCTAAGTACTACTGTGCCTACCGCCGCAATTACATACTCGCTTTTTACCAAACTTGCCTTATCAAATAAAGCGGAGTTTACCTCATAATCAAAGCTGACTTGCACAATTCCGGAGCGGTCTCGCAAATCAATAAAAAGAAGAGAACCCAAATTGCGAACCTTTGCCGCAAAACCCATAACCACGGCTTTTTGTCCTATATTCTTTGCGCCAAACTCCCCGCAATACTTTGTCCTTTTAAGTCCTTGCAGCCCTTCTTCCATTAAACTATCTCCTTAAAGAACTCTGCCAAATTATCAATAAGCATACTTGTAACGCTGCCGTCAGACATTTTCTTTACTTGCACTTGTCCGGTGCTTGCTTCCTCTTGCCCTAAAACAATAACATAGGCATAGCCTTGCTTATCTGCATATTTCATTTGTGCTCGTAGAGAGCGGTCTAGGCTGTCACATTCCGCACTTATACCTGCCTCCCTTAGGCGTTGTGCAAGCGCAAAAGCGGCAATACTATTAGCTTTGTCTTGAGGGGCAATATAGACGCTAACTTTTTGTTCGCATCCTAAAGCAATACCTGTAGCTTCTGCTACCATTATTAGCCGCTCCAGCCCTAGCCCAAACCCAACAGCACCGGCAGGCTTGCCTCCCAAGTCGCTAACTAAGTTGTCATACCTTCCCCCGCCGCATACCGTGCCTTGCGAGCCGATATTAGTAGAAACGAATTCGAATACAGTTTTGGTATAGTAGTCCAAACCCCTAACTATCATAGGGTCAACGGTATATGCAATATCGCTTGCACGAAGCGCTTCCTGCACTCCGTTATGATGCTCTTTGCATTCTGCACATAAGTAATCCAGCATAATCGGTGCATTTTTGGTATATTTGCCGCAAACAGCACTTTTGCAATCCAAAATACGAAGAGGATTTTTAACCAACCTTTCTGCGCAAGTATTGCACATTTTGTCTATATGCAAAGAAAAATACTCTTTAAGTGCTTGATTATATTTTGCTCGGCAAGCAGGACAACCAATGCTGTTTATTCGTAAGTCTAAATCTTTAATACCGATAGCAGAAAATAGTTTATGCGCCACGCTGATTACTTCGGCATCCGCAAGGGGGGAGTATGTGCCAAATATCTCTATCCCAAATTGGTGATGCTGCCGCAATCTGCCGCTTTGCGGCTTTTCATACCTAAAAACAGGAGTGATATAATACATTTTAGCAGGAGCGGGGAGCGAATTAAGGTTATTTTCTATGTAAGCGCGCGCCACTCCCGCTGTGCCTTCAGGCTTGAGCGTTACCGAGCGGCTTCCTTTATCTAAAAAAGTATACATTTCCTTGCCTACCACATCGGTAGTTTCGCCGATTCCACGCACAAAAAGCTCCGTATGCTCAAATATAGGCGTCCTGATTTCCTTTAGCCCGTATAAAGAAGCTATCTTTTCAATTGTCTTTTCAATATAATGCCATTTGTGTACTGCCTGCGGCAAAATATCTTTAGTGCCCTTGGGCGCATTTACCATTTTTTACCTACAATATATATTTTTTAAGGTTTAGCTGTTTAAGAGCGGTTGCCAAATGCTCTTGCACATAAGCTCTATCTATAACTAACTCTATCATATCATGAGAACCGCTGGCATTGTAAGAAATATCCTCAAGCAGCATCTCCATAATAGTATGCAGCCGCCTTGCACCGATATTTTCAGTAGATTCGTTTTCCAGAAAGGCAATATGGGCTATTTCCTCTATGGCTTCTTCGGTAAACTTTAAGTTGACATTGTCCACTTTAAGCAGTTCTGCATACTGCATAATCAGCGCATTGTCAGGCTCTCTTAAAATCTTGGCAAAGTCCTCTTGAGTAAGGCTAAGCAACTCCACCGTAACGGGGAAACGCCCTTGCAATTCCGGAATAAGATCGCTTACCTTTGCTAAATGAAAAGCACCTGCCGCAATAAACAATATAAAATCTGTGCGAATATTGCCGTGTTTGGTATTGACTACACAGCCTTCCACAATAGGCAGTATATCCCTTTGCACTCCTTCTCTGCTTACTTCAGGCCCGTGAGTCCTAGTGCCTTTAGAAACAATCTTATCCAGTTCATCTACAAAAATAATCCCGTCTTGCTCCGCTCTTATAAGTGCTTCTTGATTAATGGATTCTTTATCAATAAGTCTAGAGCTTTCTTCCTCAACAATTAACTTCATAGCATCTGCTACGCTAAGTTTGCGCTTTTGTCTTTTGGAAGGCATTATACTGCCAAAAAAGTCTCCGATATTGCTGTCCCCCATACCCGCGCCTAAAGGTCCTAATTGTAAAGTTTTTGGCTTTACTTCTACGGTTATATCTAAGGTAAGTTTGTCCAGCTTGCCCTCTCGAAGGTCACGCAACAGTTCCTCTCTGATTTCGGGTACAGGTTTATCATCGCTGCTTTGCTTCCTTAAAGGCAAAAGGGCGTCTATAATCTTGGCTTCTGCAGTAGCTTGCGCTCTGGGCGCTACTTCGGCATATTTTTCCTCTCTGACCATACGCACAGCAACTTCTACCAAATCACGCACCATGCTTTCCACATCTCTGCCCACATACCCTACTTCTGTAAACTTAGTAGCTTCCACCTTAATAAAAGGGGCTTTAACCAGCTTGGCAAGCCGCCTGGCTATTTCAGTTTTGCCTACGCCTGTAGGACCTTTCATAATTATGTTTTTTGGAGTAATTTCCTCTCTTAGCTCTGGTGATAAGCGACTGCGGCGATACCTGTTGCGTAAAGCTACCGCCACCGCCTTTTTGGCATCTTTTTGCCCTATAATATATCTATCCAGTTCCGTAACTATTTGTCTTGGCGATAAGTCCATACCTTCCTCCCGGCTTAAATCTTTTCTATTACCACATTATGATTGGTAAAAACACATAAGTCTGCTGCAATTTTCATACTTTTTTGTACAATTTCCTCTGCGCTCATTTGAGTATTTTCCAGCAGTGCTCGGGCTGCGGCAAGCGCATAATTTCCGCCGCTGCCTATGGCGCAAACTCCGCTTTCAGGGTCAATAACATTGCCATTGCCGCTTACCATAAGTAAATTATCTTTATCCGCTACTATCAGCATAGCTTCTAAATTGCGGATTTCGTTGCCTTTGCGCCAAGATTCCGCAAGTTCTACCGCACTGCGCATAAGGTTGCCGGAATATTTTCTTAACATTTCCTCAAACTTTTCAGAAAGGCTAAAAGCATCGCTTACCGAGCCGGCAAATCCCACTATTACCTTATCGTTATATATCCGTTTTACCTTAATAGCATTGCTTTTTAATATGATATTTTCTGACATTGTTACTTGTCCGTCTCCGGCTATTACGGTAACCCCGTCCTTTTTTACTGCACAAACTGTTGTACCTTTAAGCATAACTACTACTCCTTAATGCTTTATCTAAATCCGCTAAAGCTCTGGCGGCATACGCCGCTTTTCGCTCATTTTTTGCAATTTTGCCATCCAAAGCAGGCAAAAGTGAAAAACTGGCATGCATTGGCTGAAAATCCTTTTGCTTCGTGCTTATGAATCGTAACAAACTCCCTGACAGCGTAGTTTCCGGAGGTAAGAACATATCCTTATTATCGAGCTGCGCCGCAAAACTTATACCTGCCAGCAGTCCGCTAAGCGCACTTTCGATATATCCTTCCACCCCTGTAATTTGTCCTGCAAAGAATATATTTTTATTGTGCCAAAGTCTTAGCCCATTGTCAAGTAACAGCGGGCTATTGATAAAGGTATTTCTGTGCATAACCCCATAACGCACAAATTCTGCACTACTCAGCGCAGGAATTGAGCGAAAAACCCTTTCTTGTTCGGGAAAGGTAAGATTAGTTTGAAAGCCTACCAAATTGCATAGCTTATTAAAATTGTCCTCTTTTCTTAATTGAACAATTGCATAGCCACGCCTACCGTCATCCGCTGCTAATCCTACGGGGCGCAAAGGTCCAAAACGCAAAGCGTCCTCTCCTCTTTGTGCCAAAACTTCTATAGGTAAGCAAGCGGAAAACAAATCCCTATTTTCAAACTCTTTTAATTGTACCCGCTTTGCATTTTTTAATTCGTTAACAAATATACGGTATTGCTCCTTATCCAGCAAACAATTAAGGTAATCTGCTTTGCCCTTATTATATCTGCTGCCCCAAAAAGCATAGCGCATATCAATGCTATCCAAACTTACAATTGGAGCAACCGCATCATAAAAATATAGATTTTCTGCTTTAGTTATTTCTTTTATTGCCTTAACAAGCCCGTCCGAAGGCAAAGGACCACAGGCAACAATGGTAAAATCCTCAATCTTTTCTACTTCTTTACGAATTATGGAAATATTATCAAACTCTTGTAACAACTGCTCTACAGTTTGCGAAAAGGCTTGTCGGTCTACTACTAAAGCTGTCCCTGAAGGTATACTGCTAGCTTCCGCCGCCTTGATAATTAAGCTGTCCATTAGCTTCATTTCTGCCTTGAGAAGCCCGGCAGAAGTGGTGATTTCTGTACTTTTTAAGCTATTGCTGCAAACTAACTCCGCCAAACCATTGCTTTTATGAGCAGGGGAGAACTTTTGCGGACGCATTTCGTAAAGCTCCACAGAAACCCCTCTTTTGGCAAGCTGATATGCCGCTTCAGTACCTGCTAATCCGCCACCTATAATTTTTATTTTTTGCATAAGCAGCGCCTATTAAGACTTAGGTATAATGGCGTTTTTACATTCGGAATTAATACATTGATACAGCGTCTCGCCATCCTTGTTTACAGTCTTCATTATCCCGTTGCATTTAGGACAACGATATGGAGCGGGAAAATCCCAAGAAGCAAAAGTACATTTTGGATAATTGGAGCAACCGTAAAAAACTTTACCTCTTTTTGTCCTTTTCTTTACAATTTCTTTTCCGCAATCTGGACAAGTAGCTACCTTTTCTATAATGCTTTGTTTATAGTCACATTCTGGAAAATTGGAGCAACCTAAAAACTTGCCATATCTGCTTTCCCTAACTACCATAAATGCGCCGCATTTTGCACATTTTTCGTCAGTAACCTCAAGTTTCTTAGGTATAGCTTTATACTCGGCTTTATATGCCTTTTGCACTTGATTCATAAAAGGAGGATAAAACTCCTCAATTACCTCTTGCCACTTAGAGCCATTTTCTATATGGTCTAACTTATTTTCCACATTGGCAGTAAAATTAATATCAACTATATCCTCAAAATGCTGCTGCAAAAACTTAGATACGCTCATGCCTAAAAAAGTGGGCTTAATCGTGCTCTTTTCTTTTTGAGTATACTCCCTTTTGCTAAGTGTGCCTATAACATTGGCATAAGTGGAAGGCCGCCCTATTCCGTTTTCCTCCATTGCCTTAACTAAAGAAGCATCGGTATAGCGAGGGGGCGCTTTGGTGAATCTTTGTTCAGATAATATCTTGTCTTTTAAGAGAATATCGTCTTTTGCAAGCTCAGGCAATTGCTCATTTTCTTCTTCGTTGCCCTTTTGTCCATTATATACTATAGTGTAGCCCTCAAACTTCATTGTTCTGCCAAAAACCTTAAAACCATAGGTGTTTTCAGTAGCTTTAGCTACAATATCAGCGGATACTGTATCATATTCGGCAGGGTTCATTTGGCTTGCCAAGTAGCGATTGTATATTAGTCTATAAACTTGAAAAAGTTGTGCGGGCACTTTGCCCTCAATGGAGTCAGGAGTAACTTCTAAAGAAATGGGTCTGATTGCCTCATGAGCATCTTGTACCGTTTGGGACTTTGCTTTATAGATATTTTGCTTAGCGGGAGCATACTGCTGCCCGTATTTTTCCTTTATATACTCTAAGGTTTGCTGTCCGAAATCTTGCGAAACCCTTACGCTGTCAGTACGAATATAGGTAACTAAAGCTGTTTGACCCATACCCTCAATAGATAGGCCCTCGTATAGCTGTTGAGCTAGCTGCATTACTCTGGGTACGGGGATATTTAGCTTGATAGATGCATCTTGCTGCAATGTGCTGGTGGTAAAGGGAGCAAAAGGCTTTACTTTAGTAACGCTCTTTTTAACACCTGCAATGGTATAAGCCGCCTTCTCCAACTCTTGCTCTATACCTCTTACTTGCTCCTCCCCTGCAAGTTTTGTCTTTTTTCCGTTTATATCTTGAAAGATAGCCTTAAAAGCCTTATTCTTTTTGCCTTCCTTATAAAGCATTACGATAAGCGACCAATACTCTTCGGGAGTAAATGCCAATATTTCTTCCTCTCTGTCCGTAATCATCTTAAGGGCTGCAGATTGCACCCTGCCGCCGGAAATCCCACGCTTTATCTTGCGTCCCAGCACCGGACTAATCCTATATCCCACCAGTCTATCCAGCACCCTGCGGGCTTGCTGAGCATCTACCAACCTTTGATTGATAACTCTGGGGTTCTCTATAGCTCTTTGCACAGCTTGTTTGCTTATCTCATTAAATTCTATCCGCAGCGGATTGGAGTTAAGTTGCAAGACCTGCGCCAAATGCCAGCTTATTGCCTCGCCTTCTCTGTCAGGGTCAGTAGCTAGATAAACTCCGTCGCTAACCTTTAGCGCATCTTTAATCTTTTGCACATATTCTTTATTCTTAGCGTTAAGAACATATTGAGGTAAAAAATCCTCGTCAATTTTTATACCTAAGCGTTTGTCGGGTAAATCTCTGATGTGACCGCCGGAAGCCAGCACCTTATATTGTCTGCCTAAATATTTTTGAATTGTCTTTGCCTTGCTTGGCGATTCTACAATAACTAATTTCATTCTGTAACTCCGTAATAATTATTATCCAGTTTATTTATTATGCCAAATAGCTCCATTTTTACAAGTATAGCGGATAAATCTGCAATCCGCAATTCCGTAAGAGCCAAAAGCTGTTCCAAATGCTTCTCCCCCTCTTTAAGTGAGGCTACTATAAGCGCTTCCACCATATCAAGTTTAGCGCTTTCAGGCTTCAAATCCAGTTTCTTAATGCCTAAGGCGTCAAATATATCATTGACATTGGTAACCATTGCGCCTTGGACACTCTTTAGCAGCATATTAGCCCCTTCGCTTTTCTTGCTGGTGATATTGCCCGGAACCAGAAACAGCTCCTTTCCTTGCTTTAGCGCATGGTCTGCAGTAATTAAAGAGCCGCTTTTTGCTCCTGCCTCCGTAACTAATACACCTTGTGATATCCCGCTAATTAGCCTGTTCCTTTCCGGGAATTGGTAAGCATTTGGACGAGTGCCCATCTTATATTCTGAAATAAGCAAGCCTTTTTTTGCTATTTCCTTATATATATTCCTGTTTTCAAAAGGATAGATTACATCTATTCCCGAACCTAACACCGCTATAGTTGCTCCGCCGCAAGCTAGTGCTACATTGTGCGCTACTGCGTCTATACCGCGTGCAAGTCCGCTTACAATAACTATCCCGCGCTCTATCAGCCCTTCGCAAAACTGTTCTGTAATAGTTATTCCGTACCTGCTGGGTGTCCTGGTACCTATTACAGCTATGCACAACTCTGTAAGTAGCGAAATATCTCCTTTACAATACAACAATATTGGGGGCGTGTCAATCTCTTTTAATCCCCTGGGGTAAGCATCGTCAAAAAAAGTGAGCAATTTTATTCCATTTTTCTCTAAAGCTAAGCAATGCTCCTCAACTTCATTGGCTTCTTTTGCAGCAACAAGTTTTTGATATGCTAATTCGTCAAGTTCCATTACAATTTGGGTGCGCATATTTTTAAGGTCTGCATATACTTCGTATGGATGATCCCGCATAGTAAGTAGTTTTGTCTTTTTTGCAGAGCCTAAACCTTCTATAATATTTAGCCAAATACAAGCCTTTTGTTCCTTAGAGTAACTCATAACCTTTCTTTTTCATATCCTCGAAATTGAATTGCTTCCGCTAAATGAAAGGAGCTGATATTTGCCGCTTTGTCCAAGTCGGCAATTGTCCTGGCTGTCTTTAGCACCCTAACAGTGCCCCTGGCACTTAAATTAAGACGCTTATATGCCTGTTTTAACAGCAGTTCGGAGTCAGGACAAATAGCGCAATACTTATCTAGCAATGCATTGCTCATTTGACTGTTAGAGTAAATCCCTTCATGCGCAAACCTCTCCAACTGAAGCAGTCTTGCCGCTTCTACCCTTTTTTTAATATCTGCGCTGCTTTCGCAAACTCCCTTGCACCTTAGCTCATCATACTCTACATTATCCACAGTAACCGAAATATCTATGCGGTCCAGCAGCGGTCCGCTTAGCTTATTGCGATAAACAGCAATTTCTCTTGCGCTGCAAGTGCATTCTGCCCCGCCCCTGCCGCAAGGGCAAGGATTCATACTGGCAATAAGCATAAATCTGGCGGGATACTCAACTGTGCGTGCTACTCGGGCTACTGTAATAGAGCCGCCTTCTAAAGGCTGGCGCAAAGTTTCCAGAGTTTTTCTTTGATATTCCGGTATTTCGTCCAAAAACAGCACTCCGTGATGAGCAAGGCTAACCTCGCCGGGCATAGCTGCCGAGCCGCCTCCGGTAAGAGCATAAGAGCTTGCTGTATGATGAGGATTGCGGAAAGGGCGAGCGCGCACTATTCCCGCTTCGCTATCTAAAATGCCCGCTATAGAATGAATCTTAGTGATTTCTATAGCTTCTTCAAAAGAAAGTTTAGGCATTATGCTAGGCACGCAACGGGCTAACATAGTTTTCCCGGTACCCGGAGGGCCGCTCATCAAAATATTATGACCGCCTGCTACCGCAATTTCCAAAGCCCTTTTAGCAAGCGATTGCCCTTTGACAAAAGCAAAATCGGCATTGGAGTAATCCCTGTTTTCCTCCGCTATATAATTACAAGGCTCTATGGGAGATAGCTGCTCCAAGCCTGACAGAAAAAAGCAAGCCTCCGAAAGGGTTGACACCGCAATCACTTCTATACCTTTTATATAGCTGGCTTCTTTTACATTGCCATAAGGGATAATAAACTTCTTATATCCGCTTTGCAGGGCAGAAATCAGCATAGGCATTACGCCGTTTACGCCTCTTAGCGCACCATCAAGCGACAGCTCGCCTATCATTATGTAATCCTTATATATTTCAGAAGGCAGCTGCCCTGAGCTTATCAAAAACCCTACCGCCATAGGAAAGTCAAAATAAGAACCGCTTTTTTTGGTATCAGCAGGAGCAAGGTTGATAGTTACCCTCTTGCCTTTGAACTCATAACAGCTATTCTTAACCGCTGTTTGCACCCTATTGCGTGCTTCTTTAATGCTGCTGCTCGGCAACCCCACAATATCAAAAACGGGCACTCCGGGCCTAAGGTCTACCTCTATATCTACCAGGTATCCTTCCAATCCGGATAGCGCATAGCTTTTTACTTTAGCTAACATATTTCACCTTTTGATATTGTAGCATAACCGAAAATAATGTGCAATAAGCATATTATCGCCATAATATGCTTAAAAAACAAATATCTTGCTTCGGTTTGGATAGTTTAAGTATGCCTGCTTGCAAGTATATCTTTAACCTTTTTTGAATAAGCCCTTTACTTTTGAGGCGGCAAGCCGACATTTTGCTGCTATTAATTTGCCCACACTTGCCAAGCGTTGAGGATAAGTTGACACCATAGGCACCACTTCGTAAGCCTGACGAGAAACCACAATATCATAAATAGCAAAGAAATGTATAAACGCAGCCAGCAGACTTAGCGCACCAAATACGCTTAGCATAGCTTTATTTTCAATTATCAGGTAACCCGCCTGATCATAACCAAGCACGCTTGAAACATATACGGTATTTACAAAGACAATAACCGAATAGAGCATTGCCACACCCATAAGCCTTTTATCTCTGGTGACAATACCGCCTAACAGCGTTAGCGGAATAAGCAAGTACATTGCATATTGGTCCATTCTATTGGTGAAAACAACCATTAACGCTAAATACATACCTGCACTTAGTACAAAGTCAAGCCGATTCTTATTCTTAAAAGCAACTACGCCCAAAAGCCCTAAAAAGAGCAACTTAAACAAGATAGTAATGAATGTAGACTCTATGGTGATTTCTTCAAAGTTATTGCCTAATAATGCTTGAAAGTTAAAAGCATTCATAGTATAGAAGTTATCTAGTTTTAGCGCTTCAATATAATGGGTAAAAGGTGCAAATGCTTTTCCTTTTGCTACCTCATTAATTACAAAAGGCAGCCCCGCCAAATAAAATAATACCACAGCGGAAAGCACACCAATGCTTATAGGCAATATTTTGGACTTGTCCCCTATTGCTATATAAACCAAATACATCAATATTATCGGACCTGCTAAAATTGCATAGGGAGACAGCAATAACGCAAAGAAATAAGCTATTCCCAGCCCTAACAAGTTTTTGTTAAGCATAAAGTAAAAAGTAAGCAATACCAATAATACAACGATTGAAGCCCAACTGCTATATACGCCGCTTAGTACAAATACAGTAGGCAATAAGCTGTAAGCAAGTGCTATCATCCCCGAAGAAATCTTAGAAAACTTCTTTAGCGCTAAATTATACAGTATATAAACCGCTCCTAAATCCGCAAAGATAGCAAGCAACTTTATAAAGAATGCACCAAGTACTGTACTTTCGCTGCCAAACAATCTAAGCAAAAAGCCCACTATACTGGCAAGGTAAAATTGTCCGGGCATAAAGCTGGCAACTTCTAAATGCTTAAACATAAAGCGCGGACCGTGACTGGCTATAAATAAGCCTTGTTCAATCAGCTTTTCAGTTTCAAATCCTAAAAATAGCGTTTCCTTGCCTTTAGCTACCAGGCTCATTGTCAGCGCAATGGCGAATCTTATAATAAAAGCAATAGAAAGCACAATTGCAATTACAAAATACTTGTTATCTGCAAAGCGGGAGAGCTTGCCTTTTAATAAGTGCTTATCCTCTGCCGCCATAGCTCTTCTAAGCAATACAAAAGCAGCGTAAATAATAACCAAACTAACAATACCGCCGGCAATGACATAAGAAGAGTTAAGCACGCTTGCCGCTCCAAACACATTGGTAGTCAGTTCAAAAATATTTTCTTGCAAGTCAATTTCGCTGGCTTTCACTCTAACCAGATTGGCAGAATAAATAGTAACATTGCTTGCCGAAATAGGATTGTCCTCTGTGCCTACTCTAAGAGCTAAGTGCGCTTCTTTAACATTCTTTGTATGGAAGAAAAAATCAACAGTTTGTTTGCCGCTGGTGGAGCCGGTTTCCTCTATTTGCTCATCAGTGCCAATATTAAATAGCGGGTCTTCTAAAAAGCCTACAAAGAAACCTACCCCTTTTGTGTCCTCATCAAAATCTGACATTGAAGAAGATGTGTACTCATAAGTTATCTTGTAATAGCTATTGTTTTTTAGAAAAACTTTTTGCGCTAAATATGCCCAACCGCCTGTATTGTTGGTGCTGATTTGGATACCTTTAGTCCCTGCGCTTTCCTCGCCGGCAATGGTAAATGCACTTGAAGTGCCATCGCCGCCCTGCTGAAGCTCCCAATCTTCACGCAACTGGCCAATATCTTCATAGTCCAGCACGCTGCCCTTTAATATCTCCTCGTTATAAGCGGATACGGGAACAAAATTGCAAGCGGAAAGGAGCGTCACAAGTGCTGATATCAATACAACTACTAAAACGACTTTTTTCATTTCAATACCCTTATTGTATACCTTTTTGTTTAACCCTTGCCGCTCTGCCTGTGCGGCCTCTCAAGTAATAGAGCTTAGCTCGCCTTACTTTGCCTTGCCTTACAACTTCTATATGGTCAATCTTGGGAGAATGCAAAGGAAAAGTCCTTTCTACCCCTATCCCGAACGAAAGGCGTCTTACTGTAAAAGTCTCTCTTATGCTGCCGCCTTTGCGGGCGATAACAGTACCTTCGAACGCTTGCAAACGCTCTCGTGCGCCTTCTACAACTTTTACAAATACCTTTACGGTATCTCCCACATTAAATTCAGGAATATCTTCTCTCATCCCTTCTTTTTCTACAATATCAATAAGATTCATGGCTTACCTCCAAAATAATCACAACGTTCGTACAAGCCTTAGGATTTGCATATTGTATATGCATACTTGAATAGGACCGTTGAAGCCTTTAACATAATAACAAAAACATCTTTATTTTACAAGCATTTTATGCTGATATACCCAATATTTTAGTATGCCTTAAAAGGCATCTTTAATATGTTCCGCCTCATCATTGAAAACAATTATCACATCAAAGCGTGTGTTTTCATATTTCACATCGACACTGTCAAGGTAACCTTGCGCACACCGTCTGATTCGCCGCCTTTTATGAGCGGTTATGGACTCTAGCGGGTCGCCAAAGTCATAGCTGCTACGAGTCTTGACCTCTACAAATACCAAATCCGCTCCGTCCATAGCTATAAGGTCAATTTCGCCTACCCTTGCAATGCGAAAGTTCTCCTCCAGCAAAGTATACCCCAAATCTGCAAGATAAAGCCTGGCTATAACCTCGCCTTTTTCGCCTGTTCCGTATCTGTTCACTGCGCACCTTCTAAAATCTTTTTAAGAAAAGTGCGTCTATGTATAGGGGCAGGCCCTATCTTTGTCAATGCTTGAATATGCTCGGGAGTACCGTAACCTTTGTTGCGGCAAAATCCATAAAGCGGATATTTTTGGTCAAAGCTGTCCATAAGCGCATCTCTATGTACTTTGGCAAGTATAGAAGCGGCGGCTATAGTGTAGCTTTTATCATCTCCGCCAATTATGCTTATCGTTTCTATCCCAAAATCCACTTTTAAGGCATCTATAAGTATAATATCAGGTTTAACTTTAAGCCCTTCTACTGCACTTTTTGCCCCTTTTAGTACTGCGTTAAGGATATTTATTTCGTCTATAATATCCTCTTCTATATCCACAATGCAGTAATCTATACAATTTTGCTTTATTAGCGGCTCTAACTCCTGCCTTTTGCCGCAAGTCAACTTTTTGCTGTCCCTAACGCCTGTGACCGGCTTATCTAAATCCATAATGCAAGCGCATACGCTGACCGGTCCTGCAAGAGGGCCTCTGCCTACTTCGTCTATACCGCAAATATAACGCTTGCCTTGTTTGCGGCAGTAGTTTTCATAAGCTAAATAGTTTTCAACTTCGTATATGTACTTCATAATGGTTTACTCGTTAGGCTTTTCGTATATTATTTTGCCGAACTTTAACTTCCTTAAATCGTTGACTATTGCCCTTGCCGCTCTTTCGATATCCATCTTTCCGCCTTGCAGTAAGTAGCCCCTGGCAAGTGCAACTTTATCCAGTATTGCCGGCGCATCTTGCTCTGCTTCTATATTTGGGAAAGCGTTAAGCAACGAAACAGGATATTCTTTTTTCAAAAACATAATAGCTTCTGTTGCCAGCCCGATTATATCGGTAATCTCATCTCTAATACTGCCTATCAGCGCAAGCCTTACCGCTTTGGCTTGGTCGTTAAAGTCCGGATAAAGAGTGCCCGGCGTATCCATCACATCTATATAAGGGTCAATGCTAATCCATTGCTTGCCTCTGGTGACCCCGGGCCTGTTGCCGGTAACGGTTTTTTTGAAGCCTGCCAAACTGTTAATTAAAGTGGATTTGCCCGAATTAGGGATACCTATAACCATAGCCCTAATTGTTTTCTTAACGCCCTTATCCAGATATTTCTGAATAACAGGCGCGCAGGCTTGCTTTAACGCTTGAACTATTTTCGGCTTTATTCCTCTGCTTGTGCTTGTAATGCTAAGAGCTTGTTTGCCTAAGTCAGAAAAATAATCAACCCACAGCTTAACTTCACTTTGGGTAACCAAATCGCTCTTATTGAGTATATAAAGTACAGGTCTTGAGCCTATTATGCTATCAAAAGCAGGATTGATACAAGAGCGGGGAGCACGAGCGTCTAACATATAAATAATAGCATCAACAGCTACTACTTCTTGCTCCATCATCCTTAGTGCTTTTGTCATATGTCCGGGAAACCAATGGATATGCATTTTACTCCTCCAATAGATCCGGACGCATCTTTTTGGTCAACTTTTTGCTTTGCTCCGCTCTCCAAGCCGCAATGGCCGCATGATTGCCCGATAACAGCACCTCGGGGACTGCCATACCGTTATATACCTCGGGTCGTGTATACTGCGGATACTCTAAAACACCACTATTAAAACTTTCTTCAGCTGTACTTTGGCTGCTGCCTAATACTCCGTCTATATATCGGGCTATTGAGTTAACTACTACCATAGAAGCCAAATCACCGGAAGTTAGGATATAATCGCCAATAGACAACTCCATATCGATTTGGCTGTCTATTACCCTTTGGTCAACGCCTTCGTACGCTCCGTTTACTAACATAATATGTTGGCTTTTTGCTAAGCTCTTTACTAGCTCTTGGTCTAGTACCTTGCCTTTAGGTGACAGCAATATTCGCAGTGAGTTATGCTTTGGGTCGCAAGCGCTGATAGCATCGCATAAGGGAGCGGGCATCATAACCATTCCTGCCCCGCCGCCATAAGGATAATCATCTACTTTTTTATGCTTATTGAAGGCATAATCCCTAATATCGTATATATTAAGGCTGATAACACCCTTATCCAATGCCTTACCAATAATGCTACACTTTAGCCCTTGGTAACAAGAGGGAAATATTGTCAATATATCAATCCTCATATACCGCTACCTTTTCAAACTCTTTAGGGTCTAGTTCAATTATTCCTTCGGTATCGCTTATCTTTGTTATCAAAATATTGAGCAATGGAAAAGACACTTTGCCCTTAGCAGTTGCAACCTCATAGACATCTGCGCTGCCATATTGCAAGATATTTTCAAGCTCCCCTAGCAGCTTATTGCCTACCCAAACCTTGCAACCTATCAAGTTGTCAATATAATATCTGCCTTGCGGCAGTTTAGGAGCGTTTGCCTTGCTAATAAAAACCTCTTTATCACGAAATTGCTCTGTGGTGCTTCTATCGCTTACCCCTTTTAGTTTTACAAAGATATGCTTTTCCGAAATGCGCACAGATAAAGGAGCATACTCCTTATCCTGAATAATTATTTTACTGAGTTTAGCAAACTCCTCAGGCGTATCAAGATAAGGGAGAATTTTCATTTCTCCAGCTATGCCTTGCGGCTTTAATACCTTGCCTACTAAAAGCATTACCTTTCCTCTATATAAAGAGAATACTTTGCATCGCTTTTGCTGGATGCCGCCCTTACAATAGTCCTTATAGCCTTAGCAATTCTGCCTGATTTGCCAATGATTTTGGATACTTGGTCCTTATCAGCTATTACTTTAATATCGACTTGGTCTTCTTCTTCCATAATAACTATTTCGTAAGTGCCTTCGTCAATTATGTTTTTTACTATATAATTTATTAATTCTTGCATTTTGCTCCTCCAATTACAGTATGCCTTCTTTTTTGAACAAAGCACGCACCGTATCAGTAGGAATAGCACCGCAACTTAGCCATTTTTCTGCTATTTCACGGTTAATCTTAACTTCAGGCGGGTTGGGAACGGGGTTGTAATAACCAATTTGCTCAATATATCTCCCATCACGCGCTTGACGTGAATCAGTAGCTATAATGCGGTAAAAAGGTGCTTTTTTCGCTCCCATTCTAGTTAACCTTAACTTTACTGCCATATTGTTTATCCTCCAATAATTATTTTCAAAACGGTAATTTCCCCTTACCAGAAGCCAATTTTTTCATCATTGTCTTTGTTTGATCGAATTGGCTCATTAGCTTATTAACCTCTTGCACGCTGGTGCCGCTGCCCCTTGCTATGCGCTTGCGTCTAGATCCGTTTAGGATAGAGGGATTCCTGCGCTCTCGAGGGGTCATAGACAGGATAATTGCCTTAGTCCGCTCTATTTGCTTATCGTCAATATCCAAACTTGCACCCTTTAATTTACCGGATAATCCGGGGATTAAGCCCATCATGCTCTTTAGCCCGCCCATCTTCTTTACGCTGCCCAATTGTGCCAAATAATCTTGCAGGTCAAAGGTATTTTCCTTCATTTTTTTGGCTAACCGCTTGGCATCTTCCTCAGTAACCGTACTGGTGGCCTTTTCTATCAAAGTAAGCACATCACCCATACCCAACAGCCTTGATGCCATTCGGTCGGGATAAAAAGGCTCTAAGTCCTCCAACCGCTCCCCTATCCCGCAAAACTTAATGGGCTTGCCGCTAACCGCTTTAACAGAAAGAGCCGCTCCGCCTCTGGTATCCCCATCTAACTTAGTAAGAATAACACCAGAAATATCCAGCCTTGCATTAAACTCTGCTGCCACATTAACGCTGTCTTGTCCTAGCATAGCATCTATTACAAGCAAAATTTCCTTAGGCTGAGTTTCTTTCTTGAGGTCTGCCAACTCCCGCATAAGTTTTTCGTCAATATGCAATCTGCCCGCTGTATCAATTATTACGGTGTCATAAGCATTCTTAAGCGCATATTTAATACCGTGCCTGCATATCTTTACGGGGTCGGCTTGTCCTTCTTCATATACTTCTACCCCTGCCCTTTGTGCAACAATTTGCAATTGCTTTATAGCGGCAGGGCGATAAATATCAGCGGCTATAACCATTGGCTTTTTACCTTGCTTTTTAAGGTAAAGCGACAGCTTGCCGCACATAGTGGTCTTGCCTGAGCCTTGCAAGCCGCACATCATAATCACCGTAGGAGGTTTAGACGATACCTCCAGCTTTTGATGTGTGCTACCCATAAGCGCAATTAGCTCATCATTGACTATCTTAATAACCTGCTTATGAGCATCTAAGCCTGAAAGAATGCCTTCGCCCAATGCCTTTTGCGTAACAGCCGCAATGAATTCCTTTACCACTAAAAAATTAACATCAGCCTCAAGGAGTGCAACCCTTACTTCCCGCATAGCGGTCTTTATTTCCAGCTCGGTTAGCGCGCCCCTGTTTCGCAGCTTAGAAAAGGCATGATTTATCTTATCGCTTAAATTTTCGAAAAAAGCCATTAAATCTCCTCCGCCTTAGCCTTTATTTTTATTAATTCTTGTCTTAATTCTTGTTTAGAGAGCTTTTCTAGCTTTTCGCCCAATTCATTTAATAAAGCTATAAGTGCACCTCTTTTTTTTACTAGTCCCAGCTTAGTTTCATACTGCTCCAGCTTTTTTACCGAGCGCATAATGACATCGTGCGCCGCTTGTCTGGTAATATCCAACTCCGACGCAATTTCGGCAAGCGAGCAGTCAAGGTCATAGTAAAGATGCAACATATCGCTTTGATACGGTGTTAACAAACTCCCATAAAAGTCATTAAGCATACCATATTGAACGTTTTTTAGTAGCTCCATTGCTCTCCCTGCTGTAAAGTAGAATCCATTTACAGCAGCTATTATGACATAAGTATTGCCAAAAGTCAAACTTAAAAATTAAATTTTTGATAATTTGCTTAAAAAATCAGCAAAATAACTAGGCAAAGGTGCAGTAAAGCATAACCTTTCTTGTGTAGTAGGATGCGTAAAACCCAGCTTGTCTGCATGCAAAAGCTGCCCTTTTAGATTATCTTTGCTTTTGCCGCCATAAACTTTATCCCCTGCAACGGGATGCCCTAAATGTTGCGCATGTACTCTTATTTGATGTGTTCTGCCTGTATACAGCTTAAACTTTATTAAACAATATTGAGCAAATCTTTCTATTACGCTCCAAGAAGTTATAGCTTGCCTGCCGCCCTCTACCACACCCATTTTTTTGCGGTCTTTAGGATTGCGCCCTATTTCGGCAACAATTTCTCCCTTATCCTCTTTAAGATTGCCTTGCAAAAGCGCTGTATAATATCGCTCAACGCTATGCTCCTTAAATTGGGCGGCTAAATGCAAATGTGAAGGATTGTTTTTAGCTATTAACAGCAGCCCTGAGGTGTCCTTATCCAATCGATGCACTATTCCCGGTCGCAACTTGCCATTAATGTCGGATAGTTCCTTAAAATGAAAAAGCAAGGCATTGACCAAAGTATTTTGATAATTTCCTGCGGCAGGATGCACTACCATACCTTGAGCTTTATTTATAATAGCTATATCATCATCTTGATAAACTATATCTAATGGCAAATCTTGAGGCAATATTTGCGGCTGCTCTTTTTGGTAGCCCTTAATGCTAATAATATCCCCGTTTGCCACTGACAAACCTGCTTTTTTTACTTGCAAACCATTATGGAACACGCCGCCCTTTTCTATCAAACTCTTAACGCCGCTGCGGGTAAGCCCCAACTGCTGAGAGGCAATAAAATTGTCAATACGAATAGGGGCATCGCACTTAGCGTGCAAAATTAACTCATCCATTATCTTGAGGAGGCTCTTGAAAGTCTTCAATTTTTTCTTCTGCTAAATTGCTTTCTATATTCTCGAGATTATCAGGCACTTGCTCTGCATCTTTATTGCTTTCTTCCGGCAATGGCAGCTCTGCAGTATCCATTGGCATTATGCCGTCTTTTGCGGCTTGTACTGCCTTTTCTTTGGCAGAAAAACCTGATTTTTCATTATAATAAAAAATAACATAAATCAAAAACATAATGCAGCCCACAGTAAGGGCACTGTCCGCAAAATTAAAAACTGCATAGTTGATAAGTTCAAAATATACAAAATCCCGTACATATCCAAGTGCAAATCTATCATAAAGGTTGCCCGCCGCACCGCCGATAATTAAAATTAGCGCCGCACGGAATAGCTTATGACGATTATTTATGGTATACACCAAAAAAGAAAGCAAGGCGGTGGTGCAAATAGCAGAAAAAATAGCAAGTGCAAAAGTGGAGTCTTTTAACATGCCAAAAGATGCGCCCGTATTATCTTCTGCTACAAACTTAATCACACCTTTGATTATAGGAATGTCGCCGCCTGTCTTGGCAGCACCGTAAATATATACTTTAGTAAGTAAATCAGCTACAATCAGTAAAGCAATAAAAAATAATTCAATTGCTATCAGTTTAATTAACTTTTTGTGTTCTGCCGCTTTTTTTAGCACTTTCTTTAGTATCTTTTTCATCTGACATCAATTTTACTCCCTTAGGCGTTATAATATATATGCGTCTTTGAATACGATGGATATTGCCGCCCAGCGCATAGATAGCGCCGCTTAAAAAGTCTAACATACGCTGGGTAAGCAACCCCTCGCAAGCAAGGTCTACCACGACACCTCTTTTTTCTTTAAGCATATCTATAATACACTCTATATCGCTTAGCGTCTTCGGTCGGAGTATCCCCTCACCGGATGCGCCCTCTCTTTTCCCTTGCGCAAACTTTACTTCTCTAAACCTATCATAATTGGTTTTAACTCCGGGCATGCTATCTTTTTTGCTGTCCCTGCCTCGCAGAAAATCCAAATAGCCGCTCACAATGCACCTTCAAATAATATCCTGCCCAGCCGCACCATATTTGAGCCGCATTCTATTGCCAGTTCAAAATCCTCGCTCATCCCCATTGATAGGTAGTCAATATCCTTATATTTATCTTGCAAGCTGCAAAATGCCTTATACGCATCTGTAAAACAGCTTCTTAGCGTGTTGCTGTCCGCAATAGGTGCAACAGCCATAACCCCTCTTAGCTTAATATGCTCTAACTCCGCTACTTTTTGCGCAAAAAGCGGCACTTGCTCTGCAAAAATGCCTCCTTTGGTTGCTTCTTTGCCTGTATTTATTTGGATAAGGATATTGGCAACAATATTATGCTTTTGCGCTTGCTTATCAATCTCTAGCAGCAAATTCTCTCTATCTACCGATTGAATAAGCCTAACTTTATCTATAATATATTTAACTTTGTTAGTTTGCAGTCTGCCTATAAAATCAAAAGGAATATCTTGACGAAATTTGCCTAAAAGCTCTTGTACCCGATTCTCCCCTACTGCAGAAATCTCGCCGGAGCTCATCAATGCTTGAATTTGCTCAATACTGCGAGATTTGCCTGCGGCAATAATATGCACTTTTTGTGTGCCTTTGTCGGATTTTTTAGCCGCTGATAGTATTCTTTTTTTAAGTTGGTCAATTGTTTCTGAAAAAAATTGCATGCAATTAGTATATCATAAGCATGCCCAAAAATCAATCACGCATAAGCTCTAACTGTACCTTTCTTCTTCATCTTCTAACGCAGTATCGCCGGCAAGGCTTATGCGGTTGATGGAAATTTCATAAGCAACTTTTTCTTCATATTCGCCGTCTTCCTGAAGTTTTTGATATACTCTGCTTTGGATGCGGCCGCTTAAGCAAATCTTATCTCCAATATCTAGATTCTTTACATAGCGTGCATTGCGCCCCCAAGCAATACAAGGTATGTAATCAGATTTATTATAAGCGCGGTTCACAGCCAGCAAAATATCGCAAATTTCTCTCTTAAAAGGAGTAATTCTATATATAGGCTCTTTACAAATATAACCTATAAGTTCTATTGTATTAGGGTTTTGCATTGTATCAATTTCTTCAATATCACGCACAAAAACAGTAAGCATTAAGCGGCTTTTACCGTCCACCAGCTTATTGTAACTCCTAAACTGACCGCTTATGCAAATGGTGCTGCCCTTAACAATTAAATTTTCGTCTATTAGCCGCTCGCTAATGGTGATAGGTATCACATCGCTTTGGTCAGAAAGTCTTTTTACTTCTAAAAATGTTTCGTAAAACCCTTCGCCAAATACTTGGTGCGAATATATCGGGTCTTGTACAACTTGCCCCGTAAGGCTTACAATATTGTTGTTCATTTGCTCATAGTTCATAATAAATCTCTCCTTAAATGTAAATTCTGCGCTTTAATTTGCCTTATGTTGCACTCCGTTGACATCAATATAATAATTGTCCTTGTATACAAGCTCATCTATCCGCACAAAAGTATAGCCTTTATTCTGCAAACCCAGAATTACCGTAGGCAAAGCTTCAAGTATATGGTCGCTGTTGTTGTGAAATAAAATTATAGAACCTGCCTTAGTGCGGGCAAGCACCCTTTCGGTAATTTGTGCAGTAGACCTTTTCATCCAGTCCAAACTATCTACATCCCATTGTATGGTGCAGATACCCAGACTTTCTGCTTGAATAATCAAAGTATTGGAGTAATCGCCGAAAGGCGGACGAAAATATGCAGGCGTAGCCCCTGTAAGCTCTTTAATCTTTTCCCCTGTGCTGGTTAGCTCTTTGGCTATCTCATCCTTGCCTAGCTTGCTCATTTTCAAATGATTGTTGCTGTGATTGCCCACTAGATGCCCCCTCTGGTGTATTTCCTTGGTCATATCCGGATATTTATCTATCCAAAACCCTACCAAAAAGAAAGTTGCCTTATATCCGTACTTATCTAATATATCCAATATCCCTTCTGTTTTATCAGCTCCCCAAGCAGCGTCAAAAGTTAAGGCAACCTTTTTTTCTTTACAAGCCACAGCATAAATCGGCAATCTTTTTTGCGGCGCAAAAGTATATCCTGACGAATAAAAACTGCAAAATGTTGCAACCGAGACTACGCAAACACAAACAATGGCCAACATCAATATAAGTTTAGCTTTTTTTACTACTATAATCAAGGCGCACCTCATAGCTAAATGCATTTTTTCTTAAAAAATAAGGCGGATTTTGTCGAATAACAATAAGCCTGTTTTTATATATTTTATGAGTTTTGTCTTGTATATAGAACGATAATCAGCAACCTTTTACATATTAAAAAAACCTTTGACAAGTGTGCCAAAGGTAACAAAAAAAGCATAAACAAGCAGCTAATTCTTACTTGTATGCTTTTTTAAGATATATTCTAGCTTAGGCAAATGTTCAGGAGAAAAACGCAGCTTTGGGCTAACTGCGGCAAGGGAATCAAACCCTTTTTCATCCCTGCAGAAAAAAACAGTATTGTCTTCAATTTTATATTCATATAAGTGCATATAGTCTATAAAGCGAAAAGGCACAATTATGCCGCAATCTAGCACAGCAAATCTGCTTGCAAGCATTGTGCTGACTAATGCTATCAAACAAAGGCAAGTTAAAGCTATACATCCGTAAAGAATATGTTGCTCTGAGGCAATAGCTACAAGCACAGCTCCGCCAAAAAGAAATATAAGAAAGGTATTAAGCACTAAATACCAAGTTTTTTTAAGATATAGCGGTATCAGCACCATACCATTATTAAAAAGCGCATTTAGCGTAATCAGCTTTTTAATATGTGAGCCTGTCCAAAAAACTGTCAATCCTGCTACAAC